>NZ_PEJT01000004.1:0-389309 GCF_002750935.1 Stenotrophomonas sp. LMG 10879
CGACGTTAAGGTGCGGGATGGGGATCGCTCGGCTCGTCTGTCGGCTGCTACCCGCAGATATCATGTTGACGGTCCCTCCACCCTGGCTCCTACATACCTCGTAGGAGACGGGAGGAACATACAAGCCCATGCTCGGCTGATGCCACGGTAGCCGAGCTTGGGCTCGGCTCTACAGGACATCCTCAATCAACGCAGATGGTGCCTTGTGCCTTGCCACCGTCGATGCGCTGGCGGCAACCAAAGTTCTGGCTGACATCACGCTGGCAGGTGCCGGTCGCCACCGCGCCGGCAGCGACCTCGCCCGTCGCCAGGCACTGGCCGCTGCAGTCGCTCTTGCTGCTGCAGGTCTTGCCCGCATCGGCATAGGGAATCACGCACTGCACGCGTTGCAGGCGGCCCAACGGCTGCAGCGTACCGCCCGCCGCGCGACAGTCCACATCGCGCGCTTCTTGCAGGGCTGCAGCGGCTTCAGGGCTGTCGGCCGCTGGTGCTGCCGCGCCGGCATCTTCACTGGCCGGTGGGGTGCTGCTGCAGCCGGCAAGCAGCGCGCTCAGCGCAAGGCTGGCAAGGAATCGGAGGCGCATGGCAGTACCTGATCGGTGTGGACGGCGCCAGCATACGCACCCGACGATGCAGATGGCGTGTCAGCCGGCGTCAGGCGTCCTCACCCTCGCCTTCTGCCGCCTCTTCGTCGCTGGGTGCTTCGCTCAGATCGCCCAGCAGGCCCTGCGCCTGTTCGGTCGCCAGTGATTCCACACCACGCAGTCGGCGTTCGATGGTGCGGGTCTTGCGGCTGGCCTCGCCGATGCTGCGGCCCACGGTGGTGATCTGCTTCTCGGCCTTCTCGAGGATCCCGGCGAACTTGCCGAACTCGCTCTTCACTGCGCCCAGCAGCCCCCACACTTCGCTCGATCGCTGCTCGATCGCCAGGGTACGGAAGCCCATCTGCAGGCTGTTGAGCAACGCGGTGACGGTGGTTGGGCCAGCCACCACCACGCGGTGCTCGCGCTGCAGCAGGTCGACCAGGCCCGGGCGCCGGATCACCTCGGCATACAGCCCTTCGGTGGGCACGAACATCACCGCGAAATCGGTGGTGTGCGGCGGCACGATGTACTTTTCGCTGATCGACTTGGCCTGCACGCGGATCGCGCGTTCCAGCTGGATGCCCTGCAGGCGCACGCCCTCGGCATCACCCTGTTCCTGCGCATCGAGCAGGCGCTCATAGTCTTCGCGCGGGAACTTGGAATCGATCGGCAGCCAGACCGGCGTGTCGTCGTCGCGACGGCCCGGCAGGCGCACGGCGATGTCGACCATCTCGTTGCCATCCGGACGCACCTTGACCCCGCGCGCGTACTGTTCCTGGGTGAGGGTCTGCTCGAGGATGTTCTCCAGCTGCACTTCCCCCCAGCTGCCGCGGTTCTTGACGTTGGTAAGTACCCGCTTCAGGTCGCCCACGCCGGTCGCCAGCTGCTGCATTTCACCCAGCCCGCGCTGCACCTGTTCCAGGCGTTCGGACACCAGCTTGAACGAATTGCCCAGCCGCGTTTCCAGCGTGGACTGCAGCTTTTCGTCCACGGTGTGGCGCATCTGTTCGAGCTTCTGCGCGTTGTCGGCCTGCAGCGCGCGCAGCTGTTCTTCCAGGGTGGTGCGCATTTCCGAGATGCGCTGTTCGTTGCGCTGGGTCAGCTCCTGCAGGCGCAGGCCCAGGCTCTCGGTCAGGCGCTGCTGCGACTGCGCGCCTTCTTCGCGGCCCTTGCGGGCATCCTCCACCAGGGCCTGCCGCAGCGCACCGAACTGGGTATCGGTACGCGCGGTCAGTTCCTGCAGCTGCTTTCCGAACGCATGGATGCGCGCCTCCTGCTGCTGGCCGAACACATCCAGCTGCACGCGCAGTTCCTGCAGGCGTTCGCCCAGCGAGACGGCACTGCGTTGCTGACTGTCGGCCGCCTCGGCGCGGGCCTTGCGCGCATCTTCGCCCAGCGCTTCACGCAGCAGATCCAGGCGCTGATCGGTGCGGGTGGACAGATCGGTCAGCGCGCGCGCGAACCCATCGAGCTGCTCGCGCAGCTCGCTGCGGCCGACGCGCGCTTCATCACGCACGGCCTGTTCCAGGCGGTCGTGGGGCGGGCGGCGCAGCAGCGCCACCAGTTGCAGGACGAGCACGACCAGCAACAGGCCGGCGACGAGGAGGAATTCGGTTTGCATGTGGCAAGTGTAGGCTGGCCCAGTCTCAAGTGCTGAAACACGCCCATGCTTGTTCTCTACGGAAAGCCCACCTCGATCAACGTGCGCAAAGTGCTGTGGCTGTGCGCCGAACTCGATCTCGCGTTCACGCATGACCCGGCACCCGCGCCGGACCTGCTGGCCACGCTCAACCCGAACCGGCAGGTGCCGGTGCTGCGCGACGGCGACTTGGTGCTGTGGGAGTCCAACAGCATCTGCCGCTACCTGGCCGCACGCCAGGGCCGCGATGACCTGCTACCCACCGTGGCGCAGGACCGCGCCAGGGTCGAGCAGTGGATGGACTGGCAGGCCACCGACCTCAACAGCGCCTGGCGCCACGTGTTCATGGCCCGCGTCCGCCAGCACCCCGATTTCGCGGACGACGCACGCGCGGAGGCCAGCCTGGCGCACTGGAACCAGCTGATGGGCACGCTGGACGCGCAACTGGCGGCCAGCAACGCCTACGTGGCGGGCACCACCTTCACCCTCGCCGACATCGTCCTCGGCCTGTCGGCGCAGCGCTGGCGCAGCACCCCCGGCAACAAGCCGGTGCTGCCGCATGTGGACGCCTGGTTCGAGCGCCTGCGACAGCAGCCGGGTTTCACCGCCTACGTGGACAACGGAGTGGCCTGAGGAGAGGTTCTCGCCGCCGTTGGCAGGTGTCGACCTTGGTCGACACGTCGGAGGGTACGTGTGTAGAGCCGAGCCTATGCTCGGCTGAACGGCATGCGCCAACAGCAGCCGAGCGTGGGCTCGGCTCTACAGGAAGGGCGTGGCCTTACCAGCCTTCCAGCACGATCTTGCCCTTGGCCCGATGGCTTTCCAGCAGCGCGTGCGCACGGCGCAGGTTGGCCGCGTCGATGCGCCCGAAGTGCTCACCCAGCGTGGTCTGCAGCACACCGGCATCGACCAGTTCGGCGACCCGGTTCAGCAGGTCATGCTGGCGCTGCATGTCCGCCGTGCGGTACAGCGGCCGGGTGAACATCGATTCCCAGTGCAGCGACAGCGCCTTGCGCTTCAGCGCCATCACATCGATCTGGCCCGGGTCATCGATCAGTCCCAGCTGCCCCTGCGGCGCCAGCAGCTCGACGATCTGTGCGTAGTGCTGGTCGGTGTGGGTCAGGCTGGCCACGTGGTCCACCTCGGTGATGCCCAGCCGGGCCAGGCCCTCGGCCAGCGGCCGGGTGTGGTCGATCACATGGTGCGCGCCCATCGCCTGCACCCAGTCCTGGGTCTCCGGTCGCGAGGCGGTACCGATCACCGTCAGCTTGGTCAGCCGACGCGCCAACTGCACCAGGATCGAACCGACGCCGCCCGCTGCACCGATCACCAGCAGGGTCTGGCCGTCGCCACCGCCTTCGGCGATGCGCAGGCGGTCGAACAACAGTTCCCATGCGGTGATCGCGGTCAGCGGCAGCGCCGCCGCCGCGGCATCGTCCAGGCTGGCCGGCTTGCGGCCAACGCTGCGCTCGTCCACCAACTGGTATTCGGCATTGCTGCCCGGGCGATCAATCACACCGGCGTAGTACACCGCGTCGCCGGGCTGGAACAGGGTCACCTCGCTGCCAACCGCATCGACCACGCCGACCGCATCCCACCCGAGCACGCGTGGGCCGTCGGTGGCAGCGCCGCGTCGCACCTTGGTGTCGACCGGGTTCACCGCCACCGCGCGCACCGCCACCCGCAGGTCGCGTGGGCCCGGCTGCGGCAGGGGCAGGTCGAGGTCGATCAGGGCCTGCGGGTCGTCGATCGGCAGGCCGGCATGGGTGTAGGCAATGGCGCGCATGGGGGAGATCCAGTGAGGAGAGGCCACAGCGTGCGCCGTGCGCAGGGGGGGCAGAAAGGCGCAGAATCGGTCAACACTTTCACTGCAGCAATGAAAATGGTCCGCTTCGATGATCTGCAGCTGTTCGTCCGCACCGCTGCGCTGGGCAGCTTCTCGCAGGCCGCGCGCGAGGCCGACCTGCTGCCGGGCCAGGTGGCCGCGGCGGTGGCACGGCTGGAACGCGAACTGGACCTGCGCCTGTTCGTACGCACCACCCGCAGCCTGCGGCTGACCGCCGAAGGTGCGCTGTACCTGCCGTACGCGCAGGACGTTCTGACCACCCTGCGCGAAGGCCAGGCGCGGGTGCAGGGCGAGGATGCGGAGCTGCACGGCACCCTGCAGTTGTCGGCGCCCTCGGACTTCGGCCGCAACCTGCTGCTGCCGTGGCTGACTGCGTTCCGTGCCGCGCATCCACGGCTGCGCCTGCACCTGCGCCTGTCCGACGAAGTGGCCGACGTGTTCCGCGACCCGGTCGACGTGGCCATCCGCATCGGGCACTTCGACGACGCCAGCTATGTCGCCCTGCCGTTGCTGGAGGGCAACCGACGCGTGCTGGCCGCATCCCCCGAGTACCTGCGGCGGCGTGGTGTGCCCTCGCGGCTGGAGGATCTGCGCGAACACGATTGCCTTGTCTACCAGCTCGGCGGGCGCGCCTACGATCGCTGGTCGTTCGAGCTTGAGGGGCGCCGCGTGGTGATCCCGGTGCGCGGGCCACTGGTCTGCGACGACGCCGACGTGGTGCGGCGCTGGGCGGTCGCCGGCGAAGGCATCACCTACAAATCCTGGCTGGATGTGCGCGACGATGTGCTGGGTGGACGCCTGCAGGTGCTGCTGGATGGCATCGGCAGCCACATCCCGCTTCAGCTGGTGTGCCCGCACCGCAAGCAGTTCTCACCGGCCGTGCGGCAACTGCACGCGCAGCTGCGCCAGTACCTGCAACCGCTGCTGTCCGCGATGCCCGGCCATGGCGACGTGCCCCTGTCGCCTGCAACGTCACTGGCCGACAATGGCGCTCCCCTGTTGTAAGAGAATCGCGCCATGCCGTGGATGGGCATCCAGGACCTGTGGACATTTCTGGTCGCCGTGCTGGTGTTTCTGGCCCTGCCCGGGCCGGGCACCTTCACCCTGCTGACCGCCACCGGTCGTGGCGGTGTGCGCGGCGGCTACACGGCGCTGGCCGGCCTGCTGGTCGGCGACCAGATCCTGATGTGGCTGGCGCTGGCCGGCGTGGCCGCGCTGCTGAAGGCCAATCCGACGGTGTTCCATGCCGTGCAGTATCTCGGCGCGGCGTACCTGGTGTGGGTCGGCATCAGCCTGCTGCGCACGCCCAAGGGTGACGGTGCCGAAGTTGGCCCGGTGCGCATGCAGCCGGGACGCTACTTCCACCAGGCGATCCTGGTCAGCCTGCTCAATCCGAAGGCGATCCTGTTCTACATGGCGTTCCTGCCGCTGTTCATCGACCCCAAAGCCCACCAGGGCATGGCCACCTTCGCGGCACTGGCCGGCATCATCTTCGTGGTCAGCATCGCCTACTGCTCGCTGCTGATCTGGGTCGGCAACCTGGCCCGCCGTCGGTTGATCCAGCACCCGCGGGTCAGCGATGCGCTACGGCGTGTGGCCGGCCTGTTCCTGGTCGGCTTTGGCATCCGCCTGGGCCTGAACGGCTGAGAGCCCGTCGGCGCGGAGGGCCGCGCGCAGGTGGTCGATGAACACCCGCAGCTTGGGCGCCATATGCTCGCGCGCCGGGTAGTACAGATGAAAGCCGGGGAACGGCGGCTGCCAGTCCTCCAGCACGCTGCGCAGGCGGCCGGCGGCCAGGTCGTCGGCGACCAGCGAAGCAAAGCCCTGCGCCATGCCGAGCCCAGCCAGCACCGCCGCATAGGCCAGTTCGGCATCGTTGAACACCAGCCGCCCCGCGACGGCTACGTCCAGGTCACGCCCCTCACGGCTGAATTCCCAGGGCATGAGCCGGCCATTGGCGCGGCGATGGACGATGCAGTCGTGGCCCTGCAGCTCCTGCGGGCTCAGCGGCACCCCGTGGCGCGCGAAGTAGCCCGGCGTGGCCACCACCACCTGGCGCTCGGGCGGCCCGATCGGCACCGCGATCATGCCCTGCGCCAACGATTCACCCAGGCGGATGCCGGCGTCGAACCCCTCGGCGACCAGATCGGTCAGCGCCGGCTCCACGCACAATTCCACCTCTACCTGCGGATACCGGGCCAGGAAGGACGGCAGCGCCGGCAGAACCCGGCGTTCGGCAACGATGCGTGGCAGGGTGATGCGCAGCCGACCGGCCGGCACCGTCCGCGCGCTGTCCAGGTCGTCGAAGGCCGATTCGATCTGTGCCAACCCGCCACGCACGCGCTGCAGGAAGCGTGCGCCGTGCTCGGTCAGACCCACCCGGCGCGTGGTCCGTTGCAACAGGCGCACGCCCATCCGCGCCTCCAGCGCACGCACGCTCTGTGACAGCGCCGAGGTCGAGACGCCCAAGGCATCGGCGGCACGGGTAAAGCTGGCGTGGTCGGCCACGTGGACAAAGGCAACCACCGCAGACAGCGGTGCGGAGGGATCCATTGTGAAGCCTTCCTTCATTGTCAGTTCGACTGCATCCAGTTTATCCACAAGATCATCGGACGGATGCTTGGCCTCCCGGCGGAACACCCGCCTCCTCCGATGGAATGCCACATGTCACTTGATCACTACCGCCTGCTCGGCCGCTCCGGCCTGCGTGTCAGCCCGATGGCGCTGGGCACGATGACCTTCGGTGCCGACTGGGGTTGGGGCGCGGACGAAGCCGAGGCCCGCCGCATCTTCGATGCCTACGTCGAACGTGGCGGCAACTTCGTCGATACCGCAAACAACTACACCAATGGCAGCGCAGAGACCCTGCTCGGGCGGTTCGCCCAAGGCCGCCGCGAACGGCTGGTGATCGCCAGCAAGTACACCCTGGCGACCGTGCCGGGCGATCCGAACAACGCCGGCAACCATCGCAAGAGCATGATGCGCTCGGTGGAGGACAGCCTGCGCCGGCTCGGCACCGACTACCTGGATCTGCTGTACCTGCACGCCTGGGACGACACCACCGGGGTGGACGAGGTGATGCGCGGTTTCGACGACCTCGTGCGCAGCGGCAAGGTGCTGTACGCCGGCATCTCGGACACGCCAGCCTGGCAGATCGCGCGCATGCAGACCCTGGCCGATCTACGCGGCTGGTCGCCACTGGTGGCGCTGCAGATCGAATACAGCCTGATCCAGCGCAGCGTCGAACACGAACTGCTGCCGATGGCCGATGCGCTCGGGTTGGGCGTGGTGGCGTGGTCGCCGCTGGGCAGCGGCGTGCTGACCGGCAAATACAGCGCGGCGGACCTGGCCGCAGCCGAGACCGCCGAGGCCGCGCCGGGTGGTTCCAGGCGCAATGTCGCGCTCATCAATGGCGCGTTGACGCCGCGTTCGTTGAACATCGCCGGGGAAGTCGCTGCGATCGCGGCAGAGCTGTCGTACTCGGCTGCGCAGGTCGCTCTGGCCTGGTTGCTGCAACGACCCGCGGCCGGGGCCATGCCGATCGTCGGTGCACGCACCCTGGACCAGTTGGAACACAACCTGGCGGCGCTGGATCTGGCGCTGCCGGCTGAGGCGTTGGCACGGCTGGATGCGATCAGCGCGGTCGCGCCGGCCTTTCCGCACGACTTCCTGCAGATGCCGCTGCCGCGCATGCTGATGAGCGGTGGTACGCGTCTGCAGCCACGCGCACCGGGCAGGTAATACCGGGGGCGCGCTATGCTGGCGCCCCATGCTGGAAGGAGGCGCCATGGCCGCAACACCAACACTCGCGGTCGCTGCAGCCCTGGTGTTGCTGCTTGCCAGTGCACCGGCCACGGCCGCACCGGATCACCGCTGCCTCACCGGCGGTGCCAACGGCACGATCCACTTGGAATGGCGCTGGCTGGACGATGGCCGCGCCGATGTGCGCTACGCCGGGCACCGCGAGCGCCTGCCGCTGCACCGGGTTTCCGAAGAGAGCACGGTGCTGGACGAAGACCGCCCCTACCAGTTCGATACCGTCTGGGAAGAGCGCGTGGAGGGCCGTATCAACGGTCACTACACGCTGAGCACGCAGGGCGCACGGATCTACAGCTTCAGCTACGTGCGGGCCCGAGACGGTCGCCGCACGGATTTCGAAGAAGACTTCAACGCCTTCCAGGACGACGGCTGTCACTGGTAGCCGCCTGGACTGAGGCCGTTTGTGCCGATTCCGGCAGCGTGCCCACAGTCCAGCGCGCGCTGTGCCGGCCATGACCCCCGTCAGTGGCAATGCTGCGCTGCGTTCGGTCACACTCGGGGACTTGTCGTTCTCAGTCACCCCTTCCGAGGCCTGCATGTCCCTGCTCCGGCGCAAGTCCCTAGATTCCGTCACCGTCCATGAAGCCGGCCGGCGCCTGGTCCCGACCCTCAGCTGGCCGCACCTGATCGCGCTGGGCATCGGTGCCATCGTCGGCACCGGCATCTATACCCTGATCGGCGTCGGTGCCGACCGCGCCGGCCCCGCCGTGCTGATCTCCTTCGCCATCGCCGGCGCGGTGTGTGCCTGCGCGGCATTGGCCTACGCCGAACTGTCCACGATGATGCCGGCCGCCGGCAGCGCCTACACCTACAGCTACAGTGCCCTGGGCGAAGTCTTTGCCTGGGTGGTGGGCTGGAGCCTGATCCTGGAGTACTCGCTGGTGGTGAGTACCGTGGCGGTCGGCTGGTCGGGCTATTTCGTCGGCTTCCTGGAATGGGTGCATACCCAGTTCGGCTGGGACCTGCGCCTGCCGGCCATGCTCGCGGCGGGCCCGCACGTCGACGGCGGCATGATCAACCTGCCCGCCATCGTCATCACCTGGCTGGTGGCACTGATGCTGATGGCCGGTACCAAGGAGAGCGCCACCCTCAACGCGATCCTGGTCGTGTTCAAGCTGATCGCGCTGGCCATCTTCGTGGCGGTGGCCCTGCCGGCGTTCGACGCCAACAACCTGCAGCCGTTCATGCCCTACGGGTTCGCCAAGACGCTGGGACCGGATGGCGTCGAGCGCGGCGTGATGGCGGCAGCGGCGATCATCTTCTTCGCGTTCTACGGCTTCGATGCGATCTCCACCGCCGCCGAAGAAACCAAGAACCCCGGCCGCGACCTGTCCATCGGCATCATCGGCTCGATGGTCGGCTGCACCATCGTGTACGTGCTGGTGGCGCTGGCCGCGATCGGTGCGATGAGCTACACCGTGTTCGGCCAGAGTGCCGAGCCGCTGGCACTGATCATGCGCCAGCTGGGCCAGCCGACCGCGGCGATGCTGATCGGCGTGATCGCGATCATCGCCCTGCCGACCGTGCTGCTCGCGTTCCTGTATGGCCAGAGCCGCATCTTCTTCGTGATGAGCCGCGATGGCCTGCTGCCGCGTGGCCTGTCCAAGGTCAACGCGCGCACCGGCACGCCGGTGGCGACCACGCTGTTCACCGCCGTGGTGGTGTCGGCGCTGGCCGGTGTGGCGCGCCTGGACGAGATCGCCGCGCTGGCCAATGCCGGCACCCTGGCCGCGTTCACTGCCGTTGGCATCTGCCTGGTGGTGCTGCGCGTGCGTGAGCCGAACCGCGAGCGCACCTTCCGCACACCGTTGGCCTTCATCGTCGGCCCGCTGGCGGCACTGGGCTGCATCTACCTCTTCATCAGCCTGCCGCACACCACCCAGCTGTACTTCCTGGCGTGGAACGTGGTCGGCCTGGTGCTGTACTTCGCCTACAGCCGTCGCAACGCGCTGATCGGCCGGTAAAGGTAGCGCCGGGCCATGCCCGGCGGTCTTTGGGGATTGCCGGCCAGCGGCCGGCCCTAGCGCAGGGCGGCTAGCCGCCCTGCTTTGCCGCGTAGTCCTGCGCCTGGCGCATCACCCGCAGCAGGTTGCCGCCCCAGATGGCGGCGATCTGCTGCTCGGTGTAGCCCTTGCGCAACAGCCACGCGGTGATCTTCGGCAACTGGCTGACATCGGGCAGGTCGCTCAGGCCACCGCCGCCATCCCAGTCCAGGCCGATGCCGACGTGCTCGGGGCCGACGACCTTGAGGATGTGCTCGAAGTGGGCGAAGAAGTCGTCCAGGCTGGCATGGCGCACCGGATGTTCGTGGTCCAGTGCCTGCTCGGCCTTCTGCAGGGCAACGCCCTGTTCGATGGTCATGCCTTCCCAACCACCCAGCTGCTTGCTCAGGGCCTCTTCGGCCTGCTTGCGCTCGGGCGACTTGGCGGTGTCGATCAGGTAGCCGCCATACGCGTTCACCTGGATCACGCCGCCGGCCTTGGCCAGCCTGCGCAGGCGCGCGTCATCGAGGTTGCGTGGGTGGTCGTAGATCGCCTTGGCGGAGCTGTGCGACAACACGAACGGCACCGGCATCATCGCCAGCAGATCGTCGAACACGGCATCGGAGGCGTGCGACTGGTCGATGACGATGCCCAGCTTCACCGCCTGCCGTACCAGGTCCTTGCCGGCCGGGCTCAGGCCTTTCCACTCAGCGCCCTTGGGGTCGGTGGCCGAATCGGCGAACTCGTTGTTGGCGAAGTGCACGGTGCTGAGCAGGCGCAGCCCGGCACGGTGATAGAACGAGAGCAGGCTCGGGTCGGCCACCAGCGGGCTGGCGTTCTCCATGCTGATGTAGACCACGCGCTTGCCGGCGGCCTTGATGCGCGCCGCGTCATCGGCACTCAGCGCCAGCGCGAAGCGCTCGGGGTTGGCGGCCAGCATTTCGCGGATCTCCAGCAGACGCTGCAGGCCGTGATCGCGCTCGGCCAGATGCGCAGCGGCAGTGCGATCGCCCTGGTCGGTGTAGATCGCAAAGAAGCCGCCATCCAGCGCGCCTTCGACCATGCGCGGGTAATCCACCTGCGAGAGCGCATTGCGGTCGTGCCGCTGCTCGATGTCGAAGCCGTCGCGGCCGAAGTTGGCCGGCGTATCCAGATGGCTGTCCAGGGTCAGCAGGCGCTGCTGCAGTGCCTTGGCCCGGGCCAGTTCCTGCGCGCTGAAGTCGATGGCATGGGCGGACAGCGGCGCACTCAGCGCCAGCGCGAGCAGCAGGGAGAGACGACGCAACGACGGCATGGGCATCCACCGGCAATGGGAAGGACACGACCATAGCGCCGGGACGGCCAACGCGGGTAGTGCCGCATTGGCCAGCCGGCTCCATTACACTCGCCCGCAGCCGATAAGGGCAGCGTGCAGCACCGCGTGCTGCGTCGACCATGGAATGGAAACACCGATGTCGAAGTCCAAGCCTCCGGCGCTGCCCGTGCAGGGCGAAGCGCCTGTTCCCGCCAGCGTGGTCACCGTCGAGCAGCTCAAGCGTGATGTGCTGCCACCGTTGTTTGCCGGGCGCACCGACATCGGCCGCTATGGCCCGGCCGACCTGGCCAGTGCCAGCGCCGAGCCGGCCTGGCAGGATGGCAGCGCCAACGCGCTGGCGCAGGCGCTTGCTGAGCTGGTCAGCCGGCTGTCCGAACACGATCCCAATGCCCTGCTGCAGCGCGCGGGGTGGTGGCAGCGGTTCACCGGTGCCGATATCGAAGAACGCCTGCGCCGACGCATCGCCATGGGCAGCAACGGCGATGTACTGGCCAGGATCGAGCGCGAGGCCATCGCCGTGCGCGCCAGCGTCGATCGACTGGATGCGCAGCTGCTCGAGCATGACGTGCAGGGTGTGCGGCTGCAGGTGTACATCGATGCCGGCGTGCAGTTCCTGCAGGAACTGCCAGCGACCGTCGACAGCACCGATGATGCGCCGGTGCTCGACCGCCCGGTTGAGCGGCTGCAGCGCCGGGTGGCCAACCTGACCGCCCTGCTGGCCAGCCATTCGATGAGCCGGATGCAGGTGCAGCTGGCACGCAGCAATGCCATCGACCTGCTGGACCGCTACAGCGAGACGGTGCAGATCCTGCTGCCGATCTGGCGCCAGACCCTCCAGGCGCTGCACAACAGCGACAACGCCAGCCCGCAGATGATCGCCAGTGCTGCGCAGGCGCAGGACCAGCTGAAGCAGGCGCTGCAGCAGTTGCTGCGCACGTCGGGGGTGCCGGCATGAGCGCGCCGGTACGCGATCCGCTGCAGATCCCACCGGACCTGCAGGCGCGGGCGGAAGCCGTTCCGGGCCTGCGCGCGTTCTACCGGCGGGCCTCGCTGCTGCGGGTCTTCGGCCTGGCCTGCATTCCGCTGGCGGCCACAGCGCTGGCCTACATGGCGCTGGCCTTCACCGGCACCGAACTCGGTCCGCCTTCGTGGGCGCACGTGCCGGCCGGCTATGGGGCGAAGGACACAGGAAAGCAGCTGCTCATCCTGCTGGTCATGACGCCCTTGCTGCTGGTGTGGATGTACTTCGGTGTGCGCGACCTGCTCGGCCGCCATCGCGTTCGCCGCTTCGCCTGGTCGTTCGCGCTGGGTTCGATGCTGCTGTGCGGTGCATGGGGAAGCATGGGCATCACCGCACCCGCCATGGGCCAGGGCGATCGGCTCGACCATCGGCAGCTGGACGCGCTCATCGCCAGTCCGGACTTCAGCAGCTTCAGCCCGCAGTGGCAGGCCTATCTGCGTGCACAGCAGGAGCTGCCCTACGGCGTGGCCTCGCCGGCCGTGGTTGCCACCGCACGCGCGCTGGCCAATGGCGAGGACATCGGCGTTCCGGTATCGCCGGCGATGCAGTCCCGCTTCGAGAAGGCAGCCGGTCTGCCCCGCTCCGAACGGTCACAGCGATGGCATGACCAGCGTCTGCTGAGCTGGCTTCTGTTCGACGTCGGCTGGGTGCTGGCGCTGCTTGCGGTACCGGCGCTGCTGGCGCTGGGTACGGTGGCGATCGTGCTCGGTGGACACCTGCGCCGCAGGTCCGAGGTGATCAACGGGTTGCTGCAGCAGCTGCAGCCGGTTCCTGCGCCGCCGCGCGCACAGCCCTGAGGCTGGCGCACGGGGGCAGTCTTCCGTGCTGTGTGCGGGAGCCGAGCAGCACTCGGCTCCACGCGCCGTGGGTCAGTCCACCACGCGGCAGAACACGGCCTTCAGGTAACGCGATTCCTGCACGTGGGCCATGAACGGATGATCCGGACCTGCGCCGGCCACCTTCAGGATCTGGATGGTGCGGCCGGAGAAGTACGCTGCACGACGCAGCATGTCGAGGAACTGGTCCTCGGCCACCAGGCCGGTGCAGGAGAACGTGGCGAACAGGCCACCGGGCTTGACCACGCCCAGCGCCAGCTTGTTCATGTCCAGGTACTTCTTCAGCGCGGTGATCACCTGCTCACGGTCGCGGGTCATCTTCGCCGGGTCCAGGATCACCACGTCGTACTTCTCGCCGCGGTTGGCCGCGTCACGCAGCCACGGGAAGATGTCGGACTGGACGAACTTCGGGCGCACGTTGTTCAGGCGCGAATTGCCCTTGGCGATCTGGATGACGTCTTCATCGATGTCGATGCCAACCACTTCCGATGCACCGCGCGCGGCCGCATACACCGCGAAACCGCCGGTGTTGCAGCACAGGTCGAGCACGCTCTTGCCTTCCACCTGCTGGCTCAGCCACTCACGGTTCTCGCGCTGGTCGGCGAAGAAACCGGTCTTGTGCGCACCGGCCGGGTCGGCGCGGAACTTGATGCCGTACTCGGTGATCACCGACGCTTCGGTGGTGGTGTTGCCGTGGAAGTCGAAACTTTCCTGCTTCTGCACGTGTTCGTCGGCGAAGCTGTGGAAACGGCAGCCCGGGAACTGTTCGCGCAGCGCGTCGTAGATCCACTCGCGGTGGCGGAACATGCCGGCGGCGAAGAACTCCACCACCACCAGATCGTTGTAACGGTCCACCACCAGGCCGGACAGGCCGTCGCCTTCGCTGTGCACCACGCGCCAGGCGTCGGACACCGCATCAAGCTTCAGCACCTCGCGACGCAGCGACACCGCCTGGGCGATCTTGCGCGAGAACCAGCCGGCATCCACCGGGATCTGCGGGTCGGTTTCGAGGATGCGTACGGCAATACGCGAATGCCCGTTGTAGAAGCCACGGCCGATGAACTCGCCATCCACGCCGACGACGTCGACGAGGGAGCCGGGCTTGGGCCGGACGGTCGGCTTCTCGACCAGTTTCTGGAAAATCCACGGGTGGCTGGAACGCCACGCGTTCTTGAGGCGGACAACGGGAAGGGGGGTATTCATCCACCTATTGTAAACCGGGCGCCGGGGTCAGATCCCCACAGGGGCTCTGACCCCCGGGCCGGTGTGCCAACCAAGGTTGGCACCTACCAGAGCTGGCTCCGCCCCAGTGCATTTGACGCCGGCCCGGCCAGGCCGCAGAATCGGCGGCAGAAGGGGAGTAGCTCCCAGACGTTGTCGCCGTCAATTCGAGCCCGCAGGCTCCGGTGCAACGGCAGTTCCGGCCCATCGGAACTGCGAGCGAGACCTTCGCCGTACTGGCGAAGCTCTGTCCCTGGATCCCCTCCCGATCCTCCGTTGCAGATCCTCGCCGTCCGGCTTGAGGCATTTTTCATTTCCCAACGGACAAACCCATGCAGACGATCGGTAATTTGTGGTTGTGGGGCGGCTTCGCAGCGGTGGTGGTCATCGCCCTGCTGGTCGACCTCGTATTGATGCGCCATGGTGGCCCGCACAAGGTCACCTTCAAGGAGGCCCTGTGGTGGTCCATCGGCTGGGTCGCGCTGGCGCTGGCCTTCAACGGCGGCCTCTGGTTCTACCTGAACGAGACCGCCGGCCAGGTCGTGGCCAACAAGGTCGGCCTGGAGTTCCTGACCGGCTACCTGGTCGAGAAGGCGCTGGCGGTGGACAACATCTTTGTCTTCCTGATGATCATGAGCTACTTCGCGGTGCCGGAGGAACAGCGCCAGAAGGTGCTTATCATCGGCATCCTGGGTGCGATCGTGCTGCGTACGATCATGATCTTCGCCGGCAGCGTGCTGATCACCCAGTTCCATTGGCTGCTCTACGTGTTCGGCGCCTTCCTGCTGTTCACCGGCTGGAAGATGTGGTTCGCCGCGGGCCAGGAGCCTGACCTGGAAGCCAACCCGGCCCTGCGCTGGATGCGCAAGCACCTGCGCCTGCTGCCGGATTACGAAGGCAACGCGATGAGCGTCAAGCGCGACGGCGTGCGCTGGTTCACCCCGCTGTTCGCGGTGCTGATCCTGATTGCAGTCACCGACGTGATCTTCGCGGTGGACAGCATCCCGGCGATCTTCGCGATCACCACCGACCCGTTCATCGTGCTGACCTCCAACGTGTTCGCGGTGCTCGGCCTGCGTGCGATGTTCTTCCTGCTGGCCGGCATGGCTGACCGCTTCCACCTGCTGCCGTACGGCCTGGCCCTGGTGCTGGCCTTCATCGGCATCAAGATGATGATCATCGACCTGTTCAAGATCCCGACCCCGATCTCGCTGGGCGTGGTCGCGGTGATCATCGCCGCCACGGTGGTGCTGAGCCTGAAGAACCCGCCGAAGGAAGGCGGCGCCTGATCCAGGCGTCTTGAAGGGTGCGGCTGGTGGATTGTCCCGCCGGCCGCACCCACTCTCCCGCAGCGGTGGCCTTGGTTTCGCGCCGGCCACCGCCATTGCTGAGGGTATGAACACGAACGCGCCCCTGCCCGCCGGCGACGCGCCGGCCGATCGCAACGACCGCACGCGCATCCTGCGCGCCTTCAACGCCAGCCTGGCTGCCGTGCTGGTGCTGGTGGCCGTGTTCGCCCTGCAGGACCATTTCGACTGGCGACCCTGGGCCGTGGCACCGCTGGAAGCCAAGGGCCTGCTCGGCCTGATCGGCGGGCCGCTGCTGCATGCCTCGGTCGAACACATCGCCGCCAACAGCGCTGCGATCCTGATCCTCGGCACCCTCGCCGGCAGCGTTTATCCGAAGGCCACGCTACGTGCCCTGCCCCTGCTGTGGGTCGGTTCGGGCATCGGTGCGTGGATGCTGGGCAACCCCGGCAGCTTCCATCTCGGCGCCAGTGGCGTCACCCACGGCCTGATGTTCCTGCTGGCCAGCCTCGGCCTGCTGCGCCGCGACCGCGCGGCCATCGCCACCGGGCTGATCGGCATGCTGTTCTACGGCGGCATGCTGATGACCGTGCTGCCGCACGCCGACGGCGTGTCCTGGCAGTCGCACATGGGCGGTGCCTTCGCCGGCATCATCGCTGCGCTGCTGTTCCGCAACGCCGATCCCTTGCCGCCGCGCCCGCGTTACAGCTGGGAAGACGAGGAAGAAGAGATCGAGCCGCTGGCCGACGACGAACTCGAGCCGCCGTCGCCGCAGCGCGTGCCGGTACTGTGGCAGCCGCGCGAAGGGCAGGACTATGTGGTTGTCCCGTTCCGCCGGCCCGAAGACCCGCGCGGTTGAGCGGTGGCGGGGTCGGATCCCGGAAGGGGCTCTGACCCCGAGCACCGATGACCCGGTAGCCGCCGACCTTGGTCGGCGCTCCTGCCTCCGGCGTTCATGCCCCCGCAGCGACCATGTGCCAACCAACGTGTGCCAACCAAGGTTGGCACCTACCACCGGCGCATCAATCCGCCGCGTTTCCCGCCGCGCCCATTCCATCCACCGCCTGCCGGCCCAGCGCCGGGTCATCGGTGAAGAACGCATCGATGCCGGTCGCCAGGTAGGCGCGCATCTCGGCGATCGACCCTTCCGCATTGCGCGCATTGTCCGCGCCCTTGCGCAGGTTGCTGGCCTGGAAATGGTTCTCCGGGCGGAAGGTGTACGGGATCACCATCAGGCCCACGGCGTGCGCATCGCGCACCAGCGACGTCGGCGTACCCAACGCACCGTTGGCATCCAGCGGGATGATCGAGCGCAGCTCCGGGCCGATGCCATCGGCATAGGTCGCGATGTCCTTCAGACCTGCTGGCGTCATCATCTGCGCATAGGTCAGCGCACCGCCGGCCTTGGCGATGTCGGCCGGCTGGGTATCGCCCTTCCACAGCAGCTGCAGCAGGCGGATGTTGCTGCCACGCGGGATCTTGCCGCGCAGGTAACGCAGGTTGGCGGTCTCGAACGACTGGATGGTGACCGGGCCGACGTTGGTATAGGCGTTGCCACGCAGCGCAGCCAGCACCTTGTCTTCCATCGGCAGGCCGATCGACTGGAAATAAGTCGGGTGCTTGATCTCCGGCACCAGGCCGATGCCACGGTTGGCACGACCGGCCTGCTGGACCAGGAACGCCAGGATCTCGTCCAGGCTGGCGATGCGGAACTGGCCGTCATAGGCGGTGCTGCGGAACTCCGGCAGTCGCTCGCGGGCGTAGAGGGTCTTCAGCTCGGCGAGGGTGAAGTCTTCGGTGAACCAGCCTTCGACCGTCTGCCCATCGATGACCTTGCGGGTCTTGCGCTTGGCGAATTCCTTGTGCTCGGCCACATCGGTGGTGCCGCCGATCTCGTTCTCGTGGCGGGCCACCATCACCCCGTCCTTGGTCATCACCAGGTCCGGTTCGATGTAATCGGCGCCGTCGGCGATCGCCTGCGCGTAGGCCGCCAAGGTGTGCTCGGGCAGCAGCGCGCTTGCACCGCGATGACCGTAGACCGACACCTTGGGCGCGGCCGGAGGGGAGGATTCAGCACTCATGGCCACCGATGGTGCCACGGCCAGCGACAACAGCAACGCACGACCCCACGACTTCACTGCGACTTCCCCAAAGCGGTTTGTGATGGGCGTCAGTATGCGGCGGGAATGTGACAGGTTGGGGGAGCTGGGGCCGGATCCCCGAAGGGGCTCCGACCCCACTCTGACAGATACGGATCTCCAAGATGCGGTAGTCGCCGACCTTGGTCGGCGCTCTGCTATTGGGGTTCCATGGCCCCGGATGCCCGGTGCCAACCAAGGTTGGCATCTACCACAGCATGAGCCGTGCGATTGATCGATGTCGGGGGTCAGAGCCCCTTCGGGGATCTGACCCGGCACTACTTGCCAATGCAGAAGCTGGAGAAAATCCTTCCCAGCAGATCATCCGCACTCATCTGCCCGGTAATCTCGCCCAGTGCATCGTGCGCCAGCCGCAGCTCTTCGGCCGCCAGCTCCAGGTGCTCGTGCACCAGCTCTGCATCGGCACGCTGCGCATGTTCCTGTGCGCGCTCGATGGCATCCACGTGGCGCGTACGCGCGGAGAACTCACCGTCCACCTGCTCGCCCGCACCGGCCGAGGCGATCGAACGCAGACGCGCATGCAGGTCGTCCAGTCCCGCGCCGGTAGCGGCCGAGACGAACACACGATCCGGATCGTCCTGCTCGGGCGTTCCCAACAGCAGATCCGACTTGTTGTGGATGTAGACCTTGTGTGGCACGCCGGCCACGGCATCGCCCAGCGCCGCTTCACCCGCCACCGGGTCACGCGCGTCCAGTACGATCAGCGCCAGGTCGGTGCGCTCGATTTCCACATGCGCGCGACGCATGCCTTCGCGTTCGATGGCATCGCCACCCTCGCGCAGGCCGGCGGTATCGACCAGGGTCAGCTCCAGGCCATCCAGGCGGATGGTCTCGCGCAGCGTGTCGCGGGTGGTGCCGGCGATGTCGGTAACGATGGCGCGCTCGCTGCCGGCCAACGCGTTCAACAGCGAACTCTTGCCGGCATTCGGTGGACCGATCAGCACGGCATGCAGGCCATCGCGCAGGCGACGGCCGCGCTCGGCATCACGACGCAGCAGGGCCAGGTCGCTGCGGGCCTGCTCGAGCCCGCGCCGCACCTGTGCACCGCCCAGCGTATCCAGCGGTTCATCGGCGAAATCGATCGCCGCTTCCACGTGGATGCGCAGCAGCACCAGCTGTTCGACCACTGCATCGATGCGGCGCGAGAACACGCCGTCCAGCGAACGGCGTGCCGCACGTGCAGCGCGGTTGTCACCGGCGGCGATCAGATCGGCGATGGCCTCGGCCTGGGCCAGGTCGAGCTTGCCGTTGAGAAACGCGCGCTCGCTGAACTCACCTGGCCGCGCCTGGCGTGCGCCCAGCGTGATGCAGCGCGCGACCAGTTGCTGCAGCAGCACTGGGCTGCCATGCCCCTGCAGCTCCACCACCTCTTCGCCGGTGAAGCTGTTGGGCGCCGGGAACCACAGCACGATGCCATCGTCGATGACCTCGCCATCGGCATCGCGCAGGCGCGCGTAATGTGCATGGCGCGGCCGCAGTGCAGGCGCACCCAATGCGTTGGCAATGGCGGCTGCACGCGGGCCTGACAGGCGCAGCAGGCCGACACCACCTGCACCGGGTGCGCTGGCAATGGCCACGATGGTCTCGGTGCGGGTCATCTCGTTCATCGCTCAGAGCTTCTCCAGCTGCGCGCGCGCCTGAGCCGCACCACTGCCTTGCGGCTGCAGTGCCAGGTAGGTGGTGTAGGCCTGCTTCGCCTTGGCCTTGTCGCCCGCGTGGAAGTACGCATCGCCCAGGTTGAGATGGGCCACCGCGCGCGACGGATCGATCTTCAAGGTGTTCTCCAGCCAGCGCGCCGCTTCGGCGTAGCGTTGCTGGCGGTAGTAGACGAAGCCGAGGTTGTTGGCCGCCTGGGCGAAGTCCGGGCGCAGCTTCAGCGCCTCGGTGAACTGGAGGGCGGCTTCGTCGTACTGCTTCTCGCGGTACAGCTGCAGGCCACGGTCATTGGCCTGCTGCGCGCGCTGGCGGTCGGAGGCCGGGCCGGCGGTCGGCACCACCAGCTTGGCCTTGCCGCCCTGCAGGTCGGCCACGGTCACCGGCGCCTGGGCGCCCTTGGCATCCTGCGCGGCATCAACCTTGTTGTTCAGTGCGATCGCATCGGGCGTCAGCTGCCGGGTATCGGCGTTGAGGTATTCCTGGCTGTCCGGCACCTGGAACACGAACTCGCCGCCCTGCGAACCGGGCAGGCTGCCGAACGCCGGCGTCTGCTGCGAGACCGCCGACACCGCCGGCGCCACATAGGCGGCCAGCTCGGTACCGGTGATCAGGCCATCGCCATTGAGATCGCCCTTGCCGGCCAATGCCTGCAGCAGCACCCAGGTGAACACCGAATGGCCATTGGGGCCGGCGTCGGCCACCTGCTGGTCGGCGCCGCCGGCGGTCAGCATCTGTCGCGCGCTGCGGCGCGCGTTCTCGCGCAGGAACGACGACGACGACGGGCCGCCGCGGGTCAGGCCGAGGCCGCTGTAGCAGGCATCCATCACGAACATCACATGCTTGGCCTGCATGCTCTCGGCGATATTCTGGATGTCGGTCATCGCGATGGCGTCGGTGGCGAATTCCTTCGGGTCCGAATCGACCGGAATGATGTAGCCCAGGTCACGACCAGAGGCGAGCTGGCGCGTCGCGCCATGGCCGGCGAAGAACACGAACACGCGATCATTCCTGCCGGTGCGGTCATCGGACAACCGGTCGTGGAAGGCGGCCAGGATGTTGTTGCGGGTGGCCTGTTCGTTCTTCAGCACGATCACCTGCGAGGACGGGAAGCCGAACTGCCCGGTCAGCGTATCGGCCACCGCCTGCGCGTCGTGGCTGGCGTACTCCAGCTTCGGCCACTTGGCATAGTTGTCGATGCCGACCACGATCGCCCACGATTTTTCGTAACCGGTGGTGACGGTGGCATCGCGGTCGCTGCCCTTGCGCGGTCGAGCGACGCTGAAGTCGCGGCCATTCCAGCCGGCGAACTGGTAGCCGTCGGCGATCAGCCGATCCAGGATCTGCGGCAGTGCCTTCACCGCACGGTCGTGGATATCGTGGAACAGGATGATGCCGCGCTGTTCCTTGTTCACCTGGTCGAGCACGCGCTGCACGATCGATTCCGGCACCGGGTCGGCCCAGTCCATCGAATCGATGTTCCACATGATCGACTTCAGGCCCGCTTCGTTCAGCAGCTGCAGGCCTTCAGCATTGCGCGCGCCGTACGGGAAGCGGAACAGCGGCGCGCGCTTGCTGTCGACGTCCTTCAGCAGGGTGTCGGTGTCCAGCACCTGCTGGCGCAGCGCATCGCCGGTGGTACGCGACAGCTGCGCATGGGTCAGGCTGTGGTTGCCGACGGCGTAGCCCTCTTCCATCAGGTTGCGGCTGATCTTCGCCATCGGCCCAAGGCTGACCTTGCCGTCGGTCTCGACCTTGCCGAGGTTGCGGCCGACCTCGAAGAACACACCCGGTACGTCGTAGCGCTTGAGGATGGCCACCACTTCATCGGTATAGGCCTTGTGCGGGCCATCGTCGAAGGTCAGTACCACCGTCTTCGGCGGCAGGTCGCGGCCGAAGATCTCGCGGTCGCTGTCCTTCATCGACATCGGGTACGGCTTGATCACGCCGTAGTCGCGCAGGATCGCTTCGCGGCTGTAGTCCTTGTGCAGGTGCACGATGTAGTCGTCCCACTTCTCGCGCTTCAGTTCGATGGCACGGGTGCGCTCGAAGCGGCTGAAGATGCGGGTCAGTTCCTGGTTGTAGTTGCGCTCGATCTCGTCCAGCGCCTCCAGGTCTTCGCCGATGCGCTGGTGCAGCTTCACCGCCGGCAACGAGGAATCGGCGCCGATGCGTTCGTGCAGGTCACGCAGCACTTCGCGGAATGCAAGGCGATCGGCATCGAACAGTTCCGGTGCCGACTCGATGTAATCCAGCACCGTGCCCAGGGTAGCGAAGCGCTGCGGGCTGCTACCACGCAGCAGCGTGTCGAACTGCGCGGCAATGGCGCTGCGCTGTTCCAGGCCGTCGTGGAACAGCTGCTGGCCGATGCGGGTGGAGGTGGTGCGATCGGCCGCGGACTGCTGTTCCTCATCGGCCAGCAGCACGATGACCCGGCGATAGCCGTCGAGCTGCTTCTGCAATGCGCCCAGCAGCGGTGCTGCGGCCGGGTCGGCGGCAGCGGCAGCCTGTGCGCTCGGCTGGGTGACCGCCGCCGGTGCCTGCGCGTCCTTGTCGCCGCAGCCGGCCACGAGCAGGGTCAGCAGCAGGCTGGGCAGGAACAGGCGGAACGACGGCGCACGCGGCATGGCGGACTCGAACAATGGGGAATGGTGTGCCGGCGATTCTAACGCCGCATGCGAAAAGCCCGCCTTGCGGCGGGCCTTTGCTGGGTCGATCGACCCTGGGGAGCAGTCGACCAAGGTCGACGTCTACCTCTTACTTCTTCTTGACCGGGGCGGTGGCCGCCGTGGCCGGCACCGGATCGCTGCCGTGGCGCTTGGTCATCCACCACTGCTGCAGCAGGCCCAGGCCACCGTTGACCACCCAGTACAGGACCAGACCGGACGGCATGAAGGCCATCATGACGCCGAACACCAGCGGCATGAACTGCATCATCTTCTGCTGCATCGGGTCCATGCCCGGCGCCGGCGTCAGCTTCTGGGTGAACCACATCACCGCCACGTTGATCACCGGCAGGATGAAGTACGGATCGCGTGCGGTCAGGTCCTGGATCCAGCCGAACCAGGGCGCCTGGCGCAGTTCGACCGATTCCACCAGCACCCAGTACAGGGCGAAGAAGATCGGCATCTGGATGAGGATCGGCAGACAGCCGCCCATCGGATTGATCTTTTCCTTCTTGTACAGCTCCATCATCGCGGTCTGGAACTTCTGGCGGTCATCGCCATAGCGTTCCTTCAGCTGTGCGATGCGCGGCTGGAAGCGACGCATCTTGGCGCCACTCTTGTACTGCGTCGCCGACAGCGGATACAGCACGATCTTCAGCAGCACCACCAGGCCGACGATGGCCCAGCCCCAGTTGCCCACCAGCTTGTGCACCTGGTTGAGCACCCAGAACAGGCCCTGGCCGATCACCGCCATCATCGAGAAGCGGCTGTAGTCGACCACACGGTCCAGACCCGGCACGTCTTCCTTGGCGATCAGGTTGACCAGCTTCGGGCCGACCCACAGGCGGGCCTCGGTGCTGGTGGACTGGCCCGGGGCCACGGTGAAGGCCGGGCCGCGCGCTTCGATCAGGTCACGACCGGCCACCTGCGACAGCACGTAGTGTGCGGTCTGGTCCTTCTGCGGGATCCAGGCGGTGAAGAAGTGGTGCTGCAGCATCGCCAGCCAGCCACCGGTGATGTTCTGGTTGAGCGCGCCATCGTCCAGGTAATCCTTGAACGCACGACGCTGGTACTTCTTGTCGTTGTCGTACCAGGTGGCACCGTTGAAGCTGAACGAGTCCGGGTTGGTCATGCTCCGCGACAGGATGGTCGGGGTGCGGTCCAGGGTGCGGTAGACGTAGCCGTTCCACGGCGCGGCGCCAGCGTTGCTGACTTCGTCCTTGAAGCGGATCGCATACTCGTTGCGGCCCACGATCAGGGTGCGCTTGATGGTCACGCCGTTGTCGGCGGTCCACACGAACGGGACCTGCAGTTCGTCCTGGCCCTTGGCCAGCACGAAGTCGCGGGTATCACCGACCAGTTTGAAGCCGTCAACGCCCGGCACCGGGGTGTTCTTGTCTTCGCTGGCCCAACCACTGATCGCGCTGTACGGATGCGCGGGATCTTCGGTCAGCAGGCGTACCGGGGGGCTGCCTTCGTCCTTGCTCTGCGGGAACTGCAGCAGTTCGGCATCGAGCACGCGGCCACCATCGAGCACCAGGCGCAGCACGTCGGTGGTGATGGTCACGCGCTGTGCGGACGGGGTGGCGCTGGCCTGGGCCTGTACAGCGGGCTGGTCCGGGGCACCGGGAACCTGCGCGCTGGGGATGCTGCCCGGGGCTGCACCGGGGACGCTCTGTGCGGCGGCCGGGGCCGAGCTGGTCGTCGGCGCCGGGGTCGGGGCGGACTTCTCACGGCTCCACTCCATCCACAGCAGCACGGCCACCATCAGCCAGGCAAAGATCAGGAAAACACGGGTCTGGTTCATCAGCAGGCAGGCTCAGCGGGGCCGGGACGCGGTGCCGGCTCGGTGACGGAGGAAATGGCAATGCCATCAGGCGGCGGCATTGTGCCGTCCACGCCCGGCGCGGGCAATGCGCGCAGGCGCCGCAACAGGCGCAGGAAGGCCTGGCGGATATCTTCGTTGCTGGCATGACGCGCAGCAGTACGAGCCACGACGACGAAGTCGCCTGGCTGTATGTCGGTTCGTGTCTGACGCAAGGCGTCGCGCAGGACGCGCTTGATCCGGTTACGCCCAACGGCGTGAGGATCGACCTTGCGGGAAACCGCCAGACCCAGCCTGGCCGGCCGGTCAGCCGGTAGCCAGTGCAGGGTCATCAGCGGATCGGACACACGGCGGGCGCCGTTGAAGACCGTTGAATATTCGGCACGCGTGCGAACCCGCGCAGAGCGAGGGAATCGCTTGCGCGGGTCTGCAGTATTCACTGTCGAATGGATTGCGTCTGCCGCTGGATGCGGCATGGCAATCAGGCGCTCAGGACTTTGCGGCCCTTGGCGCGGCGACGCGACAGGATCTTGCGGCCGTCAGCGGTCTTCATACGGGCACGGAAGCCGTGGTCGCGCTTACGCTTGAGGTTGCTGGGCTGGAAGGTGCGCTTGGTGGCCATGTGGGCCTCTCGTATGAATGGGACGGAAAGAACCGGAAATTTTAGAGAGGTGTCCCCCCTCCCGTCAACCCCTGTCTGCTACGCCAATTCACCGGGCTGTGCAATAGCTGTGGATCTTTTTGTGAATAAGTAGGGGACAAGCATTCCGAAGGCGGGCGCTCGGTGGTAGGCTGAGCCATCCATTTCCCCCTTTCAGGCCTGTGTTTGGGCGCCTTTTCGCGCCTATGCATCGGCCACCGGACAATTATTGCTGATGGATGCCTGGTCACGTAGTCTCGAGCGACTCGAGGCGGAGTTCCCGCCCGAGGATGTTCACACCTGGTTGAAGCCGCTGCAGGCCGATCTGCGCGCTGACAGCCTGGTGCTGTATGCACCGAATGCCTTCATTGTCGATCAGGTGCGCGAACTGTACCTGCCGCGGATCCGCGAGCTGGTCACCCACTTTGCCGGTTTCGGCGACGTTTTTCTTGAAATCGGCTCGCGCCCGCGGCCCGTGGACGCGCAGATCGCGCCGGTTTCCAGCCATTCGGCGCAGGCGCCGGTGCAGCCGCAGGTCCCGTTCGCCGGCAACCTGGACAACCACTACACCTTCGCCAACTTCGTCGAAGGCCGCAGCAACCAGCTGGGCCTGGCCGCAGCATTCCAGGCGGCACAGAAGCCGGGCGACCGCGCGCACAATCCGCTGCTGTTGTACGGAGGCACCGGCCTGGGCAAGACCCACCTGATGTTCGCCGCCGGCAACGCGATGCGTCAGGCCAATCCGGGCGCCAAGGTGCTGTACCTGCGTTCGGAACAGTTCTTCAGCGCCATGATCCGGGCCTTGCAGGAAAAGACCATGGATCAGTTCAAGCGCCAGTTCCAGCAGGTCGACGCGCTGCTGATCGATGACATCCAGTTCTTCGCAGGCAAGGACCGCACCCAGGAAGAGTTCTTCCACACCTTCAACGCGCTGTTCGATGGCAAGCAGCAGATCATCCTGACCTGCGACCGCTATCCGCGCGAAGTCGAAGGCCTGGAAGCGCGCCTGAAGTCGCGTCTTGCCTGGGGCCTGTCGGTCGCGATCGAGCCGCCGGACTTCGAGACCCGCGCTGCGATCGTGCTGGCCAAAGCCCGCGAGCGTGGTGCCGAGATTCCAGATGACGTTGCGTTCCTGATTGCCAAGAAGATGCGCTCCAATGTGCGCGACCTCGAGGGCGCGCTGAATACCCTGACCGCCCGCGCCAATTTCACTGGCCGCGCGATCACCACCGAATTCGCCCAGGAAACCCTGCGCGATCTGCTGCGCGCCCAGCAGCAGGCGATCAGCATTCCCAACATCCAGAAAACCGTTGCCGACTACTACGGGCTGCAGATCAAGGATCTGCTGTCCAAGCGTCGGACCCGGTCGCTGGCCCGTCCGCGCCAGGTTGCCATGGCGCTGACCAAGGAACTGACCGAACACAGCCTGCCCGAAATCGGCGACGCCTTTGCCGGTCGCGATCACACCACGGTGCTGCATGCCTGCCGGCAGATCCGCACCCTGATGGAAGCCGACGGCAAGCTCCGCGAGGACTGGGACAAGCTGATCCGGAAGCTGAGCGAATGATGCACGTACGCCGATGAGGCGTCACCGCATAAAACGGTGCAGAATCCGGTAGCAAGCGCGGGACAGGGTGTGGATAAAAATGCCGTTGGATTTCGCGGAAGATTTATCCACAGCTTTCCCCACCCCTTGGGGGCTGGTAATGCAGAGGGTTTCGAAGCCTGAAACCCCTTTGTTTACAAAGACTTAGCTGTGTTTTCCAGCGATTCTGGCTCTACCAGCACCACCAAGCTTTTGATTTATTCCACATTTTTTTAAAGCATAGGGGCACGGAACCACATGCGTTTCACACTGCAGCGCGAAGCCTTTCTCAAGCCGTTGGCACAGGTCGTCAACGTGGTCGAACGCCGCCAGACCCTTCCGGTTCTGGCCAATTTCCTGGTGCAGGTGCAGAACGGCCAGCTGTCGCTGACCGGTACCGACCTGGAAGTGGAGATGGTGTCGCGGATCGCGGTTGAAGATGCCCAGGACGGCGAAACCACCATTCCCGCCCGCAAGCTGTTCGAGATCATCCGCGCCCTGCCCGATGGCAGCCGGATCACCGTCTCGCAGACCGGTGACAAGATCACCGTGCAGGCAGGACGCAGCCGCTTCACCCTGGCCACCCTGCCCTCCAACGACTTCCCGTCGGTGGACGAGGTGGAAGCCACCGAGCGTGTTGCGATCGGCGAAGCCACCCTGAAGGAGCTGATCGAGCGCACCGCGTTCGCAATGGCCCAGCAGGACGTGCGCTACTACCTCAACGGCCTGCTGTTCGATCTGCGCGGCGATGCCCTGCGCACCGTCGCGACCGACGGTCATCGCCTGGCACTGTGCGAAACCGATCTGGCCAAGCCCAGCGGTTCCAAGCGCCAGATCATCGTGCCGCGCAAGGGCGTGACCGAACTGCAGCGCCTGCTGGAAAGCGGCGATCGCGAGATCGAGCTGGAAGTCGGCCGCAGCCACGTCCGCGTCAAGCGCGACGATGTCACCTTCACCTCGAAGCTGATCGATGGTCGCTTCCCGGATTACGAGGCAGTGATTCCGATCGGTGCCGACCGTGAAGTGAAGGTCGACCGCGAAGCACTGCGTGCCTCGCTGCAGCGTGCCGCGATCCTGTCCAACGAGAAGTACCGCGGCATCCGCGTGGAAGTCTCGCCGGGCAACCTGAAGATCAGCGCGCACAACCCGGAGCAGGAAGAAGCCCAGGAAGAAATTGAAGCCGACACCACGGTCAGCGATCTGGCTATCGGCTTCAATGTGAACTATCTGCTGGATGCCCTCTCCGCGCTGCGCGACGAAGAAGTGATCATCCAGCTGCGCGACTCCAACTCGTCGGCGCTGGTACGTGAATCGAGCAGCGAGAAGTCGCGTCACGTGGTGATGCCGTTGCGTCTCTGACCTTCGCGCAGTTCCACGTGGAACACATGGACGCTCGGGATTTCCCGAGCGTCTTTTTTTTGTTCCACGTGGAGCATCGGTGCCAGATCTTTCTGGCACCTTCGGGCTTGCGGTTGATGGGAGGTTCCAGGCTTCCCCGCTCTTGCGTGGGATCCGCGCTGTGGTGGATCCAGCGAGGAGTTCCAGTCCTTCAGGAATGCTGAGTCCGCTTGGATGCGATCAGGGCGCGGTCCTGGATCAAGCGACCTGCCCTGCGTGCTGACCTCTCTGTCCACAGGCCTCGTTCGCGGAAAGTCGGGGCCTCCCTAGCTTCTAAATCTGGGTATAAATCAAAAGCTTGGTGGTGATGGTAGGGCCAGATTTCATGTAAAAGTAGGCTATGTTTTTGAATTGAAAGAACTTTATAGGTCTGAAACCCCCTGTATATAGCCCATCAAGCCTGGGGTGAAACCTGTGGATAGTTTTGACGCGAGGGAAAAGTGCCTTTTTTATCCACAGTTCGCCCACACCTTGTGTATAAGTCATACAGTCCCGCTGTGGATGGCGTGGAACGGGTGCTTCGAATTTCTTGAAATCTGTGGAACCTGGCAGGGCCGTTGTCAGCAGATTTCAAAGAATTTTCGGAGTACTGACGGTTACCGTGGCGCACCTTCAGGCCGGGTGGGCGTACAACCGCCGCCGGATTGTTGAAATCTGGGCTCCCTGAGCCTGGGCGGGCCGCTGGATTTGAACGATTTCGGCCGCTGTCCCATCGTCTTTCGCTGGCAGTCACACTCCCGATCACGTGAAACATGTGTTCTCCGGCACCGCCAGGGCTCACTGATCGCGGACCGCGTCCAGCCATGACGGCTGGCTTGACCAATGCAGTAAGCTGGGTGATTCCCCGCCCCTCTACCGCCATGTGCGGATGGTCTGTCGCATCCCATGCAGATTCGTCGTCTTGCCCTCCATCAGTTGCGTCGATTCGATGCGGTGGAGCTGTCGCCCCAGCCAGGGGTGAATCTGCTGACCGGTGACAATGGTGCTGGCAAGACCAGCGTCCTTGAAGCGCTGCATCTGATGGCCTATGGGCGGAGTTTCCGCGGGCGGGTACGCGACGGCCTGGTGCGTCAGGGCCATGAAGCGCTGGAAGTCTTCGTGGAATGGGACGAACAACGCGGTGATCTGCCCGCTCAGCGGCGAAAGGCGGGCCTGCGCCATAGTGGGCAGGAGTGGAAGGGGCGTCTGGATGGCGAAGACGTCGCTCAGCTCGGAAACCTGTGTGCCGCTCTGGCGGTGGTCACCTTTGAACCAGGCAGCCATGCCTTGGTGAGTGGTGGTGGTGAACCGCGCCGGCGTTTCCTCGATTGGGGCCTGTTCCACGTGGAACCAGACTTCCTTTCCCTGTGGCGGCGCTATTCGCGGGCGTTGAAGCAGCGCAACGCCCTGCTCAAGCAGGGCGGGCCGTCGCGGATGCTCGATACCTGGGATCACGAGCTGGCCGAGGCGGGAGAGCCGCTGACCAGTCGTCGGCAGCACTATCTGGAGCGGTTGCAGTCCCGGACGATCGCATTGGCCGAGGCATTGGCTCCTCAGCTGGGAATTGTGGGCCTGAATCTAAGCCCGGGCTGGCGCCGAAGCGAGGTTCCACTGGCAGATGCACTGCTGCTGGCACGTGAACGCGACCGTCAGGCGGGTTATACCTCGCTGGGCCCGCACCGGGCGGACTGGAGCGTGGCCTTCCACAGCATTCCAGGTCGCGATGCGCTCTCACGCGGCCAGGCCAAGCTCACCGCCCTCGCCTGTCTGCTGGCCCAGGCAGAGGATTACGCCGAGCAGCGTGGCGAGTGGCCCGTTATCGCGCTCGACGATCTGGCCTCGGAGCTGGATCGCACCCACCAGGCCCGGGTCCTGCACCGATTGTTGGCTGCGCCGGCGCAGATCTTCATCACCGCAACTGAAACGCCTGCGGCACTGGAGACCCTGAGCGACGTCACCCGGTTCCACGTGGAACATGCACAGATCGTGGCTGTGCCATAGTGGGCACGGCAAG
The DNA here is from genome assembly GCF_002750935.1 of Stenotrophomonas sp. LMG 10879. Lineage (NCBI taxonomy): Bacteria > Pseudomonadati > Pseudomonadota > Gammaproteobacteria > Lysobacterales > Lysobacteraceae > Stenotrophomonas > Stenotrophomonas sp. LMG 10879. Next base: position 29,490 of record NZ_PEJT01000004.1, read on the forward strand.
GCCGCTCAGCCCCGGCTGGTATAATTCAGGCTGCTATCCCTTCATTCTCGGCACATCGCTCAAAGCGGTGTCCGACCTGCGGAGCCTACGGCAAGCGCAATGACCGACGAACAGAACACCCCGGCAAACAACGGCAACTACGACGCCAACAGCATTACGGCCCTGGAAGGCCTGGAGGCTGTCCGCAAGCGCCCAGGCATGTACATCGGCGATGTCCATGACGGCACCGGCCTGCATCACATGGTGTTCGAGGTCGTCGACAACTCGATCGACGAAGCCCTCGCCGGCCATGCCGACCACGTCTCGGTGACGATCCATGCCGATGGCTCGGTAGGCGTGTCCGACAACGGTCGTGGCATCCCGACGGGCAAGCACGAGCAGATGAGCAAGAAGCTCGACCGCGACGTGTCTGCAGCCGAAGTCGTGATGACGGTCCTGCACGCAGGCGGCAAGTTCGACGACAACAGCTACAAGGTTTCCGGCGGCCTGCACGGCGTGGGTGTCAGCGTGGTCAACGCGCTGTCGCAGAAGCTGGTCCTGGATATCTACCAGGGCGGTTTCCACTACCAGCAGGAATACGCCGACGGCGCAGCACTGCATCCGCTCAAGCAGGTCGGCCCCAGCACCAAGCGCGGCACCACCCTGCGCTTCTGGCCCTCGGTAAAGGCTTTCCACGACAACGTGGAATTCCACTACGACATCCTGGCCCGTCGCCTGCGCGAACTGTCCTTCCTCAATTCCGGTGTCAAGATCGTGCTGGTGGATGAGCGTGGTGATGGCCGCCGCGACGACTTCCATTACGAGGGCGGCATCCGCAGCTTCGTGGAGCATCTGGCGCAGTTGAAGACGCCGTTGCACCCGAACGTGATCTCGGTGACCGGCGAATCCAACGGTATCACCGTGGAAGTGGCGCTGCAGTGGACCGACTCCTACCAAGAGACGATGTACTGCTTCACCAACAACATTCCGCAGAAGGACGGCGGTACCCACCTGGCCGGCTTCCGTGGCGCGTTGACCCGCGTGCTCAACAACTACATCGAGCAGAACGGCATCGCCAAGCAGGCCAAGATCAACCTGACCGGCGATGACATGCGCGAAGGCATGATCGCGGTGCTGTCGGTGAAGGTGCCCGATCCCAGCTTCTCCAGCCAGACCAAGGAAAAGCTGGTCAGCTCGGATGTGCGCCCGGCCGTGGAAAGCGCGTTCGGCCAGCGCCTGGAAGAGTTCCTGCAGGAAAACCCGAACGAAGCCAAGGCCATCGCCGGCAAGATCGTCGACGCAGCCCGTGCCCGCGAAGCCGCGCGCAAGGCGCGCGACCTGACCCGCCGCAAGGGTGCGCTGGATATCGCCGGCCTGCCGGGCAAGCTGGCCGACTGCCAGGAAAAGGATCCGGCGCTGTCCGAACTGTTCATCGTCGAGGGTGACTCGGCAGGTGGTTCGGCCAAGCAGGGCCGCAACCGCAAGAACCAGGCGGTGCTGCCGTTGCGCGGCAAGATCCTCAACGTGGAACGTGCACGCTTCGACCGCATGCTGGCGTCCGACCAGGTGGGTACGCTGATCACCGCGCTGGGCACCGGCATCGGTCGCGACGAGTACAACCCGGACAAGCTGCGGTACCACAAGATCATCATCATGACCGACGCCGACGTCGACGGCGCGCACATCCGCACCCTGCTGCTGACGTTCTTCTACCGTCAGATGCCGGAGCTGATCGAGCGCGGTTATGTCTATATCGGCCTGCCGCCGCTGTACAAGATCAAGCAGGGCAAGCAGGAGCTGTACCTGAAGGACGATCCGGCACTGGACAGCTATCTGGCCAGCAGCGCGGTGGAAAATGCCGGGCTGGTGCCGGCCAGCGGCGAACCGCCGATCGACGGCGTGGCACTGGAAAAGCTGCTGCTTGCCTACGCCGCCGCGCAGGACACGATCAACCGCAATACCCACCGCTACGATCGCAACCTGCTCGAAGCGCTGGTCGACTTCATGCCGCTGGAGCTGGAAAACCTGCGCACTGCAGGTCCTGGCGAAGGCCTGGACGCGCTGGCCAAGCACCTCAACCAGGGCAACCTCGGCAGCGCCCGCTTCACCCTGGAACTGCAGGAACCCAACGAGCAGCGTCCGGCTGCCGTACTGGTGACCCGCAGCCACATGGGCGAACAGCACATCCAGGTGCTGCCGCTGTCCGCGCTGGAAAGCGGCGAACTGCGCGGCATCCACCAGGCAGCGCAGCTGCTGCACGGTCTGGTCCGCGAAGGCGCGGTCATCACCCGTGGCGCCAAGTCGATCGAGATCGACTCGTTCGCGCAGGCCCGCAACTGGCTGCTGGACGAAGCCAAGCGCGGCCGTCAGATCCAGCGATTCAAGGGTCTGGGTGAAATGAATCCGGAACAGCTGTGGGATACCACCGTGAATCCCGATACCCGTCGCCTGCTGCAGGTACGTATCGAAGATGCGGTCGCCGCAGACCAGATCTTCAGTACCCTGATGGGTGATGTGGTCGAACCGCGTCGTGACTTCATCGAAGACAACGCGTTGAAGGTCGCCAACCTGGATATCTGACACAATCGGATCATGGCCGGCGCGCGGGGAGGTGCGCCGGCTTTTGTCCCTTGATCGCAGGTAATCGATGTCCGCTTCCGCCCCGGTTTCCGCTCCGCCGCCGGTCCCACCGGCAACTGCCACCGCCCGCGCCTCCTCGCCGCTGGCAGGTTTTTTCATTGATCTGGGCATCGCCGCCGTCACCCTGTTCGGGTTGAGCCTGGTGAGTGGTCTGGTCTGGGGGCTCTACCGCGGCATCGTGGTGGGTTATGCCAGCGCCAAATCCGGCGGCGGCACGCCTGATACGGCAGCGGTCGCCCAGCAGCTCGGCCAACCCGGTGCGCTCGGGCAGATCCTGATGGCACTGGTCGCCACCGGTGGCGCAGCGCTGCTGGTGTACTTCTGGCGCCGACCGGCCAACGCTGCCGAACGGCAGCGTTCGCGAGACGCACTCCGTCGCCCCTCCACCTGGGGGTGGACCCTGCTGGTTGCCAGCGCGATCGTGATCGGCAGCAACGGTATCGCCTTCGTGGCCAAGCAGATGGGCATCGAGCCGGTGCCGACAAACCTCGAACTGATGCAGAACGCGGTTGCCCGCTTTCCGCTGTTTCTGACGTTGTTTGCCGTGGTGCTTGCACCCGCCTACGAAGAACTGCTGTTCCGCCGTGTCCTGTTCGGGCGTCTGTGGCAGGCCGGACGGCCGTGGCTGGGGATGATCCTGAGCAGCCTGGCGTTCGCGCTCATCCATGAAATTCCCGGTACCAGCGCCAATGGCCCGGCCGAGATCGCACAGCTGTGGCTGGTCTATGGCGGCATGGGCGCTGCATTCTGCTGGCTGTACCGCCGCACCGGCACCTTGTGGGCGGCGATCGCCGCACATGCACTGAACAATGCCGTGGCGCTTGCAGCCCTGGTGTTTTTCGGGGCAACGTAAGGCGCTGTCCGCTTGACGAAAGATTAAGCAGACCCGTTACACACTGGGCTTCTGAACACGGGGGTGGGTCCATGAAACAACTGCTGCTGGCCATCGTCATCACCACTCTGGTCAGCGCCTGCGCGACCACCACTTCACCCACCGGCCGTCGGCAGATGGTGGGCGGTGTGTCGCAGGCTCAGCTGGACCAGCTGGGTGCGCAGGCGTTCGCCGAAACCAAGCAGAAAGAGAAGATCAGCAGCGACGGCCGCCAGAACGGCTACGTGCAATGCGTGGTCAACGCGCTGGTTGCACAGCTGCCACCACAGTACCGTGGCGTACGGTGGGAAACGGCCGTATTCGTCGACAAGGAACCCAACGCTTTCGCCCTGCCCGGCGGCAAGGTCGGGGTCAACACCGGCATCTTCAGCGTCGCCAAGAACCAGGATCAGCTGGCCGCGGTGATCGGCCATGAAATCGGCCACGTGATCGCCCGCCACCACGAAGAGCGCATCACCCGGCAGATGGGTGCGCAGACCGGATTGGCGGTGCTGGGGGCGTTGGCCGGCGCGTATGGCGGCGAAGGCGCGGCCAGCACGGTCAACCAGCTCGGCGGGATGGGGGCGCAGACCGCGTTCCTGTTGCCCGGCTCACGCACCCAGGAGAGCGAGGCTGACGTAATCGGTCAGCGATTGATGGCCGAGGCCGGATTCAACCCTGCCCAGGCGGTCGATCTGTGGCAGAACATGATGGCCGCCAGTGGCGGTCGCAGCCCGCAATGGTTGTCCACCCATCCCGATCCAGCCAATCGGATCAGGGAGTTGCAGCGTGATGTACCGGCGCTCGGCCCCGTCTACCAGCAGGCCCAGGCGGCCGGACGCCGTCCAAAGTGTGGCTGAGTGCGCAGATTCATGCTGTATTGCAGCACATAAAACGATTTCTCACGCCATCTGTTTCTGATACGTTTGGCGGCTCAGATTTTTCTGACAGTCCGACTTTGCCGCTACCGGCGGTTCGATCGAGGTGAACGATGATTTTCCGTAACCACAAAGCTGTGCTTTCCGTCCTCATCGCCACTGCCCTGACCGGCGCCGTGGTCACCGATGCGTTCGCGCAGTCCTCGCGTTCGTCCGAGCGTGGCAACCGTGGCGGCAAGCAGGCCAAGGCCGAAGTGCTGTTCCCGAACGCGACCCGCCAGGAACCGGCAGCGAAGTCGTCGGCCAAGCTGGGCAGCAAGCTGCAGAAGATGATTGACAGCTACAACAAGGAAAAGTTCCCGGAGACCCGCACGCTGGCCGACGAGATCCTGGCCAACGAAGGCGCCAACGAGTACGACAAGTCGCTGGCCGCGCAGCTCGCCTCCCAGGCGGCCTACCAGACCGACGACACCGCAGCCGCCATCGCCTACCTGAAGCAGGTGCTGCAGTTCAACGGCCTGGACAACAACGGCCACTTCCAGTCCATGCTGATGCTCGGCCAGCTGCAGATCCAGGAAGACAAGACCGCTGAAGGCCTGGCGACCCTGGACAAGTACTTCGCCGAGAGCAAGTCGACCAAGCCGGAAGAGCTGATCATCAAGGGCCAGGCGCTGTACCAGCTGGAGCGCTACCAGGAAGCGATCCCGGTGCTGAAGCAGGCCATCGCCGGCGCTGCCGAGCCGAAGGACAACTGGAACCAGCTGCTGATGGCCGCGCTGGCCGAAGCCGGCCAGACCGGTGAGGCCGTGCAGGCTGCCGAAGCACTGGCCGCCAAGAACCCGAATGACAAGAAAGCGCAGCTGAACCTGGCCAACATGTACATGCAGGCCGACCAGATGCCGAAGGCCGCCGCGGTGATGGACAAGCTGCGCAGCAGCGGTCAGCTCACCGAAGAGCGCGAGTACAAGCAGCTGTACTCGATCTATGCCAACACCGAGAACAAGGAAAAGGACGTCATCGCGGTCATCAACGAAGGGTTGCAGAAGGGCATCCTGAAGCCGGATTACCAGGTCTACCTGGCACTGGCCCAGTCCTACTACTACTCCGACCAGGTGCCGCAGGCGATCGACGCGTGGCAGAAGGCCGCCCCGCTCTCCAAGGACGGTGAGACCTACCTGAATCTGGCACGCGTTTTGCACAGTGAAGGTCGTGTCCCGGAGGCCAAGCAGGCCGCCCAGCAGGCGCTGGCGAAGGGCGTGAAGAACCAGGCGGATGCCAAGAAAATCATCAACCTGAAGTAAGTAGGAATAACGCCTGAACGCCTGCCCAGTTGATGCGCAAGCGCTCAGGATTGGTATAAGCTTGGAGGTTCCTGCGGTGTCATGCACCGCTGATCAGGGATCCCGCCCCCGGGATTCCGGCCCCACTATTGAGCTCTTGGCGCATGACGGAACAACTAGTCGTTCACCGGTACGAACAACCCGATGACAAGGGGCTGAGCTGGCCTCGCATCGTCGGTATCGCGTTTGTAATCGCCCTGCATCTGGCCGCCTTCATGATGCTCCTGATTCCTGCCGTGGCTCCCAAGGCCGTGGCGGAGAAGGAGCGCAACGTCATGGTGACCATCGTCGACGCGCCGCCGCCGCCGCCGCCGCCGCCGCCGCCGCCGCCGCCGCAGGACACCCCGCCGCCGCCGGTGAAGAATCTGTCGCCGCCGAAGCCGTCGCCCGTCCCGCCGCCGCCGCAGGCGCCGGTCGTCGACGTGCCGGAACCGCGCGCGAACGATATCGTCACCCCGCCGTCGCCGCCCGCACCGCCGGCACCGCCGACCTCGATCGAGGCCAGCGTGGACATCTCGTCGAAGGCCATGAATCCGCCGCGCTACCCGCCGGCCGCCTTCCGCGCTGGTATCCAGGGCGAAGTGATCCTGATCATTGATGTCGATGCCAACGGCAACGTCACCAATGTCACGGTGGAAAAGTCCAGCCGTAACCGCGATCTGGACCGTGCTGCGATGGAAGCTGCCCGCAAGTGGCGTTTCAACGCCGCCGAAGCTGGCGGTAAGAAGGCTGCTGGCCGCGTCCGCGTCCCGGTCAACTTTGCGCTGAACTGATGCGCCCGGGTGGCCGCCTGGCCACCCTCGCCTCCAGTTCGATTGTTTAGCTTAGCTACACCCTTTATCACCACACACAACAAAGGTAAGCGTCATGCTGCAGGAAATTTTCATCGCCGCTGCTGCCGGGGGCAATCCGTCCAACGCCCTGTCGCAGATGGGCTTCGAGCATCTGATCCACGAAATGACCACCAAGCCGGGTGATTTCGCGGTTTCCTGGGTCGTGCTGCTGACCCTGGTCGTCATGTCCGCCATGTCCTGGTACTGGACCGTCATCAACATCTTCCGTGCTACCCGCCTGAAGAGCGCCGCTGATCGCGTCGTCAGCCTGTTCTGGGATACCCCGAACGCGCAGGACGCCATCCGTGCAATGGAAGAGCAGCCGGCTTCGGAGCCGTTCTCGAAGATCGCGCTGGACGCTGCCCAGGCTGCTGCGCACCACCAGCGTGCTGAAGGCGGCGCTGTCGGCGGCGTGGGTGAGAACCTGAGCCGTTCGGAGTTCGTCGACCGCGCTCTGCGCCAGGCCGTGACCCGCGAAAGCAACAAGCTGCAGTCGGGCATGACCCTGCTGGCTACCGTCGGTGCAACCGCTCCGTTCGTCGGTCTGCTGGGTACCGTGTGGGGCATCTACGGCGCGCTGATCAAGATCGGTGCCACCGGCTCCGCTTCGATCGACGCCGTTGCCGGCCCGGTGGGTGAAGCACTGATCATGACCGCCATCGGTCTGTTCGTCGCGATCCCGGCCGTGTTCGCCTTCAACTTCTTCAGCAAGATCAACAGCGCGACCATCAGCAAGTTCGATACCTTCGCGCACGACCTGCACGACTTCTTCGCCACCGGTTCGCGCGTCCGCTAATTGCGACGCGCTGTACCCGCGAGAACGTAGTCACCAAGATCTAGACGGAGCCCGTTATGGCTTTCAGTAGTGGTAACAGCGGCGGCCCCATGGCCGACATCAACGTTACGCCCCTCGTGGACGTGATGCTGGTGCTGCTGATCATCTTCATCATCACGGCGCCGCTGATGTCCCACAAGGTCAAGGTGGATCTGCCGGAGGCCAACCTGGTCCAGAAGCCGGACGACACCAACGACCGCAAGGGTCCCATCACCCTGGCAGTCAAGGAAGACGGTTCGATCTACTGGAACGACGAAGAGATCAACAAGCAGACCCTCGAGTCGCGCTTGGCGACCGCCGCCCAGCAGACCCCGCAGCCGCCGTTGAACCTGCGTGGTGACCGCACCACCAAGATGCGTGTCATCAACGAGATGACCAAGATCGCGCAGGAACAGGGCATGCTGGACGTCGGCTTCGTGGCGACCAAAGAGAAGGGGCAATAAGCCATGGCATTCAGTAGTGGTGGTGGCAAAGGCCCCATGGCAGACATCAACGTCACGCCCCTCGTGGACGTGATGCTGGTGCTGCTGATCATCTTCATCGTCACCGCGCCGATCATGACGTATCCGATCGCCGTGGACCTGCCGCAGCGCGTGCTCAACCCACCGCCGCAGTTGGTCGAACCGCCGCCGCCGATCGAGTTGAAGATCGACGCCAGCAACCAGGTCTCGTGGAACAACAGCCCGATCAACGCAAGCGAACTGCAGCAGCGGATGGAGCAGGAGGTCCAGCGTGACCCGACCAACCAGCCGGAACTGCGGATCGATGCCAGCCCGGATTCGGAGTACGACGTGATGGCCAAGGTTCTGGCCGCCGCGAAGAATGCTCAGATGAAGAAGATCGGCTTCGTGCAGCAGTAAATCGCTACACCGCAATACATCAGTCATGACGCGACTGCAGACGCCCCTGGAAACAGGGGCGTCTTTTTTTGTCCGCGGTGGTGGTCTGCCGACCCTACGTCGCCGCTGTTGGTAGGTGTCGACCTTGGTCGACACGTGGATCCACGCCACGCGCGGATGCGTCTTGCTGGGAACGCGCTTGGGAAACAAATGCCTCTGAGCGGTGCGTGTCCCCGCTATGATCGGCGGATGCTCGCCCTCTTCGATTCCGTGCGCCATTGGCTTGATGGCATCGCCCACCTGGGAACGATCCTGGCAGTGGCCTACCTGCTGTACCTGCTCGCCCTGACCGGCTGGATCATGCTGCAGAAGCGCGAGCCGGTGGCCACGCTGAGCTGGATCCTGTCGCTGGCGCTGCTGCCCTACCTCGGCCTCTTCATCTACTACCTGCTGGGGCCGCAGAAGGTGAAGCGGCAGCGACTGCGGCGCGGCCGCGCGCGCTCGGGCATGGAGCACTACAGCGATGTCTGTCCGCCCGATGCCGACTGCACCGAACTGGCCAAGATCGCGCAGGCGACGACGGGTCTGGCGCCAAGCACCGCCACCGAAGTGACCTGGCTGGTCGACGGTGCGGCTACCTACGCTGCGCTGCTGGAAGCGGTGGCGCAGGCACGTGACCACGTGCATCTGGAGTACTACATCTTCAATCCCGACCACGCCGGCACCGCGTTGCGCGATGCCTTGCTGGAACGGGCCCGTGCCGGTGTGCAGGTACGGCTGCTGCTCGACGCGGTAGGTTCTTCCGCCGTGCGCCAGCGCTTCCTGCAGCCGCTGCTGGATGCCGGCGCGGAAGTGGTCTGGTTCCATCCGCGGCAGCTGCTGAAGCCTTTCAAACGACCCTGGTTGAACCTGCGCACGCACCGCAAGCTGGTGATCGTCGATGGCCGGCTGGCGTTCACCGGCGGCATCAACATTACCGACGACGAAGACGAAAGCCGCAACCCGAATGCCTATCGCGATCTGCACATGCGCCTGCGCGGGCACGTGGTGCGCAGCCTGCAGCTGGTGTTTGCCGAGGACTGGTTGTACGCCAGTGGCCAGGACCACTCGCGGTTCGACATCGCCCGGCTGTGGCCGAGCGACATGGCCCTGCGCGGCGACGGCGCGATCGACGCGCAGGTGCTGGTCTCTGGCCCGGATTCGGGATGGGAGACCATCCACCGCCTGCATGTGGCCGCCATCCAGGAAGCACGTGAGCGGGTCTGGCTGGTGACTCCTTACTTCGTACCCGGCGAGGCGGCGCGGATGGCGCTGACGTCGGCAGCGCTCGGCGGCCTGGACGTGCGCCTGCTGGTGCCGAAGATGAGTGACTCCTGGTTCGTCACCCAGGCCGCCCGCTCGTACTTCGACGAACTGCTGCATGCGGGAGTGAAGATCTACGAGTACGGTCCGCGCATGTTGCATACCAAGGCGTTCATCGCCGACGACGATGTCTGCATCGTCGGCAGCGCCAACTTCGATCACCGCAGCTTCCGCCTGAATTTCGAGCTGTCGATGATGATCAGCGATCGTGGCCGGGTAGCGGAACTGTCCACGTTGCTGCAGTCCGAGTTCGAGCGCGCCACCCGCGTACACGACCAGGCAGGGCGCTCGCTGTGGCTGCATCGGTTGCCCGAGGCCTTCGCGCGATTGGCCTCGCCGCTGCTGTGAGGCAGCGCTACACTGCGGCGGTGGCCCGGGGAGACTGACAATGTATTGGCTGTACCTGCTGCTGGCGCTGGGCTGCTTCGCCTTTGCCCTGAAGACACCGAACATGGGGCTGATGTCACTGGCCCTGCTGGCCGCCCTCGCCTTCCTGCTGGCGTGGGTGCGCGGTCGCTACGTGGCACGCTTTGGCGACCTTCAGCGTGATCCGGCGACACTGGTGGACAGCGATGAACTGCGGCGGCTGCGCGAACCGGCCAAGGTGACTCCGACCGATGGCAGCGACCCTCCCTCCCACTCCCCGTAGTCCCGTTCCATGACCCAGCTCAGCGTCAACGTCAACAAGATCGCCGTCCTGCGCAACTCGCGTGGCGGTGCCGAACCCGACGTGGTGCGTGCCGCCCAGGCCTGCCTGGATGCAGGCGCGCATGGCATCACCGTGCACCCGCGACCGGACCGCCGCCATATCACCGCCGAGGACGTGCTGGCACTGTCGGCGCTGACCCGCGCGCGCGGCGTCGAATTCAACATCGAAGGCAACCCGTTCGCGCCGCCGCGCGAGGGTTACCCCGGGCTGCTGCCGCTGTGCGCGCAGACGCGCCCGGCACAGGCCACGCTGGTTCCCGATGGCGATGGCCAGATCACCTCCGACCATGGTTTCGACTTCGAGCGCGACGCGCAGCGACTGCGCCCGCTGGTGGCCGAGCTGAAGGCGATGGGCTGCCGGGTGAGCCTGTTCGTGGATGCCGGCAACCCGCTGCTGGAACAGGCGGCCGAGGTCGGTGCCGACCGCATCGAGCTGTACACCGGCCCGTATGCCGAGGCCCATGCTGCCGGCGACGCCCGGGCCATGCTGGAACTGTTCGCGACGGCCGCGCGCCGTGCACAGGCCGTCGGCCTGGGGGTGAATGCCGGACACGACCTGTCGCAGGACAACCTGCGTGACTTCCTGTCCGATGTGCCGGAGGTGCTGGAAGTGTCGATCGGCCACGCCCTGATCGGCGAGGCGCTGTACGACGGCCTGGATGCCACGGTGAAGGGCTACCTGGCACTTCTGTAGCAGTGCATGGGACTTCCCCTGCAGATTGAAGCCGGAGGACGCGCGGCAGGTCGCCGAATTCCGGCCTGGCATGCGTCCCTGTAGCCGATCTTCCCATCGCAGCTGTTGAGACACCCGTGGCCCATGCTGGCCTGCCGCGGCGATGGCGCGCGCCCGTTCTCAAGCCACGCAACCCTGTGGACAAGTCTGGGGTCAACGTGCGGTCCCATGCGCCTCCGCGCCTACAGCTACGTGAATCCTGGCTGCTTGCGCCGCCTGTGGTTAGCAATAATACTAATACCCCGTAACGGCCGGAGGGCAACATGCAGCATCCCCCTCGCAACGCCCAGGCCGCCATCAAGGGCCGGGGTTCCACGTCCCATCTTGCGGGGCGTTTTGAAAGCACCGTCAGCGAAGCGGTGGACGATGGCTGGGCAGTGGACGAAAGCGAGGAGTTCCTCGCCCCGCGCCTGCGCACCGAAGTACGCGCGGAGACCGCTCGCAGCATCATCAGCCGCAACAACTCCCCGGACGTCGGCTTCAGCCAATCGGTGAATCCGTATCGCGGCTGCGAGCATGGTTGCTCGTACTGCTTCGCGCGCCCCTCGCATGCCTACCTGAACCTGTCGCCCGGGCTCGACTTCGAGACCAAGCTGTTTGCCAAGACCAACGCGCCGCAACTGCTGCGCAAGGAACTGTCGAAGCCGGGCTACGTGCCGCAGCCGATCGCGTTGGGGATCAACACCGACGCGTACCAACCGATCGAGCGCAAGTTCAAGCTGACGCGGCAGCTGATCGAAGTGATGCTGGAGACCAAGCATCCGTTCTCGCTGATCACCAAGAACGCACTGGTCGAGCGCGACATCGATCTGCTCGCACCGCTGGCAGCGGAGAACCTGGTCAGCGTGCATTTCTCGGTGACATCGTTGGATCCGCACCTGTCGGCAAAACTGGAGCCGCGTGCCTCGGCACCCCATGCGCGCCTGCGTGCGATGAAGCGCCTGCACGAGGCGGGCATTCCGGTCGGTGTGATGGTGGCGCCGGTGATTCCGTGGATCAACGACAGCGAACTGGAAGCCGTGCTGGAGGCTGCGCATGATGCCGGCGCCAGTACCGCCGGTTACGTGCTGCTGCGCCTGCCGCTGGAAGTGGCACCGCTGTTCCGCGATTGGCTCGATACCCATCATCCGGATCGTGCCGCGCACGTGATGAGCACCATCCAGCAGCTGCGTGGCGGCAAGGACTACGACAGCCAGTTCGGCACGCGTATGCGCGGCCAGGGCGTGTATGCGGAGCTGTTGAACAACCGCTTCAAGCTGGCGCGCAAGCGTCTCGGGTTCAATGCGCAGAACAGTCACTGGCCGAAGCTGGATTGCAGCCGGTTCGAGAAACCGTTGCCGCCGAAGGTGGATACGCCGCAGGGCAGTCTGTTCTAGGCAGCGGCGGTCACAGCGCGGTGCAACTGGTCAGCCGCCACCGAACAACTTCTGCGCACTCTGGAACAGGATCCAGCTGGTGGCGATGAACTTGTCGCCACCCTGTGGCCGATTCCCGCGATGGGTATGGGTGAACGCGGTCGGCGCAATCAACAGACTGCCGGTGCGCGGTGCGATCTTCCGCCCCTGGAACAGGAACTCGGTTTCGCCTTCGTCGAAGTCGTCGTTGAGGTACAGCGTCCACAGCACATGCCGGTGCAGGGTCTCGGCCTGCGCGTCCTTCGGGTACAGCTCGCAGTGCCAGTACGGGTAACCGCCCTCGCCCGCTGCGTACCACTGCAGGTTGATCGCACCCGGGCGCAGGCAGGTGCGCGCCAGATCCGCCAGCTGCTCCGGCGCCATGTCGGGAAAATCCTCGGCCGACAGGCGTCGCGGCTGGCCGTTGCTGTCCTGGATCTGCAACATCAGCGGCGCGATCAATGCCTGTGGATAACGGCGTAGATAAGTCTGCAGACCGGCAAAAACCGCCTGTTGCAGCTGCTGGTCCACATCCTGCCAGCCCTCCACGCCGCTGATCCGCAGATCCTTGCTGTGCTTGAGTTCCGGGAACACACCGCTGCCCACCGCACCGGGTTTCAGGCCCTGGCTTGCACGCATGCGGGCGACGATCGCACCGCATACGTCGTTGGGGACGGCGTTGTGGATGACCTCGATGAAATCGACAGGGCGCGGCTCGTGCATGCGTGCATTCCTTCGACGGCAAGGGCTTGATGGTGCCGTTTGCCACTGCTGCTGTCACCCTGCGGTCATGTCATCAATCTGCCATGACCGCTGTAGGGATGGCCGCGGTCAGACGCTTTTCGCGTCATGCTCCTGGTGATAACGCACGGCCTCGGCAACCTCTTCGCGCGAACCGAGGAACACCGGCACGCGCTGGTGCAGCTGGTCGGGTTGCAGGTCGGTGATGCGCTCGCGACCGGTCCAGGCCGCACCGCCCGCCTGCTCCACCAGCAGGCCCATCGGGTTGGCTTCGTACATCAGGCGCAGCTTGCCGGCCTTGCCCGGTTCCTTCTTGTCCCACGGGTAGATGAAGATGCCGCCGCGGGTCAGGATGCGATGCACGTCGGCGACCATGCTGGCGATCCAGCGCATGTTGAAGTTCTTGCCGCGCGGGCCTTCCTTGCCGGCCAGCAGATCTTCCACATAGGCCTGCATCGGCGCTTCCCAGTGGCGCTGGTTGGACATGTTGATGGCGAACTCCTGGGTGGCCGCCGGAATCTGCATGTTCTCGGTGGTCAGCAGGAACTCGCCGGTTTCGCGGTCGAGGGTGAAGGCGTGGGTACCGTGGCCGACGGTCAGCACCAGCTGCGTGCTGGGCCCGTAGATGCAGTAGCCGGCGGCGATCTGCTTGCTGCCCGGCTGCAGGAAGGCGTCATCGCCAGGCAGTTCGACGTTGGTCGGGCAACGCAGCACCGAGAAGATGGTGCCGACGGAGACGTTGACGTCGATGTTGGAGCTGCCATCGAGGGGATCGAACAGCAGCAGGAAATCGCCGCGCGGGTAGATGTCAGGCACCGGCTGGCTGTGGTCCATTTCCTCCGATGCGCAGGCAGCAAGGTGACCGCCCCAGGCGTTGGCTTCCAGCAGGATCTCGTTGCTGATGACATCCAGCTTCTTCTGCGCTTCGCCCTGCACGTTGCCGGTGCCGGCCTCGCCGAGCACGCCACCGAGGGCGCCCTTGCTGACGGCGATGGAGATGCTGGTGCAGGCGCGGGCGACGACCGCGATCAGCTGGCGCAGGTCGGCGTTGATGCGGCCGGCGTGCTGCTGCTGGATCAGGAAGCGGGTCAACGAGGTACGGGACATGGGCGGGCAGGTCTCGGCAACGGGAAAACACCTATTGTCGCTGGTCTGACTTGCGCGTGGGTGAGCGGGGAAGGCGTAATCGTTTCCAGATGCGTTGCGCTGCAGAAGCGGGGCGCTCTGCTTCTGTAGAGCCGAGCCCGCGCTCGGCTGCTCTTCGTCCGTCACGCCGCGCAAGCCGAGCGCAGGCTCGGCTCTACAGCAACCCTTGGCGAAACCAGGACCCAAAAACAAAGGCGCCTTGCGGCGCCTTTGTTTTCAAACCACTGGAGGGGTGCTTCAGCCCTTGGCGACGGTGGCCACGGCCTTGGCGACGTATTCCAGGTTGTTCTGGTTCAGCGCGGCCACGCAGATGCGGCCGGTGCCCACGGCGTAGATGCCGAACTCGTCGCGCAGGCGCTCGACCTGTTCGCGGCTCAGGCCGGAGTACGAGAACATGCCCGCCTGTTCGTTGATGAAGCCGAACTGCGGGGCACCGGCGGCGGCCAGCTTCTCGACCAGGCCCTGGCGCAGGGCGTGGATGCGCTCGCGCATCTCGGTCAGTTCCTGCTCCCACATCGCGCGCAGTTCCGGGTTGGTCAGCACACCGGCAACCAGTGCAGCACCGTGCGTGGACGGGCTGGAGTAGATCGTGCGGATCACGCGCTTGACCTGCGACTGCACGGCCTTGGCGTCAGCGGCGGTCGGCGCCACCATCGACAGCGCACCCACGCGCTCGCCATACAGCGAGAACGACTTGGAGTACGAGTTGGCGACGATGAAGCTGTCGATGCCGGCCTCGGCGATGATGCGCACGGCGGCGCCGTCCTGCTCGATGCCCTTGTCGAAGCCCTGGTAGGCCATGTCGATGAAGGGGAACAGCTGGCGATCCTTCAGCAGCTGCGCGACCTGCTTCCACTGGCTGACGGTGAGGTCGGCGCCGGTGGGGTTGTGGCAGCAGGCGTGCAGCAGCACCACGGTGCCCGCTTCCAGCTTGCCCAGGTCGGTCAGCAGGCCGTCGAAGTTCACGCCATGGGTGGTCGGGTCGAAGTAGGTGTAATCGACCACCTCGAAACCAGCGGCGCTGAACACGGCGCGGTGGTTTTCCCAGCTCGGGTTGCTCAGCGCGACGGTGGCGTGCGGCAGCAGCTTCTTCAGCACGTCGGCGCCGACGCGCAGCGCACCGCTGCCACCGACGGTCTGTGCGGTGGTGACGCGGCCGGCGGCCAGCAGCGGCGAATCCTTCCCGAACACCAGCTCACGGGTAGCCTGGGTGTATGCCGGCAGGCCATCGATCGGCAGGTAGCCGCGCGGTTTGGCTTCGTTGGCGAGCTGCTGCTCGATCTGCTTGACGGCGCGCAGCAGCGGAATGCGGCCGCTCTCGTCGTAGTAGATGCCCACACCCAGGTTGACCTTGGTCGGGCGGCTGTCGGCGTTGTACGCCTCGGTCAGGCCTAGGATCGGGTCGCCTGGGACCAGTTCCACGTTTGCAAAGAAGGACACGGCGGTACTCGTTCGGTAGACGGAAAGGGGGAGGAATTGCGCCACGCGGCTTGCGGCTTTTCGGCCGGAAACAGCCCATCGTAACAAAGCCTGCCGGGGCTGGCCGCCGCCATCGTCATCCGCCTGCCCGTACCATGGCGTGCGTTGCCGCTCGAGCCATAACCTGAATCATGAATTCCGCTGCACGACGTCATTGCCTGCCGCTGTCCGCCCTGCTGCTGTCGCCTTTTTCGGTGGCGGCCGCGCCCTCGCCCACCGCACTGCCGGCGGTGCAGGTGCAGGCCGTGCGGGTGCCGGGCGTGGATCCCTTCGCCCTGCCCGCCAGCCTGGATACGGTGTGGATCGATGCCGACCGTAGCGGCCCCAATACGCAGCTGTCCGAGGCGCTGGGCGGGGTGCCGGGCCTGCTGGCCCGCGACCGGCAGAACTTCGCGCAGGACACCCAGCTGTCGATCCGTGGCTTCGGCGCCCGTTCGACCTTTGGCGTGCGCGGGGTGCGGGTGCTGATTGATGGGGTGCCGGCGACCATGCCCGACGGCCAGGGCCAGCTGTCGCACGCCAGCCTGCTCGGTGCCGAGCGCATCGAGGTGCTGCGTGGGCCGTTCTCCGCGCTGTACGGCAACTCGTCCGGGGGCGTGCTGCAGGTGTGGAGCGCGCAGGGCCAGGCCGGTGACCCGTGGCGGCTGCGGGTGAATGCCGGTGCCGACAACACGCTCAGCGTCGGCGCGCAGCTGCGTGGGGCAGGCAAGGGCATCGATTACAACGTGGCCGCCAACCATTTCAGTACCGATGGCTGGCGTGACCATAGCCGTGCGCGCCGCGAATCGTTGAACGCGCGGCTGGGCACCGAGCTCGCTGGCGGCCGCCTGGAACTGCTGCTCAACGCGCTGCACGCGCCGAACGCGCAGGACCCGCTGGGGCTGACCCGCGCGCAGGTGGCGGCCGACCCGCGCCAAGCCACGGCGGTGGCCCACCAGTACAACACCCGCAAATCGGTTCGCCAGCAGCAGGCCGGCCTGCGCTGGACCCGGGAAGCCGGCGCGCAACGCTGGCAGCTGATGGGCTACGCCGGGCAGCGCGCGGTGACCCAGTACCTGCCGATTCCGCCGGGACCGCAGGCCAACCCATTGCACGCCGGTGGTGTGATCGACCTGGATGGCGGCTACGGCGGGCTGGACGCGCGCTGGGGCTGGAACGGCGATCTGTGGGGGCGCCCGCTGGATCTGGTGGTGGGCGTGAATGCCGATCGCCAACGCCAGCACCGCACTGGCTACGAGAACTTCATCGGCAGCACCGTGGGGGTACGCGGGCGCCTGCGCCGCGACCAGATCGACATCGTGCAGAACGTGGACCAGTTCGCGCAGGCGTGGTGGCAATGGAGCCCGCGCTGGTCGCTGCTCGCCGGAGTCCGCCACAGCACGGTGCGCTTCGAATCGGATGATCGCTACATCGTCGGGCGCAACCCGGACGACAGCGGCCGCCGCCGCTACCAGGCCACCACGCCGGTGGCGGGTGTCAGCTTCGAGGCAAGCCCGCAGTGGCGTCTGCACGCGGCCGTGGGCCGTGGATTTGAAACCCCGACGTTCAATGAACTGGGCTACCGCGCCGATGGCCAGGCCGGGCTGGCGCTGGATCTGGCGGCTGCCCGCAGCCGCAGCCTGGAAGTGGGCAGCAAGTGGCATGCGCAGGATGGAAGGCAGCTCGATGTCAGCGTGTTCCGCGCAGATACCGACGATGAGCTGGCCGTTGCCAGCAACACCAACGGTCGCAGCACGTACCGCAACATCGGCCGCACCCGCCGCCAGGGTGTGGAGCTGCAGTACCGGCAGCCGCTGGCCGAGCAGCTGGAGCTGCAGCTGGCCTGGACCTGGCTGCAGGCGCAGGTGCGCTCGCCCTACCTGGCCTGTGCGGCCAGCAACTGCGCCGTGCCCGACACCGTGGTTGCCGCCGGCAGCCGCCTGCCCGGCGTGCCCCGGCAGCAGGCGCATGCCCGCCTGCAGTGGTCGCCGGGGGACTGGCAGTGGGCGCTGGAAGCTGCCGCCAGCAGCGACGTGGTGGTGAACGACATCGCCACCGAGCGTGCGCCGGGATACGCGCTGCTGAACCTGGAAGCCGGCCGCAGCTGGACGCTGCAGTCCGGTGACCTGCGCGCATTCGCGCGTATCGACAACGTGCTGGACCAGCGCTACATCGGCTCGGTGATCGTCAATGACGGCAACGGCCGGTTCTTCGAGCCGGGGCCGGACCGCCGCGCCAGCGTCGGCCTGCAGTGGTCATGGCGCTGAAGCGGTAGTGCCCCGGCCGCTGGCCGGCATTGCTCCGTGCAGGAGTCAACGTTGCCGGCCAGCAGCCGGCACGCCCCGTCAATCCGGCGCCTTGGCCGGCACGAACGGCGAGGTCGGGTCGCTGGCCGGGAAGGTCTCTTCCAGCGCCTCGTCCTGGTTGTCGCTGGCGTGCTGCTTGCGCTCGCGCCGCTTCAACGGGCTTTCCTGGCCACCGCGGTTGCGATCGCCACAGTCCTTGCGGTCCTGTGCGGCCTGTTCAGGTCGGCGCACGACGGGCAGTACGCCCTCGTCCGGTGTCGACATGCCGGCGCCACGGTCCTCGGCGTCGGCCAGATCGTGTTTGCCGCGCTGCTCGCCCGGCTCGGGGGTGTGGTTCTCACGCAGGGGGTCACGGGTGGTGGTCATGGGGCATTCCTCCGGTAGGCCTCCACTAGAGCGCGGACGAAGTAAAGCCACTGCGAACCTGGCGTCATGAACATCTTTGTCACGACTGGATAACGGCGGCGCGCGTATTCCTGCCCACCCGCCCCGCTGCAGGAGCCGGCCATGCCCCGTCTTGAACGCCCCGCCCCGTCCGTGTTCAACGCCCTGCTGGATCCGCTTGGCCAGCGCAGCACGCAGCGCCGGACGCGCCGCCTGGAGGATCCGCAGGCGGTGGCGCAGGATTACCTGCAGTACATGCTGAGCGACTACGAGGAACGCCGCGGACAGGGGCATCGCAACTGGCGCGATCTTTGCCCGGTGTATGCCTTCGCACTGACCACCCATGCCGCTGACTGGCCGCGTGGCGGTGAGGCCGATACCAGTGGCGAACTGGCCGAGCACTGGGACCAGATGCGTGGACAGTCGCGCCTGAACTGGGCACAGGCGCAGCCGGTGGTGGAAGATGCCTGGCGCGCGCTGGACCACATCCCTGCCGCTGCGGTGAGGCCATTGCTGCAGTAGTGCCGGCCGCTCGCCGGCAGCGCCTTGAAGCCTGGGGATGCCGGCCAGAGGCCCTACCCGCACGGCGTGCACGTTGTCGACACGGTTGTTTCACGGTAGCCGGCCGAAGCTGGCTACCCCTGCTGAAACCCAGGTGCGCATCATGGCCCGCCCGATCTGGACCGGTACGCTTTCCTTCGGCCTGCTCAACGTACCGGTCTCGCTGATGTCCGGTGAGCGCAAGGTCGACCTGCACTTCCGCATGCTGGATTCGCGCGACCGCAAACCGATCCGCTTCGAACGGGTCAACGCCGATACCGGCGAAGAAGTGCCGTGGAAGGACATCGTCAAAGCCTTCGAGTACGACAAGGGCAGCTACGTTGTGCTGGAGGAAGACGATATCCGTTCGGCGGCGCCGGAAAGCCATGAAACGGTGGAGGTGGAAACCTTCGTCGACGCCAGCCAGATCGATCCGCGCTACTACGAGAAGCCCTATCTGCTGGTGCCGGGTAAAAAGGCCGAGAAAGGCTACGTGCTGCTGCGGGAAACGCTGCGCAGCACTGGCAAGGTCGGTATCGCGCGGGTGGTGGTGCGAACGCGCGAGTACCTGTGCGCGGTGATGCCCAACGGTGACGCACTGGTGCTGATGATCCTGCGTTACCCACAGGAACTGGTCGAGCCTGACGACTACACGCTGCCCAGTGGAAAGCTCGCCGATTACCGCATCACCAGCAAGGAAACGGCGATGGCTGAGCAGCTGAT
This sequence comes from Stenotrophomonas sp. LMG 10879, assembly GCF_002750935.1. NCBI lineage: Bacteria > Pseudomonadati > Pseudomonadota > Gammaproteobacteria > Lysobacterales > Lysobacteraceae > Stenotrophomonas > Stenotrophomonas sp. LMG 10879. Next base: position 49,200 of record NZ_PEJT01000004.1, read on the forward strand.
CGAGTCGATGGCCGGCGACTGGGATCCGTCGCAGTATCACGATGAATTCCGCGAACGCCTGCAGCAGGTGCTGAACAAGCGCATCAAGTCCAAGGGCGGCACGACCAAGGTAGAAGACGAGCCGGCACCGCGCGAAGATGCCACCACCAACGTGGTGGACTTCATGTCGCTGCTGCAGAAGAGCCTGGATGCCAACAAGCGCACGCCGGCGAAGAAGGTGGCAGCGGGCAAGGCTCCGGCAAGGAAGACAGCGGCGAAGAAGACACCGGCAAAGAAGGTCCCGGCGAAGAAGGCTGCAAAGAAAACCGTCGCGCGACGCAAGGCGGGTTGAGCCATGTCGTTGCATCAGTACCGGCGCAAGCGTCGGCTGGGCGGAGGCAGCGGGCAGACCCCCGAGCCGGATGAAACGCCTGCACGGGGCAACCCGAAGCGACGGCCGATCTTCGTGGTTCAACTGCACCACGCCAGCAGCCGCCACTACGATTTCCGCCTGGAAATGGATGGCGTGCTGAAGAGCTGGGCGGTGCCGAAGGGGCCGTCGCTGCGGGTGGGTGAGAAGCGTCTGGCGGTGGAGGTGGAAGACCACCCGCTGTCCTATGCCGGCTTCGAAGGCGATATTCCGGAAGGGCACTACGGCGCGGGTCACGTCGACGTATTCGATCACGGCAGCTGGGCCTGCGAAGGCGATCCGCTGCAAGCGCTGGCGGCCGGCAAGATCGACTTCGTGCTGCATGGGCAGCGTCTGGCGGGTGGCTGGAAGCTGGTGCGCACGGCGATGAAGGGGCGCCAGGTGCAGTGGCTGCTGATCAAGCGCGATGATGAGCAGGCACGGGATGCCGAAGCGGACGATCTGCTGCACGCGCCAGCACCCAGATCTGCGAAGGCGCCCCGCGCCTCTGCGAAGAAGGCGGCGCCCGCGCCGCGTACCGCACATCCACGCAAGGCCGATGCACGCTGGCATGCGCGTGCGCTGACGCTGGATGGGGCGCGTGACAAGAGCTACCCGCGTCAGTTCAAACCACAGCTCACCGATCATCGCGACAGCGCACCGGACGGCGAGCGCTGGCTGCACGAGATCAAGTGGGATGGCTACCGGATGCTGGCCGACCTGCACGAGGGCGAGGTAAAACTGCGCTCGCGCAATGGCCTGGACTGGACCGCGGATTTTCCCGAAGTGGTGCAGGCCGTACAGGCGCTGCCGGTACGCGATGCACGCCTGGATGGGGAACTGGTGGTACTGGATGACAACGGCCGCAGCGACTTCGCCGCGCTGCAGCGGGTGATCGACGGCAGCTCGAAACAACCGCTGCGCTACATCGTGTTCGATCTGCCGGGCGTGGCTGGGGTCGACATCAGCCGCGCGCCGCTGCTGCAACGCAAGGCACTGCTGAAGGAACTGATCGGCGATGCAGTTGGCACGCTGGCCTTCAGCGAGCACGTCATCGATCACGGCCCGGCGGTGTTCGAGGCCAGCGGCAAGGCGGGCTTCGAAGGCATCGTCAGCAAGCAGATCGATGCGCCCTATGTGAACGCCCGCGCACGAAGCTGGGTGAAGGTGAAGCACGAGGACACCGATGAATTCCTGATCATCGGCTACACCGCGCCAAAGGGCTCGCGGGTGGGATTCGGTTCGCTGCTGCTGGCCACGCCGGACAAGGGCGGCCTGCGCTATGTCGGCCGGGTCGGTACCGGCTTCGACGACGAGAGCCTGCGCGCGCTGTCGGCCACGCTGGCGCCGCTGGCGGTGAAGGCAGCGGTGCTGGAGCTGCCGTTGCACGTGCCCCTCCGTGGGGCCAGCGTGCGCTGGGTGAAGCCGGTGACGGTGGCCGAGATCGCGTTCCGCGGCTGGGGCAAGGAAGGATTGCTGCGCCAGGCCAGTTTCAAGCGACTGCGCAGTGACAAGCAGAAGGAGGACCTGGCGATGAGTGCAGCACCGGCCGATGACGGCGACGACGTGGCCATCACCCATCCCGAGCGTGTGGTGTTTGCGAAGAAGAAGCTCAGCAAGGGTGACGTCGCCGACTACTACCGGCAGATGGCACGCTGGATCCTGCCGGAAATCAGTGGACGACCGCTGTCGCTGCTGCGCTGTCCCGATGGCGTAGGCAAGGCCTGTTTCTTCCAGAAGCACCACGGCCAGGGTCTGGGCGACGCCGTGCATGCGGTGCCGCTGCAGCAGAAGAGCGGGCGCGAGGACTACGTCTACATCGATGACGAACGCGGGCTGCTGCAGCTGGTGCAGATGAACACCCTGGAGCTGCACCCCTGGGGGGCGACGGTGGCCGATCCCGAGCATCCCGACAGGCTGGTGTTCGATCTTGATCCAGGTGAGGGCGTGAGCTGGGCCGACGTCAAGCGCGGCGCGCGTGATGTGCGCGATCGGCTGCAGGAGACCGGGCTGCAGAGCTTCGTGCGGTTGTCGGGTGGCAAGGGCGTGCATGTGGTGGTGCCGTTGCAGCCAAAGGCGGACTGGGAGGACGCGAAAGCGTTCTGCGAGGCGTTCGCGCAGGCGATGGCCGAACAGGCGCCGGACCGCTACGTGGCGACGATGAGCAAGGCCAAGCGCAGCGGGGTGATCTTCATCGACTGGCTGCGCAATACACGCGGCGCGACCAGCGTATGTTCGTGGTCGCTGCGTGCGCGCGAGAGCGCGGGCGTGGCGGTACCGCTGCGCTGGGAAGAACTGGCGCGGGTCGGCGCTGCCGATGCGTTTCCGATGGACAAGGCGTTGGCACGGGCGAAGCGTTTGAAGGCGGATCCGTGGCAGGGTATCGACACGCTGAAGCAGACGCTGCCGACGCTGAAGCGGTAGTGCCGGCCGCTGGCCGGCAACTGCAGGATCATCGAGGTGGCCGGCCAGCGGCCGGCACTACCGGTATCCGCTCAGCGCGGATCGCGCGATGCGCGACGACCGAACCACCAGCCAACCAGCAACTGCACCGGCAGCGAAACCAGCAGGCCGATGACGAACCACTGTGGGAAATCGCCCCCCATCACCCACAGGCCATAGCCCGCGCCAAGCACCAGCAACGACCAGATCGAAGTGCCATGCGCGCGCGGCCAGCACGGTGCGTAGTAGGTGGCAAAGGCAATGGCGGCGATGCCGCCGAGCACGGTGAATGCCAGGTCCCAGCCGAGCTGCGCCTCGCTTCCCGGCGTCATGCCCAGCAGCGACGGCAGCCAGCCGGCGGCACTGCTGACCAGGGCCAGCGCGAGCAGCGCGCCGATCAGGGCGAGCAGGGAGAGAAAGATGGTCTTGAGCGTGGCGGGCATGCGCGCATTGTACGGCCGCCAGGCTGCCCGGCGCTGCCGGTGGATCGGCATGGCCGCCGTGCCCGTGGGAGAGGGGAACGGGCACGGCGGCCATGCACAGGGGGTCAGGCAGCGAAGTCGATCACCACGCGGCCTTCGATGGTGCCGGCGTGCATGCGCGCGAACACATCGTTGACGTTCTCCAGGCGATCGGTGCTGACCGTTGCCGCAACCTTGCCTTCTGCGGCGAACCGCAGCGACTCCTGCAGGTCCAGGCGGGTGCCGACGATCGATCCGCGCACGGTGACGCCGTTGAGCACCATGCCGAAGATGTCCAGCGGGAAATTGCCCGGTGGCAGGCCGTTGAGCGAGACCGTGCCGCCGCGACGGACCATCCCCAGCGCCTGTTCGAACGCCTTGGGCGACACCGCGGTGACCAGTGCACCATGCGCGCCGCCGATCTCCTTCTTCAGGAATGCGGCCGGATCGGTGGTGCGCGCGTTGACGGTGACCTGCGCGCCCAGGCGCCTGGCCAGGGCCAGCTTGGCGTCGTCCACGTCCACCGCAGCAACGTTCAGGCCCATCGCGCGGGCGTACTGCACGGCCATGTGGCCGAGGCCGCCGATGCCGGAAATGGCCACCCAATCACCGGGCTTGGTGTCGGTGACCTTCAGGCCCTTGTACACGGTGACGCCCGCGCACAGCACCGGCGCGATCTCGATAAAGCCCACTTCCTTCGGAAGCAGGCCGACATAGTTGGCATCGGCCAGTGCGTACTCGGCGAAGCCGCCGTTGACCGAGTAGCCGGTATTGCGCTGCGTTTCGCACAGCGTTTCCCAGCCTCCCAGGCAGTGTTCACAATGGCCACACGCCGAGTACAACCAGGGGATGCCGACCCTGTCACCTTCCTTGATGTGCCCTACCCCGCCTCCCACGGCCACGACGTGCCCCACGCCCTCGTGGCCGGGGATGAACGGCGGGTTCGGTTTCACCGGCCAGTCGCCCTCGGCGGCGTGCAGGTCGGTGTGGCAGACGCCACAGGCCTCGATCTTGACCAGCACCTCGCCCGCCCCCGGGCGCGGTACCACGACTTCTTCGATGACCAGCGGCTTGCCGAACTCACGGACGACGGCGGCCTTCATGGTTCTGTTCATGCGTGCTTCTCCGTAGTGCGCTTGCAGACAGGATGGCGCCGGCCCCATGCCCGCGCCTTGATCCCGATCAATCCTCAGAATCAGAAGAAGCCGAGCTTCTTCGGTGCGTAGCTGACCAGCAGGTTCTTGGTCTGCTGGTAGTGGTCGAGCATCATCCGGTGGTTCTCGCGGCCGATGCCGGACTGTTTGTAGCCGCCGAATGCGGCGTGTGCCGGGTAGGCGTGATAGCAGTTGGTCCATACCCGCCCGGCCTGGATCGCACGGCCCACCCGGTACAGGCGCGCGGCATCGCGGCTCCAGACGCCGGCACCCAGCCCGTACAGCGTGTCGTTGGCGATCTGCAGCGCTTCTTCTTCGGTCTTGAAGGTGGTCACCGACACCACCGGCCCGAAGATCTCCTCCTGGAACACGCGCATGCCGTTGTGGCCCTTGAACACGGTCGGCTGCACATAGAAGCCGCCGGCCAGGTCGCCGCCAAGCGCGGCCTTGTCGCCACCAATCAGCACTTCGGCGCCTTCCTCGCGGCCGATGGCGATGTAGGACAGGATCTTCTCCAGCTGTTCGGCCGACGCCTGCGCACCCACCATGGTGTTCGGGTCCAGCGGATTGCCCTGCCGGATCGCTGCCACGCGTTCCAGCACGCGTTCCATGAAGCGTTCGTAGATCGATTCCTGCACCAGCGCGCGCGACGGGCAGGTGCAGACCTCGCCCTGGTTGAAGGCGAACATGACGAAACCTTCCACCGCCTTGTCGAGGAAATCATCGTCCTCGGCCATCACGTCGGCGAAGAACAGGTTCGGCGATTTGCCACCCAGCTCCAGCGTCACCGGAATCAGGTTCTGGCTGGCGTACTGCATGATCAGGCGGCCGGTGGAAGTCTCGCCGGTGAAGGCGATCTTGGCGATGCGCGGGCTGCTGGCCAACGGCTTGCCCGCCTCCAGGCCGAAGCCGTTGACCACGTTGAGCACGCCCGGCGGCAGCAGGTCGCCGATCACTTCCATCAGCACCAGGATCGACGCCGGCGTCTGCTCGGCCGGCTTGAGCACCACGCAGTTGCCCGCGGCCAGTGCCGGCGCCAGCTTCCAGGCCGCCATCAGCAGCGGGAAGTTCCACGGGATGATCTGCCCGACCACGCCCAGCGGTTCGTGGAAATGGTAGGCCACGGTGTCGTCGTCGATCTGCGACAGGCTGCCTTCCTGCGCACGCAGGCAACCGGCGAAGTAGCGGAAGTGGTCGGCCATCAGCGGCACGTCGGCGTTGAGCGTCTCGCGGATCGGCTTGCCGTTGTCCCAGGTCTCGGCATGGGCCAGCAGTTCCAGGTTCTGTTCGATGCGATCGGCGATGCGGTTGAGCAGCAGCGCGCGGTGTGCGGCCGATGTGCGGCCCCAGGCGTCCTTGGCGGCGTGCGCGGCATCGAGTGCGGCGTCGACGTCCTCGGCGTTGGAGCGGGCCACTTCAGTGAACACCTGGCCGTTCACCGGCGAGAGGTTGTCGAAGTACTGGCCGCTGCGCGGGGCGACCCATTCGCCACCGATGTAGTTGCCATAGCGCGGCTTGAACAGGGAGCGCGGATCGGTGGCATGCGGGCGGGTGGACGGTATGGCGTTCATGGCGGTTCCTGCGATGGGCGTGGTACCTCCACAGGCGCAAGGACGATGCCAACCCTGGCCTGCTGCGCTGCATCACGCCTTCATCGCCCGGCCGTCGGTCATCCTGTCGCGCGCCCTGCGGCGGCGCAGCAAGCGCGGCCGTTGCAGGCCGGCGCAGGGTGTGCTGTTAATCGGGACAGGTCCCGCAACAACTGTCGCAATGTGCGACACAGGAGGCTGTCGGTGTCCCCGCTTGCTCCCGATCCCCGCCTGGGCAGTGCCCGGCGCAGTTTCTTCGAGCGCGGCGCTGCCCCGGTCGGCGCGGTGCCGGAGGCGATCCTGCATTCCTGGCAACGCTGCCAGCGGCACGGCCTGCTGGTGGATGCGCAGCCGGCCGCCGAACCACTGACCGACCACCGCCTGCGCGAACTGCGCCAGCGCCGCGAGCGCCTGTGGCGACAGGCGCGCCCTGAGCTGGATGGGTTGGCGGCGGAAATGACCCACAGCGGCAGCATCGTGCTGCTGACCGATGAAGACGGCTGGATTCTCGACGCCGAAGGCAGTGCCGGTTTTCTCGACAAGGCGGGTCGTGTCGCGCTGATGCCGGGCATGCGCTGGGACGAGGGCACGGTCGGCACCAACGCGATCGGCACCGCGCTGGTCGACGGGCGCGCGCTGCAGGTGCGTGGCGGCGAGCACTACTTCGCCCCGCACGGCATCCTCACCTGTTCGGCGGTGCCGATCCTCGATCCCTACGGACAGTGCCTGGGTGTGCTCGATGTTTCGGGCGACGCGCGGCTGCCACACGTGCACGCGCTGGCGCTGGTGCGGCAGGCGGTAGCGCAGATCGAGCACCGCGGTTTCGCCGACGGCCTGGCCGACTGCGAGCTGCTGCGCCTGCATCATCAACCCGCGCTGCTCGGCAGTGCGCGCGAGGGTGTGCTCGGCTTCCGCGGCGGTCGCCTGGTCGCAGCCAATCGTGCCGGCCTGTCCCTGTTCGGGCTCGATCGGCAGGACATCGGCCGCACGCCGTACGAAGCACTGTTCGAACAACCGCTGTCACGGCTGGCCGATGACGGCGTGCTGCTTGATCGCCAGGGTCGTCGTCTGTACGGCGTGCGCGAAGCACGCGCGTCGCGACGCAGTGTGGCCACGCCGGCGGCGACCGCGCCGTTGCCGGCGCGCGCGCAGGGGCCGCTGTTCGATACCGCACAGCAACAGCAGCTGGCCACCGCCGGGCGTGTGCTGCAGGCCGGGTTGCCGGTGCTGCTGCAGGGCGAGACCGGCACCGGCAAGGAAGTCTTCGCGCGCGAACTGCACGCACGCAGCACGCGTGCCGGTAAGCCCTTCGTCGCGGTGAACTGCGCGGCGTTGCCGGAAGGCCTGATCGAAGCAGAACTGTTCGGCTACGAGGACGGTGCCTTTACCGGTGCGCGCCGCCAGGGCAGCCCGGGCCTGCTGCGGCAGGCAGAGGGCGGCACGTTGTTCCTCGATGAGATCGGCGACATGCCGCTGGCGCTGCAACCGCGTCTGCTGCGCGTGCTGCAGGAGCGCGAGCTGTCACCGCTGGGCGGTGGCAAGCCGGTGAAACTGGATTTTGCGCTGGTCTGCGCCAGCCACTGCGAGTTGCTGCAGGCGGTGGACGCCGGTCGCTTCCGTGCGGATCTGTATTACCGCATCGCCGACCACGTGGTGACCCTGGCACCGCTGCGGCGGCATCCTGATCGCGGTGCCGTGGTGGATGCCCTGTGGCAGCGGCTGGGACAGGGCCACGTGTTGTCTGCGCAGGCGCGCGCGGCACTGCTGGCCCATGCCTGGCCCGGCAACCTGCGCCAGCTGAGCGCCTGCCTGCGCACGCTGGCCGCCCTAGCTGAGCCGGGTCAAGCGGTGGATCCGCAGCTGCTGCCGGTGGAGGTGCGTGCAGGCACGACGGCCGCGCCAGCACTGCCTGCCAGCGGTGCGCTGGAAGAAATCGCCGAGGCGGCCATGCGCCAGGCGCTGGCTGATTGCCAGGGCAACGTCAGCGCGGCCGCCAAGCGGCTGGGGATCAACCGCAGCACTCTGTACCGGCGGCTGGGTACGCCACGCGGCTGAGCGGATGCGCTGGCGCCGGGCCTGTGCCCAGCTCCAGCAGGGGCCAAGGAATCAGCTGGCCAGCACCGCGGCCTCGCGCGCCAGGCGCTCGACGCTGTCCCAGTCGCGGGTCTGCATCAGCGCGGCGGTGGTCAGCCAGGAGCCGCCCACGCACAGCACGTTGGGCAGGTGCAGGAACTGGCTGGCGGTCTGCGCGCTGATGCCGCCGGTCGGGCAGAAGCGCACATCAGCAAACGGGCCGTGCCATGCCGACAGCATCGCGGCCCCCCCGGCCTGCACGGCGGGGAAGAACTTGAAGGTATCCAGGCCATGTTCCAGGCCGACGATCAGCTCCGAGCCGGTAGCCACACCCGGTAGGTAGGGCAGATCGGCATCGCGTGCGGCGGCGTACAGCCGTGGCGTCGCCCCGGGCGAGACCGCGAAGCGGCCGCCGGCTTCCTTCACGGCCTGCATCTGTGCAGCATCGAGCACAGTGCCGGCACCGATCACCGCATCCGGCACCGCTTCGACCATGGCCTTGATGGCCTCCAGCGCGCGTGGCGTACGCAGGGTCACCTCGATCACCGGCAGGCCACCACGGAACAGTGCCTGCGCGACCTGCACCGCATCGTCGATGTCATCGGGGGTGAACACCGGAATCACCGGTGCCAGTTTCAGTACCGCACGAACGCGTGGATCAGCGCCGGACATCGAATCGCTCCTCGCCCATCAGGGCCAACACATCAGCTTCGCTGACGGGATTGAAATCGCCGGGAATGGAGTGCTTCAGGCCCCCGGCGGCCAGGCCGAAGCGCACGGTGGCGTCGGCATCGAAGGCGGACAGGATGCCATGCAGGATGCCTGCCGCGAAGGCATCACCGCCGCCGATGCGGTCGACGATGCCCTGCAGCTGGCGTACCGGCGCCTGTGCACGGGTGCCATCGCGGCCCAGCAGCAGCGCGCCCAGCGCATGGTGCTCCACGCTCAGCGTCTGCCGCTGGGTGCAGGCCAGCCACTGCAGCTGCGGGAATGCGTCGAATGCCGCTTCAGCTGCCGCTTCCACGCGCGCGACCACGTCGGCCTGTTCGAACCGCTGGCCGAGGATGACTTCGATATCGCGGTAGTCGGCAAACACGATGTCGGCCTGCGCGAACAGTTCGTGCAGGATCGCCTGCGCATCACCGCCCCAGCGCTGCCACAGCTTCGGCCGGAAGTTGCCATCGAAGGACACGCGCACCCCCAGCGCACGGGCGGCGCGCGCTGCAGCCAGCGTGGCCTGGGCCACGTCCGGGCCCAGCGCCGGACTGACCCCGGACAGGTGCAGCCACTGCGCGCCCTGCAGCAGCGCCGGCCAGTCGTAGTCGGCGGCGGTGCTGTTGGCGAATGCGGAATCGGCACGGTCATAGACCACTTCACTGGCCCGTTGCACCGCGCCGGTGGTCAGGAAATACAGGCCCATGCGACCGTCGGCATCCTCGCGCACGCTGCGCGTATCGACGCCATGCCGGCGCAGTTCGGCCAGCGCATGCGCGCCGAGCGCGTTGCCGGCGACGGTGCTGACCATGGCCACGTCATGTCCAAAGCGGGACAGCGAGACAGCCACGTTCGCCTCGGCGCCGCCGACGTGCACCTGCAGCTGCGGCGACTGCAGCAGCAGTTCGCGACCGGGTGCACCCAGGCGCAGCAGCAATTCCCCGAAACACACGATACGACCCATTTCTGCTCCTTCACGCGTGCCGCCCGCATGTGACACTGGGCGGCGTGGTTGTGGACCACGCGTGGGGCGTGGATTTGGCTAGCGGTGTCATTTCAATCCCGCCCAGCCTTGCCCTAAGCCTACCAAACTGTTGGAAGCATTGTCCTGCAAGCGTCTTGGAGACATTTCAGATCTGTTGCGGTGCAAGATGCCGGATCGGGAACGTGCTGTTAACGTCCGGACTGACCAGCGGTGTCATCACGCTGAAACAGCCGCGATACCAGACCTTTGGGAGAGGGGAAAGGCATGCATTCTCGGAACCATGAAAAAAAGTCACCGGTTACCTTGCTCGCGATGGCCGTCGCACTGGCCCTGGCAGGCAACGCCGGCGCGCAGCAGCAGAGCGCCAACCCGAACGCCACCGACCTGGATACGGTCACCGTCACCGGCTACCGCGCCAGCGTGGAGAAGGCGCTGGACATCAAGCGCGGCGAAGCCGGCGTGGTCGATGCCATCGTTGCCGAAGACATCGGCAAGTTCCCCGACCTGAACCTGGCCGAGTCGCTGCAGCGCATCCCCGGCGTGGTCATCACCCGCGAGGCCGGCGAAGGCCGCAACATCTCGGTGCGTGGCCTCGGCCCGGAATTCACCCGCGTGCGCATCAACGGCATGGAAGCGCTGACCACGGTCGGTGCCGGTGACCAGAGCGGCGGCACCAACCGCGGCCGTGGCTTCGACTTCAACGTGTTCGCCTCGGACCTGTTCTCGCAGCTGCTGGTGCGCAAGACCGCCTCGGCCGACGTCGAGGAAGGCTCGCTGGGCGCTACCGTCGATCTGCGCACCGCGCGTCCGTTCGACTACGACGGCTTCACCTTCGCCGCCAGTGGCCAGGCCAGCTACAACGCGATGGCCGAGAAGGCCGACCCGCGCATCGCCGCGCTGGTCTCCAACACCTTCGCCGATGGCACCTTCGGCGCCTTGCTGTCGGTGGCCTATTCCGAGCGCCAGGCACTGGAGGAAGGTTCCAACACCGGCCGCTGGGCCAACGGCCCGAGCAACGGCAACTTCGCCGCGTCCTCGCCGTTCGCCGCCGCGCGTGGCGCCAACGTGTTCCATCCGCGCTTCCCGCGCTACGTGCAGATGGAACACGAACAGAAGCGGCTGGGCGTAACCGGTTCGCTGCAGTGGAAGCCGAACGACGCCACCGAGATCTCGCTGGATGCGCTGTACTCGAAGATCGATGCGACGCGCGACGAGCACTACATCGAAGCGATCTCCTTCAGCCGCGGCGCCAACGCGAGCGCACGCCTGTCGGGCAAGCCGACCACCATCGTCAAGAACGGCGAGATCCGCGACAACGCATTGCTCTACGGTGAATTCGACAACGTCGACATCCGCACCGAGAACCGCCACGACGAGTGGAGCACCGAGTTCAAGCAGATCGCGCTGAACGGCCAGCACCGCTTCGGCGATGACTTCACCCTGTCCGGCAAGCTCGGCATCTCGCGCTCCAAGCACGAGAACCCGGTGCAGACCACCGTCATCATGGACAAGTACGACGTCAAGGGTTACAGCTACGACTACCGCGGCAACAGCCGTGCGCCCGTGCTCAACTACGGCATCGATCCGACCAATCCCAACGGCTGGGAACTGGCCGAGATCCGCCTGCGTCCGCAGTATGTGGACAACGACTTCGACACCGGCCAGATCGACTTCAACTGGAACATCAGCCCGGGCTTCCGCCTGAAGGGCGGCGTGCTGGCCAAGGACTACACGTTCAAGACCGTCGAACTGCGCCGCGCCAGCGAACTGGCGGTGCCCAACTTCGCCGGTGGCAGCAAGATCGTGCCGGTGAACCTGACCGAGCAGGCCGGACTGAAGGGCATCAGCGGCAGTCCGTCGAACTGGGTCGTGCCGGACCTGGATGCGATCGCCGAACAGCTGGACATCTACAGCAACAGCGGCACCTTCGCCGTTGCCCCGCGCGCCAACAACGTGCGCAGCGTGGAAGAGAAGGACCGTGGCGCCTACCTGATGGGTGAGTTCTCCACCGAACTGGGGTCGCTGCCGCTGTCGGGCAACTTCGGCGTGCGCTACGTGCGCACCAAGCAGTCGTCCACCGGGCAGTCGACGCTGGCCAACGGCACCGTCGAAACCACGGTCAGCCGCACCTACGACGACACCCTGCCCTCGTTCAACCTGGTGGCTGAAGTCACCCCGGACTTCCTGATCCGGCTGGGTGCGGCCAAGGTGATGAGCCGTCCGGGGCTGGGCAGCCTGACGCCGGGCGCGACGGTGGCGGTGGCCGGTGGCGCACGCACCATTTCCAGTGGCAACCCGGTACTGGATCCGATCCGTGCGACCAATGTCGACCTCGGCTTCGAGTGGTACTTCGCCGAAGGCGCGATGGCCGGCATCGGCCTGTTCTACAAGGACATCGAGAGCTTCGTGCAGACCACCCGCGAAGTGCGCCCGTACAGCGACAGCGGCCTGCCGGCTTCGCTGCTGGTCGGCACCGGCGCCTCGGCCACCGATGACTTCACCTACAGCAAGCCGGTCAACACCCCCGGCGGCGAACTGCACGGCGTGGAGGCCAACTACACCCAGCCCTTCACCTTCCTGCCGGGCAAGTGGGCGAACCTGGGCGTGCAGTTGAACTACACCTGGGTGGAATCGAAGATCCAGTACATCAACGCGGCCGGGCAGCCGGTGATGAAGACCGACCTGACCGGCCTGTCGAAGTCGTCGTGGAACGCCACGCTGTTCTATGAAGGCGAGAAGTTCGCCGGGCGCATCTCGGCCACCAACCGCGATGACTACCTGACCCAGGCACCGGGCCAGGAAACCGGCTTCAACCTCGATGGCTACCACGGCATGACCGGTACCACGGTGTTCGATGCGTCCATCCGCTACAAGATCAGCGACCAGCTGGAACTGAGCCTGGAAGGCATCAACCTGACCAACGAGGCGTCCGACGAGTGGGTGTACTCGCCGCTGACCGGTCGCCTGCCGCTGCAGTACACCGAGACCGGCCGCCAGTACCTGCTGGGGCTGCGCTACAAGTTCTGAGCAACGCCGGCGGCGTGCCACCCGGCACGCCGTCGTTCGCCACGACCGCTGCTGCGCCGCAAGGTGCCGTCGCGGCGTGGCCTTGCTACGGTCCGGCGGCCCTTGCCGGCCGTCGCCCGTTGAAAGGAAACGCCTGATGCCGCACCGCTCGACCCTGTCCCGCTGCCTGTTGCTGGCGGTGGCCTTGGCTGCCGGCCCCGCGATGGCCGCTACCGATGCACCCACGCTGCTGTTCCACGTCGATGCCGGCAAGGGTCTTGAGGCCGTGGTGGCGCAGGGTGAGGCGGTGCCGAACTTCCGCGACAAGGTCGACATCGTCGACGACGGAGCGCGCGGCAAGGCGATCCAGTGGCAGGACGACGGCGTGCTTGCCTGGGATGCGCCTGGCAACATCCTTGCCCAGCGCGGCACCCTCGCCTTCGACTGGCGCGCGCGGTATGCGGTGGGCGAAGCTCCGTTCGTGATCTTCCGCGTCGGCTACGCCGACCACAGCAGCTGGGACATGGCCTGGCTGCGCATCGACTGGAACGGGCATGGCTTCGATGCGTTCGTCACCGATGCCAACCTTGCCCGCACGCGTGTGTCGTTCCGCATGGACACGCCGCCACGCGCGGACCAGTGGCTGCACCTGGCCTTCGCCTGGGATGAAGACCAGGGCGTACGCCTGTTCGTCGATGGTCGCGAGGTGGCGCGTGTGCAGGCCAGCGGTGACTACGATGCGGCCCTGGACCAGCTCGGCCTGGCCGGACGGGTGATGGCGCCCTACCAGGTGCAGAGCCGCTACAACTTCCTGCGCGGCAGCGATTTCCAGCACATCCGCGTGTACGACCGCATGCTTGATGCTGCGGCCGTCAGTGCGCTCGCGCGTGGCAAGGCCGTCACCAGCGTCGTTGCCAGCGCCAGCGATGACCGCGCCTGGCGCCATCGCTTCGGCTGGGACGGCGCAGCGCCACCGGCATTGACCGCAGCCAGCACGCGCATCCGCAAGATCGAGTTCGCCGATACCCGCGATATGAAAGCGTGGATGTGGAAGGCCACCGACGGTATCGCCGAAACCACCTGGCCCGGTGTCTACAACCGCTCGCGCCTGCCCGGCCGCAACGACTACTTCCAGTTGCCGGACTGGAACACCTATGTGGAAAGCGGCCAGCACCTGGACCTCACCCTCCCGGCCGGCGAGACCGTCAACCGCGTGGAGATCCGCGGTGCGGCGTTCGGCACGCTGGCCCACGGCCGCGATGCGGCGCACGCCACGCAGGTGCTGGCAACGCGTCCCCAAGGCGTGGTGCGCAGCGTCGACGACATTCCGGCACAGACCGGGGGCGTGCTGCGTTTCAGCAACGTTGAACAGGAGACGCCGATCCAAGAGATCTGGGCGTATGACGTGAGCGAAGGCGCCGAGCCCGATGGCACGGTCAAGCAGAACTATGTCATCGACAGCCAGGCGCTGCCCGACTACACCAACCTGGACACGCTGCGCCGTTACATCGACGGCCGCTATCCGCTGGCCGAACGCAGCACGGTGATGGCGCTGCCGAAGGGCGCAGGCTCGCGGCGCCGCAGCGCCGACACGCTGCCGGCCGAGCCGAAGCCGATCGTGCACGTGCTGATTCCCTCCGGCGTGGGTGATGCGCCGGCCAACCAGCCGTTGATCCGCAGCTGGGCCTACAGCTGGGAAAACATGCATGACGGCCTGGACGGCGTGGCCATCGACATCCCCGCACTGGACCTGCCGGCCACGCACGATGGGCTGATCCCGCTGAACATCCGCATCAAGGATCCGATCTGGCCGGCGCGCGACATGATCGATGTTTCGGTCTCGGTGCAGCCCGGGCAGAAGCGCACGCTGTGGCTGGACCTGCGCGACCGCATCCTGACGCCCGACAGCCTGTGGTTGAGCATCGCCTCGGCTGCTCCCGGCTTCGACGCCAAGGCACTGGACGGTGCGCAGGTGCGGCTGGTGTTCAAGCCACGCGCCGAGGCGATCAAGGAGCATGTGGCCGACCGCTTCAACCAGGTGCGCGACAACTGGGGCTTCCTGGTGGAGGAACACACCACCTCCAAGCGCCAGCGCCTGTATGCGCGCGTATACGCGGACCTGAGCGACCTGCTGCGGGTGGACCCGGACCACGAACTGGGCCGGTTGTACTGGAACTACATCAGCTACAACAGCCAGGGGCGACCACCGTACACCGCGCCGGACGTGCCCAAGGGCGTACCGGCGTGGGCGTTCCACCAGGTGCAGGACCTGGCCCAGGTGCGGCAGTTCGTCGACTGGTGGATCGATCAGCGGCAGGTGGCCTACGGCGATTTCGGTGGCGGCATCTCCGACGATTCCGACCTGACCCAGCAATGGCCGGGGCTGGCCCTGATGGGCGTGCAGCCGGACCGCCTGAATGCCTCGCTGACCGCATTGTCAGACGCGGTGTACCGCAATGGCATGTTCAGCAATGGCCTGAGCACCATCGAGACCGACGAGCTGCATGCCTACGAGGAAGGCATCAACACCAACAGCGCGATGCTCTACCTCAACTGGGGTGATCCACTGACCCTGGAACGATTGATGGAAACGGTGAAGGCGTTCGACGAGCGCATCATCCTGCGCAACCCGCAGGGTCATCTGCTGTTCTCCAGCAACTGGTTCGGTGGCAACAAGGTCTACCGCGAACCGAACTGGCAGTGGCAGAAGCCGTACTCGTTCCCGGTGCTGCATCCGGCCTTCCTGCTGGGCCAGTACAACGCCGACGCGACCGGACGCCGGCTGGTGATCGGCCTGGCCGATGGCTATCTGGCCCACGCCGGCAGCGACGACAAGGGCCGCTTCACCCTGCCCAACGAAATCAACTGGGCGACCGGTGAGACCCGCGGCGGCGAACTCAACAGCGGCTCCGGCAGCGGCGATACCATGCATACGTTCTGGGCGGCATGGCGCTGGACCGGCGATGCGAAGTACCTGCAGGCGCTGGACTACCGCGTGCAGCGCGGCGGGCCCGGCGCGCTGGCCAACCTCGGCGAGAACTACGTGGAGGCGCTCGGCCGGCAGCAGGACTGGTACCCGCTGCTGACCGCCGAGGCCGATGCCGGGAAGACCGGCTTCGCCAGCCTGATGGCCTGGCAGGCCAGCGGCGACCGCAAGTACATCGACGCACTGCATGCCGATGGTCTGCAGGCCAAGGCGCAACGTGCGTACATGAACACCGAAGGCCACTGGTGGTCCGACCGGGTGGAAGCGCCGAGCGAGTTCCTGCAGCGTGCACGGCTGGGTGGCATCGCCCTGAAGCGCAACCAGAGCTGGCCCGGGCACACCGTCAGCTGGCGCTTCGATCGCGAGGGTGCCGCCGAACAGGTGGCGCTGCTGGTGCATGCGCCCTCGCGCGAGCGTTTCACGGTCACCAGCCATAACCTCGGTTCGCGCGTGATCGCCGCTGACATGACCGGTTGGAACGTGGCCAGCGGTACCTGGCGCGTGCGCAGTGGCGTGGATGGCGACGGCGATGGCCGCATCGACGGTACGCCGCGCGAGCGCGTGGTGCAGCTGGAAACGAGTGCTTCGGTACCGATGCAGTTCCAACCTGGCCGCACCGAGGTATTCGAGTTCGAGCGCGTGTCTGCGGGGACGCCGGTGGATACGCGTCCGGATCTGGGCGTGGGCCGTGGTGATGTGCGGATGGACGGGCGCCAGGTACACGTGACGGTACATGGCCTTGGGCATGTGGCCAGCGGCGTGGGCGTGGCGGTGCTGGAAGATGCGCGGGGCCGCGAGATCGCACGCACCGAAGTGCCGGCGATGGCTGCACCGACTGACCTGTTGCCGAAGACCGCAGTGGTGTCGTTGCCGTTGCCGGCCGGTGATCGAAGTGGCCTGCGCGTGCGTGTTGCACTGGCCGACGGCGGAGAGGAAGTCACGCGGCTCAACAATGTGGTGGATGTGCCGCGGTGAACTCCGCGTTCCGCCGGGCATGGCCCGGCGCTACCGATGAATCGGTTGCCCACAAGCCCTGGTAGCGCCGGGCCATGCCCGGCGGAACGCGATCAGGACGCTTCGGTCTCCATCACCTTCACCCGGCGCTGGTACCAGCCGTCGTCGAGCGGATCGAACACCGCGCTGCGCTCCATCACGCCCTGGTAGACGTGGACGGATACGGCTATGTCCTCGTCGCTGGCGTTGCGCAGCGTGTGGTACTCGTGCGGTGGGATCAGGCTGCCGGCGCTGCCGCGGTGACCGTACAGCGTGTCCTGCGCGGCGAAGCGGTGACGTTCGCCACGCTGTTCCAGCAGCGCATACGGGGTCACGATCAACTCGCCCTGCCAGACCCCCTCCACGCACCACATCGCATCGTGGTCGTGCAGTGGCGTGCCCTGCCCCGGGCCCCAGCACATCGCAATGACGCTGTAGCCCAGCGTAGGACTGCGGTGCAGTTCACGGCGCGCGTAATGGCCATCCACCGGACGGCGTACACAGGGCGGCAGCTCGATCAGCGGATCGATGATGGCCTCACGCAGCACCCGCTGCAGCGCATCGGTGATCGCCTTCGGATCGACCAGGCAGACAGCGCCGTCGATCCCTGCAATCAAGCGCTCGCGGCCGGTAAACGGCGGTGGCGTGAACATCGCTTCCATGAACCGACTCTAGCCGAGGCGGGTTAACAGAATGTTTGCATCGCGGTGTCATCACTGCGTGCCGCGCTGAACGAAGGGCACTTTTGCATAGAGCGCACGCTCTCCCGCGCGTGGATCGTCAACCACGCGGCTGTGCCGATCGAACAACATCGTCTGCCGTTGTGGCAGTGAATACGGGGCCCATTGCGACAGTCCTGCGTGATTCGGATCACCAGAACGCGCAAACGCAATCAGGGCATCGCTCATCGTCGCCGCCAGTGCAATGGCGGCGTCACCACCGCCGGTGCGGGCACCGGGCAGGCCGGCGTTGTCGAACACCAGCGGGATATCGAGCGTGTGGAACGCGCGCAGACGTCCCTCTTCCACCGGTGACGGCCAATCGAGCTGGTAGGCCCAGGTCGGTGCGGCACCCGATGTCTGCCGGGCGCGCGCCTCCAGTTCTTCCACTGCACCACGCCAGGAACGACCGGCCGTAGTGGCGGCGAAGAACACCTCTGACGGCGTGTAGTGCGGATACAGGCGTCGATATTCTGCGATCACCACCGAAGGTAAAAGATCGACGAACTGCTGCTTCTCCAGTTGCGCCGGCAGGCTCTCCCAGGTCAGCGTGAAGTTGGCCGGGTCGTTGCCTAGAAACGCGCGCGTCTCATCGTGGGTGTTGCCGATCACCATCGGAATCGACGCGGACTGCGCCGGTGCCTGTGGCCAGAACGGATGCACCGGCAGCACCACCTCATCCAGCACCGGGCCGAAATACAGCGCGCTGCTTTCCACCCGCGAAGGATCGCGTGCGCGGGTGGCGGCCAGCAGGTCGGCCGTCGGCAGGCGCAGCAGTGCCTGCAGGTCGCGCGCGCCTATCGCCTCCATTGCGATGGCTGTGCGTTGCGCTGCGGCACGTGGACCGGCCGCGGTGACCTGCTGCCCGCTCATCGTCCACGCGCGCTGGAACAGGCCCTTCGCTGCGGGCATCGCCATCAGCGTGGCGATCTTGGCGCCGCCACCGGACTGCCCGAACACGGTGATGTTGCCGGCATCGCCACCGAACACCGCGGCGTGCTCCCGCACCCACTGCAGCGCCTGCACCAGGTCGAGCTGGCCGACGTTGCCGGAGGCCGCATAAAGCGGGTCGCCCAGCGCGCCCAGGTACAGGTAGCCGAAGGTGTTCAGGCGGTGATTGACGGTGACCATCACCACGTCACCGCGCCGGCACACCGCGCTGCCGTCGTACAGCGGGTCGCTGCCCGAACCGTTGTTGAAGCCGCCGCCATGCAGGTACACCAGGATCGGCCGCTTGCCGCCGTCGCCGAGCGCTGGCGTCCATACGTTGAGGAACAGGCAATCTTCGCTGCCCGGACCATCCGCCCCCGTCTGGGGTGCAGAGGCGGCGTATTCCAGGGCGTCGGCGATGCCTCGCCAACCTGTCTCGCGGCGTGGTGGCTGGAAACGGTAGGCGGAGGTGTCGGCGCCATAGCGCAGGCCACGGAACATGTGCACGCCGTGCTCGCGCTGGCCACGCACGCGGCCGCCACGCAGGCGTGCCACCACCTGTGTGTCAGCACGTGGTCCAGGCAGTGCGGATGCAGGAAGCGCTGCGAGGGTGGCCGTGGCCAGCGCCCAGCGTGCACTGTCGCGCAGGAAACGACGGCGCTGCAGGTCGGTCGTCCCTGCGTTCAAGGTGCGGCCTCCGTCGTCTGCAGCCAGCGTTGTGCCAGCAGCGGCCACACGGCCAGCGTTGAATCAGGCGGCATGCGCATGCCGAAGCCATGGCCGCCGTGGGCGAACAGATGCAGTTCGTGCTCGACGCCCGCCTTGGCCAGCGCCTGCGCCATCACCTCGCTGTTGTGCACGCTGACCACGCGGTCGTCGTTGGCGTGGATCAGCAGCGTCGGCGGCATGTCCGCGCGTACGTGCTGCTGCATCGAATACTGCGCAGCCAGCGCCGCATCGGCCCGCTCGCCCAGCAGGCGTCCGCGTGAGCCGCTGTGTGCATGCGGGCCCATGTCGATTACCGGATACACCAGCACCGCGCGGGCGGGACGCGCGCTGAGGCGGTCGATGGCATCGCGCGGCGGGTAGACCGGTGCATCGAAGCCGGTGGCCAGCCGTGCGGCGACGTGGCCACCGGCGGAGAAGCCCATCACCGACACGCTGTCGGCATCCAGCCTGCGCCGTGCGGCCTGGTCGCGCACCACGCGCAGTGCGCGCTGCGCGTCTGCCAGCGCCGCCTGGCGGTCGCGGTCGGCCTGCGGCAGGCGGTAGCGCAGCACGAACAGGGTATAGCCGGCACGCTCCACCCACGCCGGCACCAGCGCGCTGTCTTCCTTGTCGATCACCACGCGCTGGTAGCCGCCACCGGGAATCACCAGCAGCGCGCGGCCGTTGCCGTGGGCGGGTGTATGCACCAGCAGGTAGGGCGCATCGACCTGGTCGATGAAGCGATCAGGGTGGGCCGGATCATCGCTGCGCTCGACCACGCGCGGCGGTCGCGCAGTGCCGGTTTCACCGGGCACCTGGCCGGCTGGCCACAGGGGTATCTGTTCACCAGCCAGCTCCTTGCCCAGCCGCTCGCCCGCGCGCAGCGGCGCATCGGCGGCGGACGCAGGGATGGCCAGCAGCAGACCGGACAGCAACAGCAGCACACGGGAAAAACGCATGGTGGGCAGGGCTCCAACGGGGAGGCAACAGAGTGGCCGAGGTCACCGGCAAGCGCTCGTGATGCGCTGCGGCTTGCACGATGACACCGGTTTACCATATACACCTCCTGCAGACGCTGTCGATGGGCAGTGCAACAACGCCAGAGGGAGACCGTTCTTGAGCAACGAACACGGCATACATGGGCAGACGCCGCCGCCGGACGATGCGGCCGCGATCGCCCACGCCTTCACCACCGCGCGCCGCGCCGGCCAGGCCCTGCCCGGCTTCCCGGGCCTTGTTCCGCCTGATCTGGTGGCTGCCTACCAGGTGCAGGATCTGGCCATCGCCAACTGGGATGACCAGGTGGTGGGCTGGAAGGTTGGCTACATCGCTGCCGAGCGCCGCGACGCATCCGGCGACGACCGCCTGCTGGGCCCGGTTTTCTCGCGTCAACTGAAAAATGCTACCGGTGGAACAGTGGACATTCCGGTGTTCGTCGGAGGCTTCGGCGCGGTCGAGGCCGAGTACGTGCTGGAGCTGTTGGAGGACGCTCCGGCCGCACAGCTGCACTGGTCGCCCGAGCAGGCCGAAGCGCTGCCGGCGCGCCTGTACATCGGCGTGGAAGTGGCCAGCAGCCCGCTGGCGACGATCAACGAGCTCGGCCCGCGCGTGGTGGTGTCCGACTTCGGCAACAACAATGGCCTGGTGCTGGGGCCGGAGATCGCCGACTGGACCGCCCGCGACGAGACCGACCTGCGCGCCGAAACCCTGATCGAGGGCGAGGTGGTCGGCACCGGCGGAGCAACCCGTCTGCCCGGCGGCCTGCGTGCGGCGTATGCGTTCGCGCTGTCCCGTTCGGCGCTGCGCGGCCGGCCGTTGCGGCGCGGCGACCTGATCGCCACCGGCAACGCCACCGGCATCCATGACATCACCGCAGGACAGACGGCGCTGGTGCGGTTTGCCGGCTTCGGCGAGATTGCCTGCAGGGCCGTACCGGCCGGGTAACCGCCGCACGATCCGGTGAACACGCGCGGGAGGGCGCAGATGATCACACGACGACACTTCCTGGCCGGTGGCGCTGCTGCGCTGGCCACCCCGATGCTCGCGGCCTGTGGCCGCGGGCTCGCCGATGCCATCGACGGTGGCCAGCTGCTGACCGCTACCGACGTGCACGTGGCCGACTACCCCACCGTGACCGCGGTGAAGTGGATCGGCGAAACGCTGCAGCGCGAAAGCAACGGTCGCCTGCGCCTGCGGCAATACCATTCCGGCCAGCTCGGTCGCGAATCGGAAGCGATCGACATGGCCCGTTTCGGTGCCATCGACATCACCCGCGTGTATGCCGGTGCGCTGAACAACGCATTCCCGCTGACCCAGGCACTGTGCCTGCCGTATGTGTTCGAGTCGGTGGCGCACCAGCGCGCCGCACTCGATGGCGGCATCGCCGAGGCGGTGCTGCGCGGGTTCGAGAGCCGCGACCTGGTCGGCCTGGCGATCTACGATTCCGGCGCGCGCTGCTTCTACAACACCAAGCATCCCATCGTGCAGCCCAGCGATCTGCACGGGCTGAAACTGCGCGTGGCGTCCTCGGACATCTTCATCCAGCTGATGCGCCTGCTCGGCGCCAACCCGACGCCGATGTCGCTGGGCGATACGTTCTCCGGCATGGAGACGCACATGATCGACGGTGCCGAGAACAACATGCGCAGCTTTCATTCCAGCCGCCACTTCGAGGCCGCGCACTACTGGTCGCAGAGCGATCACTCGTATGCGCCGGACGTGCTGCTGATGTCGCGCGCCAGCTTCGAGCGCCTGCAGCCGGCTGACCGCCAGCTGCTGCTGGAGACCGCACGCGCCTCGGTGAAGGTGATGCGCGCGCAGTGGGATGCGTCCGAAGACGCCGCGCGTCGCGCGGTGCTGGCCTCTGGCGTGAAAGCCAACGAGGTGGACCTTCCCGCGTTCCGCGCCGCCGCCCAGCCGCTGCTGCAGCAGTACCTGCAGCAACCCGAGCTGGCCGCGCTGGTCGCCCGCATCCGCGCTGCCGCCTGAGGACACTGCCATGACCGAGACGACGATTCCCGCCGCCGGCCCCGGCCAGCGCCTGCTGGACCACATCGCCGACATCGCCATCTACATCGCCGTGGCTGCGCTGCTGGGGCTGGTGGTGGTGCAGGGCTGGCAGGTGTTCGCCCGCTACGTGATCAACGATTCGCCCAGCTGGACCGAGCCGGTGACCCTGCTGCTGCTGGCCACGGCGATGAGCCTGGGCGCGGCCTGCGGCGTGCACACCAACCGCCACTTCGGCTTCTTCCTGCTGCACGCCTACATGGGTGCCGGCCTGCGCCGGGCGGTGGATGTGTTCACCCAACTGGTGGTGGCCGTGCTGGGTGGCTTCATCGCGTTCTGGTCGGCCGACCTGCTGCTCGATGGCATGGACATCAAGACCGCCGGCGCCAACCTGCCGCAGAGCATCAACTACCTGCCGCTGGCAGCGGGCGGTGCGCTGATGCTGCTGTTCGCACTGAACCGTGCGTGGAAGGCGCTGCAGGCCACGGCAGCCGACGCCGACGCCGACGCTGAAGGAGATCGTTGATCCATGGGCATCACCATCCTGTTCGCTGTTTTCGCCGCACTGCTGCTGCTGGGCGTTCCGGTGGCCTACGCGCTGGCCGCCGCCGCGCTGGCTACCCTGCTCTACCTGGACATCCCCAGCATCGTGCTGGTCCAGCAGATCTCCGCCGGCACCGGTTCGGCCTCGCTGATCGCCATTCCACTGTTCATCTTCGCTGGCGAGATCATGATGCGCGGCGGCATCTCCGAACGCCTGATCGCCCTGGCGTCATCGCTGGTGGGGCGCATGCGTGGCGGGCTGGGCCAGGTGTCGATCCTGTCCTCGCTGTTCTTCGGCGGCGTGTCCGGCTCGGCCATCGCCGATGTTTCGGCCGTGGGTGGCACGATGATTCCGCAGATGGTCAAGCGCGGCTACGACCGCGACTTCGCGGTGAACGTCAGCATCACCGCCGCGCTGGTGGCGCTGCTGGTGCCGCCATCGCACAACCTGATCCTGTTCTCGGCCGCTGCCGGTGGTGGCCTGTCGATCGCCGATCTGTTCGCCGCAGGCATTGTGCCGGCGCTGCTGATGACGCTGGCATTGATGATCACCGGCTATGTGGTCGCGCGTCGCCGTGGTTATGGCGTGGAAGTGTTCCCGGGCTGGCGCGCGGTACTGCTGCGCATCGTCTCCGCCCTGCCCGGCCTGGGCCTGGTGGCGCTGATCTTCGTGGGTATCCGCGCCGGCATCTTCACCGCGGTGGAAAGCGCGGCCATCGCCGTGGTCTACGCCCTGCTGGTCACCACCGTGCTGTACCGGCAACTGCGCTGGCGTGAGTTCTTCGACACCGTCATCCATGCCGCGCGCAGCACCGGCGTGATCCTGTTCGTGATCGCCACCGCGGCGGTGTTCGGCTGGCTGCTGGCCTACCTGCAGGTGCCTGCGGCGGCGGTGGACTTCCTGCAGTCGTTCGCGCACAGCCAGTTCATGGTGCTGCTGATGATCGTGGTGATGCTGCTGCTGCTGGGCACCTTCATGGACCTGGCACCGATGATCCTGATCTGCACGCCGATCTTCCTGCCGGTGGCCAAGGCCTATGGGATCGATCCGATCCACTTCGGCCTGGTGCTGGTGCTGACCGGCGGCCTCGGCCTGGTCACCCCGCCGGTAGGCTCGGTGCTGTTCATCGGCACCGCCATCGGCAAGATCAGCGTCGGCCAGAGCATGCGCACGATCTGGCCGTTCTGGTTCGCCGCGCTGGGCGTGCTGCTCATCGTCACCTTCTTCCCGTCGCTGTCGCTGTGGCTGCCCGCCGCGCTGCGCGCCTGATGAGCGGAGGCGCTCCCATGACACACACCCTGCACCGCGCTGCTGCAACTGCCGTGCTCGGCCTGCTGCTGGCTGCGCTGCCTGCACTGGCTGCCGATCCCGCGCCCGCGCAGTGGAAGCGCGGCATCGAGCAGCAGCGCCAGGCTGACCTTGGCAACGGCACCTTCCTGAATCCGGTGCTGGCTGGTGACAGGCCCGATCCGTCGGTGCTGAAGGACGGCGAGGACTACTACCTCACCCTGTCTTCGTTCGACGCCTACCCCGGCCTGCCGATCTGGCACTCGCGCGACCTGGTCAACTGGCAGCCGCTCGGTCATGCGATCACGCAGAACGTGGGCGCGATCTGGGCGCCGGACATCGTCAAGCACCAGGGCCGCTACTTCATCTACTTCCCGGCGCGCACCGGTGAGCGCCGCAGCAACTTCGTGGTCTGGGCCGATGACATCAAGGGCCCGTGGAGTGCACCGATCGACATCGGCCTGGGCGGCTACATCGACCCCGGCCATGCGGTGGGTGAAGACGGCAAGCGTTACCTGTTCCTCAGCGGCGGCGACTATGTGCAGCTGGCCGATGATGGCCTGAGCGTGGTGGGTACGCCGAAGCACGTGTATGACGGCTGGCGCTACCCGGAAAGCTGGGACGTGGAGGCCTACGCCCAGGAAGGCCCGAAGATCCATTTCCGCGATGGCTGGTACTACATGACCACTGCGGTGGGCGGCACCGCCGGCCCACCGACCGGGCACATGGTGATCACCGCGCGCTCGCGCTCGATCCACGGCCCGTGGGTGAATGCACCGAACAACCCGATCATGCGCACGCAGTCGGCCGCCGAACCGTGGTGGTCGCGGGGTCATGCCACGGTGATCGAAGGCACCGATGGACGCTGGTGGATGATGTACCACGGCTACGAGAACGGCTTCTGGACGCTGGGCCGGCAGGCCCTGCTGGAACCTATCGAGTGGACCGCCGATGGCTGGTTCGTGGCCAAGGGCGGGGACCTCGGGCAGCCGCTGCGCAAGCCATCGGGCAGCGCGCTGACGCCGCACGGGATGGCCCTGTCCGATGATTTCAACGGCCGCACGCTCGGCCCGCAGTGGGCGTTCTTCAACCCGGCGGTGGATGAATACCGGCGCCTGCGCTTCAGCGGCGACGGCCTGGTGCTGCAGGGCAAGGGCAGCACGCCGCGCGATGCCTCGCCGCTGACCACCATCGCCGGCGACCCGGCCTATCAGTTCGAGGTGCAGATGGAGATCGCTCCCGGCGCGGTCGGTGGTGCCCTGCTGTTCTACAGCGACCGCCTGTACGTGGGCGTGGGCAGCAATGGCGAGCAGTTCGTCATGCACCGCTACGGCGAGGAGCGCCCCACCCGGCTGGCGGCCAGTGCCAAGGGCGGCCGGCTCTGGCTGCGGGTGACCAACAACCGCCACATCGTCACCATCCACTCCAGCGCCGATGGCCAGACCTGGCAGAAGTATCCGGTTCAGATGGAAGTGTCCGGTTACCATCACAATGTGGCCGGCAAGTTCCTGGCACTGAAACCGGCGCTGTATGCGGCCGGCAACGGTGCGGTAACCTTCCGCAGCTTCCGCTATCGCGCGCTGGACTGAGCGCGCGCTGGAATCCCCAGGCTTATCGGGTTCACTACATGTCAGTGCGCAACAAGAACGATGCCGCTACGCCGGCATTGGCAAAGGGCAAGGCAGCCACGATCAATGACATCGCGCGACTGTCGGGTGTATCCAAGAAAACGGTTTCAAGGATCATCAACAACTCGCCGCTGGTGCGCAAGGACACGCGCGACAAGGTGGAAGCGTTGATGCGCGAGGTCGGTTACACCCCCGACCCGCTGGCCCGTGGCCTGGCCTTCCGCCGCTCGTTCCTGATCGGCATGGTCTACGACAACCCCACCGCGCAGTACATCGTGGACATGCAGTACGGCGCGCTGGATGCGCTGCGCGGCTCCAGCTTCGAGCTGGTGGTGCACCCCTGCGACAGCCGCAGCCCGGGTTACATCGACGGCGTGCGCCGCTTCGCCCAGCAGCAGAAGCTGCATGGGGTGATCCTGGTGCCGCGTGCGTCCGAAGACCAGGCGCTGGCGGACATGCTGGACGAGATCGGCTGCCGCTTCACCCGCGTGGCGGCGCTGCCGCTGGATGAAACCTCGCAGATGGTGGTCACCCACGACCGCGATGGTGCCGCCGAAGCGGCTGATTACCTGCTTTCGCTGGGCCACCGCGATATCGCCCTGGTAACCGGCCCGAGTGCCTACCGCTCGGCGCACGAACGCACCGCCGGCTTCATCGAGGCGCTGTCGCAGCGTGGCATCGAGCTGCCGAAGGACCGCATCATCGAGGCCGGCTACACCTTCGAATCCGGTGTGGCCGCCGCCGAGAAACTGCTGCTGGGCAAGCGCCGGCCGACCGCGATCTTCACCGGCAACGATGAAATGGCCGCCGGTATCTACAAGGTCGCGCTGCGCGCCGGCATCAACATTCCGCGCCAGCTGTCCATCGTCGGCTACGACGACAGCCCGCTGGCCTCGCGCCTGTGGCCGTCGCTGACCTCGGTGCGCCGGCATACCCGCGACACCGGCCGCACCGCCGCGGCGATGCTGATCCAGCCCGAAGGGCAGCCTGCGCTGCAGATCGCCAGCGTGCGTCCGCACCTGATCGTGCGCGATTCCTGCCAACCGCCGGAGGACTGATTCCAAAGGAATCAGTCCTGTAGGTCGCCAGCTTGCTTGCGACGCGTCCAGAAGGCCTCAATCCGGTAGGTCACGACCGTTGGTCGTGACACTCCACCCGCCCCACCCCGCCGATGCCGTCTGACCGCTATCGTGCGGCGCAAAATGACACCGGTTTCCTGTCTGGCTAGAATCGACCGTGAACCGTGCCGGGGCCGAACCATCGGCCCGCCCCCTGCTCTGGAGAAGCCATGTACTGCAAGACCCATTACGCCACCCATCCCGATGCCATCAAGGGCGCCAGCAACGATCAGCTGCGCGAGCTGTACCTGCTCGATGGCCTGTTCAACGCCGATGCGGTGACCCTGAAGTACACCCATTACGAACGCTTCGTGCTGGGTGGCGCCGCGCCGGTCAACGGCCCGCTGGCCCTGCCTGCGCAGACCGAACCGGCCTCGGCCGCCGGCCATCCGTTCCTGGAGCGCCGAGAGCTGGGCATCATCAACGTCGGCAGCGGCACCGGTACGGTCACCGTCGATGGCACCGTGTACACGCTGGGGCCGAAGGATGGCCTGTACGTGGCGATGGGCAGCAAGGACGTCGTCTTCGCTTCGCAGGATGCCGCCAACCCGGCGCAGTTCTACCTGGCCTCGACCCCGGCCCATGCGCGCTTTGAAACCAAGCAGCTGTCGATCAAGGACGCGGTTGCACTCGATCGCGGCGCGCTGGAAACCAGCAACGAACGCACCATCTACCAGTACATCGTGCCGGCCACCTGCCAGTCCTCGCAGCTGCTGCTGGGCCTGACCGTGCTCAAGCCGGGCAGCGTGTGGAACACCATGCCGCCGCACCTGCACGACCGCCGCAGCGAGGTCTACTTCTACTTCGACCTGGGCGACAGCGACCGCGTCTACCACTTCATGGGCGAGCCGGACGCACAGCGCCACATCGTCATCCAGAACAACGAAGCGGTGGTGTCGCCGCCGTGGTCGATCCACATGGGTGCCGGCACCAGCAACTACGCCTTCATCTGGGCGATGGGTGGCGAGAACCTGGACTACACCGACATGCACGTGCTGGACATCTGCCAGCTCAAGTAAGCACTGACAGGCCGCCGCGCACGTTGTGCGGTGGCCGCTTGCCTGCATCACGCACGCCTCTACCAAGGAACGCATACGCAATGACCAATCCCTTCAGCCTGGAAGGAAAAGTCGCTCTGGTAACCGGTGGCAACACCGGCCTGGGCCAGGGCATCGCGGTGGCACTGGCTGCCGCTGGCGCCGATGTCGCGGTGGCCGGCATCGCCCCGCCCACCGAAACCATCGAGAAGATCACGGCGCTGGGCCGCCGCTGCCTGGCCATCGAAGCCAACCTGATCAGCATCGAACCGGTCGAGCGCGTGGTGCGCGAAACCATCGAGGGCCTCGGCAGGCTGGACATCCTGGTCAACAACGCCGGCCTGATCCGTCGCGCCGATGCGGTGGACTTCAGCGAGCAGGACTGGGACGACGTGATGAACGTCAACATCAAGTCGGCCTTCTTCATCTCGCAGGCTGCCGGCCGCCATTTCATCGCCCAGGGCAGCGGCAAGATCATCAACATCGCCTCGATGCTGTCGTTCCAGGGCGGCGTCCGCGTGCCGTCGTACACCGCCAGCAAGAGCGGCATCGCCGGCATCACCCGCTTGCTGGCCAACGAATGGGCCGGCAAGGGCGTGAACATCAACGCCATCGCGCCGGGCTACATGGCTACCGACAACACCGCCGCGCTGCGCGCCGATGCAGACCGCAACAAGGCGATCCTCGAGCGCATTCCGGCCGGCCGCTGGGGCAACCCGGAAGATCTGGCGGGAGCGGCGGTGTTCCTGGCTTCGTCGGCGTCGGATTACATCAACGGCGCAGTGCTGCCGGTCGATGGTGGCTGGCTGGCGCGCTGAAGTACACCGGTCTGTAGAGCCGAGCCAATGCTCGGCTGTCGCGCTCTGATCAAAAAACAGCCGAGCGTGGCTCGGCTCTACAGGGGGCTGGCGATGCGAAGGCTGTTGTTGCTGCTGTTGCTGTCGAGCACCGCCGCGCATGCGGCGCCGGTGCGGCTGTTCATTGCCGGCGATTCCACCGCTGCCGAATACGGCCCCGAACGCGCGCCACAGGCCGGCTGGGGGCAGATGCTGCAGAGCTATCTGGACCCGGCGCGTTTCGAAGTGCACAACCACGCCAAGGGCGGGCGCAGCACGCGCAGCTTCATCGACGAAGGGCGCCTGGATGCGATTGCCGCCGAACTACGTCGTGGCGATGTGCTGCTGATCCAGTTCGGCCACAACGACGCGAAGTTTGAAGATCCCACGCGCTACACCGACCCGGACAGCGACTATCCACAACTGCTGATGCGTTACGTGCAGGTGGCGCGTGACAAGGGCGCCACACCGGTGCTGGTCACGCCGGTGGCGCGGCTGCTGTACGACTTCGGTTCGCTGCTGGATACGCATGCGCGTTACACGCTGGCCATGCAGCAGCTGGCCGCACGCGAACACGTCGCGCTGATCGACCTCAACGACCGCAGCATGCGCTGGATCCGCGCACTGGGCGAGCAGGGCGCGCGTCCGTACTTCCTGTTCGTGCCGGAACAGCACAAGGCCGATGGCACGCACTTCAGCGCGGCCGGTGCCACTGCAGTGGCGTGCCTGGTGCTGCGCGAAGCGGTGCAGGTGTTGCCGACGCTGAAGCCCGCACTGGTGCGTGATATCGACTGCGATGTGACGGGTGCAGGGCAGGGTGACGATCCTGCGCGACCCTCGCAGGTGGTGCATGAGGACACGCTGGCGCGCGCGCAACCGGGCCCGCACGGCGGCGCCGGGCCGACCACGGCGTATCCGTTCTTCGCCGATGCGCAGGGCCTGCCGTTCGTGCTGCGCAAGCGTGTGCTGCACAAGGGCGCGGGCATCGGCCTGCACCCGCAGCACAAGGATGAGATCTACTACATCGTCAGCGGGCAGGGCAGCTATGTGCTGGATGGGAAGCAGTACGACGTGCGTGCTGGGCATGCGCTGCTGACGCGCAAGGGCAGCAGCCATGCGCTGCAGCAGGTAGGTGATGAGGATCTGGTGGTGCTGCTGGCGTATCCGCGGTAGCTGAAAAGCAGCCGAGCGTGGGCTCGGCTCTACACGGGTCTGCGCTTATCTGTAGAGCCGAGCCCATGCTCGGCTTGGCTCTACACGGGTCTGCGCTTATCTGTAGAGCCGAGCCCATGCTCGGCTTGGCTCTACAACGGCTCCGCGCCGAAATGCTTCAGGCCCAATCGCGCAAGATCTTCCGGGCGGGCGTAGTAGTCGTCCTCGAACGCCTCCAGCGCCTGCTGCTCGTCTTCGCTCATCGCGCCGTACAGGTCGGTCAGTTCCTCGATCGCCGGGTCGTCTTCCAGACGATCCAGCAGCCCGCGCATGCCCGCCAGGATCGCGTGGGTCTGTGTTGCGCCCATCGCCTGCAATGCGCGCAGCGCCAGCTGGCAGGTGGGGTCGCCCCAGTTGCACAGGAACTGCATGAAGCCGCCGTTGTTGATGTCTGCTTCCATCCGCCACAGCGCGACCAGCTGCTGGTCTTCGTCAGACAGCGCATCCAACTTCCAGGCATGCGATTGCAGGCGGGCGAGGGCGGCTTCATAGCGGTCATCCCACACCTGGTTTGGAACGTCGACCACGCCGCGTTCCTGCGCCGGCAGCAGCGCCGGCCAGTTCACGCCCAGCCCGTCGGCAGTGAGCACCCACTGCGCTCGCTGCGTGGCGTCAGCTTCATGCAGCGCAGGCGCCCAGCGCAACGGCTGCCGGGTGCGGCGGCCGTCGGCCAGGATCAGCAGGATGAAGTCGTCGTCGAAATCGACGTCGGTAACCCGCAGGTCGGTAAACACATCGGTCATGGCCTGCAGGGTACCGGGACGGGCGATCCATCCCCAAAAGCTTCAAAAGCCCTGGGTGAATTTGAAGGTTACTTGCCTAAACTTCAAAAGCATGGGAGCCTTTTGAAGGATAGAGTGACTTCCGCGGAGATTTCCGATGCGCCGGGCAGACATTGCAGGGCCCTTGCAGACCTACCTCGTTCCCGTGGAAGGGCGGCCCAATCTGCTGGCGATGGTCCCTCCACCGACGCCTCGCCGGCTGCCGGAAGGGCATGCGGGCTCGCGGCAGCGCCTCATCGCTGCAAATGCCTCACTGGATCGTCTGGATCAGGCGATGAGGCAATGGCCTGCCCCCGACATGGTGACCCGGACGCTCGCGCGGCGCGAAGCCGTTCAGAGCTCCCAGATCGAGGGTACCCAGACCAACCTGGACGAACTGCTGGTGTTTGAAGCCACACTCGGCCTGGATGGTTTGCCTGCCGATGTCGTGGTGACCGAGCGCTACGTACAGGCATTGCAACTGGGCCTTGACGCCGTGCGTGCCCGCGGACGTGAGGCGCTCGATCTCACGCTGGTGAACCAGCTCCATGCAGTGCTGATGCAGGACGCTGCGGACGACTTTCCAAAGGGATGCTACCGCCAGGAGCAGGCCATCATCGGCCCGCTGGGTGGACGACCGGAGGATGCCCGTTTCGTTCCTTCGCCGCCCGATCGCATTGACGAGGGGATGCGTGAACTCGAGCGCGCCATGCTGAAGTACGAGCCCGTTGAGGACGAGCCGTTTGAACTCAACATCATTGCGCAACTGGCAATAGCCCACGCCCAGTTTGAAACCATCCATCCTTACAAGGATGGCAACGGACGCACGGGAAGGCTGCTGTTGCCGTTGATCCTGGCCGCCGAACACCACCCACCGCTTTACCTGTCAGGCGCCTTGCTGCGCAACAGGAGCGCCTACTACGACGCTCTCAACCAAGTGCAGCTTCGCGGTGAATGGGGCCCGTGGATGGATATGCTGTGCCAGGCCGTAGTGGAGTCTTCCCATGACGCGATCTCCATCGCCGATGACATGTCCCGGCTGATGGCAGCGTGGGAGATTCAACTTCGAGGATATCGACGCGACTCGGTGGCACGCAGGCTTCCGCCACTGCTGATCGGCCACCCGGTGGTGACCGCAGCCAAAGTGGCTGCGTTATTGGACGTTTCCGATAGATCTGCCCTGACGGGCATCTACGCGCTTGAGTCTGAAGGAGTCCTTGTCCCCGGCAACGATCGTCGCTGGGGACGGACCTATCACGCGCACGCGGTGCTGCAGCGGCTCAATCAACTGCCAGCGACGATTCCTGACCGCCTGCGTTGAACCGGTGGACCCTCACACATCCCCACCATCAGCCCAGCCCTCACCCGTACCGGCCTGGAACACGCGGTCCTCAGCCTGCACATCGCCGGCCGGCAGGTGCGCCTGGTCGGCCAACGCGGCATAGATCGGGGTGAAGTCCGGTGACGTCGCCTGCATCAGCTGTTCGAAGCTGTCGATGACGAAGTAGGTCTTCTGGAACGTGTCGATGCGGTAGCGCGTGCGCATGATCCGCTGCAGGTCGAAACCGATGCGGTTCGGTGCGGCCGACTCCAGCGAGTACAGCGATTCGCCCTTCGACGAGACGATGCCGGCACCGTAGATGCGCATGCCTTCGGGCGTATCGATCAGGCCGAACTCCACCGTGTACCAGTACAGGCGGGTCAGGTTCTGCAGCGCCTCCGGGCCGATCGCGTGCGCTTTGACGCCACCACGGCCGTAGGCCTCCATGTAGTTGGCGAACACCGGGTTCATCAGCAGCGGCACGTGGCCGAACAGGTCGTGGAACAGATCCGGTTCGGCGATGTAGTCGATCTGGTCGGGACGGCGGATCCACCAGGTGACCGGGAAACGGCGGTTGGCGAGGTGATCGAAGAAATCCAGTTCCGGCAGCAGGCCTTCCACGCCCACCAGGGTCCAGCCGGTGGCCGCACCGAGCACTTCGTTGAGCTGGTCGAAGCGCGGAATCATGTGCGCGCTCATGCCCATCTCGTCCTGTGCATCCAGGAATTCCTGGCAGGCGCGGCCGACCAGCAGCTCGCGCTGGCGCTGGTACAGCGTGCTCCAGGTAGCGTGGTCGTCGGCGGTATAGGTGTCCCACGGCTGCTCGACGAGCGCGGTGGTGTACACCGGCACGTAGCCCTTGTCGGTCTGCTGGTGTTCGACGCGGCGGGGCTGGGCGAGGTCCATGGAAGACTCCTTGACGGGATACCGTTGATGCTAGGGCAGGGGGCGCGCAACAGGGTTGCAAAAGTTGCGCGGATCAGCCGCCTTGGCGCAATATCATTGCGTACTCACCATGTTGCGGGGCAACAATGGCCGGAGAAGTCCAGTTCGATCGCACGGATATACGTCTGCTGGCCGAAATCCAGCGTGATGGTCGCGCCACCAACGCCGAGCTGGCGACACGGGTGAACCTGTCGCCGTCGGCCTGCCTGCGTCGCCTGCAGCGGCTGGAAAGCGAAGGGGTGATCGTCGGCTATGGCGCGCGCCTGGAGCCGCGCCGGCTCGGCCTGGGGCTGCAGGCCTTCGTGCGCGTGCAGCTGGAAAAGCATGACCAGGCCGCGATCGGGCACTTCGTCGACAGCGTGCAGGCCTGGGATGAAGTGGTGGCCTGCCACGCCCTGACCGGCGACATGGACTACCTGCTGCATGTCTATGTGCGCGACCTGGAACATTTTTCACGCTTCCTGCTCGACAGGCTGCTCAACGCCGGCGGCGTGGCCGACGCCAATTCCAGCTTCGTGCTGCGCACGGTCAAGGGTTTCCAGGCATTGCCGTTGTCGCAGCTTGAATGAGCGGGCGCCGTGATGTTTGACGGCGCGCGCGCACTGGTCGAGCATCGTGCCCCGCGGCGGCCGTCAACACGCAGGCAGCGCAGTGATTCCTTCTGGCTCCGGCATGTCTGATACCCCATCCTCGACGTCTTCCCTGGTGTTCCTTCCGCTGCGCGAGCAAAGCCTGCTGCGGCACCTGACCGACGGCACGCAGCCGGACACGCCGCTGGAGCAGGCCGGCCTGCTGGTGGCCATGCTGTGCCGCCGGCAGAAGCAACCGGCCGCCCAGCTGCAGCGGTTGCTGCACGATGCCTGTGCGTTGTTCGCCGCGGATGATGGCCCTGCTGCGCAGGCGCAGCTGGCGGCCAGCGCTGGACAGGATGCGCGGGCGCTGGAAGCGTGGCTGGGTGTGCTGGCTGCGCAGGACGTGCTGCTGGCACCGGACGAAGTGATGGAGACAGTGCTGGCAGCGTCGCCGCACGCGTATCCCGGCGCGGACTTCCAGGCGGCCTGCAGGATCACCCTGGAAGAGCACACCATCCATTTCCCGGCGACATCACTGGCCGAAGGCGATGACGAAGACGCCGGCGATGACGGACAGACAACGCACGCGACCCAGCACAACGGCCTGTTCACCTCCGAACAGGCACGCGTGCTGCGCGCGATCGCCGCCAATCCCGATGAACTGATCGACCTGCAGGCCTACGCCGGCACCGGCAAGGGCCATCTGGTGCTGGCGCTGCTGCAGGCGCGCCCGGGCCGCTACACCTACGTGGCGCCCACGCGTGGCCAGGTCGAGGCATTCCGCGCGCGGCTGCCGGCCGACGCTGGCACCCGCCTGCTGACCCAGATCGAGTTCGCCAACACGATCGCCCGCCATGCCGCCGCCAACGGCCTGACCGGCGGCTTCGTACCCACCTACCGGCAGAGCACGCTGACCTTGCGCGAGGCGGCCGCACGGCTCGGCCTGCCGGCCATCGGCGCGCGCCGGCCGGACCAGGTCTTGATGATCGCCCTGGACGCCATCAACCGCTGGTGCGCGTCGTCAGCGCCGAACCTGCAGGCCTGGCACTTCCAGCGCTCGCTGGGCGCAGCGCAGCTGGAAGCCACGCCGTTCATCGCGGCGGCGGAGTTCGTCTGGCGCTGCATGTTCGATGCAGTGGTGCAGAAGGGCGGCTGCCTGCGGTTGGATGCGGGCCATATCGGCAAATGGCTGGCGCTGCGTGGCGTGCCGCTGCCGGTGTCGCTGGGCATGGTGCTGGTCGATGAGGCGCACGATCTCAGCCCGGCGTGGAAACAGCTGCTGGCCACCCACGCGCCCGGCGTGGTCAGCCTTGGCGATCCGCATCAGCGGTTGAGCGGACGCGTACAGCGCTGGTCATCGGCGAAAACGCTGGAGATGCACCAGTCGGTGCGCCAGGGGCGCCAGGTCGATGCGCTGGTCAACCAGTCGCTGGCACTGGACGATCTCGGCGAGCCGGCACCGTTCATGGGGGCCAGCGACCGCGCCACCGGCCTGCGCCGTTATGACGACTGGTCGGTGGTGCCCAGCACTGGCGCCCGACTGTACGGCAGCCTGTGGCGGATGCTGCTGGAAGCCAACGCGCTGGTTGCGCGTGGTGCGCGCGTGCATCTGCATCCGGCGTCGCGGCAGGCGCTGTTGAAAGAGGTGGACGGTCCGATCGATGCATGGCGCAGCGCCGCCGCTGGCGGCCCCGGACAACGCTGGGAAAGCTTCGTGCAGGTCTGCGCCAAGCGTGGACAGGCGGACATTCCCGCGCTGTTTGCCGGTGGCTTCGATGCTGCGGCGCTGCAGCGTCTGCTCGGGCAGCTGGTCGATGCGGGCGAGGCCAGCATCGTGCTGTGCCTGGCCCAGCATGCCAAGAACCTGCAGTTCGCCACGGTGTCCATGGCGCCGTGCTGCTTCGACAGCGGCCATGATGCGCGCGCGCTGCACAGCCCGGTGCGCGCAGCCTACGTCGCGATCACCCGTGCGCAGCAGCAGCTGTGGCTGCCGGGGGACGCGATGGAGCAGTTGCAGCTGAGCGCACAGCGGCATGACCGGGCGGTCGACGAGCGGCGCCGTCAGCGACGCCTGGCCAGTGGCTATCCACCGCCGCGGCGCTGACCGCCTGGGTCGTTCAGGCAGTGCGCTTCAGCACTTTTCCTTGCGGCCCATCAGCTTGCCCAGGCGCGAAGGCTCGTCGCACTTCGGCGCAGCCACCGGTGCCGGTGCCAATGCGGCGGCGCGGGCCTTCTGCATCTGCTGGATCTTGGCGCGGATCTGCGGCATCGCCGCCATCGCGGCCTTCTCGCCTTCCAGGATGGCGGTGCCGCGCTGGCTGAAGTCGGCCGCGCCGATGTCCAGCACCTTCGGCCGGATCACGATGTCCGCGCGTGCCAGTTCCTGCTCGCCCAGGCGCTGGCCCATGATCGAGATCGACTGGTTGACGATGCCGAGCATGCCGGTCGGCGCCTTGCCGCTGGCCTTGCTGGAGATGTCCACGGCGATCACGA
This sequence comes from Stenotrophomonas sp. LMG 10879, assembly GCF_002750935.1. NCBI lineage: Bacteria > Pseudomonadati > Pseudomonadota > Gammaproteobacteria > Lysobacterales > Lysobacteraceae > Stenotrophomonas > Stenotrophomonas sp. LMG 10879. The sequence goes on from NZ_PEJT01000004.1 coordinate 85,108, forward strand.
ACTCGGCGCCGAGCTGGCGCGCGGCGTCCACCGGCACAGGGCTGACCACGCCGCCGTCGATGTAGTTGCGGCCACCGATCTTCACCGGTTCGAACACGCCGGGGATGCTGCTCGACGCGCGCACCGCCTGACCGACATTGCCGCGCACGAAGATCGAGCGCTCGCCGGTTTCCAGCTGGGTGGCGACGGCAGCGAACGGCTTCTTCAGGCGCTCGGCCGGGCGGTTGGCCACCTGTTCGTTGACGTAGTCCTGCAGCTTCTGGCCCTGCACCAGGCCACCGGAGAACAGGCGTACGTCGCGGATGCTGGCTTCATCCAGCGCCACCGCCTTGCTCTGCATCTGGAAGGCGTCCATGCCGCTGGCATACAGCGCGCCGACCACGCTGCCGGCACTGGTGCCGGACACCACCACCGGTTCGAAGCCGTTGGCCTCGAGCATCTTGATCACGCCGATATGCGCAAAGCCCTTGGCCGCGCCGCCGCCGAGGGCGATGCCGATCTTCACCGGCTTGGCCTGCGGCACCAGGGTGGGCTGCGCGGGCGGGGTGGGGCGGACCTCTTCGCCACCGCAGCCGGCCAGCAGGCCGAGCAGGGCGACGGACAGCAGCACACGGGGGCGGAACAGGCTCATCGGCAGTGCGCTCGCGGCGCCGGATTCAGGAAAGGGCGCCAGCATACCGAAGGCGTGGCAGGGCGGGCAGGGTGGGGCGGCTCCCCATTCATGAAATGCGGGCGGTAGATGCCGACCTTGGCCGGCGCTTGCACAATCCAGTGCCGGCCAAGGTCGGCACCTACCGATATCCTGCGGTCAGAACCGGCGCGCCGTCCGGCCGTCGGCCCACTCAGCCCAGCAGCGAACTCTCGCCGCGGCTCTTGCCGCCGCCCTGCGGCGCCGCCATCCACATGCGGCCGGCCAGGCGCGAGAACGGCAGCGACTGCAGCCAGACCTTGCCCGGCCCGGTCAGGGTGGCCAGGAACACGCCCTCGCCACCGAACAGCACGCTTCGGATGCCTTTGACCCGGCGCACGTCCATGTCCACGGTCGGGTGGTAGGCGACGATGCAGCCGGTATCGACATCCAGGCGTTCGCCGGCGGCCAGCTCACGCTCGACCACGCAGCCGCCGGCATGGATGAACACCCAGCCGTCGCCCTCCAGCTTCTGCATGATGAAGCCCTCGCCACCGAACAGGCCGGTCATGATCTTGCGCTGGAACTGCACGCCGATCTGCACGCCGCGCGCGCCGGCCAGGAAGCTGTCCTTCTGGCAGATCAGGCGCCCGCCGTGCTGGTCCAGCTTCATCGCCAGCACGGTACCGGGATAGGGCGCAGCGAAGGCGACCTTGCCGCGGCCCTGGCCGGTCTGCGTGTAGACAGTGGCAAACAGGCTCTCACCGGTCAGCACGCGCTTGCCGGCGGCCATCACCTTGTCCATGAAACCGCTGCCTTGGCCACCGCGTGCACCGCCGCCGAAGACGGTATCCATCTGCACCGAAGCGTCCTTGAACATCAACGCGCCGGCCTCGGCCACCGCACCCTCGCCGGGGTCCAGTTCGATTTCCACGAACTGCATTTCATGGCCGACGATGCGGAAGTCGATGCGGTCGGCACGGCTGCCGGTGGACGCAGTTGCGGTTGCGGGCGTGGCTGGGGGCATCGGCGGCGGCGCTGCCGTGGCGGCGCCGGCCTGCTGCAGGGCGACGATTTCGGACACCGGTGTCCACCCTGTCATGCCCTGGCACCAGGCCAGCGCGCGCGGATTGGCCTGGGCGAAGCGGCGCGCGGCCTCCTCGTCGAACGGACCGACACGGTCGGCCTGGCCGGGAGCATGGAAGTACCACTGGGTCATCGCAGCAGGTCCGTTGCGGGGGAAAACGCCGAGTCTAGCGGCAGCTTCCGGCGGCGCGCGAGGCGGCCATGAACGATCGGCATTTGCGAGGGAGGTGCTGTATTGCAACAATTATCTGGTAGCGCCGTTTTACCACCCCTCCAAACACAGCCTACCGCCATGTCTCCGACCCGTACTTCCCGTGGCCGCTCTCCGGTCGCGCGCCCGCTCGTTGTCGCTCTTTCCGCCCTGCTGCCGCTGGCAGCAGCCGCTCAGGAAACCCCCGCCGCCAAGGATCCGGTCGCCCTCGATGCGCTGCAGGTGACTGCACAGCGTCGCGTCGAGAACGCCAAGGACGTACCGGTTGCGATCAGCGCGATCCAGGGCGAAAAGCTCGACGTGCTCGGTTCGGCGGGCGATGACATCCGCTTCCTTGCTGCGCGCGTGCCGAGCCTCAACATCGAGTCCTCCTACGGCCGTGCCTTCCCGCGTTTCTACATCCGCGGCCTGGGCAACACCGATTTCGATCTCAATGCTTCGCAGCCGGTCTCGCTGGTGTACGACGATGTGGTGCAGGAAAGCCCGCTGCTGAAGGGCTTCCCGCTGTTCGACCTGGCCGGTGTGGAAGTGCTGCGCGGTCCGCAGGGCACCCTGTTCGGGCGCAACACCCCGGCCGGCGTGGTCAAGTTCGATTCGGCGCGTCCGTCGCAGGATGCCGATGGCTACGTGCGCGTGGGCTATGGCACCTACAACAGCTGGAACGTGCAGGGCGCCTACGGCGGCCCGCTGACCGACCGCTGGTCCGCACGCGTGTCGGCCATCTACCAGCGTCGCGACGACTGGGTCGACAACACCCGTGCCGGTGCGCCCAACAGCGGCTTCGAAGGCTATGACGAAGCCGCCGGCCGCGTGCAGTTCCTGTACGAAGGCGAGGATTTCGAAGCGCTGTTCAACCTGCACAAGCGCAAGCTCAACGGCACCGCCCGCCTGTTCCGCGCCAACATCATCGAGAAGGGCGGCAACGCGCTGGTCGAGAACTTCGACCGCGACAAGGTCGCCAATGACGGCGTCAACTTCTCCGACCTGGAAACCTGGGGCGGCAGCGCGCGCCTGCAGTGGAACCTCGGTTCGGTGACCCTGCATTCGATCACCGGCTATGAGACCGCCGAATCGCTCAACCGTGGCGACATCGACGGTGGCTACGGCGCAGCGTTCCTCGGCGCGGGCAACTCCGGCCCGGGCCTGATTCCGTTCTCGTCCGAGTCGGCCGACGGCCTGCCGCACCACCGCCAGTGGACCCAGGAATTCCGCGTGGAATCCAACGAATGGGGCCGCTTCGACTGGCAGGCCGGCGTCTTCTACTTCGATGAAGACGTCACCATCAACAACTTCAACTACGACTCGCTGACCCCGGGCAATCCGCAGACCGGCCACGTGGTGCAGCAGCAGCGCAACAAGGCGTGGGCGGTGTTCGCGTCGGGCGACTTCGATGTCACCGACCGCTTCAAGCTGCGTGCCGGCGTGCGCTACACGCAGGACAAGAAGGACTTCAGCGCCAGCGTGCTGCAGGCCGTGCCGTTCGGTACCCCGGTCAGTGGCCCGTACCTGGCCAACACCGACGTCAACGACGTCAGCTGGGATGTCAGCGGCGTGTACAAGCTGACCGACAACGTCAATGCCTATGCGCGCGTGGCCAAGGGCTTCCGTGCACCGTCGATCCAGGGTCGCCTGGCGTTCGCGCCGGGCCTGTCGCAGGCCGATTCGGAGAAGGTGATCTCGTACGAAGCCGGCATCAAGGCCGACCTGTTCGAGCGTCGCGCACGCCTGGGCTTCAGCGTGTTCCGCTACGACGTGGACGGCCAGCAGCTGATCGCCGTGGGTGGCACCAACAACACCGCCACCCTGCTCAACGCCGACAAGACCATCGGCCAGGGCGTCGAGCTGGACCTGGAAGCCTACCTGGCCGACAACGTTCTGCTGACCTTCGGCAGCAGCTACAACGACACCGAGATCAAGGACAAGAACCTGGCGGTGGCGGTCTGTGGCGGCGGCTGCACCATCACCGACCCGACCACCATCATCAATGGCGGCACCTACGCCCTGGTCAACGGCAATCCGCTGCCGCAGGCGCCGAAGTGGATCCACAACGCGACCCTGCGCGTGGGCTTCCCGCTCAGCGATGGCAGCGAGCTGTATGCCTACACCGACTGGGCCTACCGCAGTGCGGTCAACTTCTTCATCTACGAGTCGCCGGAGTTCCGTGGCCGCAGCTCGCTGGAAGGTGGCCTGCGCCTGGGCTACAACTGGGATTACGGCCAGTACGACGTGGCCGTGTTCGGCCGCAACCTGACCAACCAGACCCGCGTGGTCGGCGCGATCGACTTCAACAACCTGACCGGCTTCCTCAACGAGCCGCGTACCTGGGGCGTGGAGTTCACCGCGAAGTTCTGATGCGGTTGCAGCAGTGATGCAATGAAGAAGGGCCGGCGCAATGCCGGCCCTTCTGTTTTCTGCTTCCTGTAGAGCCGAGCCTGCGCTCGGCTGCTCTGAGCCGAGCATGGCTTGGCTCTACAGAGGCATGGCTTACAGCGCGCTCTGCGGGCGCACCTTCAGCACCGCGTTCTCGGTGGCGCAGTCACGGCTGGAATGCAGGCCGGCCTTGCGCGCGGCAGCGATTTCCTTGCGCGCAGCCAGCAGGTCCTTGTTGAACGCGGCGTTGTCATGCAGACGGGCGACGGCAGCCGCGCCCATGAAGCGGCCTTCGAGGATGTCGCTCTGCCAGTGCACGTTGCACACCAGGCGGCTCTCGCCGTAGTTGCGACCGCGTGCCTGGATGGCATCGGCGCGGTCCGGTGCGATCTCCGACAGGATCAATGCCCATGCCCAGCCGATCGAGGTGTGGCCGGACGGATAGGAACCGTTGCTGCGCAGCCCCTCCTCATCCTTCGGCGAGCAGGTCGGCTCGCCGTTGACCATGAACGGACGGGGGCGCTTGTAGGTGTTCTTGGCGGCCTTGGTGGCAGCGCTGGCGTCGATGCGGCTGCGCTCCAGCAGACGGTACAGGGCCGGGGTCTTCACTGCGTCGACATCAATGTCGGCGGCGCAGGAGAAGTGGTTGGCGCCTTCCGGGAAACCCAGCTCCGCATCGACGCCGGCCTGGGTGAAGCGCGGGCTGCCGCGCAGCGCACGGGCTTCACGGCTGACCTGTTCGTCCAGCGCGAAGGCGGCCGAGCCGGCCGCCGGTGGTGCTGGTACCAGGTCGATGCTGGCCGGCACCGCGGTCTTGTCCAGGTAGCCCACGGCCTTGGTGGTGATGTTGGCTTCGACGGCGGTCGGCTTGCTGGCGGTGGCGGCACAGCCGGCCAGCGACAGCGCGATGGCCAGGCCGAGCAGTGGACGGGCAGGGGAGAGGATCGACGACATGGGCAGACTCGGGAAGGAAACTCGCCGGCCATGATCGCAGCCTCGATCACCGGCCGCAGTGGCCATCGGTCATACGGCCAGACCCGGCATGGTCCGCCGCTGGGTGGTGAAAACCGTCATCAAGTGTCGGCAATCTCCTGAATCCGGGCGCAGCGCACGGACTTTCACGTGCTGCCGCCATGAGCATCAGGTCACAGCCGGGCCGGGGGGATCCGCTGAAAGGGAGAGAAGCGATGCGCAGCACCGCAACAGGAAGTACCGTCCTGGCCCTGGTTCTGGGGTTGGCGACCGCCCCGGCGCAGGCCGCCGATGTCTACGGCGTGGCCTTCGTGCATGGCACCGGCGCGCAGACCAATGCCACGCAGGACTACTGGCAGCCGGCGATCATCGACACCGTCCGCCAGGGCATGCCGAACAGCAGCAACTACGTGGTCATCAACTGCGACTTCACCCAGTACATGTGGAAGCCGGAAGCGGCCGGCTGCCTGGCCAACCAGCTCACCGGCTTCATCGACAGCCGTGGCATCACCCAGCTGGTGGTGATCACCCACTCCAACGGCGGCAACGTGATGCGCTGGATCCTGTCCAACCCCACCTACGACAGCCGCTACCCGAAGATCATCAACCGGGTGCGCAAGGTCACTGCGCTGGCGCCCTCGTCGGCAGGTACGCCGCTGGCCGACGCGGTGCTCAACGGCAACACCTTCGAAACCTCGCTGGGCTGGCTGCTGGGCTACAAGAACGATGCCGTGCGCATGCAGCAGGTGGGACACATGGCCACCTACAACGCGCAGAACCTGTATGGCACCGCCGGCCGCCCGGCCCTGCCCAAGCCGTTCCGCGCAGTGGTTGGCAGCGATGTCGAATCGGCGGTGTGGGACAGCAACAGCTACTGCGGTGGCTACGCCGCCAATGTCGGCCTGGAGTTCACCCAGAACTGGCTGTCATCGTGCTCGGACGGCTTCCTGGAATGCAGCAGCCAGAAGGCGGCCGGCACCCTGTGGTTCACCGACAAGGCGCGCACCCAGGGCGCCGAGCCGCTCAGCCACAACCAGAGCCGCCGCGAGTGCTTCGGCCTCGGCAGCATCCTGCGCAACGACCTGACCCAGTGAGGGAGATGACCATGACGATCCATTCCACCCTGCTGGCTACCGCCGTGCTGGCGGTCCTTTCCACCGCATCGGCGCAGGCCGCGCAGCCGCTGCGCGTCGCCGCCGGCGACCAGATTCCCGCCGGCCTGGTTGCCGCGCCGCTGCCGGCCGATGAAAGCGAGCACGCGCCGCTGGCCTTCGCCTGGGCGCTGGACCCGGCGCAGCCACTGCAGGCCCCCGGCCCCCAGGCCGCGATCAGCCGCAGCTACTGGCAGCAGGTCGACGGTGCCGAGCTGCAGCGCGGCCTGGAACTGCCGCTGAGCGCGCCCGATGCGGTGATCCAGCTCAGCCCGGCGCCGGGCGCCCGCGCGCTGCCGGCCAGCGCGCTGCAGGTGCGTGATCCGGCGGGGCGCAGCAGCGTTGCGCGCAGTGTCGATGCACGCCAGCTGCAGGATGCGGGCATGCCGGTCAGCGATGGCAGCAGCATGCTGCGCACCGGTAGCACCAGCGCAGCTGGCGCTTACCGGCTGCAGAGCGCGCAGGCGCAGGGCCGCTACGTGGTGCAGGTGCTGGAGCCCAACAGCCCGCTGCGGTTGGAAGTGCAGGCCAGCCAGGCGCAGGTGCTGGCCGGTGGCAACGTGCAGCTGCAGGCGCGTCTGCTGGAAGACGGGGCCAGCGCGGCGACGCTGCGTGCACGACGCGGCAGCCTCGGCGGTGAAGCGCTGCTGGTCGCACCCGATGGCCGCAGCTGGCCGCAGCGGCTGCTGCGCACCACCGATGGCAGCCTGCGCGCACAGGTAAGGATTCCGGCCGAGGCCAGCAACACCCAGGGCCTGTGGGAGCTGCAGGTGTTTGCCCAGGCCGACGGCGTGCTGCGCGATGGCAAGGTTGCCTTCGCGGTGGCCAGGCCGACCGCCCGCTTCGTCGGCCAGGCCATGCCCGATGCGGCCAGCCGCCAGGTCAGCCTGCCGCTGCAGGTGGCCGCCGCCGGCCGCTACGAGGCGCGCGGCACGCTGTATGCCACCGCGGCCAACGGCCAGTTGCAGCCGGTGGCGCAGGCCCATGCTGCAGCGTGGTTCGATGGCCCGGGCCGTGGCGCGCTGGTGCTGCCGTTCGACCAGGCCGCGTTGCCTGCCGGCTTCGGTGCGCCGTATGAACTGCGCGACCTGCAGCTGCAGGACCAGAGCCGGATGGCACCGATCGAGTCGCGCGCGCTGGCGTTGCGGTTCTGAGCAAGGGTGCAGCGGGCCGGAACATCCGGCCCGCTGCACCGTCTTCTGTAGAGCCGAGCCTATGCTCGGCTGCCGTTCCCGCGGCCAAGAGCAGCCGAGCATAGGCTCGGCTCTACAGTGGCATGTCGATCACCCCGCGTACGCGGTCAGCCGTCCTTCCTGTTCCACCACCGTGATCGCGCCGCCGAACACGGCCGACAGCGGTTCGTCGCGCAGCAGCTCGGCGCGCGCGCCATCGGCCACCACGCGGCCGTCGCGCAGCAGCACCACACGCTCGATCTCGGGAATCACTTCCTCGATGTGATGGGTGACCAGCACCAGGGTGATGCCCTGCTGGGCCAGCACGCGCATGGTGGCGATCAACTGCTGGCGGGCCACCAGGTCCAGCCCGGTGGAGGGTTCATCCAGCAGCAGCGCCTGCGGCCGGTTGACCAGCGCACGGGCGATCAGCACGCGGCGGGTCTCGCCGGCCGACAATTCGGCGTAGGCACGCTCACGCAGGCCCGACGCACCGGTCATCGCCAGGGTCTCGCCGACCCGCCCGCGCATGTCGGCGGTGACCTCGCGGAAGGCCGGCACCATGTAGCTGGCGAAGAACCCCGACAGCACCGCCTGCTCCACCGTCAGCCCCGGCATGTCGGCCAGGTTGCTGCTGAGGTCGCCAGTGACGATGCCCAGCTGCGAACGCAGGCGGTCGACCTGCCAGCGGTTCTGCCCCAGCACCTTCACCGCCACCGTGCCGTCGGCCTGCGCCAGCGGGTACAGCTCGCGGGTGATCAGCTTGATGAAGGTGGACTTGCCACAGCCATTGGGGCCGAGCAGGGCGGTGTGCTGGCCCTGCGCGATGCGCAGGCTCAGCCCGTGCAGGACCTTCACCTGGCCGCGCATCACGCTGGCGCGGTCCAGTTCGATCAAGGGCGGCAGGTCCCCGGCGGATGGGGCAGGGTCTACGGCGCGGATGCGCGGATCAAGGCTCGACAACACGGGTCCCCAACTGTGAACGAAGCCACGGAATGGCGCTGCCAATCCAGCGGTGCAAGGTGCAGTTTGCAACGCAAGCGCCCATGATGTCTTCCATACCTGTGTCGCTCTGGAGAGCCGCCATGCCTGATGCCCTGATGTCCCTGCTGACTGGTGGCGTGCTTGGCCTGGGCTGGTGGCAGCTGGCCCTGGTGCTGCTGGTCTTCACCCAGCTCACGATCTTCTCGGTCACCCTCTACCTGCACCGCAGCCAGGCGCATCGGGGCGTGGACTTCCACCCGGTGGTCGCGCACTTCTTCCGCTTCTGGACCTGGCTGACCACCTCGATGATCACCAAGGAATGGGTGGCGATCCATCGCAAGCACCACGCCAAGGTGGAAACCGAGGACGACCCGCACAGCCCGGTCACCCGGGGCATCGGCCAGGTGTTCTGGCGCGGCGTGGAGCTCTACCGCGAAGCACGCGGCATGCGCGAGGACATCGAACAGTACGGGCGCGGCACGCCGGACGACGCCATCGAGCGCCGCCTGTACACCCCCTATGCCACCTTCGGCCCGGTGCTGCTGTTTGCGATCAACACGGTGCTGTTCGGCCTGCCGGGCATCGCCCTGTGGGCGATCCAGATGGCGTGGATTCCGTTCTGGGCCGCCGGCGTGGTCAATGGCCTGGGCCACTGGTGGGGCTATCGCAACTACGAGTCGGCCGACACCTCCACCAACCTGACGCCGTGGGCGTTCTGGATTGGCGGCGAGGAACTGCACAACAACCACCATGCGTTCCCCAGCTCGGCGCGCTTTGCGATGCGGCGCTGGGAGTTCGACATCGGCTGGAGCGCGATCCGCCTGCTGCAAGCCCTGCGCCTGGCCAAGGTATTGCGGGTGGCGCCGGCGATGGACGTGCGCCCCAACATCGCCGTGCCCGACGCCGACACCCTGAAAGCCCTGTTGTCGCATCGCTTCCAGGCGATGACCGACTACCAGCGCAACGTGTTCATGCCGGCATTGCGCGAGGAAGCACGGTACGCCGGTGCCAAGCTGCGCCGGTTGCTGCCGCGCCGGCTGCGCCGTGGCCTGGTCAACGACGGCCGCTGGTTGAAGCCGGACAGCCGCGCGCAGCTCAGCGAATGGGTCGCCCAGCGCCCGCGCATCCGTACCCTGGTGGAATACCGCGCGCGCCTGGCAACGCTGCTGGAAGCACGTGGCCACGATGCCGCCGAGCGCCTGCGTCAACTGCAGGCCTGGTGCCGCGAGGCCGAGGAAAGCGGCATTGCCGCGCTGCAGGCCTATGCCGCGCGACTGAAGGGTTACACCCTGGTGGGCGGATGAGGGCTGCGCTGACGGTGTTGCTGCTGGTCGCAGTGTGGGCGCCTGCCGTGCAGGCCCAGGTCAGCGACACCACCAGCTACCTGCAGCGCATGGACAGCGACGGCGACGGCAAGGTCAGTGAAGCCGAGTACCTGCAGTGGATGCTGTACGCCTTCGATCGCATGGATCGCAACGGCGATGGCGTGCTGAGTGGCGACGAGCTGCCCGGCGGCAAGGGCAGGGCCATCACCCGCGAACAGCAGCGGCAGACGATCGTGCAGCGCTTCCACAAGCAGGACGCCAACGGCGATGGGTTCCTGGATGCGCGCGAACTGGCTGCACCACCACGCTGAGCGGGCATAGAATCGTGCCATGCCCGAACTGCCCGAAGTAGAAACCACCCGCCGCGGCCTGGCGCCGCACCTGCAGGGCCGCCGCGTGCATGGGGTGATCCTGCGCCGCGCCGACCTGCGCTGGCCGATCCCGCCGGAAGTGGCCGAGCTGCTGCCCGGCCAGCGCATCGAAGACGTGCGCCGCCGCGCCAAGTACCTGCTGCTGGACACCGCCATCGGCAGCGCCGTGCTGCACCTGGGCATGTCCGGCAGCCTGCGCGTGCTGCCCGGCGACACCCCGCTGCGCGCCCACGACCATGTGGACATCAGCCTGGACAACGGCCGCCTACTGCGTTTCAACGACCCGCGCCGTTTCGGCAGCCTGCTCTGGCAGCCGGCCGGCGAGATCCATCCGTTGCTGCAGGGGCTGGGCCCGGAACCGCTGGATGAAGCCTTCGACGGCGACTACCTGTTCGCCCGCAGCCGGGGCCGCAGCGCGCCGGTGAAGACCTTCCTGATGGACCAGGCGGTGGTGGTCGGCGTGGGCAACATCTACGCGGCCGAAAGCCTGTTCAAGGCCGGCATCAGCCCGCTGCGCGAGGCCGGCAAGGTCACCCGCGAGCGCTACCGGCGGCTGGCCACGGCAGTGAAGGAAACGCTGGGCTACGCCATCACCCGTGGCGGCACCACCCTGCGCGATTTCATCAGCCCCGACGGCGCCCCCGGCTACTTCGAGCAGGAGCTGCTGGTGTATGGCCGCGATGGCCTGCCGTGCCCCAGCTGCGGCCGCCCGCTCAAGCACGCGATGATCGGCCAGCGCGCAAGCGTGTGGTGCAGCCGCTGCCAGCGCTGAACGTCTTCATGCGCTGCACACGCGCAGCGCTATAGTCCAGCCGACATCCGCTGCGGGGGAGCGTTGGCGATGGACGAGGGCCCGGATATCACTGTCTGGCTGGATGCTGCGCGCGGCGGCGACCGTGCCGCGCTCGACCGCGTGCTGACCACCCTGTACCAGGAGCTGCACAGCATGGCCCGGCGGCAGTTGGCCGGGCAGCAGGGGCGCACCCTGGATGCGACCTCGCTGGTCCACGAGTCTTACCTGAAGCTGTTGGGCAGCCGCGGTGCGGCGCGTTTCGAGGACCGTTCGCACTTCTTCGCCTACGCCGCATCGTCAATGCGCAGCGTGGTCGTCGATTACGCGCGCAACCGCTTGGCGCGCAAGCGCGGTGGCGACCTCAAGCGGGTGGCCGAGATTCCCGAGAACAGCAGCAGCGGCATACGCCTGGACGAGGATCTGCTGGCCCTGGACGTGGCGTTGGAACGCCTGCAGGCCGTCGATGCGCACCTGGCCAAGGTGGTGGAACTGCGCTATTTCGCCGGGCTGTCGGAGCTGGAGATCGCCGAGCTTAGCCAGCGCTCGGAACGCAGCATCCGCCGTGACTGGCAGAAAGCACGGCTGTTCCTGCTGGCCGCGATGCGCAGCGACTGAGTCGCCGCCACCCACATCATGGATACCGCCCGCTGGCAGCAATTGTCGTCCTGGCTGGACCAGCTGCTGGAGCTGGCACCCGCCGCCCGCCAGCTGCGCCTGCAGCGCTTGAGCGCGCAGGACCCGACGCTGGGACGCGAGCTGGAACACCTGCTGCAGCAGGAAGCCGACAGCCACGAGTTCATGGCCCAGCCGTTATGGACCGCGCCACCGCCGGGCCGTGCCGGCAGCGAGGTCGGGCCCTATCGGCTGCTGCACCCGCTCGGTGAAGGTGGCATGGGCGAGGTCTGGCTGGCCGAGCGCTGCGATGGCCTGTACCAGCGCCAGGTCGCACTGAAGCTGCTGCGCAGTGGCGTCGCCGATCCCGGCCTGCGTCAACGCTTCGGCCGCGAGCGGCAGATCCTGGCCCGCCTGCAGCACCCGCATCTGGCACAACTGCTGGACGCCGGGGTGGACCAGCACGGGCAGCCCTACCTGGCGCTGGATTACGTGGAAGGCGAGCCGATCAGTGACTACTGCCGGCGCCTGCAACCGCCGCTGGAAGCGCGTCTGCAGCTGATGCTGCAGGTCTGCGCGGTGGTCAGCCATGCGCATGCGAACCTGGTGGTGCACCGCGACCTGAAGCCCTCCAACATCCTGGTACGCGCCGATGGCACGGTGAAACTGCTCGACTTCGGCATCGCCAAGCTGCTCGACCACGACGATCCGAACGCGGCCCATCCGGCCACCGAAATCCGCGCTTTCACCCTGCACTACGCCGCGCCGGAACAGGTGCGGGGCGAGGCGGTGACGACCCTGACCGACGTCTATTCGCTGGGCGTGGTGCTGTTCGAGGTGGTCACCGGGCACAAGCCCTATCGCCTGCGCCGGCACAGCGACGCGGAATGGGAGCGCTCGATCCTGGATGTGCAGGCGCCACGTGCCTCGGCGCTGCTGCAACGGCTGGCCGCCGAGCCCGGAGCGCCGAAACGCGCCCTGCAGCGGCAGGCGAAGCGATTGCGGGGTGATCTGGACGTGCTGTTGGAAAAGGCCCTGCAGAAGGATCCGCAGCAGCGCTACAGCTCGGCCGAAGCGCTGGCCGGCGACCTGCGCCGCTACCTGCAGGGGCAGCCGATCCAGGCGCGACCGCCGGGCGTGGGGTACCGGGTACGCAAGTACATTGGCCGCCATCGCTGGGGCGTGGCCTTGGCGACGCTGTCGGTGTTGGCGCTGCTGCTGACCACGTCCATCGCCCTGTGGCAGGCGCGCCAGGCGCGGGTGGAAATGGCGCGTGCGCAGGCCATGCAGGATTTCACCGTCGGCCTGTTCGACAAGGCGGCCAGCCAGCGCCACGGCCATTTCGACGTGCCGCAGCTGCTGGCCACCGGCCAGCAACGGGGCGAAGCCGAACTCGCCGACCAGCCGCTGGCGCTGGCCGAGCTGCAGGGGGTGATCGGCCGCCTGCGCATCGGCCTGGGCGATTACCAGCTGGCGCTGCAGACGCTGGACCAGCAGCGCCGGCTGCTGCAGGCGGTGGGCGAGGTGCCGCCAGCGCTGCAGATCGAGGCGGTGACCCAGCGCGGGCGCGCGTTGCGCATGCTCGGCCGCGCGCGCGAGTGCCTGGCGCACCTGCAGCCGCTGCAACCGCTGGCGGCCAGCGAGGCGGCGGCCTTGCCGGCGGCCGTGGCCGAATTCCACAGCCAGCTGGGGCGGTGCCAGGCCCAGCTGGGTGACGCCGAGGCGGCGCGCCGCTCGTTCCAGCAGGCGCTGGCGCTGCGCCACCAGGGGATGGTCGAGCGCTTCGGGCGTGCTGAATCACTGGCCGATCTGGCCGCGCTGGACGCCACCGCCGGGCGCCTGCCGGCTGCGCTGGCCGGGTACCGGCAGGCGCTGGCCCTGCTCGGCCAGCGCGCCGACGCCAGCAGCCCGCAGGTGATCAGCCTGCACCGGCAACTGGGCGATGTGCTGGCCCGCCAGGGCGACACCAAGGCGGCAGCGGCCGAGCTGGAGCTGGCCTGGCAGGCAGCGCAGGATGCATGGGGACCGCGCCACCCGGAGGCGCTGGTGGTACGCCGCGCACGCGCGCTGCTGGCCCTGCAGCGCGGCCAGCGCACGCTGGCCGGCCAGGAACTGCGGCAGGTGCAGGCACAGCTGCTCGGCGCCCTGGGCCCGGATCATCGTGAGATCGGCTACGGCGAGTTCGCCCTCGGCAAGTGGGCCAGCGCCAGCGACGACCCCTCGGCAGCGGCGGCGCACTACGCCCGCGCGGTGGCGATCTGGCGCCAGCCGGACCACGTCGCCTTGCTGCCGCAGGCACTGCTGGCGCAGGGGCAGGCCCTGCAGGAGGCCGGCCAGACCGCACAGGCCCGCAGCGTGCTGGCCGAGGCACGACAGCTGCTGCTGGCCCAGCGCGGGCCACAGGCGCCGGCCCTGCAGGAGCTCGATGCGCGCATCGCGGCATTGGCACAGGCTGAACAGCGCATCGATTCCACCGCTGCCCGTTAACGTTTGTCTGCCTATGATGGCCGACCTTCCCTTTGCTCCCGCGCCTGCATGCAACGACGCGACTTCATCCGCAATGCCTCCCTGGCCCTGGCCGCCTTCGGCCTGCCGTCACTGCCGGCCTGCGCGGCCAGCAGGAGTGGCCAGCTTGGGCTGCGCCGGCTTGGCCAGCCGCAGCCGTTCGATTTCGCCGCCCTGAAGGGGCAGGCGCGCGCGCTGGCACAGGCGCCGTACCAGAGCCACAAGCGGGTGCTGCCGGGCAAGCTGGAGGCGCTGGACTGGGATCAGTACCAGTCGATCGGCTACCGCCAGGACCATGCCCTGTGGGCCGACCAGCCGGGAAAATTCCAGGCCAAGTTCTTCCATCTGGGCCTGTACTTCCATTCGCCCGTGCGCATGTACGACGTGGTCGACGGCAAGGCGCAGGAACTGGCCTATGACGGCGCCGCGTTCAACTACGGCAAGAGCGGGTTGAAGAACGGCGAGCTGCCGGCCGACCTCGGCTTTGCCGGGTTCCGACTGAACACGCGCAAGGACACCGACCGAGATTTCGCCGCGTTCCTGGGGGCCAGCTACTTCCGCGCCGTGGGCAAGGAAGGCCAGTACGGCCAGTCCGCGCGCGGCCTGGCCATCGACACCGGCATGGGCAAGCCGGAGGAATTCCCGGACTTCATCGCCTATTACCTGGAACAACCTGCGGCCGACTCGGACACCATCATCGTCTACGCGCTGCTGGATTCGCCCAGCGTGGCCGGTGCCTACCGCTTCGCCGTCACCAACGGCGACGTGCTGCTGATGGACATCGACAGCGCGCTGTACCCGCGCAAGGCGATCGAACGCCTCGGCATCGCGCCCTGCACCAGCATGTACCAGGTAGGCGAGAACGACCGCCGCATGGGCTGGGACTGGCGCCCGGAGATCCACGATACCGACGGCCTGTCGTTGTGGACCGGCGCTGGCGAATGGATCTGGCGGCCGCTGCTGAACCCGCGCAACCTGCGCTTCAACATGTTCGTCGACCGCAATCCGCGTGGCTTCGGCCTGCTGCAGCGTGACCGCAACTTCGATCACTACCAGGACGACGGCGTGTTCTACGAGAAGCGCCCGTGCCTGTGGGTGGAGCCGAAGGGCGACTGGGGCGAGGGCTCGGTGCAGCTGGTGGAGATTCCCACTGTCGATGAAACCTTCGACAACATCGTGGCCTTCTGGAACCCGAAGGAAAAGCCGCAGCCGGGCCAGGAACTGCTGGTCGGCTACCGGCTGTACTGGGGCGCACAGCCGCCGGCGCATACGCCGCTGGCCCACTGCGTGGCCAGCCGAACCGGTCTGGGCGGAGTGATCGGCAAGAAGCGGGAGTATTTCTCGTGGCGTTTCGCGGTGGACTTCGAAGGCGGCGAACTGGCCGGCCTGATCGACAAGGCCGACGTCGAAGCGGTTGTCGAAACCAGCCGTGGCCGGGTGGAGATCGTCTCGGCGCGGCCGTTGCGCGAGATCAAGGGCTACCGCGCGATGTTCGACCTGGTGCCGCCGGAGGGCAGCACCGATCAGATCGACATCCGCCTGTACCTGCGCAGTGGCGGCAAGACCCTCACCGAAACCTGGCTGTACCAGTACACCCCGCCGCCGGCCGGTGCGCCGGAGCGCACGCTGTACTGAGTGGATGCAGGGTGCCGGCTGGCCGCCGGCACCGCTGGGTCACGGCTTGCCGTCGATGGGCGCTGGAGGTGGCGTCTGGGTCGGCAGGCCGACTTCCACGGTGCCGCGACGGATCTTCATCCAGTTCTCGTCTTGCCACCGCTGATACCGGTCTGGATCCCAGTACGTGGGATCGTAGAGGCGATCGGCTTTGATGGTTCGGCTTACGCCTCCATCCATGTAGACGATGTCCACGTTGTTGGACAACGAGCCGGTCCGGCTCCCCGTCATCGCACGCTTGCCCCGCTGCAGTTCCGCGGCCAGGCGTGGGCGAGCCGCCGCATCGCCGTACTCATCGCGCAGCCGCAGCGCCTGCGCACGCGCGATATCGTGCTGCTCCAACGGCAGCGCTGCCCAGTACTTGTCGCGCAGCTCGAGCATCAACGGGTATCCGCGCTCGGCTGCGACATCCATCCACGCAAAGGCCATGACCGGGTCGGCAGCACGTTTGACACCGTACCAGTACATCTCGCCCAGCAGGCCCTGCGCAGGCTTGTCGGCATAGCGGGCCGCCTTGCGGAAGTTGTCCATCGCCGCTTCGGCATCGCCGCGGTGCAGCGCATCCATGCCCCACTGCCGGAATTTCATGTCTGGATGTCCGTCCAGAAATCCGGCGCCCAGCAGTGCGGCATCATCCAGCGGAGCGGCGGGCGCCTGGCCGGAGGCGACGGCAAGTACAGGCAGCAACAACAGCGGCATCAACAGCAGGGCGGAACGCATGGCGGACATCCAGTTCGGCAGCAGACGTTGCCGCAGCCTAGGCACGTAGCCGTCTACTTGTAAACGGCTGGACGTCACGCCCTACAGCGGCAGCGGTGCCTGCGCCGGATCGATACGGCCCTCGCCCCGGGTGATCTTCTTGAACTCGGCGCGGCTGACCGAGACGTAGCGCTCGTTGCCGCCGATCTCCACCTGCGGGCCGTCCTGCACGGCATGGCCGTGCTCGTCCACGCGCACGGTCATGGTCGCCTTCTTGCCGCTGTGGCAGATCGTCTTGATCTCCTGCATCTCGTCGGCCCAGGCCAGCAGGTACTGGCTGCCCTCGAACAACTCGCCGCGGAAATCGGTGCGCAGGCCATAGCACAGCACCGGGATGCGCAACTGGTCGACCACCTCGCTGAGCTGCCAGACCTGACTGCGGCTGAGGAACTGTGCCTCGTCCACCAGCACGCAGCCCAGCGGCCCGTTGGCCTGCAGATCCTGCGTGACCCACTGCTGCAGGTCGGTGTCGCGTTCGAAGGCCATGCCGTCGGCGCGCAGGCCGATCCGCGAGGCGACCACGCCCGCGCCGGCACGGTCGTCCAGGCGCGGGGTCAGGATCGCCACGCGCATGCCGCGCTCGCGGTAGTTGTGCGCGCTCTGCAGCAGGGTGGTGGTCTTGCCGGCGTTCATCGCCGAATAGTAGAAATAGAGCTTGGCCATCGGCCGATTGTACGACGCCACCCGGCACCGGCCGAAGCCGTTCAGCAAGCCCACCGGCCGGCGGCTGTGGCTGCCATCAACGCCCGCTACAATCCCCACCCAATGCACGGTCTCAATCCCCCCCAAGCTGCCGCCGTCCTCCACATCGAAGGACCGCTGCTGGTGCTCGCCGGCGCCGGCAGTGGCAAGACGCGCGTGATCGTGGAGAAGATCGCCCACCTGATCGGCTGTGGCCGCTACCCGGCCAAGCGCATCGCCGCGATCACCTTCACCAACAAGTCGGCCAAGGAAATGCGCGAGCGCGTGGCCAAACGCCTGCGCGAGCAGGATGCCGATGAAGTGACCATCTGCACCTTCCATGCGCTGGGCCTGAAATTCCTGCAGATCGAGCATGCCGCGGTCGGGCTCAAGCGCGGTTTCTCGATCTTCGATGCCGATGACGCGGCCGCGCAGATCAAGGACCTGATGTACGGCGCCAAGCCCGACGACATCGAGGACATGAAGAACCTGGTGTCGCGCGCCAAGAACGCCGGACTGTCGCCGGAGCAGGCGATGGCCGCTGCGCGCAGCAATCGTGAAAAGGAAGCGGCCGGCATCTACGAGCGCTACCAGTTGCGCCTGAGCGCGTTCAACGCCGTCGATTTCGATGACCTGATCCGGCTGCCGGTGCAGATCCTGGAAGAGAACCCGGACATCGCGCTGGCCTGGCGCGAACGCATCGGCTACCTGCTGGTCGACGAATGCCAGGACACCAACGATGCCCAGTACCGCCTGCTCAAGCAGCTGGCCGGTGACAAGGGCAACTTCACCTGCGTGGGCGATGACGACCAGTCGATCTACGCCTGGCGTGGCGCCAACCCGGAAAACCTGCAGCAGATGGGGCGCGATTACCCGGCCCTGGAAATCATCAAGCTGGAGCAGAACTACCGGTGTTCCAACCGCGTCCTGCGCGCGGCCAATGCGCTGATCGCCAACAATCCGCACGAACACCTGAAGAAGCTGTGGAGCGACCAGGCCGATGGCGAGCGCATCCGCGTGTGGGAGTGCCGCAACAGCGAACACGAGGCCGAGAAAGTCGCCGCCGAGATTGCGTTCGTGGCGCAGACGCGCAACGTGCCGTGGAGCGATTTCTGCATCCTGTTCCGCGGCAACTTCCAGTCGCGTCCGCTGGAAAAGGCGATGCAGCTGCTGCGTATCCCCTACCACCTGACCGGCGGCACGATGTTCCTGGAGCGCCAGGAAGTGAAGGACACGCTGGCGTGGCTGCGGCTGCTGGTGAACCCGGACGATGACACCGCCTTCCTGCGTGCGGTGCAGTCGCCCAAGCGCGAGGTCGGCGCCGGCACCCTGGCCAAGCTGGCCGAACTGGCCTCGGAAAAGGACATGCCGATGGCGCAGGCCGCCGAAGCGATCGGCGCGCTGCAGCAGCTGCCACCGCGCGCGGCCAACAGCCTGGCGCGCTTCACCGACATCCTGCGTGACCTGCGTGCGCAGACGCGACAGATCAGCTCCGGCGACATGATCCGCAAGGTGGCCAAGGAATCGGGCCTGCTCAGCGAGCTGCGCCAGCAGGCCAAGGAAGAAGCCAGCTACCAGCGTCGTGCCAACAACATCGAAGAGCTGGCGCAGTGGTTCGAGGGTGGCCCGCGTGGCGCCACTGCTGCCGATCTGGCCGGCCAGCTGGCGCTGTTGTCGCGCAGTGACAAGGACGAGGGTGGCAACCAGGTGCGGATGATGACCATGCACGCCTCCAAGGGCCTTGAATTCCCGTACGTGTTCATCGTCGGCTGCGAGGATGGCGTGCTGCCGCACCAGGTCAGCCTGGACGAGGGCAATCTGCAGGAAGAGCGGCGCCTGCTGTACGTGGGCATCACCCGCGCCAAGATCCAGCTGTGGATGAGCTACAGCAAGCTGACCCGCAAGTTCGGCGAGCACGTGCGGTTGAAGCCGAGCCGCTTCTTCGACGAGATTCCGGCCGAGGAGATCCAGCGCGATGGCGCGGATCCGGTGGCGGATGCGGCGCGGAAGAAGGAACGGGCGACGGCGGGGTTGGCGGCGATCGAGGCGTTGTTCGATTGACCGGCGAACGGCGCAGCCCCTCGTGGCCGTTCGCGGTGCATGTGTGCTTGGCCGGGTAGATGGGCTGCGCAGGGGACGCTGCAAGTACGTCCCTGTAAGCTCGGTCGCCGCATCCATGCGGCTCACGCCCCTGCGCAACCCATCTACCCGGCCTTGGACAGGTTCCGTGCGCGTCAGCCACGGAAAAGAAAAAGAAGATCAAAGGCCACGGCAACAGCCGGGGGCTGAGGCACAATCGGAGCTTCTGGCTGGAGGTTTGTCCGTGCACCCGATTGAAAGCGAGCGCCTGCGTCTGCGGGCCATTGAACCGGACCGTGATGCGGCACCGATGCTGGCCCTGCTCAATGATCCGGGCTTCGTGCGGTTCATCGGTGACCGCAATGTGCGCGACGAAGCGCAGGCGCGCGAGTACATCGCCCTGCGGGTGCTGCACAGCTATGCGTTGAATGGCTTCGGCATGTATGCGATCGAGCGGCTGTCCGATGGTGCGTGGCTGGGCAACGCCGGGCTGGTGCGGCGGGATGGGTTGCCGGCGCCGGATATCGGCTACGCGGTGCTGTCGGAATTCGTCGGGCAGGGCTATGCCAGCGAGGCGGCGCGGGCGGTGTTCAATCACGCGCGCACGGTGCTGGGCCTGCAGGATCTCTACGGCATCACCGATCTGGACAACGTCGCCTCGGCAAAGGTGCTGCTGGGCCTGGGCATGCACGAGCGCGGGGTCATCCAGCTGCCGGGCATCGACAGCCCCAGCCGCCTATACGCCACGCTCGGCGCGGCCGAGGTTTGATCGTGGTGGGTGCCGACCGTTGTTCGGCACGACAGAGTGCCACCGTGCCGACCAACGGTCGGCACCCACCGCCTCAGCCGCCGCGCAGTTCCGCCAGCTGGGCCTGCAGCTCGGCCACGGCCGCTTCCAGCTGGGCCACGCGTTCGGCCAGGCCGGGCTCGGCCGACTCGGCACTGCCGCCACTGCTGGCGTACTTCGCTGCCAACGCCGCGCCGTCCACTTCACCGCACAGCAGGTGCATGTAGCGGTCCTCGCGCTGGCCGCTGACGCGCGGCAGCACCACCAGCAGGGCACGCTGCTGCAGGCGTTCGATCGCGTGGCGGGCTTCGTCGGTATCGGCGAAGCGATGCAGGCGCTCGGCACGGGTGACCAGTTCGCCCAGGGTCTGCGGCCCGCGCAGCAGCAGCAGGGCCAGCAGCACGGTCTGCTGCCGGGTCAGGTCCAGCGCGCTCTGCAGGCGGTGCTCGTAGCGGTCGGCGCGCGAGGAGAAGTGCTGGCGGGCCAGGCCCAGGGTCTCCAGCTGGCGCAGCGCATGCTCCACGCTGCCGGCGCTCACGTTCATCACCGGCTCGCGGGCGGTCTTCTGGTTGGCGGCCGATTGCGCGGCGTTGACCGTCAGTGGGTAGGTGTCCGGGGTGGTGGCTTCCTTCTCCACCAGGCAGCCCAGCAGGCGGGCCTGTACGGCATCCAGCAGCGGAACGTCGGGGGTCTGGGCAGGATCGGTCATGGCGGCTTCCGGAAGACAACAGGTCAACCACCAAGCATAGCCGTCCCGGCGGCGCCTTTGCCGGTAAAATGGGCCGGTATATCTGATTGCCGGTGAATCCATGCGTCGTCCTGTGTCCCTGTCTTTGACCCTGCTCGCCACCGCGGCGCTGGGCCTGTCCGCCTGCAAGCGCGTGGAAGCGCCTGCCGAAGCCGCCACCCCGCAAGCGCCGGCCGCTGCCGCCAAGGCCGACGGCGCGCTTGACGCGACCGCCAACGACAACCTCAATGCCGTGCTGTGGATGCAGCGCGCGCAGGAATACAAGGCGATCACCGAGCAGACCTACCGCGCGGCCGCCGACCACCTGGACGTCGCGCTGAAGGAAGCCCACTGGGATGCGCTGGTGCCGGAAGAGCGCGGCAACGAGGCCAAGGGCCTGAAGCCGGCCGTGGTGCTGGACGTGGATGAGACCGTGCTGGACAACTCGCCTTACCAGGCGCGCCTGGTGCGTGACGGCAAGGAATACGACGAACTCAGCTGGGACCAGTGGGTTGCCGAAAAGAAGGCCAAGGCCATTCCCGGCGTGGTCGATTTCGCCAAGGCGGCCAACGCCAAGGGCGTGACCCTGCTGTACATCTCCAACCGCGCCGTGCACCTGAAGGACGCGACCCTGGCCAACCTGCGCGAGCAGGGCCTGCCGGTGGCCGATGACAGCGTGTTCCTCGGCCTGGGCACCGTGGTCGAAGGCTGCGAGCAGGCCGGCAGCGAGAAGAACTGCCGCCGCCGCCTGGCCGGCCAGAAGTACCGTGTGCTGATGCAGTTCGGCGACCAGCTGGGTGACTTCGTGGAAGTGACCGCCAACACCAATGATGGCCGCGACGCGCTGCTGCAGCAGTACCACGACTGGTTCGGCGAGCGCTGGTGGATGCTGCCGAACCCGACCTACGGCGGCTTCGAGCCGGCGCAGTTCAACAACGATTACGCGCAGTCGCGCCAGGCCCGCCATGACGCCAAGCGTGCCGCGCTGGACTACGCGCCGTGAGCCGCGCCCCACTGCCGCTGCGTGACGACGAGCGTCTGATCTTCGCGCTGGACGTGCCTGACCGCGTGCAGGCGCTGGAGTGGGTCGACCGCCTTGGTGACAGCGTGGCGTTCTACAAGATCGGCATGGAACTGCTCGCCTCCGGTGAGTACTTCCAGGTACTGGACGAACTGGCACGCCGCGACAAGCGCGTGTTTGTCGACCTGAAGTTCTTCGATATCCCCGCCACCGCCGCGGCGGTGATCAAGCGCCTGGCGCAGTGGCCGGTCAGCTACGCCACCATCCACGGCTGGCACCCGGCCATGATGGAGGCCTGCGCGGCCGCCAACAGCGGCGACATGCGCTTGCTGGCGGTGACCGTGCTGACCTCGATGGGCCGCCCGGACCTGGCGCAGATGGGCATCGACCGCGAGCCGGTGGAGGTCGTGGTCGAGCGCGCGCTGGCCGCACAGGCTGCGGGCATCGACGGCGTGATCGCTTCCGGCCAGGAAGCGGGTCCGATCCGTGCCGCGACCGGCGCCGGTTTCTCGATCGTCTGCCCGGGCATC
Source organism: Stenotrophomonas sp. LMG 10879 (assembly GCF_002750935.1). Lineage (NCBI taxonomy): Bacteria > Pseudomonadati > Pseudomonadota > Gammaproteobacteria > Lysobacterales > Lysobacteraceae > Stenotrophomonas > Stenotrophomonas sp. LMG 10879. Next base: position 107,546 of record NZ_PEJT01000004.1, read on the forward strand.
CGCCCCGGTGGTCCGGTCGGCGATGACCAGAAGCGCACCGTGGGGGTGGCGCAGGCCTTTGCCGATGGCGCCGATGCCATCGTGGTCGGTCGTCCGATCCGCCTGGCGACCGATCCGCAGGCCGCAGCACGGGCGATCCAGCAGGAAATCGCGACGGCTCTGGCCGCGCGCTGAGCCCCGCTCCGACGGCGGTCACGCCGGTACCACGAACGCCATCCCGCCGAATGCGGGATGGCGTTCGCATTTGTGCCTGTTGCCCTGACGCACCCGACCCCAGCCCGGGAAACTGTGCGCCACATCGCGCTGCGCGGTTGGAGCGGCCTCTATCACTCGATGCACCAGCACGGACCGCGGCCGTGCCGGTTCCAACCATCGACAGAGGAATACACGGATATGTATCGCAGCCCCTCTTTGCTGTTCGGCAGCCTGTTGGCCGCCGCCATCGTCTTTCCCGCTGCGGCGGCACCCCAGCCCCGCGAAGCGCCGCGCATCATCGGCGGCGAGGCTGCCAGGCCCGGCGACTACCCGTTCATGGTCAGCATCCAGCGCCTGTCGTTCGGTGACAGTGACCACGGTCGCCACTGGTGTGGCGGCACGCTGATTTCCCCCTCATGGGTGCTGACGGCCTCGCACTGCGTGGACGGCGATCGCCCCGGTGATCTGGCTGTGCTGGGTGGCGTCACTGCGCTGTCGACCGAACCGTCGGCACGCGCATCCAACGTCACGGCCATCCACATGCATCCGGCGTTCAACAGCGGCAATTCGCTGGAGCATGACGTCGCCCTGATCCATCTGGGTACGCCGTTGGCCGATGCGCAGCCAGTGGCGCTGCGGTTGCGGCCCGATGCCAGCTATCTGAAGCCCGGCAGGCAGTTCACGGTGATCGGCTGGGGCGACACCGATATCACCGACGGGCGGCTCTATCCCACCCAGCTGCAGACGGTGCAGACCCCGTTTGTGCCCTTCACCGAGTGCCAGCAGGCGTATGCAGGAGAGCTGTCACGCGGCAAGGTCATCTGCGCCGGCCGCGAGGGGGTCGACAGCTGCCAGGGCGATTCCGGCGGTCCGCTGCTGCTGCGCCTGCGCGAGGGCTGGACCCAGTTCGGTGTCGTCAGCTGGGGCGAAGGCTGCGCGCTGGCCGGGTATCCCGGCGTTTATGCCCGAATCGCCGAAAAACATGCCGTAGATTTCATAGAAGCGGTCTGGCAACGCGATTGATTCAATGAAATCAATGAGTTGAATGATGTTTTGTCATGTGTTGCGTTAACTTTGCGGGCAGCGTAGGATCGCCGCCATCCGGTCTTCGGGCCGGACATGCGCCACAACACTGTCCACCGGCCTTGCGCCGGTTTGAAGAGTCTGCGATCCCTGTGATCCGGGCTCTTTTTTTTGTCCGTCCGGTGCGGGCAGGACCCGTCGACGCATGTCGTGAATCCACCACGCAGCGCAGGCCATGGCGGAAACCGTGACGCCCCGGCTTGCCGCTGTCATGTCGCAGGCCGCAAGATGCGGACCGGTGCGGGGAGTCCGATTGCATGAGCGTGGTAGTGCGAGGAAGGTCTGCGCGGGGATGGGGGCTGGCGGCCATGCTGCTGCTGGCCATCGCCGCGTGCCGTGAATCCGGCAGCGATCCGGCCGCCGCGCCGGCCGAGCCTGTCGCCGCGGTACAGGCGATGGCGCAACGGCTGGCCGAGGACGACCTGGTCGGCTACGCAAAACTGTCGGTGCCCCCCAGCCAGTACCAGCGCCTGCAGCAGGCCTGGGCCGATGGTCACAGCCAGTGGCCACTGACCGGACTGCCGCTCGGCGACCAGCTGCTGCCGATGCTGGCGGCGCTGCGCGAGCCCGGCGCCAGCGTGCAGCTGCAGCGCAGTTTCGACCGCCAGCTGGCCGGACAGGCCCGCGCCGTGCGCCAGGCCGCGCAGTCGATGGGCAACTTCGGTGTGCAGTACCTGCGGCACCAGAAGGGCTACACGCCTGGCCAGCAGGCGCATTACATCCAGCTGGTGCAGACCCTGGCGGCGTGGGCCCAGGACGCGCCGATCAGCGACCGCGCCAGGGCCCGCAGCAGCATCGCCGCGCTCGTCGGTGCCGCGGCCCAGGTCGGCTTCCAGGACGACGCAGGCCTGCAGGCCGCGGGGATGGAAGGCAGCCTGCAGCAGCTGGCGCCGTTCATCCACACGGTCAAGGCTGTGCTGGCCAGCTACGGGCTGGGCGTGGACGAGGCGCTGCGCAGCGTGCGCGGCGAGCTGTTGTCGGTGGAAGGGGACAACGCCCTGGTGCGCCTGCAGTACGAGCTTGCCGGCCGCGCGATGACCGTGCAGGTGCCGCTGAGCCGGCGCGAGGGCCACTGGTACCTGACCCGCACCCTGGCCGATACCGACGCCCTGTTGCGCCAGGCCGATGCCGCCCGCGCCGCCGCTGCTCCGGACCCTGTGCCCGCCCCCGCAACCGATGGGGAAGCGGCAACGCCATCGGCTAAGCCATAATGACGTCGATGTCGAAACAGAACCCGCTGCCGTTCCCCGGCGAAGAATCCCAGCCGACGCCCGCCGACACGGCGCCGGCGTCCCCCTCGACCGACGCCGGCACGCCGCCAGCGGCGACGCCCGTGCACGCGCGTCCTGCCGGCCGCCGCCCGCTGTGGGCGCGCCTGCTCGGGCGTCTGGTGGAGCCCTGGCTGTCGCTGAAGATCGAGCCGGAAGACCCGGGCCAGTACAACGATGGCCGCCCGGTCATGTACGTGCTGGAAGACTACGGCCTGTCCAACGCGCTGATCCTGGACAAGGCCTGCCGCCAGGCCGGCCTGCCGTCGCCGCTGGTGCCGCTGGCCGGTGACCCCACCGGCCGCAAGCGCGCCTACCTGGCCCTGTCGCGCCGCAGCTCCAGCAACTCGCTGATTCCCGAGCAGCGCGGCGCCAAGACCCATTCCGATTCGCTGGCCAAGGTCCTGCAGGCCCATCGCGTGCGCGACGATCTGGACGTGCACCTGGTGCCGGTATCGATCTTCGTCGGTCGCGCCCCGGACAAGCAGAGCGGCTGGTTCGCCGTGCTGTTCTCGGAAAACTGGGCGCTGGTCGGCCGTTTCCGCCGCCTGCTCGGCCTGCTGCTGAACGGCCGCAACACCATCGTCCGCTTCGCACCACCGATCTCGCTGCGCTCGACCATCGACGAGGGCCTGGAGCCCGAGCGTACGGTGCGCAAGCTGCAGCGCGTGCTGCGTACCCATTTCCGCCGCATCCGCGAGTCGGTGATCGGTCCTGACCTGTCGACCCGGCGCCTGCTGGTGGACCAGGTGCTGGCCGCCGAGACGGTGCGTGAGGCGATCGCCTCCCAGGCCAAGCGCGACAACAGCAAAACCAGCGATGCCTGGAAGAAGGCGCACGCCTACGCCTGGGAAATCGCCGCAGACTATTCCAGCCCGGTGGTGCGCTCGGCCAGCTTCATGCTCAGCCACGTGTGGAACCGCATCTACGCCGGCGTGCTGGTGCACCACCTGGACAAGTTCAAGGCCGCCGCGCCGGGCCACGAAGTGGTCTACGTGCCCAGCCACCGCAGCCACATGGACTACCTGCTGCTGTCCTACCTGCTGTACGACCGCGGCATCGTGCCGCCGCACATCGTGGCCGGCATCAACCTGAACCTGCCGGTGGTCGGCACCCTGCTGCGCAAGGGCGGTGCGTTCTTCATCCGCCGCTCGATCCGTGGCAACGCGCTGTACTCGGCGGTGCTCAGCGAGTACGTCGCGCAGCTGGTCGCAGGCGGCTATTCCATCGAGTACTTCGTCGAGGGCGGGCGCTCGCGTACCGGCCGTCTGCTGCAGCCCAAGGGCGGCATGATCTCGATGACCCTGCGCGCGTTCCTGCGCCAGCCGCGCAAGCCGGTGCTGTTCCAGCCCATCTACATCGGCTACGAGAAGCTGATGGAAGGTGGCAGCTACCTGGATGAACTGTCCGGGCGGCCGAAGGAAAAGGAATCGATCTGGCAGCTGCTGTGGGGCATCCCCAAGGTGCTCAAGCAGAATTACGGCCAGGTGGTGGTGAACTTCGGCGAACCGATCGCGTTGAACGACGTGCTGGCCGAGAAGGCCCCGGAGTGGGGTGGCGAGGCGGTGTCCGAGGACGAGAAGCCCTCGTGGCTGTCGACCACCGTCGACACCCTGGCCGAGCGCATCCAGGTGCGCATCAACGGTGCCGCCGACGTCAATCCGATCAACCTGCTGGCGCTGGCCCTGCTGTCCACGCCCAAGCATGCGATGGGCGAGGCCGACCTGATCGCGCAGATCGAGCTGTGCAAGACCTTGCTGGTGGAGATGCCGTATTCGGGCCGGGTGACGGTGACCCCGCACTCGCCGGAGCGGATCATCGCCCACGCCGAAGAGATCAACGTCCTCACCCGCATCAAGCACCCGCTGGGCGACGTGCTCAGCGTCAGCGGCGATACCGCGGTGCTGCTGAGCTACTTCCGCAACAACGTGGTGCACCTGTTCACCGCGTCGTCGTGGGTGGCCTGCTGCTTCCAGAACAACCGCCGCATGAGCCGCACCGGCCTGGTCCAGCTCGGCCGCACGGTGTACCCGTTCCTGCAGGCCGAACTGTTCCTGCCGTGGACCGAGGACGAGTTCGCCCAGCGCATCGACCAGACCATCGACGTGTTCGTGCGTGAGGGCCTGCTGCAGAACGTCAACGAAGACGACGGCGGCATCCTCGCGCGCAACACCGGGCAGACCGACGAAGTGTTCCGCCTGCGGGCGATCGGGCATTCGCTGCAGCAGGCGTTCGAGCGGTATTACATCGCCATTTCGGTGCTGGTGAAGAATGGCCCGGGCACGCTCGGCGCCGCCGAGCTGGAAAGCCTGTGCCAGCAGGCCGCGCAGCGCCTGAGCCTGCTCTACGCGCCGGCCGCGCCGGAGTTCTTCGACAAGTCGCTGTTCCGCGGCTTCATCCAGAAGCTGCGCGAGCTGCGCCTGGTGTGGCCGGACGAGAACAGCAAGCTGCTGTTCGACGAGCGCCTGGATGCCTGGGCCAAGGATGCCAAGTTCATCCTCGGCCGCGAACTGCGCCACACCATCGAACGGGTCAGCCCGGAAGCGGCGCGCCCGGACGAACCGGCACCGCAGGATTGAACCTGCGGCGCCTGTCGGGCCTGGCCGCGTTGATCGCGGTCGGAGGCCTTGCGGTTGTTGCTTCAGTGCAGGCTGCAGAGGCCTGTGTGGACGATACCCTGCCGGGGCGACTAGCCGATGCGCCGGTGCGGCTGTGTGTCGAGGCAAAGGCCGGGCAACCGGCGCGCTACCGTCTGTGGCTGGCTGGCGAGGTGCGTATCAGCGGTGATGAACCGGCTGCTCGGCAGGGTCTTGCCGGGGACTGGTACGGCCATCCGCTGGGGCTGCGCTGTACCGGTGCTAGCAACGTGCGTCGCTGCGACCTGACCGTGGACGGCGAAGCGGCCTGGAATGCGGAGCTGGTGCTGCCGCGTTGATGCACGGCCCCATCCACGCATGGCGTGGATCTACCGGGATGTCCCGGCGTGGCGTGGATCCAGGTGTTGCCGGGTCGCGTCATCCACGCATGGCGTGGATCTACCGGGATGTCCCGGCATGGCGTGGATCCATGGATTGCCGGATCGCGTCATCCACGCATGGCGTGGATCTACTGGGATGTCCCGGCATGGTGTGGATCCATGGATTGCCGGGCCGGGCAGGGCCGGGCCATCTGCTTTCGGGGCGGCGTGGGCCTGCAGTAGATCCACGCCATGCGTGGATGGGCCACCGGTTACGCCGGCTCGTCCGGAATCTGCAGGCTTTCCAGCTTGGTGATGCAGTCCTTCAATTGCAGCTTGCGCCGCTTCAGGCGCTTGAACTCCAGCTCATCCTCGCCGTTGGCGGCCATGCGCGCGATCTGTTCATCCAGCGACCGGTGCTCGGCACGCAGGGCGACGAGGTGTTCGACGATTTCGGCGGGGTTGTAGGTGTCCACGGTCTCCGAGCATACACAGCGACGATGACTGCCGGGAGAGGGGAATCCCGACCCCGGGTCCAGGCTGCCGCAAGCCGGTAGAATGGCGCCATGTCCGCCGTGATCTCCCTGCCCGATCCCCCGCAGCGCGCTTCGCGCGATCCGCGCGTGGCCGGGCACCGGGCGGACAAGCTGGGCAAGCACCTGCGCCGCCAGGTCGGCCAGGCCATCGCCGACTTCGGCATGATCGAAGCGGGCGACAAGGTCATGGTCTGCCTGTCCGGCGGCAAGGACAGCTACACCCTGCTGGACCTGCTGCTGCAGCTGCAGAAAAAGGCGCCGGTGCCGTTCGAACTGGTAGCGGTGAACCTGGACCAGAAACAGCCCGGTTTCCCCGAGCATGTCCTGCCGGAGTACCTGGCCGGGCTGGGCGTGCCGTACCAGATCATCGAACAGGACACGTATTCGGTGGTCAGCCGGGTCATCCCGGAAGGCCGGACGATGTGTTCGCTGTGCTCGCGCCTGCGCCGTGGCGCGCTGTACAACCACGCCAAGGTGCATGGCTTCAGCAAGATCGCGCTGGGCCATCATTGCGATGACGTGGTGGCGACGTTTTTCCTGAATCTGTTCCACCATGCCAAGCTGGCCGCCATGCCACCGAAGCTGCTCAGCGACGATGGCCAGCACGTGGTGATCCGCCCGCTGGCGTACGTGCGCGAGCACGACATCGCGCAGTACGCGCAGGCCCGCCGTTTTCCGATCATTCCCTGCACCCTGTGCGGCAGCCAGGAAAACCTGCAGCGCCGGCAGGTCGGCCTGATGCTCAAGCAGTGGGACCAGGACCATCCCGGGCGCATCGAACAGATCGCACGCGCGATGGCCGACGTGCGACCTGCGCAGCTGGCCGATGCCGCCCTGTTTGATTTCATGGCCCTGGGCCGCCGTGGCGATGCGGCACATGCCGATGCCTGGCTGGCCGACGCAGTTCCCGAGACGCCTGCCGTTTAAGGTCGGGCGCCCTTCTTCTTCAGACACCGGAATTCCATGTTCTTTCGCAACCTGACGTTCTTCCGCTTCCCGACCTCCACTGATTTTTCCGAAGTCGATACCCTGCTGCCGCACGCCCTGCTGAAGCCGGTCGGCGCGCTGGAAATGAACTCGCGTGGTTTCATCTCGCCGTTCGGCCGCGAAGAGAAGGAAGCGCTCTCGCACCGCATTGCCGAACACCTGTGGCTGACCGTCGGTGGCGAGGACAAGATCCTGCCCGGCGCGGTGGTCAACGACCTGCTCGAGCGCAAGCTGGAAGAGATCGAGGAGAAGGAAGGCCGCCGCCCCGGTGGCCGCGAGCGCAAGCGCATGAAGGACGACCTGCTGCATGAACTGCTGCCGCGCGCCTTCGTGAAGTCCTCGCGCAACGACGCCTTCATCGACCAGTTGCACGGCTACGTGGTGGTGGACACCTCCAGCCGCAAGACCGGCGAGTACTTCATGTCCGACATTCGTGGCCTGCTCGGCAGCTTCCCGGCAATGCCGCTGAACGCCGAAGTCGCGCCGCGCTCGATCCTGACCGGCTGGATCGCCGGCGAGCCCCTGCCCACCGGCTTCAGCCTGGGCGAGGAGTGCGAGATGAAGGATCCGGTGGAAGGCGGCGCGGTGGTCAAGTGCCAGCACCAGGAACTGCGCTGCGACGAGATCGACAAGCACCTGGACGCCGGCAAGCAGGTGACCAAGCTGGCCCTGGTGTTCGAGGACAACCTGTCGTTCGTGCTGGGCGACGACCTGATCGTGCGCAAGCTGAAGTTCCTGGACGGTGCGCTGGACCAGCTGGAGCACGCGGACGAAGACGGCCGCCGTGCCGAGTTCGACGCCCGCTTCGCCCTGCAGAGCGCGGAGATCCGCCGCCTGTTCCTGCTGCTGGAAGAAGCCTTCAAGCTCAGCAAGGCTGACTGAACAGGCAGGCCGTCGGCCGCCGGTCATCCGGCGGCCCCGCACGGCGCTATGCTGGGAGCATGAGCCGTCTGCTGCGCCGCCTGATCTCGCCGGTCCCTGCCGCCACCGTACAGCGCGACACCGTTCGCCTGCGGCTGGAGGATGTCGAGATCGAGGTACTGCGTGTGCGCGATCCGCGCGCGCGCCGGATCAAGCTCAGCGTCGATGAGCGCGGTGCACGACTGACACTGCCGCCGCGTGCCAGCCTGGTGATGGGCGAGCGTTTCCTCGAACAGCATCGCGACTGGCTGGGCCTGCAGCTGCGCATTTACCAGGGACACGGCCTGCCCGCCGCGTTGCAGCCCGGTGTTGAAGGCGTGCTGCCGCTGCGCGGCGAACTGTTGCCGCTGCGCTGGCAGGAAGGCCGCTACGCACGGTTGGAAATCGACGAACACGGTGCCTGCGTGCAATGGCCGAGCCGCGGCGGCGATGCGACCCTGCGTCGCCTGCTGCGCGAGTTCTACGAAGCACAGACCCGCGCCGATGTCGGCCGCTGGTTGCCGAAGTACCTGCCCGGCCTGCCGCGCGCGCCCAGCCGCCTGCGCTTGAAGGTGATGTCCTCGCAATGGGGCTCGCTGGCCCCCGACGGCAGCATGGCGTTGGACCTGGCCCTGGTACTGGGCCGCCCCGCCGCGTTCGAGTACGTGCTGGTGCACGAACTCTGCCACCTGATCCAGGCCAACCACTCGCCGGCCTTCTGGCACGAAGTGGAACAACGCTTCCCCGACTGGCGCGCGCAGCGCGACTATTTCCAGCTGGAAGGGCGACGCCTCAAGGCAATGCTTCGGCAGCTGCTGTAGCGCTGTGATTTTGTAGAGCCGAGCCATGCTCGGCTATCGCGCGCGGCGTGGATATTCAGCCACCGCGACCAAGAGCAGCCGAGCATGGCTATGCCGGTCGTCCTGACCGGCACCCTCCGGGCCGTCGCAAGCGACGTTGGCAGCGGCTCCTGCCGCTACCTTCGGCACTACAAAAGCGCGCGCAGCGCGCGACCCGCTTCGCTCCTGCACTTCTTTTTCTCTTCCGTGGTGAGCACGGAAACCCTCCGTGGCCGGGCGGGGTGGGTTGCGCAGGGGCGTGAGCCGCATGGATGCGGCGACCGAGCTTACATGGACGTACTTGCAGCGACCCCTGCGCAATCCACCCCGCACGGCCAACCACGGCTTTTGATTTGAACGGTCACCACGAGGGGCTCAGCCGTTGGCCGAAAACCTCATCGACCCACGCGCAATGCCGCCGCCTCCGCCCATCGCGCCGCCACCCGCGGAGCGGTGATGCACACCGCCTGATCGGTCACCGTGGTCACCGCCCGCTCCAGCAGCTGGATGTCCGCCTCGTGCTGGCGCGCCACATGCGGATCCTCGAAGAAGATCGCGCGCTGGCAACGGCCTTCCAGCACGCGGTCGGCAATCTGCGCATCGCCGCCCATCGGGCCACTCTGGTAGCGCGTCACCCACGCCGTATCCGCGGGCCAGCCGCGGCTCCAGGCCAGCTCGTTCAAGCGCTGGCCGGTGGTGCCGGTGGCTACCCGTTCGCCGAAGCGCGCCAGCACGTCGAAATGTTCATCGGCGAACGCCAGCATCGCCGGCTTCATCGCATCGTGCGCGATCAACGCCAGCGTCTGCCCTTCGAACGCATGCAGGTCGTCGGCGCCGGCATCGGCAGCCAGGCCCGCATGGACGCGCTCCACCTCGATCCAGTCGCGGGCGGTGGCCACGGTGGAAATGAACGGCTTGCCGTGGATCACGCACTGGCGCTTGAGCGCGGTCGCCTCGGGGAACACCGAGGAGGGGTCGACCGGATCCATCAGGTAGACCGCACCGTCCAGCGTGCGCTCGGCGCCCATGCCCACCACTTCGGCCACCAGCTTCATCAACCCGCCTTCGCGACCGTACGGATAGCGCTGCAGGCCGTCGTAACCGGCAAGGAAACCGTTGCGCTGGATCGCATCGTGGGTACGGCCGACCGCACACAGGGTCACGCCCAGTTCGCGCAGCCCGGGTTCGCTGGCGCGCAACCAGCGGAACAGTGCCGCGCGCGCGTCGTGATGATGGAGACGGTTGGCGGCCAGGCCGATGCGCATCGAAAGCTCCGGGATCGGTAGAAGCGGCAGTGTATGTCGCTATTGGCGGTTTCGGAGGGTTTTACACATTTCCTCATTGTTGCTGGGAAATGCGTCGCTAGCGTGGCAGGAGGTCGTATCGCAATACGGCCACGCCCCTGCTGCGACATGAGGATGTCCACCGTGAATGTCGCTGGCCGCCTGGCCCGCATCGTCGCCCTGTCGCTGTTGTCGGCGCCGGCCTGGGCCGGGCAGTGCGAAGGCCCCATCCTGCTTGCCTATCCCGCCGATCGTGCACCGTTGTCGTCCAGTCAGGACGACCAGCCACACGGCCTGGTGGCCGCCTACCTGGCGCTGCTGCAGGAGCAATACCCCACGCTGCGCGCCACACCGGTCGCGGCGACGGCGCTGGCCGCCGCCGCGCTCCCGGCCGGGACCCACGCCGTGCTCGGCTGGCCGCGCGCGCAGAAGCCGAAAGGCTGGGTGGCCAGCGTGCCCTACCTGCAGGTGCCGCAGGTGATCGTGCGACGCCCCGACGCGCCGCCGATCATCGGCCTGGGCGGACTGCACGGTCGCGGCGTGGCCAGCCCCGACATCGTGCCGCTTGCCAGCAGGCTGGAGGAAGCCGGCGCGGACGTGCCGCTGCTGCAGGTGGCGGCGCTGGACGAGGCATTGCAGCTGCTGATCAGCGGTCAGATCGATGCGGTGGTGGGCAACCTCGTGAACGTGGAAGCCACGCTGCGCAATCAGCCGGGCGGCGCGCTGGACGTGGCGGCACCGGCCGGCTTCAGCGACGCACTGGTCCTGGCCACGCTGCCGGCGTGCGCGCATCTGGTGGTCCGCTTCAACCAGCTGCAGGCAGGCATGGCGCCGGAGCAGCGCGAGGCGTTGCGGGCCCACTGGATCTCGACATCCCCTCGCCGTGGCCTCGCGCCGGTGTCGCCCCTGCGCGGGTCGATCGCCGTGCTGCTGGTGCTGCTGACACTGTGCCTGGTGTATGCGTTCGGCTACTGGCGGCTGCACCGCGAAGGCCTGCGCAGGCAGGCGCTGGAACAGCGCCTGCAGGAGGTCACCGCCAACCTGCCGGCGGTGGTGTACCAGGCGCGGCGCAGCAGTGCCGGCGAGTACAGCGTTCCCCACATCGCCGGCGACGTGCATGCCCTGTTCGGGATCAGCGTGGACACCGCGCGGGTGGACCATGGAAGCCTGCTGGCCGCAGTCCATCCACAGGACCGCCGCTCGGTGCTGGCCTGCGTTGATGCCGCCGCACTGGTGCGCGGGCCCATCGACATCACTTTCCGCACGCGCGGCCCCAACGGCTGGCGCTGGGTACGTTCGCACGGGCGGCCGATTGCCTGCAGCGACAGCGGCGTGGAATGGAGCGGATACTGGATGGACGTGACCGAGGCGCGCGCACGTACGCAGGCACTGAACGATGCCCGGCGTGACGCGGAGCAGGATGCCGCCGCGAAGGCCCATTTCCTGGCCACCATGAGCCACGAGATCCGCACGCCGATGAGCACCTTGCTGGGAATGCTGGAGTGCTTCGGCAGCAGCGCACTGGATACGCGCCAGCGCCAGGTGCTGGCGACCATCGATGATGCAGCGCAGATGCTGCGCCAGATCCTCGATGACGTGCTGCACAGCCAACGCTTGCAGTCCGGCCCGCAGCCACCGCAGTGCCTGCCCACCGACCTGGCCGAGCTGCTGCGGGGGGTGCAGCGCCTGCTGGTGCCGGTGGCGGCAAGCAAGGGGCTGCATCTGCGCTGCGAGGTGGATCCCGCGTTGCAGCGGGGATCGTTGGCCGATGCGCTGCGCCTGCGCCAGATCCTGTTCAACCTGGCGGGCAATGCGCTGAAGTTCACCCTGCAGGGTGGGGTGGACCTGCAGGTGCGGGTGCTGCAGCAGCACGAGCAGGGCCAGCAGCTGCGGCTGCAGGTGACCGATACCGGCGTGGGTATCAGCCGCGAGCGCCAGCGGGCGGTGTTCGCAGCGTTTACCCAGGCCGAAGCGTCCACCACCCGGCGCTTCGGTGGCAGCGGCCTGGGCCTGGCGATCTGCCGTGAGCTGGCGGCGTCGATGGGCGGGCAACTGCACCTGTGCAGCACGCCGGGCGCGGGCACCACGGTGTGGCTGGACCTGTACCTGCCGGCCTGCGAGGCGCCATTGGCGGAGCATCCTGGCGATGCGGCTGGCTTGCCAGCGTTGCCGCCGGTACGGGTACTGGTTGCCGAAGACCATCCCACCAACCTGCAGCTGCTGGTCCAGCGCCTGCAGGAGCTGGGACTGCAGGTGCATGCCACGGCCAATGGCGAGCAGGCATGGCAGGCGTGGCAGGCACACCGCTTCGCGCTGGTCATCACCGATTGCCACATGCCGGGCATGGACGGCTTTGCGTTGGCCCGCGCGATCCGCGCCGATCCACGGGCCGACCCGGCGCAGGTGCCGATCGTCGCGTTGACCGCCAGCGTGCTCGACAGTACCCGTCAGGCCTGCCTCGACGCTGGCATCGATCGTTTCATCGCCAAGCCGGTCGAGCGCGACGCACTGCACGCCACGCTCGCCGCGGTGCTGACACCGCTGGCCGGTCTGTCAGTGCGCCAGTAGCCGGACGATGCTGGCGGCGGCGTCGCGACCTTCGGCCACCGCGGTCACCACCAGGTCGGCACCACGCACCGCGTCGCCACCGGCGAACAGGCGCGGATGGGCGGTCTGGAAGGGCAGCTTGCCCTTGCCTCCAGCGAGGATGCGGCCATTGGCCTGACCTTCCACGCCGTGCTCGGCCAGCCACGACGGCACGCTGGGCGAGAAGCCGAACGCGATGATCACCACGTCCGCCTCCAGCAGCGACTCGCTGCCCTCGATCTGCACCGCGTTCTGGCGGCCGTTGGCATCGGGTTCGCCCAAGCGCGTCTCGATGACGGTAACCCCGATCACTTCGTCATCGGCGCCGGCTTCGATCGACAGCGGCTGGCGGTTGAACAGGAAGCGCACGCCTTCCTCGCGCGCATTGGCCACTTCGCGCGCGCTGCCCGGCATGTTGGCCTCGTCACGGCGGTAGGCGCAGGTGACCTTGGCCGCGCCCAGACGCACCGCACTGCGCACGCAGTCCATGCCGGTATCGCCACCACCGAGGACCACCACGCGCTTGCCATTGAGGTCGGGCAGGGCGATCTGGTCCTCCCAGCCGGCGATCGGCCGGCCCTGCGGATCATCGCCGCCGACGATGCGGCTGTTCTGCACCAGGAACGGCAGCGCCGGCAGCACGCCCTTCAGGTCCTGGCCGTCGAGGCCACCATCGGTGTAGCGATACGCGCCGGTACCGACAAACACCGCATCGTGGGTGTCCAGCAGCTGCTGCAGGCTGATGTCGCGGCCGATCTCCACGCCCAGGCGGAACTGCACGCCCATGCCTTCGAGCACGTCGCGGCGGCGGCGGATCACGTCCTTGTCCAGCTTGAAACTGGGGATGCCGAACTGCAGCAGGCCACCGACCTGTTCGTAACGGTCGTAGACCACCGCGGTGATGCCGGCATGCGCCAGGCGGTCGGCACAGGCCAGGCCTGCCGGGCCGGCACCGATCACGGCCACCGTGTGGCCGGTGGGCTGCACCGCCGTCATGTCCGGCCGCCAGCCGGTGGCCAGTGCGGTGTCGACGATGTACTTCTCCACTGCGCCGATGGTGACCGCGCCGAACTCCTCCAGCGTGCAGCTGCCTTCGCACAGACGGTCCTGCGGGCACACCCGGCCGCACACTTCCGGCAGCGGGTTGGTGCTGTGGCACAGCGTGGCCGCTTCATGGATGCGGTTTTCCTGCACCAGCTGCAGCCATTGCGGAATGGCGTTGTGCACCGGGCACTTCCAGCTGCAGTACGGGTTGCCGCAGTCCAGGCAACGGCCGGCCTGGTACTGCGCGTCTTCCTTGCCGAACTTTCCGTACAGCTCACCCCAGTCGCCGGAGGTGCGCAGTTCGACCGGGATGCGCTGCGGCATGGTCCGGGGCAGGTCGAGGAACTGGAAGGCGTGCTTGCGGCTCATGGCGGGCTCTGTGGTGTTTTCCGGATGCCGGCCAGCGGCCGGCATTACAGCGGTGGGGAGGCCGGGGCGCCGGATGCGGGCGGCGCCCCTTGCATTACGCGGCGCGTCGCAGGGTTTCGGTCAGCGACTCGATGCTGGCGGCCTTGGGTTTGACCAGCCAGAACTTGCCGATGTAATCGCGGAACTCATCCATGATCTGCTGCGCCCAGATGCTGCCGGTCAGCTCGCGATGACGGCCGATCAGGCGGTGCAGGTGCTGGCGGTAGTTCTCGAAGCCCTCGGCGGACACGCGATGGATGTCGATCAGCTCGTGGTTGTAGCGGTCGACGAAATCGCGGTCCACATCCAGCACGTAGGCCAGGCCGCCGGTGAAACCGGCACCGAAGTTGAGGCCGACCTTGCCCAGCACCAGCACCACGCCGTCGGTCATGTACTCGCAGCAGTGATCGCCTGCGCCTTCCACCACTGCCAGTGCGCCGGAGTTGCGCACGGCGAAACGTTCACCGGCGCGGCCAGCGGCGAACAGCTCGCCACCGGTTGCACCGTACAGGCAGGTGTTGCCGATGATCGCGGTGCTGCGTGCCTCGAAGCGTGCGCCACGCGGCGGACGCACCACCAGTCGGCCACCGGCCATGCCCTTGCCGACGTAGTCGTTGGCTTCACCTTCCACTTCCAGGTGCAGGCCGCCGACGTTGAAAGCACCGAAGCTCTGCCCGGCGCTGCCACGGAAGCGCAGTTCCAGCGGCGATTCGGCCATGCCCTGGTTGCCATGCGCGCGCGCCACGGCGCCGGCCAGGCGGGTGCCGATGCTGCGGTCGGTGTTGTGGATCAGGAAGCGGTGTTCGCCGCCACGCTTGTGCTCGATGGCCTCGGCCAGCAGGCCGTCCATCTGCGTGGCCAGGCTGTCCGGTGATTCGTACAGGCGCTGTGCGGCGCAGTGGCTGCCCGGGTAACTGGCGTCGGCCAGCAGCCGCGACAGGTCCACGCGCACGTCTTCGCGTGGCGAGACCTCAAGCTGGCGCAGCAGGTCGGTACGGCCGACGATCTCCTGCAGCGAGCGTGCGCCCAGCACCGACAGCCAGCCGCGCACTTCCTCGGCCAGCAGGCGGAAGAAGTTCTCCACGCGCTCCGGTTGGCCGGTGAAGTGGTTCTCGCGCAGGCGTTCGTCCTGGGTGGCCACGCCGGTGGCGCAGTTGTTGAGGTGGCAGATGCGCAGGTACTTGCAGCCCAGCACGATCATCGGCGCGGTGCCGAAGCCGAAGCTGTCCGCGCCCAGCAGCGCCGCCTTGACCACGTCCAGGCCGGTCTTCAGGCCGCCGTCGGTCTGCAGCAGGGTGCGCCCGCGCAGGTCGTTGGCCACCAGCGCCTGGTGCGCCTCGGCGATGCCCAGTTCCCACGGCACGCCGGCATAGCGGATCGAGCTGACCGGCGACGCGCCGGTACCGCCGTCGTGGCCGGAAATGGTGATGAGGTCGGCGCCGGCCTTGACCACGCCGGCAGCGATCGTACCGACGCCGGCATGGCTGACCAGCTTCACCGACACCAGCGCGGTCGGGTTGACCTGCTTGAGGTCGTAGATCAGCTGCGCCAGGTCTTCGATGGAGTAGATGTCGTGGTGCGGTGGCGGCGAGATCAGGCCGATGCCCGGCCGCGCATAACGCAGCCGTGCGATCAGTTCATTGACCTTGTGCCCGGGCAGCTGGCCGCCTTCACCGGGCTTGGCGCCCTGCGCGACCTTGATCTGCAGCACTTCGGCATTGACCAGGTATTCGGCGGTGACGCCGAAGCGGCCGGACGCCACCTGCTTGATCTTGCTGCGCTTGTCGGTGCCATAGCGCGCCGGGTCTTCGCCACCTTCGCCGGAATTGCTGCGGCCACCGAGGCGGTTCATCGCAATGGCCAGTGCTTCATGCGCCTCGGGCGAAAGCGCACCGAGGCTGATCGCTGCGGTATCGAAGCGCGGGAACAGCTCGCTGGCCGGGGCCACCTCGTCCAATGGCGTCGGCGTCGCCGCCGGCACCAGCTGCAGCAGATCGCGCAGCGCCGAGGGCGGGCGTGCATGCACGGCGTCGCAGTACTGCTGCCATGCACGCGGGTCACCGCTGCGCGCCGCGCGCTGCAGGGTGGTCACCACGTCCGGGTTATACATGTGGTATTCGCCGCCGTGCACGTACTTCAGCAGGCCGCCGACATCCACGCCCTGCTGCGCATCCCACGCCTGCGCGCACAGTTCACGTGCATCGGCATCCAGCCGTGCGAAGCCGGCGCCACCGATGCGCGAGGCGGTATCGGGGAAGCACAGGTCGACGACCTCCGGCTCCAGGCCGATGATCTCGAACAGCTGCGCGCCGCGATAGCTGGCCACGGTGCAGATGCCCATCTTCGAGATGATCTTCGACAGGCCCTTGTAGATGCCCTTGCGGTAGCGGCGGCCGATCTGCGATTGCTCGCCGCCCTTGCTGAGCTTGAGGATGCCGCGACGGCCGAGGTCGAACAGGGTCTGGTAGGCCAGGTACGGATAGACCGCCGTGGCACCGAAGCCGAGCAGGCAGGCCATGTGGTGCGCATCGCGCGCGGTGCCGGTCTCGACGATCAGGTTGACGTCGCAGCGCAGGCCCAGGCGTGACAGGTGGTGGTGGATGGCACTGGTGGCCAGCAGGGCGTGCACCATTGGCCGCCCGGCCACCGGGTAGCGGTCGGACAGCAGCAGCATCACCATGCCATCGCGCGCAGCCTGTTCGGCTTCGACGCAGATGCGTTCGATGCCTGCACGCAGGCCTTCCTCTTCGCTGTAGGACAGGTCGAGCAGGCGGTTGGCCTGTACGTACTGGTTCATCTTCAGCAGCTGGCGCAGCTTGCGCTGGCTCAGTACCGGCGAATTGAGGATGACGTGGTTCACCGTCTCCGGACCGGCATGGAAGATGTTGGTCTCCTTGCCGAGCTGGGTGGACAGGGACATCGCGCAGTCTTCGCGCAGCGGGTCGATCGGCGGGTTGGTGACCTGCGCGAAGGCCTGGCGGAAATAGTCGTACAGCGGACGGCTGCGCTGGCTGAGCACGGCCATCGGCGTGTCATCGCCCATCGAGCCGGTGGCTTCCTGTTCGGTCTCGGCCAGCGGCCGCAGCACCTGCTCCACTTCCTCGCTGCTGAGCTGGTACAGCTTGTGGTAACTGCGCAGGGTGCTTTCGTCGAAGGGTTCCTCCACCAGCGAGGGATCGATCAGTTCGGTCTGCAGGTAGGTGACGCCCTGCTGCAACCACTGCTTGTACGGTGCACGGCCGCGGTTGATGCGATCGATGGCTTCCGAATCGAGCAGGTCACCGCGCTTGAGGTCGATGGCGATCATCTCGCCCGGACCGAGCTTGCCCTTGCGCACCACGCGCTCGGTCGGCACTTCCCACACACCGGCTTCGGAGGCGACCAGGAAGTGGCGATCGGCAGTCAGCATCCAGCGTGCCGGGCGCAGGCCGTTGCGGTCGAGGGTACACACGGCGTAGCGGCTGTCGCAGGCGACGATGCCGGCCGGGCCGTCCCACGGTTCACTGTTGAGGCCGTGGAATTCGTAGAACGCAGCCAGGTCCGGGTCCTTGAATTCCAGCGACTGGGTTGCCGGCGGCACCAGGATGCGCAGGGCCTGGATCAGTTCCATGCCCGCAGACACCATCAGTTCCAGCATGTTGTCCAGGCTCTGCGAATCCGAGCCGTGCATGGAGATGACCGGGTCGAATTCGCCGATATCGAAGCGCGGCGTCTTCCACACCTTGCTGCGTGCCTGCGCCCAGCGGCGGTTGCCTTCGATGGTGTTGATCTCGCCGTTGTGGGCGAGCATCCGGAACGGGTGCGCCAGCGGCCAGCGCGGCAGCGTATTGGTGGAGAAGCGCTGGTGGAACACGATGGCGCTGGAGGCCAGTTCGCGGCGCTGCAGGTCCGGGAAGAAGCGGCTGAGCTTGTCCGGCAGCACCATGCCCTTGTAGCTGATGGCGTTGGGGCTGAGCGTGGTGACGTAGTAGTCGGCATGCGCGCGCAGCAGCTGCTCGCTGCGGCGACGGGCCAGGAACAGGGCCAGGCCGAAGCCGGCGTCATCCTGGCCGACGCCGGCGTCGACAAATACCTGTTCGATACGCGGCAGGGTATCGCGCGCCAGTTGCCCGCAGACGCTGTCGTCGGTCGGCACCTCGCGCCAGCCGGCTACCTTGCAGCCCACCGCCTCGATCTGCTGCTGCAGCTGTGTGCGGCAGGCCTGGGCGGCGTCGGCATCGTGCGGCAGGAACACCAGGCCGGCAGTGAAGCGCGCGCCGACGGCAATGCCCGCTTCACTGGCCAGCAGTTTCAGGAAGGCATCGGGGCGGCGCAGCAGCAGGCCGCAGCCATCACCGGTGAGGCCGTCGGCGGCGACACCACCCCGGTGGGTCATGCGCGAAAGCGCGGCGATGGCGGTATCGACCAGCAGGCGCGAAGGCTGGTCGTCGAGCTGGGCGACCATGCCAAATCCACAGGCATCGCGCTCGGAGCGCGGGTCGTAAAGCCCTTGGCGGTTGCGGGGGGCCATCTCTACCTCGATGCGTAATGAAATGAGCAGGGACACTCGTGCCCGCTCACTCCCTGGAGCGCATCATGAGGCCACCGGATGCCTCGACTAGATCACAGGTTGCTGCAACGCCGCAATACACGGTTGCAGGCGCAACCAAAGCGCCGGCAAACGCATGCCGGCGCGGGATGGGTCAGCCGCAGCGGACGCCGCTGACCACGTCCTTTGCGTCCACCTCGATGTTCAGGCGGTCGCCCACGAACTCCATCGTGGTGACGTCATTGGGGTGCAGGACGCGGATCTGCTTGGCCGCTGCATCTTCCTGGGCCTGTTTGCCCAGTGCTTCGGTATAGGTCTGGCCGACCAGGCTCTGCACCTGGCTGGCGTCGCAGTTGCCAACCGGCGGTGCTTCGGTGGCCTTGCCGGCTTCATCGGCCGGGGCCTTGGCGGCTTCGGCGGCCTGCTGTGCGTGGGCGGTGGCCGAGTCCTGCTCATCCAGCGACGGCGCCTGGCAGGCGGTCAGGGCCAGCACGGCCGGCAGCAGCAGGGCGGAGAGGGAACGGGCGCGGATCGGGAACGACATCATGACTCCGGAAGGGAAGGGACGGTGAAAGGCCGAGCATAGCGGCGAACCCACCCTCACGTGTTTGTCTTGCGTTATTGACGTGGCCACGCCGCGCCGATCGGCAGACTGACGGCATGCCCGCCACCCCTACACCCGAACGCCAGGCCGCGCGCGCCGCTGGCCTGCGCTACGTCGATGACACCCAGCCCGGTTTCAGCCGTGTCCGCGCCGGCAAAGGCTTCTCCTATCGCGATGCTGACGGTCATGCCATACGCGATGCCGCCACGCTGCAGCGCATCCGCTCGCTGGCCGTGCCCCCGGCCTATACCGCGGTGTGGATCTGCGCCCATGCCAACGGCCATCTGCAGGCCACCGGCCGCGACGCGCGCGGGCGCAAGCAGTACCGCTACCACGCCGACTGGGCGGAGGTGCGGGATGCCGGCAAGTTCGACCGCATCATCGCCTTCGGCCAAGCGTTGCCGGCGCTGCGACGGCGCCTCGGCCGCGACCTCAAGCGCAGTGGCTTCCCACGCGAGAAGGTGCTGGCGGTGGTGGTCGCGCTGCTCGCCGACACGCTGGTGCGGGTGGGCAACGAGACCTATGCGCAGGAGAACAAGTCGTACGGCCTGACAACGCTGCGCAACCGTCACCTGGATCTGCTTCGGGGCGGCCGGGTGCGCATGCGCTTCCGTGGCAAGTCCGGCCAGTTGCATGAGGTGACGGTGGGCGACCGTCGGCTGGGCGCGCTGGTACGCGGCGTGCAGCAGCTGCCGGGACAGGCCCTGTTCCAGTACCGCGACGACGCGGGCGAGGTGCAGCCGGTGGATTCCGGCGCGGTGAACGACTACCTGCGCGAGGTGATGGGCGAGGATTTCACCGCCAAGGATTTCCGCACCTGGGGCGGCACGATGGCGGCAGTGCAGGCCTTCGCCGCCACCGAGCTGCCCGAACCGCCCAGCCAGCGCGCGCTGGCCAAGGCGCAACGCGAGGTGGTGTGCCAGGTGGCCGCGCGGCTGGGCAACACCCCGGCGGTGTGCCGCAAGGCCTACATCGATCCCTGCGTGTTTGCGGGCTGGGAACGCGGCGAGCTGACTGCACTGGCGGGCCTGCGCGGCCCGCGGCAGTGGGAACAGGCGACACTGAAGGTGCTGCGCCGGGCGCGGCGGCTGAGCCGCAAGGCAGGTCAGCCGCAGTAGATCGCGGTGATGTTGTTGGTGCGGCCCTTTTCGATGGTCAGGCGCTCACCGCCCTCGCTGGCCGGCGGCACGCGCGGACCGTCGTGACGCAGCACCTGCACGTGCAGGCTGTCGCTGTCGACGCGGGCGCGCTCGACGGTGGCATCCGATGCCGCCAGGCCGACCGCACCGCGCACCATGTCCGAATGGCACTGGCCGGAAATCACCCCGTCGATCGGCTGGATCTGGGCGACGGGGCTGCTGCTGCAGGCGGCGAGAGCAAAGCAGACAGTGGCGGTGGCAATGGCATGTTTCATGGGGACGTTCCTCGTGTTGTGGCCTGCAGGGTGCGACGACACGCGTGGTGGCGGAATGAATGCCGTGCACGCGGTGGACACGGTGCGCTCACTGCCGCCAACAGCCTGCGTGGAGACACTGCACGAGCGGCGCACGCCGCCCCCGGTACTGCGGCGCACGCGCCCCGGTAGTGCCGGCCGCTGGCCGGCAACCCCAATCCCCCGAGGAGACCTGCATGGCCACCACCAAGAAGACCCCCACCCGCCGCAAGGCATCGCCGAAGGTGCGCAAAGGCACCCAGGCGGCGCCAGCCATCGCCGAGACCACCGCATCCGAGCGCCCACGCGTGGTGAAGACCGCCACCCGCAAGGCCGCCGCTTCCGATCCGCGCGCGGCGCGTGTGGCCGCGCGGCAGCGGCGCCTGCAGGACCAGGAAAAAGCGAAGGACGTACGCGCAGCGAAGAAGGCAACGAAAAAGCCGACAAAGAAGACCGCCACCCAGGCTGGCCCACGCCGTCAGCCGGAGACGATGCCGGCGCAGCAACTGGCCAAACCAGGCCATGAGCATGCACTGCAACTGGCACCCCGCTTCCTGGCACCGGACTATGTCGGCAGCGGCAAGCTGCAGGGCATGCGCGCGATCGTCACCGGTGGCGATTCCGGCATCGGCCGCGCGGTGGCGGTGCTGTTCGCCCGCGAAGGCGCCGATGTTGCCGTGCTGCATCTGGACGAAGCCGAGGACGCCGAGCTCACTCGCCAGCACGTGGAGAAGGAGGGCGGCCGCTGCGTAGTGATCGCCGGCGACGTGCGCGACCCGCGCTTCTGCAACAAGGCCGTCAAGCAGGTGGCCAAGGCCTTCGGTGGCATCGATATCCTGGTCAACAACGCGGCCTTCCAGCTGCACTGCGAGCGCCTCGAAGACCTGGAAGACGCGCACCTGCAGGAAACGCTGCAGACCAACATCGGCGGCTACATCCAGATGGCGCGCGCGGTGCTGCCGCATCTGGGCGAGGGCGCCAGCATCATCAACACCGGTTCTGAAACCGGCCTGTTCGGCAGCAAGGCACTGATCGATTACTCGGCCACCAAGGGCGCGATCCATGCGTTCACCAAGGCGCTGGCCAGCCAGCTGCTGCCGCGCGGCATCCGCGTCAACTGCGTGGCGCCGGGCCCGGTGTGGACGCCGTTGAATCCGGCCGACAAGCAGGCGAAGGATGTGGCCGAGTTCGGCAAGGACAGCGACATGGGCCGGCCGGCACAGCCGGAAGAGCTGTCGCCAGCGTATGTGTTCCTGGCCTCACCGGCCTGCGCCAGCTACATCAGCGGCGTGATCCTGCCGGTGATGGGTGGGCCGCGCGGTTAGCGCGCGGCGGAATAGAAACCGGCAATACGCGGGATGAACTGCTGCGGATTGGCACCGACCAGATTGGTCAGCACGACAACGGCCAGGTCGCGCTCGGGATAGACGATGAAAGCCGAGCGCGCACCGCCCATGCCACCCACCTGCAGGTCGGGCGCGATGTTGAACACCGGCCAGCCTGCGGCCCAGTCGCCGGTGCTGCCATCGTTGAGGCGCTCGCCCGTCCACATCTGCTGCATCGCGCGCTGCTCCAGCAGGCGACCATCCTGCAATGCAACCAACCAGCGCGCAGTGTCATCGGCCGTGGTGAGGATGCCGCCACCGGCCCACAGGCTGGGCGGCATGTCGTAGAACCAGTGCGACAGCCGTGGCGTCGCATCCCTGGCATCGGTGGCGCGTGGCAGGTAGCTGTACATCGTCGCTGCGTCCGGGATCAGGTCGTAGCTGTCACCGAACGTGGTGCGCGGCATGCGCGCGGTGGAGAACTGGCGTGTTGCCAGAAAGCGTTCGTAGGGCATGCCGGATTGCCGCGCGATGATCCGCGCCAGCAGCACGTAGTTGGTCTGGTTGTACTGGAAGCGCTCGCCCGCTACGGCCTCTGCCGGCAGCGCGCGGACTGCCTGCCATGCGTCTTGTTCAGAACCACCGCCCAGCAGTCCTTCTGCATCGAGGATGTCGGGCAGGCCGGAGGTGTGGGCGAGCAGCTGGCGCACGCGCACCGCCTGCCAGCTCGCGGGCAGGTCGTCGAGATAGCGCGAGGCGGGCGCGTCGAGATCCACCCGCCCATCCTGCGCCAGCTGCGCCAAAGCGACGCCGGTGAAGGATTTGCTGGCCGAGTTGAGCGGGAACCGCGTGCTGCGGGTAGCGACCACGCCGTTCTCGACGTTGGCCAGGCCGTAGGTTTCCGACAGCACCACCTGGCCATCCTTGACCACGGCGATCTGCAGGCCGGGGATGCGCTGTTCCTGCATGGTCTGGCGGATGAAACGACGGGTCTGGTCGTTGGCCTGGTCCTGGTTGGCGGAAACAGCGGCGAAGGGCAGCAGGCTGATGATCATGAGCAGGGTGGGTAGCGTCTGGCGAGGCATGCGGGATCCCGGAGGGCAGGAAGATTGGCGGCGATGACGGCGGCCGCAGGTGACAGGCCATGGGTCGGATGCGCGCCCGGCGGAAAAGGTTTAAGCCGGCCGCGTGCCCTACCGTTCGTCGGCCCATGACTTCCGGGGGGTTGACTACAGGTGTCGTCATGGCAACAGTAGCGACACGTGTAGTCAAGGGAGTGTTGTCATGCGTGGCAAGACCATCGGGGACCAGGAACTGGCCCTGCTGCAGTATGTGGACGAGCAGGCACCGGCCAGCGTCGGCGAGGTCGCCAGCGGCTATGGCGAACCGCGCGGACTGGCCCGCTCCACCGTGTTGACGATGATGGAGCGCCTGCGCGCCAAGGGTTACCTGCAGCGCCGGCAGCAGCAGGGTGTCTACCGCTACCAGCCCACCCGCGGCCCGGAGAGCGTGCTGCAGGGTGCCGTCGCCCAGTTCGTCGACAACACCCTGCAGGGCTCGGTCTCGCCGTTCGTGGCGTACCTGTCGCAGCGGCAGAAGGTCAGCGACAACGAACTGGCCGAACTGGAAGCGCTGGTGGCCGAACTGCAATCGCGTCGCCAGGAGGACTGAGCCATGGATACCTCGATGTTGATTCCGATGCTGGAACGGCTGGGCTGGACCAGCCTGCAGACCCTGCTGCTGGTGGCACTGGTGTACCTGCTGTGCCGCGCGTTGCCGGCACTGTCGGCGGCCACCCGTTGCCGCCTGTGGTGGCTGGTATCGCTGCAGGCCGTGGTCGGCCTGTTGTGGAGCCAACCGCTGCAGCTGGCCTGGTTGCCTGCACCCGACGCGGTCGCAATGACGACCGTGGATCTTGCCGCGGACGCGGTGTATCCGATGGCACCGGAGGCCGCCGCGCAGTTGCTGGCGAACACGCCGATGGGCGATGTCGGCAGCACCCCAGTGGCCTGGTGGGCAGTGGCGCTGGCTGCGCTGTGGATGTCCGGCGTACTGCTGATGGCGTTGCGGACCTTCGGCGAATGGCGCCGTTGCCGCGCGCTGCTGGCAGCGTCGTATCCGTGCGAGGACCAGGCGCTGGTGCAGGCGCTGCAGCTGGCCTCGGATGCGCACGGCCTGCGCCGCGCACCGCGCCTGTGGATGAGCGACCAGGTGGACGCGCCGCAGCTGGTCGGGCCGTTCCGTCCGGTGCTGCTGTTGCCGGCGGGAATGAACGCGCTGCAGGGCGATGCGCTGGATCTGGCACTGACCCACGAACTGCAGCACCTGCAGCGTCGCGACCTGCAGTGGGGACTGCTGCCGGCCCTGGCCCAGCACCTGTTCTTCTTCCATCCGCTGCTGCGCCTGGCCGTGCGCGAATACGCCCAGGCCCGCGAGGAAGCGGTGGATGCGGCCGTGGTCGGCCAGCATGGCGCCAGCCGCCACGCCTATGGCCGCCTGTTGCTGCAGCTGGGTGTGGCGCCGCAGCCGCACCTCGGCGTGGCCAGCGCAGCGCCCAGCACCACCAGCCTCAAGCGCCGCCTGCTCTCGCTGCAGTCACACCGCGCGTGCCCCCGCCTGCTGGCCGTCGGCCTGACCCTGGTGGTGTTGGCCGTGGGTGTGGCGCCGATGCGCCTGGTGGCCGCGCCGGTTCCGCCCGCGCCGCCGCGCGCTGTACCTGCGCCGCCGCCGCCGCCCGCAGCACCTTCGGCACCTTCGGCACCGCCAGCACCGCCTGCCGCAGCGGTACCTGCAGAGCCGGCCGACTGGGCCGAGCCGGCAGAGCCCACCGAACCGGCCGACGTCGATGAAGACGAAGAGCAGGACGCACGCACCCATACGCACTCGAAGACCACCATCGTCACCCATGGCCAGCTTGATCTCGGCACGCCGCCGCAGCAGGCCTTTGTCCTCGTCGATCACGGTCAGGCATTCGCCAACGCCGGCATGGACGACGTGATGCAGGCGCGCAGCCGCATTGGTGACGGCCCGGCGCTGTGGTTCCGTCAGGGTGACAAGCGCTATGTCGTGCGCGATCCGATGCTGATCCAGTCGTTGCAGCGTGCCTACGCCGGCGCCGTCGATCTGGGCCGCCAGCAGAGTGAACTGGGGCGCCAGCAGAGCGCGTTGGGCCGTCAGCAGGGCCAGCTCGGCCGCGAGCAGGGCGAGCTGGGCAGGCTGCAAGGTGAAGAGGCGCGTGAGATCGCCCTGGCCGCCGCACGTGCTGCGCGCAGTGCGCTCAACGATCGCGACATCAACCGTGAAGCGGCAGCCGAAGCGGCGCGGGCCACCCGTGGCGCGGTGGATGATGCGGCGATTGCACGGCAGGCAGCGGCTGAAGCACAGCGCGCGTCACAGGTTGCCCGCAACCAGGCGCTGCAGTCCGAGCGCAGCCGCGAGATGAGCCGTCTCGCCAGCCAGCAGGCCGCGCTGGGAAGCCAGCAGGCGGCACTGGGCAGCAAACAGGCGGCACTAGGCGAACGCCAGGCGCGGCTGCAGGCACAGGCGTCGAAACAGGCAGAGCAGGTAATCGCGCGTGCGCTGGCCAGCGGCAAGGCCGAGCGTCTCTGAACCGGTAGTGCCGGCCGTTGGCCGGCAATGTGGGGGTGCCGGCCAGCGGCCGGCACGACCCCGGATCGATCAGCCGCAGCTGGCGCGCTCGATGCGGTTCTGCGCGTCCACCTGCACGGTCACGCGGTCCTGGCGGAAGTCCATGGTGACCGCCATCCCCGGTTTGACCACGCGTGCATTGCGCGCGCCACTGTCGGCCACCAGCTTCTTGATCGTCGCTTCGTCGGCGGTCTTGCCGGTGAAGGCTTCCAACGCATCGGGCCTGCATTCCTGGGGGCCATCGGACACCTTGGCTGGCAGGCTGCCGACCTCGGCGGGGGCGTTGCCACCGGCATGGCTGCAGGCCGCCAGCGGCAGGATGGCCGCAAGCAGCAACAGGGAGGATCGACGCATGGCAGTACTCCTGGGTGACGTTCAGTAGCGGCAGTGTCGCCGGGACGTGTGTCAGCGATGTCAACGTGGCCTGAATCCGCCCTTCCCGATCATCCGCTGACCAGCGCCAGCGTCTCGCGCTCGCGCTGCTCTTCCCGCACCAGCCGCTGCAGCAGCAGCGCCAGGGTCACCACGTCCTGGTGGTTGTGGTCGGCCACTCGGCGCAGATTCACCGCATCGCCGCCGCGCAGGTAACGCAGCCAGGCAGCGGGAGCTTCCGAACCGGGCAGATCGTCCTCGCGCACCACGCGCAGCAGTTGCCGCTCGATGGTGGACAGCTTGCAGTTCTCCCACTTGCCGCGATAACGGCGGCGGGTGGGGTACAGCAGGTCGACGTGGTCCCGTGCAGTGATGGGATCGGCCTGCCGGGCCAACCGGTAACGCGTCTTCAGCAGCGGTGCGTCGTAGCTGCGGCCGTTGTAGCTGCAGAACACGGTATGCGGCTGCAGCCAGCGGGCGAAGGTGGCCAGCATGGCTTCTTCAGCGGCCATCGTGGAGATCAGCAACTGGCGGATGCGCAGGCCCTCGCCGCGCTGCGGGCACACGTGCCAGTCGGCGGCGCCGATCATGAAGGCGCGGGTGCCGGTGCCGCCGGCCAGACCGGTGGTTTCGGTATCGAAGAACAGCAGGTCGCGCGCAGCCACGTGCTGGTCTTCGCGCTTGGCGAACGCCAGCGACAGCGGCATGGTGGGAATCGGCTGTGGCTGCAGTGACTCGATCAGGAACAGGCCGGGCGCGATCTCTTCACCGGGCAACTGCCGGTCCTGCGCACTGGCACGTGCCGGCGCCGGGCCGCCACGCGAGCGCATGCCGAGCAGGCGATGCAGGCTGCCGACCTCGGGCCGTCGCAGTGCTGGCGGCGCAGGCGTGGAGGTGGCGGTGCCGGTCGGCTTGTGGCGGATCTCCTGTTCCACCCAGGCGAACACCGAACGCTCAGCCGGCGGCTGCCGCGCATCGTTGGCGGCCACGGGGGCCGGTGGCGTGTCCTGCGCCGGCGCGGCAGGCGTGCCCGCTTTCGGGTCACCGGCCTGCTTCCGCAGCAGGCGCAGCTTGTCCAGGCTCAGGCTCACGGGGCGATCAGCTCCATCGGGTCGCGTGTGCTCACCACCACGTCGGCGACATGCTGGCAGGCATCGGCATCGAACAGGTCGAGCACGCGCAGCGCCAACGCACGCGGTGAGGTTTCGTCTTCTTCCTGCGCGGCCAGCACCGGGCCGACGCAGGCCGGACAACCCGCCCTGCAGTCGCAGCGCTGTACCAGTTCGCGCGCGCGCTGCACCAGCTCGGCCTGGCGCTGCCACAACGGCTCGCTCAGACCGACGCCACCGGGGAAGTTGTCGTACAGGTACACGGTCGGCACGAACTCCTGCAGCAGTTCCACCGCGCCCGGCTCGCCATCGCTGCCACGCAGCTGGCCGCGGCCGCTCTGGTCGGCAATCGCGATCCAGGTGCCATCGCCGTTGCCCACCGACTTCTGCAGGTCGCGCGCATCGGCCATCACCGCCACCGTGGCGACGATGTGCAGCGCATAGGCGGCGCCGAGGAACCCATCCAGCGCATCCTGCTTGCTGGCGAAGGCGCGCAGCAGCAGCGCCTGCGGCAGCTGCCACCACACTGCGGTGGTGTGTAGTTCCTGGTCGGGCAGGTTGACCGGACCGTAGCCGATGTTCTCGTGGGTGTAGTAGCGGATCTTCTTGTAGCCGGCCACGCGGCGCACCACGTGTACTTCGCCATGGTGCGAATCGCCACGGCCGGCCACGCCACCATCGAAACGGTCCAGCACCTTGAGCTTGGTGAAGTCGATGCTGTCGGTGTAGTAGTCCACGTGGGTGCGGGTGACGTAGGCCTTGCGGCCTTCCCAGTCCAACGTTTCCACCTGGTAGGGGGTGGACTGCACCATGTGGATGGCGCCTTCGTACAGGGTGAGTGCGGCAGCCGAATAGTCGACCTCGGCGATGATCTGCTGGCGGCCATCGCTGCGGTCGACCACCACGAAGTTGCCGTCGGCCACCGCGCGCAGGCTGACCGCGTTGGCCGGGTAGCTGTCGGCGATCCATTCCCAGCGCTCGCCTTCGCGATGGATCACCTCGGTTTCGGCCAGTGCTTCCAGGAACACTTCCGGATCGATCGGGCCGAAGCCATCACCGACCCGGAACGGCAGCTCGAAGGCCGCGCAGCGGATGTGATCGAACAGGATCAACGGCTGGTCGGGTGCGATGCGCGCGTGTTCCGGCGACGCCTCGGCGAAGAAGTCCGGATGGCGCACCACGTACTGGTCCAGCGGCTGCGAGCTGGCCACCATCACTCCCAGTGCCGGTTGCTGGCGGCGACCGGCGCGGCCGAAGCGCTGCCAGGTGGCGGCCACGCTGCCCGGGTAACCATTGAGGATCACCACGTCCAGGCTGCCGATATCCACGCCCAGTTCCAGCGCCGAGGTGCTGACGATGCCATCGATGTTGCCCGCGCGCATCGCACGCTCGGTCTCGCGGCGCTCGGTGGGCAGGTAGCCACCGCGGTAGGCGCGGATGCGCGGCGGCTTGCGCGGGTCGTGGTCGAAGATGTCCTTCAGGTACTTGGTCAGCACCTCCACCATCAGCCGGGTCTGCGCGAACACCAGGGTCTTCAGCCCCGACTTGATCGCGATGCGGGCGATGCGGTTGCTCTGCGAACGGGCCGACGCGCGCAGGCCCAGGTCCGGGTTGATCACCGGCGGGTTCCACAGCAGCACCTGCTTGGGCCCGCTGGGCGCGCCGGATTCGGTGATGGCGGTGACCGGGGCTTCGATCAGCGCCTCGGCATGCGCCTGCGGGTTGCCGATGGTGGCCGAGCACAGGATGAACTGCGGTTGCACCCCGTAGAACGCGCAGATGCGCTTGAGCCGGCGCAGTACGTTGGTTACATGGCTGCCGAACACACCGCGATAGGTGTGCACTTCGTCGATGACGATGTAGCGCAGGTTCTCGAAGAACTGCGCCCACTTGGTGTGATGCGGCAGGATCGCCTGGTGCAGCATGTCCGGGTTGGAAACCACGATGTCGCCATGCAGGCGGATCGCCTGACGGGCATCACCGGGGGTGTCGCCGTCGAAGGTAAAGGCCTTCACCCCGAGGTCGCCGGCGCGGTTGAGCTCCAGCAGCTCGGCCACCTGGTCCTGGGCCAGTGCCTTGGTCGGGAACAGGTACAGCGCCTTGGCCTTGTCCTGCATGGCGGCGCTGACCACCGGCAGGGTGTAGCACAGCGACTTGCCGCTGGCGGTGGGGGTGACGATGGCCACGTGTTCGCCGCGCTGGCTGGCCTCCCAGGCCTCGGCCTGGTGGCTGTACAGCTGCTCGATGCCGCGTGCCTTCAGTGCCGCAGCCAGGGCCGGTGGCACGGAATCGGGAATCGGCGCATAGCGGCCTTCGCGGCCGGGAATGGCGAAGCTGCCGGTGATGCGGTCCTGGTAGCGGCGCTGCAGGCGTGCGCTGAGCAGGGCGCCGTCGCGGGCGGGCAGGCCATCGCGGGTAGCGAGCTGCTGCTCCGCATCGGCGGTGCGCTTGGCGAGTTCGTAGGCCATGGGAAGAGGATTTTCGGGGGATCACATGGCACCACAGATGGGTCTCAGCATGTGAGACACCCTGACGGGATGGCGTGAATCATTCAGTGCCTGGGGCCGGGCGTGCCTCGAACGCGGCGCTACGCGCGGCAGTGCGGCTGACCGACCGGCGAACGCACACAACGAGCATCAGCGCGTGCCAGCCCGCCGCCAACAGCGCGAACATCTGCCAGTGGAGTACGCCCGGCCAGCCCAGATCCAGCCGCTGCGACAGGGGCGCCCAGAGGGCGCCAAGCACCAGCAGAAGCAGCAGCATGCCGAGCCAGGCCAGATGCCGGAATCCCCCGCTGGACGGGTAGCGCAGCCGGTCGCTGGCCAGGCACCACCTTGACCCTGCGGCCAGCACCTTGCCATCACCTGCGCGTACATCCAGGCGCATCGCGCGGCCGGTGGAGAATCCCGCGACGTCCAGCCACTCCCATGGAAGCTGCACGCGCAGGTCGCTGCCCAGCAGCCACGCCTGCGATGTCTGTGCGTTCCGCTGGTACGCGCGCAGGCGCCCTTGCACCTGCAGCACGCGCTGTGCCGTCGCCGGGCCCCTGTGGCGCGGTCGACCCAGCCAGACTGCCAGGCCGGCGATGGCGAGCAGGGGTACACCTGACAGGTAGCTGACGTCATGCGGCAGGGACATGCAGAGCAGGCCGGACGCATCGGCAGCGGCCCATAGCGCCAGCACCGCGATCAACAGCGCGGACAGGCGCAGCCCGGGTCCGCGTCGCATCGCGATTTCTTCCGGCGTCTCCAGACGCTCGCCACGAAGCTGGCTGGCGGCTGCAACCGGCCGCATTGCGGTCACATGGAATCCATTGAGACGCACCACAACGGCCCAGCGCTCGCCCAGCACCACTTCGGCGTCATTGTCCGCAGCAAGGTGTGGGCATGCCTGCCGCGGCAGCAGCACGGGAATGCCGCCCAGCAGGCCGTCGGAGACCGGGTAGTGGCGGCTGACGGCGCCTCCGGTGAACCTTCCGCGCAGTACCCGCACCTGGTCGCCATGGACGCAGCCGGTCAGTGCGCGCACCGTTGCCAGCGCCGTGTGTTCATCGGCCTCCAGCGTGCGCAGCACGCTGCTCCGGCGCAGCGAGGCCAACCCTGTGCGGACGCGGGACGTCCATTCGGCAACGGCGGCTACGATCATCGCCAGCAGCGAGGCGAGTACGACCAGCAGTGCAGCGCGGGACATCAGCGGCCGAACCGCTGCAGCGACATGGAGGTGGAGGGAGGTGCCATGGTCGACATCGGGGCGGGGAAACAGCGCAGCTTGTCGGCCCAGCGCCCCGATGGGAATGACGATTGTTGCAAACGTCGGCGCAGCAGCCGGGTCCGGTGAAGCGGGATACAGCCTGAACGCCCACGTGGTTGCCAACGAAATCTGAAGCCTGCATCCGTATCCTTGGCCGCTGGACGCAACCAACAGGGTGGATGGCTGTGGCACGACGTGGAACGCAGGGAGCACTTCTGGCCAGCCTGCTGCTGACCGGCATCGCGCAGGCGCAGCAGGCCGCGCCGGTGACGCTGCCCGATCCTGCGCCTGCTCCCCCTGCGGACGTAGCGGCGGCAACCACTGCGCCGGTTTCCACCACCCTGCCGCAGGACAACGTCACCACGCTGGGTGAAGTGCGTGCGCTCAAGCCTGAAGACGACCAGCCGCTGGACCTGTACCGCTTCAAGAACCCGCTGAAGGCCGAGAACAACCGCTTCAGCCGCAACTGGAGCGAGCCGCCGTCGCCCGAACAGGTCAGCATGGCCGGTGGCTACATCATGATGGGCGTGGTCAAGGGGGTGATGGCGGCCGCGAAGGGAGTGAACAAGCTCACCGGTGGCCCGGACCAGATCCAGTCGGCCATCGCCCGGCCGCCACCGGAACTGAGCGCGGAGCAGCAACGGCGCGCGCTGCAGTTCTGCGCGCAGCAGGACGGTTGCGGCGCGCCGCCGCAGAAGTAGGCGGTATCCTGCGGGCCTTCCCTTCGAGGCTGCCTGGATGCTGCTACGTACCCTGTTCCTGCTTGCGACGCTGAGCCCGCTTGGCGCATCCGCCAGCGACCTGACCGATGGCGGTTCCTGCCGCAATGGCGCGTTTCCTTCGGAACAATCGGGCTTTGCCCTGGCCAGGGTGGTCGGCACGCCACGCCTGTACCTGCTGGGCGACATGGATGGCTGTCCCGCGAAGGGCGAACCCGCCTGCCGCCAGCGCAGCTACGTGGTGAGTGGCGATACGGTGGTGACCGGGCGCGATCTTGGCGGCTACCGCTGCGCGTTCTTCCCGAACAAGGTGGGTGGCAGCGCAGGCTGGGTGGATCGCAGCAAGCTGCAGGCGTTGCCGGTGCCCGCGCCTACGCTGCAGGCCTGGTCGGGAGACTGGAAGGACAGTGACAACGGCCTGCGGATCCGCGTGCGCGACGGCCAGCTGCACGTGCAAGGCGATGCCTACTGGCCCTCGGCCAACCCGACGCCGGCCGAACGCCCGGGTGGTCCGAACATCGGCGCGGTGAGCGCGCAGGCGCTGCCGCGTGGTGCCCAGGTCGACTTCGTGGAGGACACCTGCACGGTGCACGCGCAGCTGCTGGGGGACGTGCTGATCGTGGCCGACAACAGCGAGTGCGGCGGCATGAACGTGCGCTTCAATGGAGTGTACCGGCGCGCGGCGAAACGTTGAACGGCGCATTCCGTCGATTCACGCATGGCGTCAGTAGATCCACGCCATGCGTGGAGGGTGTTTGCGATCCAATCGGTGGGGTCAGAGCCCTTTCGCACGCGAAAGGGATCCGACCCCGGAATCAGCGTCGTCGCTCAAGCCACCACAGCAGCGACGCGCACAGCACGAACGCCAGCCACCACGGCCAGCGCGGCCCCGGCACGCGCTGGTCCGCCTGCGCGGTGGCCGGTGCGGCAGCGGCCAGCCGCTGCGCGGTGGCATCGATCATCGCCTGCCGGTGCAGCGCCGGGGCCTGCTTCGGATCGAACACGTAGCGCCAGTGCGGGCGGTCGCCGTGCTGCAGGGGCTGCCAACCGGCCTGGCGCGGCCACCAGCCCGCGCATCGCGCTGTGCCGGTACCGCTGTCGACGATCAGCGGCACGCCCTCGCCGTGCGTGTCGAAGGCCTGCAGCGGTGCCTGCACGCCACACAGCGACTGGCGTTCGCCGGCCCAGGCCAGTGCCTGGGGCGACCATGGGCCTTCGCTACCGGGCTGCGCACGTGCCAGGGTGGCAAACACTGAGCTCCACAACTCGCCGTGGCGATCCTCGCGGCCGGCCAGTACCCAGCGCCAGCTGTCAGTGATCGGCAGCACGCCGATACGACCCTTGCCGACGGCGCGCCAACCGCCGATGGGCTTGCCGTCGCGATCCTGCAGCAAGGCGCGGCTGTCGACTGCCTGCAGCGCCAGGGACTCCAGCGCCGGCAGTGCTGCTGCGTGCGACGCGCGGTCGGCTTCTTCGCCGTCACCGGTGGCCAGGGTGCCGGCGGCCAAGGGCCCGCGACGTGCCTGCAGCATCGTGGCGTCACCCTCGGCGGCCATTGCCGCGAGCTGGCTGCCGGCATCGCCCTGCAACGGCAGGCCCAGATCGCGCAGGCGTTGCCGTGCGCTGGCCGATGGCGCGCCGGTACTGCGCACCAGCAGGCCCAGGCCGTCGCGCAGGGCTTGGCGCACGGCCGCCAGCTGACCGGCGCCGAGTGCGCCCAGGCTGCGTTCATCGAGCAGCAGCAGGTCGCTGCGCGCCAGCGTGGCCGCGTCCAACGCCACGTTGCCGTCGCCCAGGCTGAGGCCCGCACCGGTCTCGGCCTGCAGCTGCACGCGGATGCGGGCATCGGTGGCCCAACGACGCAGGTACTTCAGCTCGGCGCCCGGTGCGGCAGAGCGCACCAGCAGGCGCAGCGGAGCGGCGGCCAGCGTCTGCTGCGGCACCGGCACGCTGTCGGCAACATGGCCCTGCGCATCCAGCAGGCGCAGCTGGAACACGCTACGGCCTTCGGCGCGGGCGACGCCGCTGAGCTGCACACGGCCATCGGCTGCCAGCGGTGCACGATCGACCACCGCGCCGGCCGGGTCCAGCAGCTCGGCCTGCGCGCGTTCCACGCCGTGTGCCTGTGCGTGCACATCGAAGCGCGCTCCGGGAGCTGCGTCCGCAGGCGGCTGCAGAGCGATCCATCCATTGGGTGCAGGCGCTGCCTGCCAGCGCGTATCGGTGGGCAGTGCGGCATCGCGATCACGCGCGGCCAGGCCGGCTCCGACCAGGGTCACCGTGGAGGATGGATGACGGCGCAGTGCCGTGGCCAGGTCCGGCACGCGCGCTGCACCGGCCATGGCCGGTGCTTCCGGCAGCAGCACCCGGGTGGCGCCGGCCGGCAGTGCACCCGCCTTGTCGGCCTCGGCGCCAATCACCACCAGGCCGGCCAAGGGAACGCGTTGTGATGGCGGCAGCAGGCAGACGTACAGCAGCGCAGCGGCGGCGGCCTGCAGCGTGAGTACGGCGATCAGATGGCGGCGACCCCGCGTCGGCGAACGCAGCTGGCGCGCACTGGCGACGAGCACGATCAGCCCCAGCACGAGCGCGATCCACACGTTCACTGCCGATGTGCTCATGGCTGCGCCTCCAGCGCGTCGAGGTAGCGCTGCCCCATGGCATCGGCGGAATTGCGCCGCATCACCTGCGGCAGGGGCCGCTGCAGTGCGCGCCACAGCTGCGCACGCAGGCGCTGCCGGCACTCGGCGCAGCCGGGTTCGATGCGCAGTTGCTCGATGGCGGCAGCCAGGTCCAGTGCGTCGGGCAGGAAAGCACTGTTGCGCTGCTGCCAGGCGGCCAGCATGTCCAGGTCAGGCGTGCCGTCCTCGTCGCCCAATCGCTGCCAGGCCTCGACCACGGCCGGGTCAGGGGGCGTGCGTGCGGCCAGCGGCAGTGCGCGGCTGGCCAGCCCGGCACGGTCGCCACTCAGGCGTCGGCCCTCGTCGATCGGCGGCAGCTCCGGGCCTACACGGGCCAGGTAGATGCGCTCGGCCTGCTGCACCTGCTTGATGAAGGCCAGCGCTTTGTAGGCAAACGGCAGGGCCTGCTCGGGGCGCCCCTGGCGCAGTTCGCCTTCGGCCGACCACATCTGGTCCAGCGCTGCCTTCAGTGTGGCGCGCGTCTGCGGGTCAAGCAGCGTCGCCGCCTCGGCGTGGTCGTGGGTATGCCCGTACTCGGACAGCACGTCGGCGGCGCTGCCGAACACCGGTGGCGTGTCGCTGCCGCTGGCGCTGCCGCCGTGGTCATGGCCGTGCTCGTCGTGTGCGCCGGCCTGCACCTCGTGATCGTGCTCATGCTCGTCATCGTGCGCGTCGGCCGCGGGCGTATCGCTGGTGGGCAGGTCGCTGGTCGGCGGTGGCTTCGGCGCGCCCTCGCTTTCCTCGCCCAGGAACTGGCCGTAGCGCAGGCGCAGGATGCGCTGGTCGACGCCGATGGCATCGCTGCGCCTGACGAAGGTATCGGCGGCGACGGCCCGGCGTTCGCGGATCAACGCCTCGGCATCGATGATGATCTGCCGCTGGCTGCGGAAGTACGCTGGCAGGGTCTTCTTGATACGGCCTTCCAGTTCGGCACCCAGCACCGCTTCGGTGCTGGGCAGGCGCAGGATCACGCTGCTGCTGCGGCCGACCTGTGCTGTCGGCGCGTGGTTGTCGCGCACTTCCAGCTGGGCGATCACATCGTTGCCAGACTGTGCGCCCAGAGCGGCCAGGTCGAGGGTGTGGGCAAAGCGCCGTGCCGTGGCCTCGCCGCTGCCGTTCAGGGTCACGCTGCGCCGGACGAAGGTGATGTTCTCGCCGCTGCCCTGGGTGGTGGTGATCGACAGCGTCGCCTGCGGGAGGACGCCATGATCGTCGCTGGCCTCGAAGCGCAGCGCCCACTGCCGCTGCCCGGGGGTACCCAGAACCAGGCTGGCAGCAGGGTCGATCACACGCACCGTGGGTGCACGGTCGGCCACCACGTCGAGCCGATGCAGGCGGGTGTCGGCCAGCGCCGGTTCGCTGACCACGCGATACAGCAGCGGGGTGCGCGCCACGTCCTGCGCCTGCCATTCACCGTCGTGCTCGCGCAATGGCAGGCGACGTCCATCATGAAACTGCAGCCAGGCCTTGCTGGGCGCACGGTCGAAGCGCAGCGACCAGGACAGGCGACTGTCGGCGGCGACCTTCGCGTCGAGTGCGTTCTGCGTACGCCTGGGTTGGCCGGTATAGGCCGGTGCATCGATGCGCAGGCGGGTGGACTGCAGCCGCAGTGGACCGGCCTTGGCGCTGCTTTGCGGCGTCGCAAGGGCGGCAGTGCGCGGTGCAGC
Source organism: Stenotrophomonas sp. LMG 10879 (assembly GCF_002750935.1). Taxonomy (NCBI): domain Bacteria; kingdom Pseudomonadati; phylum Pseudomonadota; class Gammaproteobacteria; order Lysobacterales; family Lysobacteraceae; genus Stenotrophomonas; species Stenotrophomonas sp. LMG 10879. The sequence continues at coordinate 143,466 of NZ_PEJT01000004.1, forward strand.
GTTGTGCGGCCAACCCAGCGTCAGCCCAGCGACGGCGATGCCGCCGATCCAGCACAGCGCCACTGCCCTGCGCGGCCAGCGCGGTCGCAGCTCGGGGAGGTTGCGTTCAAGCGCCGCCAGCACGTGCGTGCGCTGGCGCTGCTGTAGTGGATTGAGCATGCCGGCGTCGGCGAACAGCAGGTCGGCGCTGTCCTCGCTGGTCCCACTGGCATCCAGCCGGCGCTGCAGCCAGCGTCGGTCCAGCTGCCGGGCGCGTGTCGTCGCTACGGTCGCAATGATGAGCAAAGCCACGGTCGCCACGACGCAGGCGCTGTCGAAACCCAACAGGCGCAGCGCCAGTGCCGCCGCGGCCAACGCCCACGGCAGGCCCAGCAGCACAGTGATTGCGGCGCGGCGCCGACGTGCGCGCTGCCATGCCTGTTGCAGCGTCTTCATGGTGCCGCCCTGCGTCGCGCGCTGCTCGCCATCCAGCGCTCAAGCGCGAACAGCAGCACGATCATCAGCAGCAGCCAGGAGGTCGGTTCACGCAGGGGCGGCGTTGCCGCGGGCAACGTCGCGCGACGTGGTGCCTGGTCCTGCGCATCACCCAGCCGTGGCGTTGATGGCGGTTGCAGGGCCTGCAGCAGGTCGCGCGGCAGGCGGTCATCGCGCAGTGCACGGTTGCGGGCCACGTTCCATTCGCCGGGAAGATGCAGCAGGCGGCCCGTGCCGATGCGCTGCTGCCACAGCAGCGGTGCATTGTCTGCATCACGCAGCAGGACGGCTGCGCCCGCTGGCGGCTTGGCAGCGGTCAGCACCGTGCCGCCCTGCTGCAGCCACTGCTGCCAGGTGCCAGGCAGTACATCGGCGCCGGTCCACACGCCAATCTCGCCGCGACCCGGCAACGCATCGTCGGCCAGGGGCGCAGCCAGCGGTTGCGTACTCCATGCGCGCTGCAACGCGCCCAGCCAGTGCTGCGCTGCCGCTGGGGCATCACTACGCGTACGCAGGCGTGGCGCCACGGCGGCGTGCGGCACTGCAGTGACGGCCAGCGTGTGCGGCTGCCACTGCACCTCGCGCGACAGCTGCAGGCGGGCACCATCAAGGCCGGGCAAGGGATCGGGTACGTGTACGGTCAGCGCGGTGCCGGCCGGCAGCTGCGCATCCAGCTCGCGCAGCAGACTGGGCAGGGAAGCAGCGTCCATCGGCGTGGGCTGGTCGATGGGCGGGAAGCCCGGCGCCAGCCAATGCCAGTTGCGTGCATCGGCGCTGCTGCGCAGTGCGGTCGCGTCCAGGCCCGGTGCCACCACCGTCCACGCCGCTGGCACCGGTGCAGGACCGGTCAGCGCCGGACGCGCCAGCAGCAGGGCCAATGCGGCCAGCAACAGCAGGCGCACCAGCAACAGCGGCCAATCATCGAAGCGGATGCGTTGGCGCGGTCTTATCTGGGCGCGCAGCCAGCGCAGCGCAGCGAAATCCAGCGGCGTATAGGGATGACGACGGGCGATGTGGATCAGCAGTGGCAACAGCCATGCGGCCAGCGCGGCCAGGCCCAGCGGAAACAGCAGGCTCATGCGCCGCCCCTGCGGCCGAACAGCGCCTGCAGCGGCTGGTCCAGCGGCTGGTCGAGCCAACCGGTGGCGATGGCGATGCCACTGGACTGCAACCGCGACTGCAGCGCGGCATGGGCCTCGGCGAAGCGCTGCAGGTAGTCGGCGCGGATCGCGGCGCCATCGCCCAGCAGTTCCTCGCCCGTTTCCGGATCGCGGAAGCGGTGACCTGCATCGAAGGGGAAATCGCGTTCGTCGGCGGTCAGCACCTGCAGCAGCATCACCTCGCGGCGCGCGCTGGCCAGCTGCTCCAGCAGCACGATGCCCGCGTCATCGAAGCCATCGCCGATGGCCAGCAGCAGATCGCCAGGGCGCACGCGTTCCCACAACGGTCGCAGGCGCTCGGCGGCCGGCCATCCGCCACGCGCCTGCAGGGCATGCAGTTGCAGGTGCACCCGGTCGCGCTGGCGCGCGCCATGCGCGGCCGGTACCAGTTGCAGGCCTTCGCCATCGATGGCCAGCAGGCCGAAGCGATCACCCTGCTGCAGCGCCAGCTCGACCACGCAGGCTGCCAGTTGCCGCATGTGGTCCAGGCGGCTGCGTGCCGGTGCCGCGCGATCGGCCTGGGCCGCCGAGGCAGTGGCATCGAGCAGCAGCCAGACGGTGATCGGGCTTTCGCGCTCGGATTCACGCACGAAGAAGCGGTCCGAGCGCGCGTACAGCTTCCAGTCGATCTGGCGCAGTTCGTCGCCGGGCTCGTAGGCACGGTACTGGGCGAACTCGAGGCCGGCACCGCGGCTGCGGCTGGCGTGCTGGCCGATGCCGCTTGCACCGCTGGCCAGGCGCGGTCGCAGCCGCAGCGCACGCAGCCGCGCACGCAGGTCGGGTGGCAGCAGCAGCGGCGTGCCGGCGGTCACCAGTGGATCAACCCGGGAATGGAACGGCCTGCAGCAGTGCGGCGACCACATCGTCAGCCCGTTTCTGCTCGGCCTCGGCGGCGAAGGACAGCAGCAGGCGATGACGCATCACCGGTGCGGCCAGCGCCTGCACATCCTCGCGGGTGGCGGCGAAACGTCCCTGCAGCAGTGCGCGCGCCTTGGCGGCCAGCACCAGCGACTGCCCGGCACGCGGGCCCGCACCCCATTTCACCCACTGGTTGATCGCCGCCGGTGCGCCCTCGCCGGGACGGCTGGCGCGGACCAGACGGGTGATCCAGGCCAGCACGTCGGGGCTGACATGCACCTGGCGTACCGCCGCCTGCAGCGCGATCACCGCGTCGGCATCCATCACCTTGGGCACGCTTCCAGTGGCCCTACCGGTGGTCTGTTCCAGGATCTGCCGCTCTTCTTCCTCGCTGGGGTAATCGACCAGCACGTGCAGCAGGAAGCGATCCAGCTGTGCTTCGGGCAAGGGGTAGGTACCGGCCTGTTCGATCGGATTCTGCGTGGCCAGCACGAAGAACGGTGCCGGCAACGTGTAGGTCGTGCCGGCGTAGCTGACCGTGCGTTCCTGCATCGCTTCCAGCAGCGCTGCCTGGGTCTTGGGCGGGGTACGGTTGAGCTCGTCGGCCAACAGCAGGTTGGTGAAGATCGGGCCCTGCTGGAAGCGGAAATGGCGATGGCCGGTACCGTGGTCTTCTTCCAGCAGTTCGGTGCCGAGGATGTCGCTGGGCATCAGGTCCGGGGTGAACTGCACGCGCCGGAACTGCAGTTCCAGTGCCTGCCCCAGCGAGCGAACCAGCAGGGTCTTGCCCAGCCCCGGCGCGCCTTCCAGCAGGCAGTGGCCACCGGCCAGCAGGCCGATCAGCAACTGCTCGACCACCGCGTGCTGGCCGACCACGGCGTGGGCGAGCGCAGCGCGCAGATCGTGCAGGCGCGGCAGCAGGGAATCGAGGTCGGGGGAGGTCATGGGCGTGGTCCGTTCAATTGTTCAATGCGTACATCACGATGTTGACGCCAAAGCGGGTGTTGTCTTCGGCCAGGAAACGCTTGTTGCGCCAGTCGTAGTCCCACTCGCAGCCGTAGTCCTTGTTGCTGTAGAGCAGCCCCAGCCGGCCATCGACCTCGATGCCCTTCAGGTAGTCGTGTACCAGGTCATCGCCCCAGCCGTTGAGCTCGAAGCTGGTGGCCGGCGGGCCGTCGGGGAAACGGAAGAAACTGCGGTACAGCGGGTGGCTGTTGGGCAGCTTCTGCAGTGCTTTGGGACCAAACAGGCGACCCATCTGCGCTTCGAACGAGGTGGCGAACAGGCCGTCGATATCGTGGTTGCAGTCATCGACGAAGACGAAGCCGCCATTACGCACATAGCGCACGAAGTTCTGCCGTTCGGCGGCGTTGAACTCGACCAGGGTGTGCCCGGCCAGGTAGCAGAACGGCGCCTCCAGCATGCGCGGGTCGGCCAGGGCCACCACGCGTTCCTGCGGGTCCACCCGCAGGGAGGTGTAGTCGATCAGCGAGGTGATCAGGTTGGACGGCATGCGCGCGTCCACGTCCCAGTCGCCGGAGTCGTACTGCAGGCGGGTGAACCAGAAGTCGTAGCGTGAACTGCGCGGGCCTGCCTGCGCCCATGCCGGCAGGGCTGCCGCCGAAGCGGCAGCGGCCAACCAGCGCAGGCAGGCCCGGCGATCCATCAGACCGCGTCGGACAACGAGGTAAAGGTGAAATCGCGCAGCTTCATCGGCGGGATCATCATCACGAAGCTGGATTCGTCACCGGCCACGCGCACCGGCTTGCCCAGCTCTTCGATGTTGTTGAGCATGATCACCGGCGATTCGTTGAAGCGGAAGTTCTTCACCGGGTACTTGATCTGCCCGTTCTCGATGTAGAAGGTGCCATCGCGGGTCAGGCCGGTCAGCAGCACGGTCTGCGGATCGACCATGCGGATGTACCAGGTGCGGGTGACCAGGATGCCCTTCTGGGTGCCGCGCACCAGCTCGGCGGTGTTCTTGTCGCCACCACTCATCAGCAGGTTGCCGGGCGTGGCCTTGGCGGTCTTGCCCTGCTTCTGCGCCCAGAAGCGCGAATAGTCGAGGTTGGCGATCTTGCCGTTCTCGATGATGGCGATGCGCTCGCGCGGCATGCCTTCGCCATCCCATGGCAGCACCGGCGCTTCCGGGTGCCACGGGTCGGCATGCATGTTCACGCGCGGATCGTAGACCTGCTCGCCCAGCTTGTTGCCGCCGCCCTTCTTGGACAGGAAGCTGCGGCCTTCATCGGCCGAGCGCGCGCTGAAGAAATTCATCATGAAGCTGATCAGGCCCGCGGCCGCCGCCGGCTCCAGGATCACCGTGTACTTGCCGGGTTCCAGCGCCTTGGCTTCCTGCGACTCGGTCGCCTTGCGCATCGCGATGCGGATGTCCTGGTCGGCCTTGAAGTCGGCCGCGTCCTTCAGGTTGCGACCCACCCAGCCCGAACCACGGCCGTCTTCGGTGCGCACGGTGCAGGTGTAGTCGAAGTTGGTGGTGCGCTGGTAGCCGAAGTTGCCGTTGCTGTTGGCCGTAGCGTAGAAGCCCTGGCCGTCTTCGAGGAAGCCTGCAGCGATCAGCCCGTTGCCTCGGCACGGCGCGATCGAATCGGCGGCGACCTTGGCGCGGAAGGCCGGATCGATGGCGGCAGTGGATTCGCTGAAGGTCGGGCTGGCGCGATAGCTCTGCTTGCCGATGGCCGGCATGAACTCCGGGTTCTCCGGGGCCAGCCGGGCCAGATCTTCGGCGCGGCGGACCACGCGCTGCAGCGCGGCGTCGTCGAACTCGTTGATCGAAGCGGTACCCACGCGCTTGCCGAAGGCCACGGTAACGGCCAGTTCGGTGTTGTCGACGATGCCGCTGGTGGACACATTGTTCAGGGCGAAACGGATGTTGCCGTTGATCGACCCGGCCAGTACGGCGGTGCACTCATCGGCCTTGGACAGGGCGATGACCTTGTCGAGGATGGCCTTGGCCTGGGCTTCGGTGAAGATACTCATGGTGTAAGGGCTCCTGACCGATCAGCCGAGGCTGCGTGCGGTGTTGATGACGTTGATGCCGTTGAAGCGCGCGGTCGAAGACCCGTGCGAGACCGCCGAGACCTGGCCGGGCTGGCCCTTGCCGTCGAAGAATGAACCGCCCAGGCGGTAGTCGCGCTCGTCGGCCACGGCAGTGCAGGCATTCCAGAACTCCGGGGTGCGGATCTGGTAGGCCACGTCCTCAAGCATGCGGGTGATCTTTCCGTTCTTGATCTCGTAGAACAGCTGGCCGCCGAACTGCGCGTTGTAGCGCTGCTGGTCGATCGAGAACGAACCGTCACCGATGATGTAGATGCCGTTCTCCACGTCCTTGATCATGTCCGACACGCTCAGCGGCGACTTGCCCGGCGCCATCGACACGTTGGCCATGCGCTGGAACTGCACGCTGGACCACGAGTCGGCGTAGCAGCAGCCATCGGATTCGGTCTTGCCGAGGATGTGGGCCTGGTCGCGGATGGTCTGGTAGTCCACCAGCTTGCCGTTGCTGATCAGGTCCCAGCGCTTGCACTTCACGCCTTCATCGTCGTACGCCACCGCGCCGAGGCTGCCCGGCTGGGTCTTGTCGGCGAAGATGTTCACGTGTTCGCTGCCGTACTGGAAGTGCTGCTCGCGCTTGTCCAGGGTGGCGAAGCTGGTACCGGCATAGTTGGCTTCGTAGCCGAGCACGCGGTCCAGTTCCAGCGGATGGCCGATCGACTCGTGGATGGTCAGCCAGGTGTGCGACGGATCCAGGACCAGGTCGTACTTGCCAGGCTTCACCGACGGCGCCTTCAGCTTCTCCTGCGCCTGCTTGGCCGCTGCGATGGCATCTTCCTTCATGTCGTAGGACGAGCTGTAGTTGACCACGCCGTTGGGCGTCAGCACCTTGCCGGCAGGGGCGCCATCCAGATACTCATAGCCCAGGCCCATCGGCGCGGACAGCCCTTCGCGGGTGCGGAACTTGCCGCTGGCCTTGTCGATGGCGGTGATTGTCATCGGTGCCCAGATGCGGTGCACGTCCTGGTCGATGTAGGAGCCGTCGGTGGAGGCGAAGTACTTCTGCTCGTTCACCAGGAACAGCATCGAATTGATGAAGCTGGCGCCAGCGCCCATCGCCGCGGCGTTGACGTCCAGCAGCAGGTCGACCTTCTCCTTGATCGGTACCTCCATCGCATTCTTGCGGATCGGCGTCTTCCAGCTGACCTCGCCCACACCCGGCGCCTTGGCCAGCTGCACCGGCGCGGTCTGCACGCCCGCGTTGGCCTTGGCGATGGCTGCGGCCTGCTGCGCGGCACGGGCCACGTCGGCAGTGCTGAGCGCATTGGTGGCGGCAAAGCCCCAGGCGCCGTTGACGATCACGCGGATGCCGACACCGGTGGACTCGGTGTTGACCACGTTCTGCACCTTGTCTTCGCGGGTGATCACGAACTGCCGCAGGTAGCGGCCGATGCGCACGTCGCAGTAGGTGGCGCCGGCGCCGCGTGCGGCCTGCAGGGCGGCATCGGCCAGGCGCTTCTTCAGCGCGGGGTCGAGGCTGGACTGCAGCTGCTCGGCGGCGATCGCCTTGCCGAAGAACGACGGCACGATCAGGCCGCCAGCGGTAAGCCCGGTCAGGGCCAGGAAGTCACGTCTGTGCAAGGCTGCTCTCCATGAAGGACGGGTGGCTCAAGCGCCGAGACTGCGCGCGGTGTTGATGATGTTGATGCCGTTGAAACGGGTGGTGGACGAACCGTGCGAGACCGCCGACACCTGGCCGGGTTGGCCCTTGCCGTCGAAGAACGAGCCGCCCAGGCGGAAGTCGCGTTCATCGCAGATGGCGCTGCAGGCGTTCCAGAACTCCGGCGTGCGGATCTGGTAGGCCGCATCCTCGACCATGCCGGTGATCTTTCCGTTCTTGATCTGGTAGTACAGCTGGCCGCCGAACTGCGCGTTGTAGCGCTGCTGGTCGATGGAATAGGAGCCACGGCCGTGGATGTAGATGCCGTTCTCCACGTCCTTGACCATGTCCTCGACGCTCAGCGGCGCCTTGCCCGGTGCCAGCGAGACATTGGCCATGCGCTGGAACTGCACGCTGGACCACGAGTCGGCATAGCTGCAGCCATGCGAGGCGTCGCGGCCGAGGATGTGCGCTTCATCGCGGGTGGCCTGGTAATCGACCAGGATGCCGTCGCGCACCAGGTCCCAGCGCTGGGTCTTCACCCCTTCGTCGTCGTAGCCGACCGCACCGAGGCTGCCCGGCTGGGTCTTGTCGGCGAAGAAGGTGACGATGTCGCTGCCCCAGCGGAAACCGGCATCGCGCTTGTCCAGCGTGGCGAAGCTGGTGCCGGCGTAGTTGGCTTCGTAGCCGAGCACGCGGTCCAGCTCCAGCGGATGACCGACGTTCTCGTGGATGGTCAGGAACAGGTTGGACGGATCCAGCACCAGGTCGTACTTGCCGGGCTTCACCGACGGCGCCTTCAGCTTCTCGCGTGCGTGGCGGGCGGCGGCGATGGCGTCCTCGACCGGGTCATAGGAATCGCGGTAGGCAGTGATGCCACCGGGCAGCTGCACCTTCCCGCGCGCGTCCCCGTCGAGGAACTCGTAGCCCATGCCCATCGGCGAGGACAGACCGGCGCGGGTGCGGAACTTGCCGCTGGCCTTGTCGATGGCGGTGGCGGTGAACGGCAGCCAGATGCGGTGGATGTCCTGGTCGATGAACGAGCCGTCGCTGGAGGCGAAGTACTTCTGTTCGTTGACCAGGAACAGGGTGGAATTGATGTAGTCGGCGCCCGCATTCAGCGCGGCCGCATTGAGCGACAGCAGCAGCTCGACCTTGTCCTGGATCGGCACTTCCATCGCATTGCGGCGGATCGGCGTCTGCCAACGCACCTCGCCCACCGCCGGGGTGGGTGCCAGCTGCACCGGCCGGGTCTGGATGCTGGAATTGGCGCGCGCGATCGCGGCGGCCTGCTCGACTGCCGCGCGTACTGCTGCTTCGGTCTGCTGGTGGGTGGCGGCGAACCCCCAGGCCCCGTTGACGATCACCCGCACGCCCACACCGGAGGACTCGCGGTTGGTCACGTTGCCGACCTGGTGTTCGCGGGTGATCACCGACTGGTTGAGGTAGCGGCCGATACGCACGTCGCAGTAGCTGGCCTTGGCCGCGCGTGCGGCGGCAAGGGCGACCTCGGCCAGGCGTCGGCGTTTGGCCGGGTCGACCGGGGCCAGCAACTGCTCGGCGGCGATCAGCCGCGAATGCGGCAGGACCAGGCCCGCCAGGCCCAGACCGGAAAATGCCAGGAACTCACGTCGTTGCACTGCGTCTCTCTCTCACTTCCGTGCGGCCGGCAAAGGACCGATCCGATCACGTCAACTCCCCGACTTTCGCCAGCGGCGGGCATTCGGGCAAGTGACTGCAGTCATGGTAGGGGTGGGTTTCGGCAGGGCTGCGCCCTGCACCTGCAGAGGCCAGGGCCAGAGCAACGTCAAAAGCTGGCATTCCGTGGGATGGCGGGGCGGTGTCGGATTGCGGGGACGCCGCAAGTACGTCCCTGTAGGCTTGGCCGCGGCATCCATGCCGCGGACACCCCGCAATCCGACACCGCCCCACCTTCGACAGGTTCACTCGGCTGTTGGTAGGTGTCGACCTTGGTCGACACATCTGTCAGATATCGAAATAAATCTGGGGTCAGATCCCGTGCCGTTCCGACAGATCGCGGTCAACTGTCGAAGGCGGGGTGGGTCCGGTTGAGGGGGTGTGAGCGGCATGGATGCCGCGACCAAGCCCCGGGGGTCACTTCACGGATGGGTTTACGGCGTCCCCCTCAACCGGACCCACCCCGCCAACCCACAGGAAATCAGCTTTTGCTGTTGCTTCGGCTGTTGCTTCGGCCGTTGCCGTTGCCTCTGCGGGTGCAGGGCGCAGCCCTGCCGAGCAACACCCCCTCGTGCACAATGAGGCCGACCCCGCCTGGACGCCGTCTCGATGTCGAGCAAGCCGTATTCAGAAGCCTGCGAACGTAACCGCGAGCCGATCGCCGCTGCGCTCGACCCGTGGATGGGCGACCGCAACCGGATGCTGGAGATCGGCAGCGGCACCGGCCAGCATGCGGCCTTCTTCGCCGAGCGCTGGCCCTGGCTGCGCTGGCAGCCCAGCGACCATCCGGACCATCTGCCTGGCATCGAGGCCTGGCGCGCGGAGGCGGCGCTGTTGAACCTGCTGCCGCCGGTGGCGCTGCAGGTCGAGCTGCCGCCGGCGACCGGCCTGAGCCTGTCGGAAGGCAGCACGTTCGATGCTGCATTCACTGCCAACACCCTGCACATCATGAGCTGGGAACACGTGCAGGCCCTGTTTGCCGCACTTCCACCCCTGCTGCGCCATGGCGCGCTGCTGGCGGTGTACGGCCCGTTCAATTACGGCGGCCGTTACAGCAGCGACAGCAACGCGCAATTCGATGGCTGGCTGAAAGCGCGTGATCCGCGTAGCGGCATCCGCGATGCCGAAGCCGTGCAGGCGCTGGCGGCGGACAACGGATTCACCCGGTTGGGTGATCTGGCCATGCCGGCCAACAACCGAGTGTTGTTGTGGCGCCTGGGGTGATCAGGCGTCGGGGGCCATGCTGGAAAGGCGGGTCGCTGCAGCACGCAGTCCCTTGAAGACAGGTTCGGACACGGTCGAAGGGAAGCCGCTTGGAAGCTGGCGTGTGACGTGTTCGATGGCAGGTTCCACGGAAGCGATCAACGCTTCGATCCATGGCTCTGCGCCATCGGCTACGCCACAGGCGCGTGCGGTTTCATTCCAGTGCCGGCGTCGCACAAGATGCAGTTTTCGATGGCGGTTCTTGCCCTCTACCGCCATGGCAAGCTGCGCGTTGTGCGGATCGAGTTGATTGGGCCCCCGGCCGAGGATGGGATATACCGACAGCACGTCGTAGACAGGAGTCAGACGGAAACGCCCCCCCGCGTCGATGTGGACGCTGAAGTTCTTTGCGTGGCCGTCGGTCGCGGCAAGCATCCAGAACAGGATCTGCGTCTTGAAGAAGGTTGCTCGATCCTCAGGCTGCTCGGATTGCCGAAGCAGATCCATGATGGCCACGATGCCGGGGCCGCCATCGGATTCGTACTTCCGGGCAGCGGGGAGGCCAAAGACCTGACACATATCTTCCTGCGGCAAGCGAAGCCACCACGTGCGATCCGCAGCCAGTCGCCGGTCGAAACGTTCGACGATCAGTGCACCTTGATCTTCAAAACGCCCCATCTGCGTATCCGCGACGGGAATACCAAAGGCCGCCAGCAAGTGCATGCACAGCCACTCGTTCTCCACGGACTGGTGCATGTCCGCACGCATGTTGCCGATGATACCCAACGGCAGCTTGAAGATGTGCGTGGACGGCGTACTTCCGGTAGGAATGCACCATTGACCATCGTGCAGCAGCAGGCCGGTCTTTTCCTGCGCTCCAGCGATGGAAATGCGGAACGCATCGTCGCTGGAAGATGTGCCAGGCAATGCACTTGTTGTGACCTGGCGCAGGACTTCAGCGACGCCTGAGTCATTCAATGGTTCGAACGTTATCCGCTGGATGGCATCCGGTGTGCGCGAATGTGGCAACAGCTGCACCGCGCCCACACAGTCCCGGCCAATGGCTTCAAGCAGATCGAACGTATCGCTGCTGCGCGTGGCGAACCGGTCGCGGATCCGGTTGCGGATGGTGACGTTATCGGGGAGAAGATTGTCGAAGTAGTCGTTGACGACCTGACCCTGATGGCTTTCACCGTCGGGCAGCAGGGGGAGCGAAAGGGACAGTGGTCGCGACTGCGTCGAACCAATCCATTGGCTGAGGTAGGAAAGGCGGGATGCCCGGTTCCGCGCATCATCCCAGAGCGCCACCTCGACACCATTCATCCAGACCCGCAACGTACCCATGGCTTACCACTCCGAAGTCGACGTGTTTTCCCGGGGACTTCGCTGCTGCAGGCTGATTTCCAGGCCCAACACGGCCCAGACTCGCATCAATCGCTCGAAGCTGGCAGACGCTGGATCGCGTTCCAATGCGCCGACTGCCTGGCGGGAGATGCCCAGTCGCTCGGCAAGCTGTGCTTGACTCAGCCCGGCCTGGCGTCTGAACGCGCGCATCAGCGGCGCAAGTTGCTGCGGTGTTCTCACCGTATGCGGCGGCCTGTCCATACCGGCAGTCCTCGGGAAAGATGACCGTACGCCATCACGTACGCAAAGGATAGGTTGCTTTACGACACACAACCTATCTCGTTCCTGCGCCACAGGCAACCTATGGATTGCCTTCTCAAAAGGCAATCAATAGGTTTCTTTTTGTAGTGTGCTACTACGCCACCTGCACGATATGCAGCGCCTTCGGGTTGCGCCACTGCGCCAGCAGCACCGCTTCGCGGGCCTTGGCCTTTTCGAAGTGTGCTTCCTTGACGTGACCGAAGCCGCGGATGTGCTCGGGCACGCTGGCGATCTCCACTGCCAGTGCCAGGCGATCGTCATCCAGGCCATCCAGCAGCACCTGCACGGTCGCCTCGTAATCGCCGATCAGCTTGCGCTCCATGCGGCGCTCTTCCGTGCGGCCGAACACGTCGAAGCGGCCGCCACGCAGGAACTTCAGCTTGGCCAGCAGGCCGAACGCCTTGAACATCCACGGGCCATATTCCTTCTTCAGCAACCGGCCCTGTTCGTCCTTCTTCGCGAACAGCGGCGGTGCCAGATGGAAGCGCAGCTGGTAATCGCCCTCGAACTGCTGCTGCAGGCGGCGCTGGAAATCGCCGCTGGTGTACAGGCGCGCCACTTCGTATTCGTCCTTGTACGCCATCAGCTTGAACAGGTAGCGGGCCACGGTCTCGGTCAACGCGGTGGAGCCGCCGATACGCTCGGCTTCAGTCGCGCGCACACGCTCGACCAGCGTGCGGTAGCGGTTGGCATAGGCGGCATCCTGATAGTCGGTCAGGAAGGCCGAGCGGCGCTCGATCATCTCGTCCAGCGAGCGCGACAGGCGCGCGTCGTCCAACGGCAGGAAAGCGACATCGCCACCATGCGTCGGCAGCCCACGCAACTCGCGCTCGTCACCGGTGTTGCGCGGTGCGGCGGTAGCGCCCCACTCGTTGCCTTCCCATTCGCCCGGCGGCAGTGCATGCAGCGGGCCTGGGGTATTTTCGGTGTCGGTATGGCGGTTGCGAACCACGCCTGCCGCCTGCTGCACGGCCTGCGGATCGACCGCGGCCAGGCGGCCCCAGGCAAAGGCCTGCTGGTTCATCGCCACCGCGGCGCCGTTGAGCTCGATGGCACGCATCAGCGACTCGAACGACAGCGGCACCAGGCCCTGCTGCCAGGCGTAGCCGAGGATGAACAGGTTGGCGGCGATCGCATCGCCGAGCAACGCGGTGGCCAGCTGGGTCGCATCCAGCAGCAGCGGCTCTTCGCCACCCAAGGCCACGCGCACGCCGGCGATGATGTCGGCGGCGGGGAACTGCATGTCCGGGCGCGTGGTGAACGTGCCCGGCATCGCTTCATAGGTGTTGAGCACCACCTGCGAACGGCCGGCGCGTACCTTCGACAGTGCCCAGTAATCGTTGACCACCACCATGTCGCAGCCCAGCACCAGGTCGGCTTCACCGGCGGCGATGCGCACCGCATGGATGTCGTCCGGGTGACGGGCGATGCGGATGTGCGTGGTTACCGCGCCACCCTTCTGCGCCAGCCCGGTCTGATCAAGCACCGACGCACCCTTGCCTTCAAGATGACCGGCCATGCCCAGCAGGGCGCCGATGGTCACCACGCCGGTGCCGCCAACGCCGGTGATCAGGATGTTCCAGGGCTGCTCCAGGGTGCCGCGCACCACCGGTGCCGGCAGGTTGTCCAGCAGCGTGGAGGCATCGCGCTTGCTGCCCTTGCGCGGCTGTCCACCGTGCACGGTGACGAAGCTCGGGCAGAAGCCGTTGACGCAGGAATAGTCCTTGTTGCAGTTGGACTGGTCGATGTCGCGCTTGCGCCCGAACTCGGTTTCCTTTGGCAGCACCGACACGCAGAAGCTCTTCTTGCCGCAGTCGCCACAGCCTTCGCAGACCAGCGAATTGATCATCACTCGCTTCTGCGGATCTTCCAGCTTGCCGCGCTTGCGGCGACGGCGCTTCTCGGTGGCGCAGGTCTGTTCGTAGATCAGGATCGAAACACCCTTCACTTCGCGCAGGCGCTTCTGCACCGCGTCCAGCTCGCTGCGGTCATGGAACTCCACGTCGCTGGGGAAATGCTCGCGCTGGCGCGTCCACTTGGCGATGTTGTCCGACAGCACCATGATGGTGTGGATGCCCTCGGCACGCATCTGCCTTGCGATGTCCGGCACGTTGAGCGGGCCGTCCACCGGCTGTCCGCCGGTCATCGCCACCGCGTCGTTGTAGAGGATCTTGTAGGTGATGTTGACGCCGGCGGCGATCGCCTGGCGGATCGCCAGCGAACCGCTGTGGAAATAGGTGCCGTCGCCCAGGTTCTGGAACACGTGCTGGGTATCGGTGAAGGCGGCCTGCCCGGCCCACGTCACGCCTTCGCCACCCATGTGGGTGAAGGTGTCGGTGCTGCGGTCCATCCAGGTCACCATGTAATGGCAACCGATGCCGGCCAGCGCGCGCGAACCTTCCGGCACGGTGGTGGAGGTGTTGTGCGGGCAGCCGGAGCAGTAGTGCGGCACGCGCGGGAAACTGGCGCGCGGCAACGCGAGCTCGGCTTCCTTTTCCTGCATCCACTGCAGGCGCTGCTCGATGGAGTCGTTGTTGAAGAACTTCTGGATGCGGCGACCGATCACGCCGGCGATGGTGGCCGGGGTCAGTTCGCCGGTCGACGGCAGGATCCACTCGCCGGCCTCGTCGTACTTGCCGACGATGGACGGACGCTGGCCCCAGCTGACCGGCCAGTTGAAGAACTGCTCCTTCATCTGGCGCTCGATGAAGGCACGCTTCTCCTCCACCACGATGATGTCTTCCAGGCCCTGTGCGAAGCGGGCGATGCCTTCCGGCTCCAGCGGCCAGGTCATGCCGACCTTGTACACGCGGATGCCGATGTCGGCGCAGGCCTGCTCGTCCAGGCCCAGGTATTCCAGCGCCTGCAGCACGTCCAGGTAGCTCTTGCCGGTGGTGACGATGCCCAGCCGCGCACGCGGCGCGTCCATCACCACCTTGTCGATGCCGTTGGCACGGGCGAAGGCCTGCGCGGCTTTCACCGCGTAGCGGTGCAGGCGCATCTCCTGGTCGAGCGGCGGATCGGGCCAGCGGATGTTGAGGCCGCCGGCGGGCATGTCGAAGTCTTCCGGCAGCACGATGCGCCGGGCCAGCGGATCGACCTCGACCGAAGCCGACGATTCCACCGTCTCGGCGATCGTCTTGAAACCGACCCAGCGCCCGGTGTAACGGCTCATCGCCCAACCAAGCAGGCCCATGTCGAGGATGTCCTGCACGCCGGCCGGGTTCAGCACCGGCATCATCGCGCTGACGAATTCGTCTTCGCTGCCATGCGGCAGCGTCGAGCTGCGGCAGGCGTGGTCATCGGCGGCCAGTGCCAGCACGCCGCCATGGCGCGAGGTGCCGGCGGCATTGGCGTGCTTGAACACGTCGCCACAGCGGTCCACGCCCGGGCCCTTGCCGTACCACATGCCGAACACGCCCTGCACGTTGGCGCCGGGGAACAGGTTGGTCTGCTGGGTGCCCCACACCATGGTCGCGCCCAGATCCTCGTTGAGGCCCGGGGTGAACTTCACCTTGGCCGCTTCCAGGTGCTTGCGCGCACGCCACAGCTCCAGGTCGAAGCCGCCCAGCGGGCTGCCGCGATAGCCGCTGATGAAGCCGGCGCTGTCGATGCCGGTGGCTTCGTCGCGCAGGCGCTGCATCAGCGGCAGCCGCACCAGCGCCTGCACGCCACTCAGGTAGATCCGTCCTTCGTTGCGGGTGTACTTGTGGTCGAGCGTGTAATCACGGTCGAGCAGGTCGGCGGAGGCGGGCGAAGTGAGTTGCGCGGTACTGGTCATGGCTGGCCTGGTCAGGATCGGCTGGCACCGGCCGCGCAGGTACACGCGGCGGGAAAGGCGCGAATTGTAACAGTGGGGGGCAAAGGCCCCGGCACTCGCGCCAGGGCCGTGCTGAGGTTAGGATCGGGGAGAGAGAGGGAGGGTTGGTGTTTCAACCTTGGGGGAATTTGGATGTCAGTTGCAGGACAGTTCCTGGCCGGCGTGTTGCTGGTCTCGGGAGCGGCCACTGCGTGGGCCGCGCCGGCATTGCCGGCACCGCAGGAGTTCTATTTCGACAGCGACGCCGCCGCCGCGCCGATCACGGTGGTGCAGGGTGAAGGCGAAGACCTGGTGGCACAGCTGCTGAAGCACCGCGAGCGTGGCCGCAAGGGGCTGGAAGCCACGGCGCAGCTGGCGTCGGTCGCCATTGCGCAGGGGCGCGCGGAACTGGGCGACAAGCTCTATCGCGAGGCACTGGCCGAAGCGCCGGTGCAGAGCGCGCTGGGCCGCAGCGTACGCTGGAACTATGGCTGGGACCTGTTGCGGCAGGGCCAGGCATTGGCTGCGCTGGAGCAGTGGCAGGCCGCTGCCAGCACCCTGCGCAGCAATCCCGGCTGGGTGCCGCCGAGCTATGCATTGGCGCTGTGGCGGGCGGGCCAGCAGCAGGAGGCGGTGAAGTGGTATGCCGCTGCCGTACGCACCGAGCCGGCGCAATGGCGCGACAGCAGTCGTTACGCGCAGCTGTTGCCGGGCTGGCGCGATGACGAACGCGCGACGTTGGCCGAAGTACAGCAGGCCTGGGCGGCCGCGCCACCCGCCTGGCCCTGAGGGTGGGGGTTCGGCCGGGTTGCACCCGGCACCCGCAGAGGCCAGAGCCACAGCAACAGCGGGTTTGCTGGGGGATGGCGGGGCGGTGTGGACAGGCAGGACACGCCGTAAACCCGTCCTTGGGGGCTCGATGGCGCCTTGCTCGTGTGCGCTTTCCTGCGCACACGGCAAGACCGGGGTTGGGCGTCCTGCCCAACCCGCCCGAGGGCATGCCTCGGGCCCATGGCGCCAACGGTCCTGCCTGCCCACACCGCCCCGCCTTCGACAGATTCCCGCTGCTGTTGGTAGGTGTCGACCTTGGTCGACACGTACATCCACGCCATGCGTGGATGAATCTGCATCGGAATCGAATGATCGATATCTGATCGAAATGCAGCCGAGCGTGGGCTCGGCGCTACAAAAAGCGGCCAGCCAACTGCTTCTGCTTTTGCTCTTCTTCTTTCTTTTCCGTGGCTGATCGCCCCCGGAAACTGTCCGTGGCCGGGCGGGTAGGCTGCGCAGGGGCGTGAGCCGCATGGATGCGGCGAACGAGCTTACAGGGACGTACTTGCAGCGTCCCCTGCGCAGCCTACCCGCCCGGCCAACCCACAGCTGGCGCCTTCAGCGACCAACCACGAGGGGCTGCGCCGTTCGCAGGAAACCCTCAGTCGTCCGCGGACACCGTGCGCCCCGACGCCCACTCCCGCAACGCCGCCACCTGCTCGGCCATCAACACCGACAACGGCCGCGTCGTGCGGATCTCGCCCATCAGCAGCTCGGTA
Source organism: Stenotrophomonas sp. LMG 10879 (assembly GCF_002750935.1). Classification (NCBI taxonomy): domain Bacteria; kingdom Pseudomonadati; phylum Pseudomonadota; class Gammaproteobacteria; order Lysobacterales; family Lysobacteraceae; genus Stenotrophomonas; species Stenotrophomonas sp. LMG 10879. The sequence goes on from NZ_PEJT01000004.1 coordinate 160,548, forward strand.
TCCAGCGGCCGGCCTTCGGCGTGCGCCGAATACAGCCCGGCCACGATCGCCTGCTCGATCTCCGCACCGGAAAACCCGTTGGCCGCTGCGGCCAGTGCCGGCAGCGCGAAGTCGTCGGCATTGAGCTGGCGCCGCCCCAGGTGCAGCCGCAGCAGTTCCACGCGCACATCGGCCGAGGGCAGGTCGACGAAGAAGATCTCGTCGAAGCGGCCCTTGCGCAGCAGCTCGGCCGGCAGCTCGTGCACCTGGTTGGCGGTAGCCACGATGAACACCGGCGCCTTGCGCTCGGCCATCCAGGTCAGCAGGTAGCCGAGTACACGACGCGACACGCCGCCATCCTCGCTGCCGGTGGCCAGGCCCTTCTCGATCTCATCCATCCACAGCACGCATGGCGCCAGCTGCTCGGCCGAGGCCAGTGCCTGGCGCAGGTTGGCTTCGGTCTCGCCGTGGTACTTGTTGTACAGCGCGCCTACGTCAAGGCGCAGCAGCGGCACGCCGAAACCGGCGGCGGTGGCCTTGGCCAGCATCGATTTGCCGCAGCCCTGCACGCCCAGCAGCAGCATGCCGCGTGGCGGGTCCAGCCCGGCCGGTGCCGAGCCGGCGATGAAGGCGACGCGACGCTGGTTGATCCAGCGCTTCAGCCGGTTGGCCCCGGCCACGTCGCCGAAGCGCGCGCTGTCGTGCTCGAAGAACAGGTGGCCGCTGCGGTTGAGCAGCTCGAACTTCAGCCGCGCCAACTGTGGCAGGTCGTCGTCGCGCAGCGCGCCATCGGCATAGATCAGCTGCCGCGCGATGCGCCGCGCATCGACCAGGCTCAGCCCCTGCAGGTTCTTCAGGATCTTCTTGACCGCCTCGCTGTCCACTTCCACCCGGCGCCCGCCGTGTTCGCGTGCATAGGCATCGGCTTCTTCGCGCAGCATCTTCAGCAGTGCGTTGGCGTCGGGCAGGCGCGGGTTGAAGCGCACCGCCAGGGCTTCCAGTTCGGCCGGCAGTTCCACCTTGGCGCCGATCAGCACCAGCACGTGCGGTTCGCTGTGGCGGCGCTGGATCAGGTCACGCAGCGCGCGCTGGTGGCTGGCATAGCCCAGGTAAGGGTGGAAATCGAGCAGCAGGTACACGCCGCGCTGGTCGGCCTGGCGGATCATCTGCAGTGCGGCGCTGGCGTCGGGCGGGCCCACAGGCTCGTCCTCGCGCTCCAGGTCGATGCGGCGCAGGCCCTCGGTGATCGACCAGCGGTGCAGGGCCCGCCAGACATGCATCAGCGTCTGCCGGAACAGCTCGACGATGCGACCCTCATCCTGGGTCTCGACCACGATCAACGGCGTGTTGGCGCGGATCAGTGCGCTCAGGTCCTGCAGTTCGCTCATGGCGGTTCGGTCCTTCGGGGGCGCCACGATAGCAAAGGCCGGGGGGCACGGGTTCAGCACGGCTCTACCTTCCGTCACCATCGGCGGTGTACGCTCGGGGCACGTACCCGGAAGCGAGGCTGGCATGAAGACGATCCTGGTGGCCGGTTCCAAAGGCGGGGTGGGCAAGTCCACCATCGCCACCCACCTGGCCGCGTACGCGGCATTGCAAGGCAAGGCCACGGTGATCGCCGATGCCGACCCGCAGGGCTCCAGCACGCGCTGGGCACAGCGCCGGGCCGGGCTGGAAAGCGCGGTGCTGCCGATCGACGTGTACCGCAAGAAGCAATGGGCGCAGAAGCTGCCCGACGGTACCGATACCGTGGTGATCGATGCACCGGCCGGCGCACTGGCCGACGATATCCCGCATTTCCTCGACGCTGCCGATGCCGTGGTGGTGCCGGTGCTGCCCTCGGCACTAGACATCGAAGCCATCGTCGGCTTCCTCAACAGCCTGGCCCAGGTACCCCGCGTGCACAGCCGCAAGCTGCCGGTCGGGCTGGTGCTGAACCGCACCAAGCCTTGGACGCAGACCTCGCAGCAGGCCCTGCAGATGCTGGCTGACTGGCCGTATCCGGTGGTCGCCCAGCTGCGCGACAGCCAGAGCTATGTGGTCATGACCGGCCTGGGTCGCAGTCTTTTCGATTACCGCTCCGCCCAGGTGCGCGAGCACCAGGCCGACTGGGAACCCCTGTTGTCCTGGCTGAAGCTGTAACAGCCGTAGGTCTCCATCCCTTTATTGGAATCCCGCAATGCGCGAACTGATCCTGCTCCGCCACGCTCACGCCGAACCGGCCACCACCGGCCAGGCCGACCTTGACCGGCCGTTGTCGCCGGTGGGCCTCGCCGAAGCCGAAGCCGCCGGCAAGTGGCTGAAGGAAAACAACCTGCTGCCCGATTGCGTGCTGTGTTCCCCCTCGCGGCGGACCCGCGAAACCCTGGAAGCGGTGATGACGGCCATCGGCTATGTCGAAAAGCGCCTGGAGGACCGCATCTACGAGGCTACCCCGGGCACCCTGGCGGCGCTGGTGGACGAGCGCCGTGACCTGGACCGGGTGTTGATCGTCGGTCACAACCCCGGGCTGGAGCAGCTGGTGGCGCTGATGACCGATGGCACCAGCAGTGATTACCGTGGCATGCCGCCGGGCGGCGTCGCCGTGCTCGGTTTCGCCCGCGAGGCAACGATCGAGCCGGGCGTGGCCAGCCTGAACGCCTTCTGGTGGCCGTGAGCCGATGAGGGTGGCGTTGCCGGGCCGCTGCCTGCTGCCAGTCGTTCTGGCGATCGGCCCGGCCTGGGCCGCCGCACCGCCACCGACCGCGCTGCCGGCGGTCGTGGCCGAGTCGCCGCGTACGCTGCAGCTGGATGTGGTGCGCTCGCAGATCGGTTTCGAAGTCCGCACCCGTTTCGGCCAGCGCATCGAGGGCGTGTTCCCGCGTTTCGAGGGGCGTATCGAGGTGCTGTCCGATGGCCGTCACCAGGTCCACCTGAAGATGTTCACCCGCACCGTGGAGATCCCCGGCAAGGACCGCTATACCGGCTGGATGCGCGGCCCGGAGTTCTTCGACGCTGGCCGTTACCCCTTCGTCGAGTTCGACTCGCTGCCGTACTGGCCGGAGACGGTCGCCGACGGAGGCGGCATCGATGGCCGGCTGACCCTGCGCGGCGTCAGCCATCCGGAGACACTCAAGGTCGAGAAAGCGGAATGTGCCCGACCCGGCTATGATTGCGACGTCGTCAGCCGCGGTACCGTGCAACGAGGCCGGTACGGCATGGACAGCTGGCAGCTTGCCTTGAGTGACCGAGTGACTTTCGTACTGCGTGCACGTCTCAGCGAGGCGTCGAAACCGTGAATCCATTGCTGCGTGTACTGGTGCTGGCAACCGTGTTGCTGGGCAGTGGCTGTGCGTCGCTGTCGCACGCCCAGCGTGATCGCGCCGAGGCGATCGCCGTACAGGCACGCTCGACCCAGGTGGATTGCCAGCAGGCCGACCGCTGCGCGCTGGATTCGCCCCTGCGGGCTTTGGCCGGCCGGGCGTTCAGCGAATCGACCCCGGAACAGCCGCGGCACTACGCCACCCTGCTGGACGAGGGCGAAGGCGCGCTGGTCGCGCGCCTGAACCTGCTGCGCAGCGCCACCCGCAGCATCGACCTGCAGACCTACATCTTCGACAAGGACGACAGCGCCCGCCTGGTCATCGACGAGCTGCTGGCGGCGTCGCGGCGCGGGGTGAAGGTGCGGCTGCTGATCGACCAGCTTTCGGCGATCTCCGACCTGCAGATCCTCGGCGCACTGGCCGGCGCCCACCAGAACTTCCAGCTGCGGGTCTACAACCCGACGTTCGGCAAGGCCCGGCTGAACTACTTCGACTATGCCGGCAGCGTGCTGTGCTGCTTCCGCCGCTTCAATCAGCGCATGCACAACAAGCTGCTGGTGGTTGACGATGCGATCGGCGTGGTCGGTGGGCGCAATTACCAGGACGACTATTACGACTGGGATCGCGAATACAACTTCCGTGACCGCGATGTGCTGATCGCCGGTCCTGAAGCGCGCGCGATGGCGGCCAACTTCGATGCCTTCTGGCGTGCGCAGCGCAGCGTGCCGGCCGAGCGCCTGAACGATGTCGGCCGTACCCTGCTCAAGCAGGGCGTGCCGCTGCTGCCGCCCGCGCAGTTCCGCAGGCCCGAACGGGTGGAGCGGGTCAGCGAGGAGGCCAACGATGTCGACTTCGTCACCCGTTCGTTCGTGGACACCGCCTTGCCGGTCGCCTCGGTGCGCTATGTGGCCGATCTGCCGCGCAAGCACCGCCGTGAGCGCGCCGACGCACCACTGGCCGGGCAGCATGTCACCGAGCCGCAGCTGGATGCACTGATCTCCAGTGCACAGCATGAAGTGATCCTGCAGACGCCCTACCTGGTGCTGTCCAAGCCGGCACAGAAGCTGTTCCGCGAGCTGCGCAAGCGGCCGGAACCACCGCGCGTGGTGGTGTCCAGCAACAGCCTGGCCGCCACCGACAACCCGATCGTGTATGCGCTGTCGTACAAGTACAAGCGCCGCAACATGCGCGAGCTGGGCTTCAACATCTTCGAATTCAAGCCGTTCCCGCTGGATGCCCCGGTCGATTACCGCAACCTGCTGCCCGACCCGATCGCAGCGCCGGGCAGCGATACCGGCCGCAATCCGCTGCTCGGGGGTAGTGCCGCTGGCAGCAATGCCGGCGGCGGCGGTGGTGATCTGGTGGCCACTGCCGAAGCGGACGCTACGCCGGCGCGGGTGATCCATCCGCGTACCGGCAGCGCCTATGAGAACGGTCGTGCGCGTCGGCGTGCCGCCGGCAGCGAAGTCGAGACCCGCCTGCTGCGTACCGAAACGCGCCCTTCGTTCCTGGGCAGCAAGGCGGTCAACAAGCCGCTGCCGGTCACCCGCAAGGGCGCGCGCATGGGCCTGCATGCCAAGTCGCTGGTGGTCGACCGCCGTATCGGCGTGGTCGGTACCCACAACTTCGATCCGCGCAGCGAAAACTACAACACCGAAGGCGCGGTGATCATCGACGATCCGGCCTTTGCCGAGCAGCTGGCCCAGAGCATCCTGCGCGATACCCACCCGCAGAACTCCTGGACGGTGGCGCCGCGTGCCAAGCCGCCGGTCCTGTCCGGCCTGAACTACAGCGTCGGCAAGGCCTCCGAGGCACTGCCGATCCTCGACTTCTGGCCGTGGCGCTATGCCACCGACTACGAGTTCAAGCCGGGCCCGGACTGCCCGCAGCCACTGCCGCGGCAGAGCGCCGATTTCCACCGCTGCTATGTCGCGGTGGGCGACTTCCCCGAGGTCAACGTCGGGCCGAAGTGGCTGCTGGTGCGCATGCTGACCGCATTCGGCGCCGGCCTCGTCCCCATCCTCTGAAGGTAGCCGCATGACCCAGGTATTCCGCGAAGCCGTTTCCATCGAGCAGCTCAACGCACTCAGCCACAACACTGCCATCAGCACCCTGGGCATCGTCTTCAGTGCCGCTGGCGAGGACTGGCTGCAGGCGACCATGCCGGTGGATGAGCGCACCCGCCAGCCGTACGGCATCCTCCACGGTGGCGCCTCGGTGGTGCTGGCCGAAACCCTGGGCAGCAGCGCCGGCAACCTCTGCGTGGATACCGCCAAGCAGGTCTGCGTGGGCCTGGAGATCAACGCCAACCACGTACGCGCCGTGCGTTCGGGGACGGTCACCGGCACCGCGCGCGCGGTGCACGTGGGCCGCAGCACCCAGCTGTGGGAAATCCGCATCGAGGACGAGCAGGGCCGGCTGGTCTGCATCTCGCGGCTGACCCTGGCCGTGGTGGCGGCCGGCCACGGTTGAGCCCTGGCGGCAGCAGCGACGGCGGCGGAACCCAGCGTTCCCCGCCGATGGCCGCCGTCAATGAGACTTATGGCCGAATTCGGCTGGCAGCGATGGCAGCCCTCCGGTATCGTGCGTGGATGACTTCCCCCACTCCGGCCCCCCGCGGCGGCGTGGCGCGTGTGTGCCGTTACCTGTACCGCGTACCGCTGCTGTTGGTCCACATCACCGTGTTCCTGCCGCTGATCCTGATCGGCATGCTTCCGCCATGGGGCGAGCTGCGCGTGGGGGACGATATCTTCGGCGCCAAGGTGGTGAACTGGTGGCAGGGCGGGCTGATGTGGATCTTCGGCTTCCGCCTGTCGCGTATCGGCCAGCCGCTGCCGGGCGCGGTGCTGTTCGTCGCCAACCATGTCAGCTGGGTCGATATCTCCATCCTGCACAGCCAGCGCATGATGGGCTTTGTCGCCAAGCGCGAGATCGCCAGCTGGCCGGTGGTCGGTTGGCTCGCCGCGCGCGGCCAGACCATTTTCCACCAGCGTGGCAACACCGAATCACTCGGTGGGGTGATGCAGGTGATGGCCGACCGCCTGCGCGCCGGCAAGGCCGTGGGCGTGTTCCCGGAAGGACGTACCCGCGGCGGCCACGACGTTGGCCCGTTCCATGCACGCATCTTCCAGGCGGCAGTCGAAACCAGCGTGCCGGTGCAGCCGGTGGCGCTGGTCTATGGCGTGCGCGGGGATGCACAGACCATCGTGGCCTTCGGCCCGGGCGAGAGTTTCTTCGCCAATTTCCTGCGCCTGCTCGGTGAGCCGGCGCGGCATACCGAAGTGCATTTCCTGGAGCCGATCGGCACCCAGGACCTGGAAGGCCGTCGGCGCATCGCGGAAACCTCGCGCGCGCGCATCGTGGCGGCCATGAGCGGGGATTGAGGCCAGGGTGGCCGTGTTTCCGCCACCGACCCTCGACGCTGATGCGCCGATGCTCACCGCGTCCGACTATCAGCCGCCGCGCTGGCTGCGCAATCCGCACCTGCAGTCGATGCTCAGCTCCAGCCGCATGCGCCTGCAACGCGGCCTGCTGCTGCTGGCCGCCACCGGCGCGGTCAGCGAAGAGCTGATCCTCGATGGTGGCGAGGGCGTGCGCCTGCAGGGCTGGCACAGCCATGTCGAAGGGCGCGAACCGCGCGGCATCGCCCTGTTGCTGCACGGCTGGGAAGGCAGCGCCGAATCCAGCTACATGCGCATGGCCGCTGCCCGCATGCTGGAGCAGGGGTTCGACGTGGTGCGGCTGAACTTCCGCGACCACGGCAATACCCATCACCTCAATCCCGGCATCTTCCACTCCAATCTCATCGACGAAGTGGTGCATGCCGCAGGCGATGTCGCCCAGCGCTGGCCCGATCTGCCGCTGGTTGCGGCGGGCTATTCGCTGGGTGGCAACTTCGTGCTGCGGCTGGCGCTGCGCGCGCCGGCCGCCGGTGTGCCGCTGCAGCACGTGGCTGCCGTCTGCCCGGTGCTGGACCCGGGGCTGACCATGGAGAACATCGAGAACGGCCCGGCGATGTACGACTGGTACTTCCGCCGCAAGTGGGCCGGTTCGCTGCGTCGCAAGCGCGATCTGTTCCCCGAACTGAGCGATTGCGACGACCGCGTGCTGAACATGGACATCCGTTCGCTGACCGCCTGGCTGGTCGAACGGCACACCACGTTTGGTTCGCTGCAGGCCTATTTCGATGGTTATTCCATCGCCGGCGACCGCCTGTCCACGCTGCAGGTGCCCGCTGACATCCTGATGGCGCAGGACGATCCGGTGATCCCCTACGCGACCTTCCGCGATTGGCAGCTGCCGCAGCAGGCGCGGCTGGAAACCGCCTGCTGGGGCGGCCACTGTGGCTTCCTGGAAAACTGGCGCGGCGATGGGTTCTCCGAACGCTGGGTCGCGCAGCGCCTGCGGCGCGTCCTGGCGGGCTGAACCGGCACCGGCGCGCGGCCCGCTACAATGCGGGTTTGACCTTGAACCGGACGGCCATGCAAGACCAGATCCTCCAAGCGTTGCGCCAGAACGATGCCGGCCAGGCCGTGCAGCTGGCCCAGGCGTGGACCCGTGACGAACCCGGCAAGGCCGAGGCCCACCGCTGGCTGGCGCTTGCGCTGCAGCAGCAGGGCCAGGCCGAGGCCGCGATGGAGGCGTTGCAGCAGGCGCTGCAGCTGGCTCCCGATGATGCGCAGCTGCACCTGCAACACGCCGGCCTGCTGCTGGCACTGCGCCAGTTCGACGGCGCCGATGAAGCCCTGCTGCGCACCACCGGGCTGGACCCCAACGCCTTCCCGGCCTACCTGATGCAGGCGCACCTGGCGGTGGGCCGCAACGACTTCGACGAGGCCCAGCGGCTGTCGACCCTGGCCTCGCGGCTGGAGCCGGACCATCCGGAACTGCTGACCATCGATGGCATGGTCGCGCTGCGCCGTGGCGATGCCGACCGCGCGCTGGCCCTGCTGTCGGCGGCCAGCCAGGCGCTGCCGGACGATACCCGCGTGCTGTACGCACTGGGCTTTGCCTATCTGGGCAAGGACATGCTGGCGTTCGCCGAGCAGGCATTCCGTCGCGTGCTGGCGTTGAACCCGAAGATGTCCTCGCTGCACGGCATGGTGGTGCAGCTGGCCTTGCGCCAGGGCAACGTCGAGGCCGCCGCCGAGGCAATGCAGCAGGCGCTGCAGCAGCCGGAGCTGGACGTGCCGCCGATGCGCCGCCTGGCCGGTGAACTGGCACTGCGCAGTGGCCAGCCGCTGCAGGCGCTGGAGCACCTGCTGCCGCTGCTTGAATCGCTGCAGGGTGATCGCCAGGTGCTGCAGCTGCTGCTGATGTCCTGGCAGCGCCTGGGCCGCGAAGATGAAGCCCGCGCACGTCTGGATGACGCGCTGGAAAGCAATGACCAGCTGCATGACCTGTGGCTGGCACGACTGGCCGTGGAAGACGTCGGCAGTGCCGGCGCCGTGGCCGTCGTGGAGCGCTGGATGGCAGCGATGCCCAGCCACCTGCCGGCGCTGGAAGCGCGCATGCGCCTGCATGACATGGCCGGCGAGCACGAGCAGGGCGAAGCCATCGCTGAGCGCATCACCACCCTGGAACCGGGCCGCGTCAGCGGTGAAAGCCGTCGCGTCGAGGGTCTGCTGCAGCGTGACCCGGCCGCCGCCGTGGAGCGCGTGCAGGCCTTGATCGCACAGGCACCGGAGGGACACCGCGCCGACCTGCGCACCTGGCTGGGCGAAATCCAGGATCGCGCCGGGCAGCCGGAAGAAGCGCTGCGTACGTGGATGGCGCTGCAGACCGACCAGGCCTCGCAGCGGCTGCCGCTGCCTCCGCAGGCCAAGGCACCGCCGAGCTGGCCGGAGATGGCCAGCATCGACGAAGCGACGCGCGACAGTGGCTCGGCACCGATCTTCCTGTGGGGCGCCCCGGGTTCGGGGGTGGAGCGGGTGGCAACCGGCCTGGCCGCTGCCAGCCCGGTACTGCGCAGTGATCGTTACACCGCCAATCCACCCGACGATGCCTTCCAGAACTACAACACGCTGCAGGACCTGGCGTCGGGCGTGCTGAGCCCGGAACGCCTGGTCGAGCGCTGGCGCGAACACCTGCCGGCGCGCGGCCTGGAAAGCGACACCGTGATCGACTGGCTGCTGTGGTGGGACAACGCGCTGTTGTGGGCATTGCGCCCGCAGCTGCCGCAGGGTCGCCTGCTGCTGGTGCTGCGCGACCCGCGCGACATGCTGCTGGACTGGATCGCCTATGGCGCCGCTGCACCGCTGGCGATGACCTCGATGGCCGAAGCCAGCCAGTGGCTGGTGCGTTCGCTGACCCAGATCGCCGCGCTGCACGAGGAGGACCTGTATCCGCACGTGCTGCTGCGCATCGACGACATCGGCAACGATGCACATGCGATGGCCGACCTGCTGGGCCGCGTGTTCGGACGTCCGATGCCGCCGGCTGCACAGCTGGGTGCACCGCGTCTGCCCGCCGGCCACTGGCGCCGGTATCGCGACGTGATGGGCGCTGCTTTCGCCCAGCTCACCCCGGTCGCGGTGCGATTGGGTTACCCGGAAGAGTGAGGAGCATCAGATGCAACTGAGCAGTCACAGCCTGGTCAACGGTGCGCCGATCGACCGTGAGTTCGCCGCTGGCGATGCCAACGGCTTCGCCCCCGACCGCAACCCGCACCTGGCCTGGAGCGGCGCGCCCGACGGCACCCGTTCGTTCCTGCTGGTGTGCGTGGACCCGGACGTACCGACGGTGCCGGAGACAGTCGGCCGCGATGACATGCGCGTGCCGCGCGATCAGCCGCGCTGCGATTTCGTGCACTGGGTGATGGCCGACATCCCGGCCTCGGTGCAGGAAATTGCCGCGGGCAGCTGCAGCGACGGCTTCGTGGTGAAGGGCAAGACCGCGCCGGCCGGCCCGGCCGGCAGCCGCCAGGGCCTGAACGATTTCACCGGCTGGTTCGCCGGCAATCCGGACATGGCCGGTGACTACCTGGGCTACGACGGCCCGTACCCGCCGTTCAACGACGAGCGCGTGCATCGCTACTTCTTCCGCGTGTTCGCGCTGGACGTGGCCACGCTGCAGCTGCCCGAGCGCTTCACCGCCGCAGATGCGTTCCGTGCCATGCACGGCCACGTACTGGCCGAAGCGGCGTTGCACGGCACCTACACGTTGAACCCGGCGTTGGCCTGAGCGGGCAATGTGCTTCTGTAGAGCCGAGCCCATGCTCGGCTGCTTTTCCCGATAGACAGCAGCCGAGCATGGGCTCGGCTCTACAACGCACAACGAAGAAGGGCGACCTCGCGGCCGCCCTTTTCATTTCGCAGGCAGCGGCGCGGGTTTGAACACCAGCACTTCGCCCTTGGCATTGCGCACGACCAATGCGCCGGTGTCGTCCAACGCGAGGGTCGGTGCGGTATCGCGACCGTGAAGCAGCGTTTCGGCTCGCCGTTCCTGCGCATCCACCTTGGGATTGATGCACAGCGCGGTGGTCTGGATGCCGTTCTCCAGGATCAGCCGGTCGTCCTGCAGGTGGTAATGACTGCTGGCCTGGTTGCACAGGTTCAACTCGCTCATGTAGCCGGGCTGGAAGCGCAGGGTGTACGGCGCCCGGCCCCTGACGAACAACGCGTCGATGCGCTTGCCCTGCGCGTCGGTGGCGCGTGCGAGCTGCCACAGATGGGCTTCAAGCTGGTCGGTGGTGGGTGTGCTGGCGGCGTATGCACTGCTGCCACTACCGATGGCCAGCAAAGCCAGTGCGAGCATGTACGTCCGTTTCATGCCGATCTCCCTGATGCATGTGGGTAGTGCCGGCCGCTGGCCGGCATGTTCCGTATGTCGCCGGAGCGGTGTGCAGCAACCGGCCAGCGGCCGGCACTACCCCACAACGAAGAAGGGCGACCTCGCGGCCGCCCTTCAAGAGCCAGCCGACCAGCAGTCGGCTCTACATCACTTCTCGATGGCCGACTCGACCACCATGTCCAGCACGTACGCCTGCGACGGCGCATCGGCCGGCGGGTTCTTCACTTCGTAGCGCTTCACACGCACCACGTTGCGCACGCCATCTTCGTGGGTGTAACCCTCGATGTTGCCGTAGAAGTTCTCGAACTTGCCTGGCTCGCCCTGCTTCAGGCCCTTGTCGTCGAACTTGACCTCACGCACCTGCAGGCACTGGTAGTCCGGAATCATCGGGTGCGAGCACTTCTCGGTCTTCGCCGCCACTTCCAGGAACACGGTTTCGCCGGCGCCGCCGTAGCGGGTTTCAGCGGTCGGTTCCGGGTTGAACACCAGCACGTCGCCCTTGGCGGTGGTCAGGGTCAGCACGCCGTTGCCGTCCTGTTCGGCCTTCAGTTCGCCCTGCAGGCGGCTGGAGACGGCTTCGTCCAGCGCCATCAGCGCCTTGTCGGTGCAGGCCATCATGGTCGAGGCCATGGCGCTGACGCTCAGCTTGCCGTCGGCCAGGGTGTAGCCGCCGCCCATGCGGTTGCAGGTGTTGCTGACCGACAGGCGGCCATCAGCGAAGTCCAGGGTGACCGGCTTGTCTTCGCGGGCGAACAGCGCATCGATGCGCTTGCCATCGGCCGCGGTGGCCTGCTGCAGCAGCCAGTGCTGGCTCTGCAGGCGCTGCGCATCCAGGTGAGCCAGCGCCTTCTGGTCGCCGGCCTTGGCCGCCGCCGGGGCCAGGTCGTCACCACCGGTACCGGCCGGGGCGGGGGTCTGGCTGCAGGCGGCCAGCAGGGCCAGCGGGAGGAGCAGGGTGAGCTTGCGGTTCATGGTGATTCTCCTTGGGGAACCGAGGGGGAAACGGATCGGGGCCGGCATCGGGGTTACCGTGCCCCGGCGCTGTTCAGCTGCCGGACGGCAACCACAGCAGCAACGCAGCGCCCAGAGCGATGCGGTAAATCGCGAAGGCCGTGAAACGGTGCGACTTGATGTAGCCCATCAGCCACTTCACTACGACGAAGCCGGTGACGGCGGCGGCAACGAAGGCGACACCGACGTCGGTCCAGTTCTCGCTGGCCAGGTTTCCTTCCTTGGCCAGTTCCAGGAAGGTGTAGGCGCTGGCGGCGAACATGGTGGGAATGCCGACCAGGAACACGAACTCGGCGGCGGCCGCGCGGCGGCTCAGGCCCAGCAGCATGGCCAGGAAGATCGCCGAGGCCGAGCGCGAGGTACCCGGGAACACACCGGCCACCACCTGCGCCAGGCCGACGCCGATGGCCACCGTCCAGGTCACCTGGTCGCGGTCGGGCAGGCGCGCGGTATAGGCCTCCACCAGCAGCATCCAGATACCGCCGATGATCAGCGCCCAGGCCACCGGGCTGACGGTTTCCGGCAGCGACCAGCCGGCCTTGCGCACTACCAGGCCGACCACGGCGGTCACCAGGAAGGCCGCGCCGAGCTTGAACACGTACTCGCGGTTCTCGCGTTGGCCGAAGCCGGTGGCCAGCTGCAGCAGGCGCTGGCGGAACACCAGCACCACGGCCAGGATCGCACCGGCCTGGATGATGATGTTGAAGAAGTCCGATCGCGCGCCCAGCCAGTGCTGGGCGATCAGCAGGTGGCCGGTGCTGGAGATCGGCAGGAATTCGGTCAAGCCTTCGAGGATGCCCAGCAGCAGGGCGGAGAGCAGATCGGACATGGACGGTGCGGGCGCGGGCGGCGGAAGAAGCTCGAAAGAATAGACGATCCATGCCGCACCAAACGGGTGCGTCTGGTCATCGGCGCACCCGTTTGGTGCGCATGGTTCTGCACCTCGCTGGGGCAGCGGCTTTGAAATCAACGACTTGTGAAGGCCGAAAAGTTGGCACGGTCATTGCTGTACCTCAGCAGGCATTCATTCCCATCCGAGGTCGTACCGATGTCCGTGGAAACCGTAGAGAAGCTGATCAAGGACAACCAGATCGAGTTCGTCGATCTGCGCTTCGTCGACATGCGTGGTGTCGAACAGCATGTGACCTTCCCGGTCAGCATCGTCGAGCCGTCGCTGTTTGAAGAAGGCAAGATGTTCGATGGCAGCTCGATCGCCGGCTGGAAGGGCATCAACGAGTCGGACATGGTGCTGCTGCCGGATACCGCCAGCGCTTACGTCGACCCGTTCTATGCCGATCCGACCATCGTGATCAGCTGCGACATCCTCGACCCGGCCACCATGCAGCCGTATGGCCGTTGCCCGCGCGGCATCGCCAAGCGCGCCGAGTCGTACCTGAAGTCCTCGGGCATCGCCGAAACCGCGTTCTTCGGCCCGGAGCCGGAGTTCTTCATCTTCGACTCGGTGCGTTTCGCCAATGAAATGGGCCACACCTTCTTCCAGGTCGATTCGGAAGAAGCAGCGTGGAACAGCGGCGCCAAGTACGACGGCGCCAACAGCGGCTACCGTCCGGGCGTGAAGGGCGGCTACTTCCCCGTTCCGCCGACCGACACCCTGCACGACCTGCGTGCGGAGATGTGCAAGACCCTGGAACAGGTCGGCATCGAAGTGGAAGTGCAGCACCACGAAGTGGCCACCGCCGGCCAGTGCGAGATCGGCACCAAGTTCAGCACCCTGGTGCAGAAGGCCGACGAACTGCTGCGGATGAAGTACGTCATCAAGAACGTCGCCCACCGCAACGGCAAGACCGTCACCTTCATGCCCAAGCCGATCGTCGGCGACAACGGCAGCGGCATGCACGTGCACCAGTCGCTGTCCAAGGGCGGCACCAACCTGTTCTCCGGTGACGGCTACGGCGGCCTGAGCCAGATGGCGCTGTGGTACATCGGCGGCATCTTCAAGCATGCCAAGGCCATCAACGCCTTCGCCAACTCGGGTACCAACAGCTACAAGCGCCTGGTGCCGGGTTACGAAGCCCCGGTGATGCTGGCCTACTCGGCCCGTAACCGTTCGGCCTCGTGCCGCATTCCGTGGGTGTCCAACCCGAAGGCGCGCCGCATTGAAATGCGCTTCCCCGATCCGATCCAGTCGGGCTACCTGACCTTCACCGCGCTGATGATGGCCGGCCTGGACGGCATCAAGAACCAGATCGACCCGGGCGCACCGAGCGACAAGGATCTGTACGACCTGCCGCCGGAAGAAGAGAAGCTGATCCCGCAGGTCTGCTCCTCGCTGGACCAGGCCCTGGAAGCGCTGGACAAGGACCGCGAGTTCCTCAAGGCCGGTGGCGTGATGAGCGATGACTTCATCGACGGCTACATCGCGCTGAAGATGCAGGAAGTGACCAAGTTCCGCGCGGCGACCCACCCGCTGGAATACCAGTTGTACTACGCCAGCTGACCGGTTGCGATGGCGGTGGGTACCCCCTCCCACCTGCCGCCATCGCATCCGTCTTCGCGGCTGGGGAGCCGCGGTCAGATCGGGGTCGTTGCACGGGGTCGGATCCCTTTCATGCATGAAAGGGCTCTGACCCCACGCCAAGGACCCCTGATCCAGGGGCAAGAGAGAGACCGGATACGCGACATGGGCCGCCCTCCCTCCCGCGTCGGCCGTGCAAGGAGAGAGGCACGGCTGTCCCGGCCCGGTTCGTGTCCGGTGCAACAGCCACGGCCATCACCACGATGGCCCGTGGTTGCCTGATGCCATCGCGCGTTCGCGCGCTGGCCCCATCCACCATCGGGACATGCGCATGAAACTGATCTCCGCCATCATCCGACCGTTCAAGCTCGACGAGGTCCGCGAGGCCCTGTCCGATGCCGGCGTGTCGGGCATCACCGTGACCGAAGTGAAAGGCTTCGGCCGCCAGAAGGGCCACACCGAGCTGTATCGCGGTGCCGAGTACGTTGTCGACTTCCTGCCCAAAATCAAGATCGAAACCGTCGTCACCGATGAGCGTGCCGACGCCGTGATCGAAGCGATCCAGTCGTCTGCAGGCACCGGCAAGATCGGCGACGGCAAGATCTTCGTGACCGCTGTCGAGCAGGTCATCCGCATCCGCACCGGCGAAATCGGCGCCGACGCGCTGTAAACCCCCTTCCGGAGACTCCCCCATGAAGATGCGCCTTCTCACCGGGTGGCAAGCCCGGTTCCATCTGGTGTGCCTGCTGATGCTGCTCAGCGCGCTGGCCGCCGGTATCTGGCCCGGCAGTGCACATGCCCAGGCCCAGGTCACGCCGCTGCAGAGCGAGGCCGTGGCCGTCGAGCCCCTGCAGGACCCGACTGCCGCTGCGCCGGCTGCCGCCGAAGCGGTGGCAGCACCCGCCTATGACCATGGCGACGTCGCCTGGATGCTCACCTCCACCCTGCTGGTGCTGCTGATGGTGGTACCGGGCCTGGCCCTGTTCTACGGCGGCCTGGTGCGTTCGAAGAACGTGCTGTCGGTGCTCAGCCAGATCCTCGTGGTGTTCTCGCTGGTGCTGCTGTTGTGGGTGGCCTATGGCTACAGCGCAGTGTTCAGCGCCGGCAATCCGTTCTTCGGCTCGTTCACCGAATTCGCCTTCCTCAAGGGCTTCACCCCGGAGTCGGTGGGCAACACGCCGATCAAGGGCCTGCCGGATTACCTGTTCGTCGCTTTCCAGTCGACCTTCGCCGGCATCACCACCGCGCTGATCGTCGGTGCCTTCGCCGAGCGCATCAAATTCCGCGCGGTGCTGCTGTTCTCGGCGCTGTGGTTCACCCTCAGCTACATCCCCATGGCGCACATCGTCTGGGGCGGCGGTTACCTGGGTGAGATGGGCGCGATCGATTTCGCCGGTGGCACGGTGGTGCACATCAACGCCGGCGTGGCCGGTCTGGTCGCTGCATGGTTCGTCGGCAAGCGCCTGGGCTATGGGCAGACTGCACTGAAGCCGCACAACGTGCCGTTCACCTATATCGGCGCGATGCTGCTGTGGGTCGGCTGGTTCGGCTTCAATGCCGGTTCTGCCGCTGCAGCCGACACGGTTGCCTCGCTGGCCTTCCTCAACACCGTGCTGGCCACGGCCGCAGCGGTGCTCGGCTGGACGCTGGTGGAAGCGATCAGCAAGGGCAAGCCGTCGGCACTGGGCGCGGCCTCGGGTGCGGTGGCGGGTCTGGTCGGCATCACGCCGGCGTGCGGTACCGTCGGCCCGCTCGGGGCGATCGTCATCGGCCTGGTGGCCGGCGTGGTCTGCGTGTGGGGCGTGACCGGCCTCAAGCGTCTGCTTAAGGTGGACGACACCGCCGACGTGTTCGGTGTGCATGGCGTGGGCGGCATCGTCGGCGCGATCCTCACCGGTGTGTTCAGCGCGCAGTCGCTGGGCGGCACCAAGGCCGATCTGGATATCGGCCACCAGGTGTGGGTGCAGGTGGTCAGCGTCGGCCTCACCGTGGTCTGGTCGGCGGTGGTGACCGCGGCCATCCTGCTGCTGGTCAAGGTGGTGGTCGGCCTGCGGGTGACCGAGGAGGCCGAGCGTACCGGCCTGGATGTGACCTCGCATGGTGAATCGGCCTACGAGGCCTGATGCATCTACAGGGTGGGTGCCGACCGTTGGTCGGCACTGCACCTGCTCTGGCAGGTGCCAAGCTTGCTTGGCACTGCTCCTGCTCTGGACTGCTCTGCTCTGGTGGGTGCCGACCGTTGGTCGGCACGGTCGGGGGCCCAGCCACGCATGGCGTGGCTCTACTGCATCGTCCGCGCTTATCGCGCACAATCAGGGCATGCACCCGATCCGCACCTCCCTGATGCTCTCGGCCTGCCTGCTGCTGGCCGCCTGCGCCTCCACGCCGCAGCAAATCCGCAACCCGCTCGCCACCTGGGTGCCGTCACCGAACCAGAACGCGCGCACGCCGGTCATCATCGTCATCCACCACACCGAGCAGAAATCGGTGCAGCAGAGCCTGCACACGCTGCGTACCGCCAACAGCGGCGGTCGGGTCAGCGCGCATTATCTGATCGGCGCCGATGGCCATCGCTACCAGCTGGTGGCCGACGAGCGCCGCGCCTGGCATGCCGGTTCCGGGCGCTGGGGCACCATCACCGACCTCAACTCCGCGTCCATCGGCATCGAACTGGACAACGATGGCGGTACGCCCTTCAGCCCGGCGCAGATCGAATCGCTGATCGTGCTGCTGCGTGATCTCACTGAACGGCTGAACATCCCGCCGCGGCAGGTGATCGGCCACGCCGACCTGGCGCCGACGCGCAAGGAAGATCCCAGTCGCTTCTTCCCGTGGCAACAGTTGGCCGAAGCAGGTTTCGGCGTATGGCCGCGCGCGGCCGATGGTGCTGCGCCGGAAGGCTTCGATGCATGGGCTGCGTTGGCGCGCTTCGGTTATCCGCTGGACAACCGCGAAGCAGCGGTACGAGCGTTCCACCGTCGCTTCCGTGGCAGTGACACCCTGCCGAAAACACTCGACGCCGAAGACGCCCGCATCCTGCATTCGCTGCTGCTGCAGACGCCCTGAAAGCGGATCAGGTTCACCGAATCGAACGCTCACCCTGCGTTTTGCAAGCTGTCCGATTCAATCTGGATAGGTAAACCCCTAATGTCGCTCGGCCTTACCGGCGAGCAATATTCAATGACCTACACCAGGATCCAGGTGCTGCTGCACTGGTTCTCAGCCATCATCATTCTGTGGGCAACCCTCAGCGGCTTCTACGTGGCGTTGTTCGATGTCGCGGACGCTACCCGGCAAGCCATCGGCTTCCTCAACGTCTCGCTGACCTTTACGCTGATTCCGTTCTTCGCCCTTCGTGTGCTGCTGGCACTGCTGCGGGCAAGCGCAGGGCAACCGACGAGTGCGGAGGGGCGGGCTGCCCGCCTTGCACACTTCGCGATCTATCTGACCACGATCGTGGTGCTGATAACCGGCGTGCTGATGATGGACAGGGACATCAACGTCTTCAACGTGCTGACCCTTCCACCGCCGCTCATCGACGTTCAGCTGACATCGGCGTTCAACGCGGCCCACAAATACGCCTGCATGGTGCTTGCCGGCCTGCTTGTCCTGCACATCGCTGCGGTGATCAAGCACCATGCCTCGGGCAATCCGGTCCTGAAGCGGATGCGCTGGTAGCCGTCGGAATGCAAGCTCGCCGCAGCGCCCCGCATCCGTCGTTGCAGCTCCCTGAGGGGGCGGGCCGCAGGCTCAGTCCAGATTGAGTTCAGTGCGCAGTGCCGCCACATGCGCGCGGCCCACGGGCAGCTCCGTACCGTCGCTGAGTACGACCCAGTAACGACTGCCTGATGCGGCATGCAGGCTGCGGACATGCCGCAGGTTGACGACATGGGAGCGATGGCAACGCACGAACTCCGGCGGCAGCAATGGCCCCAGGCCGGCAAGCGATTTGTCATGCAGTTCGATACGTCCATCGCGCATGCGCAGCTCACTGTAGTCGCCATCCGCTCGGATCCACTGCACGTCGGCCA
This sequence comes from Stenotrophomonas sp. LMG 10879, assembly GCF_002750935.1. NCBI lineage: Bacteria > Pseudomonadati > Pseudomonadota > Gammaproteobacteria > Lysobacterales > Lysobacteraceae > Stenotrophomonas > Stenotrophomonas sp. LMG 10879. The sequence continues at coordinate 179,138 of NZ_PEJT01000004.1, forward strand.
GTTCGACCAGCGTAGTCCCCTGCGCACGCCAGATGCCGAGATAGCGGGCGCGGCCGGGCCGGTAGCGGCTTGCGTCGAGCAGCCGTTCCAGCGCCTGGGCGAGGCGCTCGCGTGAGAAGGGCTTGGGTACGAAGTCGAGCACGCCGTGCTCGAACGCCTGCAATGCGCGTTCGCGATGTGCCGACACCACCACGCACTGGTAGCGCCCGGCAACAGCGCGGCGCAGCAGCTCGAAGCCATCATCGCCGCCAAGGTTAAGGTCCAGCAGCAGGCCGTCGTAGACGCTGCGCTGCAAGCGGTCGCCGGCTGCTTCCAGATCGGCTGCTGCATCGAAACGCGCGCGTGCACCGGCCAACTCGCTGCACATGCGCAGCAGGCGCTGTTGCACCAGGGGTTCGTCCTCGACGATCAGGATGCGCATGTCAGCTCGATCCGGCCACACCAATGGTCACCGTCGATACCCTGCACGAAGCTCCAGCCGGCGGGGCTGGCCGCCGCCAGGCTGGCCTCGATGTAACGTGTACCCGTGCCACGGCCGCGGTGCGGGGCCGAGCCTCGCGCACTACGCAGTTCCAGTATCCAGCGCGCGTTGTCGCGCTGCACGTGCAGGCGGAACGGGTGCAGTGCACAGGCAACAGCGCCGGCATGGGTCAGTGCATTTTCCACCTGTGCGTGCAGGATGCCTGGCGGCAGCGAAATCGGCGCATCTCCGCCATCGACCTCCAGCACCATGCGCCGGTCCAGGGCAAGGCCGATGATGTCCAGATGGCTGCGGCACAAGGCCAACTCATCCTGCAGGGAAACGCTCTGGTGGCTGCTGCTGTCGCGCAGGCGATTGAACTGATCGGCCAGCGACTCCACCAGGCGGCTGGCGCGCATCGGCGACTGCTCGATCAGTTCCTGCAGGCAGGTCAGCGTGTTCATCAGCCAATGTGGCTGGATGCCCCGTTGCAACAACTGCAACGAAAGCCGTGCGCGCTCTTCGCGCAGCCAGGCGTTGTGCCGGTCCAGCGCCTGCAACTGCGCAGCGTGGCGCAGCAGAAGGAACACCATCAGCACCGCCAGCAGCAGGAAGTACGGGCCATCAAGGAAGGCGCCGCGTGCGACCAGCAGCGCCAGCAGGCCGGCAGACAGCAGCGCCAGGATCGGCCATCGGTCTTCCTGGTCGGCGGGCGCGCGCATCAGCACCCACGCCGAGGCGAGCAGGCTCAACAGCAGCACCGCCGCTGAGCGGGTGTCGAAGCCCGGCAGCGCGATGGCCGCTGCCATGATCAGCGCCAGATAGCTGAAACGACCCGCCCTCGGTAAGGCCACCGCGAAGCGACGCGCAAGATAGGCCGGCAGCAGCAGCGCTGCGGCCACATGCAGGGCCAGCAGCGCGACCAGGCGAACGCCATGCCAGGGATAGGGGTAGCCCAGCAATGATCGCCACGCCTCGACCGCGGGCAGCGCCAGCCCCACCACGCCCAACGCCAGCAGCAGGTGCGCGCCGGGCGTGCGTGTCTGCCCACGCAGCACCGCCAGGAAATACAGGCATGCGGCTGCCAGCGCGCCGGTGGCGAAGGCCGCGATCAGCCATGGCAGGATGATCTGGCCGTACAGCACGGGGGCTGGCGCGATAAGCACCATCGCATCTGCGCCATGCAGGGCGAAATGCTGCTGCTGGCTGGATGCAAGCACCAGCAGTTCATCGGTGGCGTTTCCCGACGGCGGCGGTAGCACGCGCACGACGTCTATGCGCCCGGGCCTCTCTTCTTCCGGCGTGCGACCGACAGCGCCATTGCTGATCCATGGCATCCCGTTCCAGTACAGCTGGCTGGCAGCGCGCAACGACAGCCTCACTGTGCGTCCATGATCGGCGTCGCTTTCCGGCGCCGGCACCTGCCAGCGCAGCCAGTACGGGCCATGCCACTCCGCCAGCTGCTGCTGGTCCAGCGGCCGCCAAGCCAGGTTCCGCGGCGGGTGCGTTGGCAGGCCGCCGGATGCCCCGACATTCGCAGGTGCCATCTGTGCTCCCTGCACAACCCTCATTTCCGGTGGCGGCGTCGACACGATCAGCCACGCAGCCACGGCCGCAAGCAGTACAGCAAGGACAGCCAGGGTTCGTGTGATCTGCATGGCGGCCATCGTATCGGTTGCGTGGAGACATTGGACCGGCGCCTGGAGACGTTCGGCAGAGGGACGCGTCCGCAGCGCTGCGCGGGAGCAGATGCTGGCGGCGCACATCCCTCCATCGGAGCCCAACATGACCCGCAGCGCCTGTACGTCTTCCGGCAGTTTCCAGGTTCGTCGCCCCGTCGTGGCCGTCGCCCTCGCCGCACTCTGCCTGGCCCTTGCCGCCGCCCTTCCTGCGCAGGCCGGTCCGGCGACTCTGGCCTTCGAGCCCTACACACTGCAGACCAAGAACCATGGCGATATTGCCGCCGAGATCGCCACGCTGGAGGTCCCGCGACGGCACAGCGAGCCGGACGGTCCGCGCCTGCACCTGAAGGTGTTGCGCCTGCGTGCGACGGCTGGCACTGGCCGCACTGCACCGGTGGTCTACCTGGCCGGTGGTCCGGGTGGTTCTGGAATCGATACCGCACGTGGTCCGCGCTGGCCAGTGTTCGACCAGGTCCGCCGCGAGACGGACGTGCTGCTGCTCGACCAGCGCGGTGCGGGTCTGTCCGAGCCGCCGCCGGAATGTCCGCACGAGAGCCGTTTCGACGATGCGCAGCCGTTGCAGCGCGATGCCGCGTTGGCGGTGTTGCAGGCGACGGCCGCCAAGTGCGTAGCGTTCTGGCGGCAGGCCGGTGTCGACCTTGGTGCCTACACCACGGCCGAGAGTGCCGGCGACCTCGACGACCTGCGGCGCGCGCTGGACGTGCCGAAGATCAGCCTGTGGGGCATGAGCTATGGCACCCATCTGGCCCTGGCCACGGTGCGCCTGCACGGCGCCGGTCTTGAGCGCGTGGTGCTGATGGGATCCGAAGGTCCCGACGATACGCTGAAGCTGCCGCTGAGCAGCGACGCGCTGCTGCAGGAGCTGGCGGTGCTTGCGCGCAAGGACGGCTTCGATGATCTGGCCGGATCGGCCAACCGCGTGCTGCAGGCGCTGCGCGAGCAGCCGCGGCAGGGCCGCAGCCACATGCATGAGGGCCGCCAGGTCAACATCGGCCTGTTCGACGCGCAGATCGTCATCGCCAACATGCTGGGGCAGCGCATCACCCAGCAATGGCTGCCGTTGGTGCTGCGCGAGGCCGAGACGGGCAACTACGACCCGCTGGCCGACCTGGTGCTGATCGGGCGCGCCCAGTTCGCGCAGTTCCCGGCCATGGGCCTGGCGATGGACGTCGCCTCCGGGCAGAGCCCGCAGCGCCGGGCGCTGGCCGAAGCACAGGCATGCCAGAGCCTGTTCGGCGACGGGCTGAACTTCCCGTTCCCGGCCATCGGTGATGGCCTCGGCCTGGCCGATCTGGGTGCGGGCTTCCGCGGCCCGCTGCACAGTGAGGTGCCGGTGCTGTTCATCAGCGGCACGCTGGATGGGCGTACGCCCCCGGCCAATGCCGAGGCTCTGCGGCCGGGCTTCAGCAACGGTCATTCGATGCTGGTGCGCAATGCAAGCCATCACAACGAGTTGTGGACAGGCAACCCGGCCATCGCCCGCAGCATCGTCGACTTCCTCGCCGGCCGCGTCGTCAGCGAAACCGCGCTGGACGTGCCGCCGCCGGTGTTCGCCACCCACAGCAGTGAGCTGCTGGGCGGCAAGCGATAAGGCCCCTCGTGTGGTGCAGGATGCGATCCCGGTCCTGCGCCACGCCCGATTGCACTACATTGGGGCAATGACTGACCTCATCGCCCCCTTCAACCGCACGTGCTGGAGCCTGCTCGCGCTTGCCGTGCTTGCTGGTTGTTCCAGCACCGGCACCCGTCCTGAAGCCCCTGCTGCAGCAAGGCCTGCCGCCACCTACGCCAAGGTCGACTGGAACACGTTGCCGACCGTATCCGATAGCGACCTGCAGGAAGGCTTCGCCGCTTGGCGCAGCAGCTGCACCCGGTTGAAGAACGATGCGATCTGGGCAAAACCCTGCGCGACCGCCAGCACCGTGTCCGACAAGGACGCCAGCGCGATCCGCGCATTCCTGCAGCGCGATCTCGATGTCTATTCCCTGCGCGCCGGCGGCCATCGCGCCGACGGCCTGATCACCGGCTACTACGAACCCATCTATCCGGGCAGCCTCACCCGCACCGACACCGCCACCGTGCCGGTGTACGGCACACCCGATGATCTGGTGGTGGTGCAGCTGGAGAGTGTCTATCCCGAATTGAAGGGCAAGCGCCTGCGCGGCCGCGTGGAGGGCAAGGTGCTGAAGCCCTACGACGATGCCGGCAGCATTGCGACCAAGGGCGCCAAGGCGCCGGTGCTGGCCTGGCTGACCGATCCGATGGACCTGCAGCTGTTGCAGATCCAGGGTTCGGGGCGTGTGCGCCTGGCCGATGGCCGGCAGGTGCGGCTGGCCTACGCCGAACAGAACGGCCATCCCTATCGCGCGATTGGCCGCTGGCTGGTGGAGCAGGGCGAGCTGAAGAAGGAAGACGTGACCATGGACGCGATCCGCGCATGGGCGAAAGCACATCCGGCACGCGTACCGGAGCTGCTGCGCAGCAATCCCAGCTACGTGTTCTTCGTGCGCAGCGCGGACAGCCCGGAAGGCCCGCGTGGTTCATTGAACGTGCCGCTGACCGCCGGCTACAGCGTGGCGGTGGACCGCACCGTGGTGCCGCTGGGCAGCCTGCTGTGGCTGTCGACCACGCGCCCGGACGGCACGCCGGTGGTGCGCCCGGTGGCCGCGCAGGATACCGGTGGCGCCATTGCCGGTGAGGTACGCGCCGACCTGTACTGGGGCAGTGGCGATGCCGCCGGCAAGCTGGCGGGCGACATGAAGCAGCAGGGCAATATCTGGATGCTGTGGCCGAAGGGCGTGGCGTTGCCGCAGTAGGTCAGCGGGGGTCAGATCCCCTCCCGCAGGAAAGGGATCTGACCCCATATGCCTGATAATGGCGCCCTTCCGATCTCTCCGGCCGCACCTGTGGCCAGGACAAATGCAATGAAATACGCAAAGAACAACGCAAAATCCAACACCAAGAAGTACTACAAGCACTGGGCCGAGTCGGGCCTGGGCAAGGGCAACGTGCTGATGGAAGCCCGTGGCGAGAAGATCGTGCGCCAGGTCGAAATCTACGGCACCAAGATGGTCTGGGCCGATGAGCATGCCCACAGCGATGATCGCTTCCTGCTGGCTGACCAGCCGGTGTCGTTCATGGATTTCGACGAAGACGACGAGATCAGCGCACGCGAGTTTGAGATTGCCTGGAAGAAGGCCCGGGAAGCCACCGGCTACCCCGTTTAAGGTCGAGGGGCCTGCAATCATCAGATAGCTGGCGAAATCGAAATGTTATAAAGTTTCATTTCCAGCCTCCCGCCCCCTTCCCGATGAAGACTCCCACGCTGGTGGCCGCGCTCGCGGCCGCCCCGTTCGCCCCTGAAGCATTCGCCCAGTCCGCCGACGCCGCGCTCACCCTGGGCAAGGTCGATGTGCACCAGCACAGCGAGGGACAACTGAGCGCGCACCAGGTGCTGACTTCGGTGGACGTGCTGGGCGCGGACCAGATCGAAAGCCGCAACGTGTCACACAGCTGGGAACTGCTCGGGCAGATGCCCGGCATCCAGCTGACCGAAACCCGGCAGGGTGCCGAGTCGGGCAAGGTCAGCTTCCGCGCCTTCAACGGCGAGGGCTACCTCAATGCCATCAAGACCCTGATCGACGGCATCCCCAGCAACGTCAACAGTGGCAACCAGCGCTTCATCGACATGCTGTTTCCGCTGGAAATCAGCTACATCGAAGTCGTGCGCGGTACCAACGACCCGCGCTACGGCCTGCACAACATCGGTGGCAACGTGAACTTCGGCACGCGCCAGGGCGGCACCTACACCGACGCGCGCCTGGCCTACGGCAGTTACAACACCCGCGACGCGCAGCTGGCGGTGGGTCGCGAAGCCAACGGCTTCGCGCAGAACTACTTCGTCGGCACCCAGGCCAGCGACGGCTACCGCGACCACGACAGCTCGAAGAAGTACTCGCTGGGCGGCAAGTGGTTCTTCGGTTCGCTGGAGGACGGGCTGCGCATCGGCCTGACCGCGCGCGCCTACCATCACGAGGCCGACGAGCCCGGTTTCATGACAGCCGAAGAGCTGCACGCCGGCCGCCGCCGCAGCGACCTGCGCAACGGCAACGACGGCGATGACCGCGACATGCGCCAGTTCGCCGCGCACCTGGACATGAAGCTCAGTGACGCGGTGACCTTCGGCACGCGGCTGTACTACAACCGCTATGAAGACGACCGCCGGGTGACCTTCAGCGATCTGCCCACCGGTAATCTGCCGCGCCAGCGCCGTGTGTGGGACGAGCGCCAGACCGGCCTGCTCGGCACGCTCACCTGGCAGGCCAGCCCCATGCTCACCGTGGAGGGCGGGCTGAACTACGAGCAGCAGGACAACGGCTACCTCCGCGAGCGCTACGCCTACGCCGAACCCACCGATTTCAGCCGTGCACCGGCACGCGTGCAGAACAACGACCGCCACAGCTTCGACAACTGGGGTGCCTACGTGCAGGCGATCTACCAGCCAGCCGATGCATGGAAGATCGTGCCGGCCTACCGTGTGGACCGTTTCAGCGGCCACACCCGGTTGTTGAACGGCACCAGCGGCCGCCTGCAGGACTACGGCAGCATCGGCCAGCCCAAGCTGAGCGTCATCCACAGCCTGGGTGAGCACACTCACGTCTACGCCAACTGGGGGCGCACGTTCCAGGTGCTGACCGGTTCCACCGCGCCGGCCTATCTCACCCCGGGGCAGGCACCGATGCAGCCCTCCACCAACACCGGCATGGAGCTGGGCCTGAAATTCCAGCCCTTCGCCGGCAGCCAGGCACGCCTGGCGGTCTGGCAGCAGGACGCGGAAAACGAAGTGTCCAACATGCCGGCCACCGGCACGACGGTCACGCTGGGCAAGACCCGTCGCCGCGGTGTGGATGCGCAGATCAGCGCGCAGCTGGGAGACGCGTGGACCCTGTGGGCCTCGCATGCCTACCAGGAAGCGAAGATCACCCGCGACGACCGCGCCCCCGGCGTGTCCCTGCAGGGACGCGAAGTCGCGGCCACGCCGCGCCACATCAGCAACCTCGGCCTGGACTACCAGGCCAGCGACGCCCTGCAGCTGGGCCTGCAGGCGCGTGCGCAGGGCGATTACTACCTGGAAGAGCGCAACGTCACGGGCAAGTTCGGTGGCTTCGCCGTGCTCGACCTCAGCGCCAGTTACCAGATCACCCCGGCCTGGAGCGTGGACCTGCAGCTGAAGAACGTCACCGGCCGTGAGTACGCCTACGCGTGGTACGACAGCTTCTTCTGGGACAGCGCCCGGCCGATGTTCTCGCCCGCCCCGGGCCGCGCGGTCTTCGTCGGCCTCAACATGAAGCTGTAATCCGCAACGCTGGTGCAAGGGGTCGGATCCCTTTCTTCAAAGAAAGGGCTCTGACCCCGGAACAACCTCACGTCGCTGCTTTGCTCGTCACCGCATCGAAATCGGCCTGCAGGCCGATCCAGAACATGTCGGACACACCGAAGTGGCGGGACAGGCGCAGCCCGGTGGCCGCCGTCACGGCGCGATGGCCAGTGACGATCTCGCCGATCCGGCGCTGCGACACGCCGATCGCCTTGGCCAGGCGGTGCTGGGTGATGCCCAGCGGCTCCAGGAATTCGTGGAGCAGGATCTCGCCGGGAGTGGGGTAGGGAACGGTTCGCATGGGAGGGCTGCTCGAAAACTGATGCAGAGGGCAGTGTGTCGACGGCGTGTTGCTGTGGGAATCGGGTAATCCGACCACGCTCGACGCATTCGGCTTGATGGGGTCAGAGCCCTTTCCTTGTGGAAAGGGATCCGACCCCGGACCCCGTGCCCCTGTTTTGCACTACATTGGTGCAATGTCCGACCCTGCACCCCCGCCGTCCCTCGACGCCCTCGGCACGCCGCTGGCCTGGTCCGGGCCCGATGGCCGCATCGCCGGCTGTAATCCGGCCTTCGCGCGCTGGCTGGGCGTCAGCGGCCGGCGCCTGCTCGGCCAGCCGTTGGCCGCGCTGGAAGTGCAGGGCGAGGCGCTGGCCCATTTCCTGGCCCGCGACGAGCGCGACAGCCTGCGCCTGAACCGGCTGGCGCTGGCCTTGCCCGGCGAGGCGGCGCGTTTCGCCGAAGGCTGGATGAGCCGCCGCGACGATGGCGGCTGGCTGCTGGAGGCGCATCCGGTCGATGAGTTCCCCGGGCTTGACCCGACCCAGGCCCTGCCCAGCGCGCTCAGTGCGGCGCTGAAGGGTCTGGCGCATGAACTGCGCAATCCGCTGGCCGGGTTGAAGGGCGCCGCGCAGCTGCTGGCGCGCCGCGCGGCCCAGCGCGACGCCAGCGAACGCGAGCTGATCGATCTGATCGGTTCGGAGATCGAGCGGCTCAATGGCCTGCTGGAGCAGCTGCTGTCACCGGCGCCGGCCGCACCGCACGCGGCGCTGAACATCCACGCCGCGTTGGAGCGCGTGCTGCGCCTGGCCGAGAACGAGGCCGGCTGGGCGGTGCGCCTGCAGCGCGATTACGACCCCAGCATCCCCGAATTCGACGGCGACGCCGACCGCCTCACCCAGGCGGTATGGAACCTGGTGCGCAATGCCATCCAGGCCGGCGCCGGCAACATCACCCTGCGCACCCGCGTTGAACACGGGGTGCGCATCGCCGAACAGCTGCACACCCTGGCGTTGCGCCTGGAAATCGCCGACGACGGCCGTGGCGTGCCCGAGGAACTGGCCGAACACCTGTTCCTGCCGCTGGTCAGTGGCCGCGCCGAAGGCACTGGCCTGGGCCTGGCGCTGGCCCAGCAGGTCGCACGCGAGCATCGCGGCACGCTGACCTACCGGTCGCGTCCGGGCCATACCGTATTCACCCTGCTGCTGCCGATCGGCAACGGCACCGCTGCCGCCGAGGAGGCCCCGCGCGATGTCTGAGTCTTCCTCGTCCGCGCCGTGCATCTGGGTCGTCGACGATGACCGCGCCGTGCGCTTCGTGCTGTGCACCGCGCTGCGCGAAGCCGGCTACCAGGTGGTCGACTTCGACAGCGCGGCACCCGCGTTGAAAGCGCTGGCCGAAAGCCCGCCGCCGGCGCTGCTGTTCACCGACGTGCGCATGCCCGGCGACGATGGCCTGGTGCTGCTGGACAAGCTGAAGGCCGCGCTGCCGCAGCTGCCGGTGGTGGTGATGTCGGCCTACACCGATGTCGCCAGTGCCGCCGGTGCGTTCCGCGGCGGTGCGCACGAGTTCCTGTCCAAGCCGTTCGACCTGGATGATGCGGTAGCGCTGGCCCAGCGCGTGCTGCCTGCAGTGGAGCCGGCCTTGGCTGCGCCCACTCCCGCCGCAGACGCAGCCAGCGACCAGCCGCCGCAGCTGGTGGGCGACACGCCACCGATGCGCGCGCTGTTCCGCGCCATCGGCCGCCTCGCGCAGGCGCCGCTGGCGGTGTTGATCATCGGCGAGACCGGTACCGGCAAGGAGCTGGTGGCCAACGCGCTGCACCGCGAATCGCCCCGAGCGCAGCATCCGTTCGTCGCCCTGAACACCGCCGCCATTCCTGCCGAGCTGCTGGAAAGCGAGCTGTTCGGCCACGAGGCGGGTGCGTTCACCGGCGCGCAGCGGCGCCATATCGGCCGCTTCGAGCAGGCCAACGGCGGCACCCTGTTCCTCGATGAAATCGGCGACATGCCGTTGCCGTTGCAGACGCGCCTGCTGCGCGTGCTCGCGCAGGGCGAATTCTTCCGCGTGGGTGGGCGCGAACTGATCCGCGTCGATGTGCGCGTGGTCGCCGCCACTCATCAGGATCTGGAAGGCCTGGTCGCGCAGGGAAAATTCCGTGCCGACCTGCTGCACCGCCTGGATGTGGTGCGCCTGCAGCTGCCGCCGCTGCGCGAGCGCCGCGAGGACATCGCGCAGCTGGCCACAACGTTCCTGGCCGCTGCCGCACGCAAGCTCGATACGCCGCCCAAGCGCCTGACGGCGGCTGCATTGCAGGCGCTGCGCGAGCACGACTGGCCGGGCAACGTCCGCGAACTGGAAAACGTGTGCTGGCGGATGGCTGCACTGGCTGCCGCAGACACGATTGGCGTGGCCGATGTCGATACCGCGCTCAACCGCACCCGCAGCCGACGCAGCAGCACGGCTGCCGGCGATCCGGGCCAATGGGAAGCGCTGCTGTCCGAATGGGCACGCCGGCAGCTGGCCGAAGGCACCGAGGGCCTGCACGCACAGGTACGCGAACGGGTCGACCACGCCCTGCTGGAGGCCGCCCTGCAGATCACCCACGGCCGTCGCGCCGAAGCCGCCGCGCGGCTGGGCCTCGGCCGCAATACGCTTACCCGCAAGCTGGGCGCCGGTCGCCGTCGCGGCGGCCATTGAACGATACCTGCACGCGATCCTCGCACCCGCTTGCCGAACTGTTGATCCTCCATGGACGATGCCGTCCGTAGTGTTACCTGCAAGGAGTCCTCGATGCGTTTGTCCTTCGCCCTTCTGCCGCTGTCCGCCGCCGTGCTCCTGTCTGCCTGTGGCAGCGCGCCGAAGAAGCCGCAGCCCACACCTCCGCCGGCAACGGTGGTCAGCACCGCCAAGCAGGCCGAAGCCAATCTGGCGCCTGCCTCGGCCAGCATCGTCAGTGGCCGCCTGGCGTTGATGGTGGAACCCGGTGGCGTGCACCTCACCGGTCTGGTGGGAGGCCTGCAGCCGATGCAGCAGGCCGGTTTCCACATCCATGAGCGCGGCGACTGCAGCGCGGTGGATGCCAGCAGCGCCGGCAACCACTTCAATCCCGCCGGTGTCGCGCACGGTCGTGCCGGCAGCGGCAAGCACCACCTGGGCGACATCGACAACCTGCAGGCCGATGCGCAGGGCCGCGCCAACATCGATGTGCACCTGAAGGGCGTTACCCTGGGCGGAGGCGCCGCCACGGATATCGCCGGACGTTCGCTGGTGGTGCACGCCAGGGCCGACGACTATCGCAGCCAGCCCGCCGGCAATGCCGGCGTCCGCATCGCCTGCGGCGTGATCCGGGTAACCCGCTGATCACACCCCCGGCATTTTCCAAGGAGAGTTTCCATGCGTCTGATCCACACTTCGCTGTTCGCCGCCATCGCTGCACTGGGCCTGGCCGCCTGCAACCAGCAACCGGCCGCACCGGCCGCCGAAGCCCCGGCCACCACCCCGGCCGAAGGTTCGGCAGCACCGGCCGATCCGGCCACCGCACCGGCTACCGCACCGGCCCCGGCAGCCAATGCCTCGGCTACCGCCGAGCTGGCACCGACCCAGGGCAATGAAACCAAGGGTTCGATCACCTTCAAGCTGGTCGACGGCAAGGTTCACGCATCCGGCCAGATCACCGGCCTGAAGCCAGGCAGCGAGCACGGCTTCCACATCCACGAGAAGGGCGACTGCAGCGCGCCGGACGGCATGAGCGCCGGCGGCCACTTCAACCCGGGCAAGCAGGACCACGGCAACGTGGCCACCGATCCGCACCACGGCGGTGACATGCCCAACATCAAGGCCGACGACAAGGGTGTAGCCACCATCGATGGCCCGGTGTCGAGCAACGTCAACATCGGCAAGGGTGATGATTTCGACATCATCGGCCGCGGCCTGATCGTCCACGCCGACGCAGACGACTACAAGACCCAGCCGACCGGCAACGCCGGTGCGCGACTGGCGTGCGCGGTGATCAACAAGGCTCCGTAAGAAAACGGAAAACGCCGGCGCAAGCCGGCGTTTTTCTTTGCACTGCTTCCTGTAGAGCCGAGCCCAGGCTCGGCTGCTCTTCCGGGGCCCTGAGCCGAGCATGGGCTCGGCTCTACAACACGTCGCGGCCACCGTTCTATCAGCGCGCCAGCAGCTCGCGTGCGTCCTGCCCAGCTTCGCAATGCACGAACAGCACCGGCACACCGTGCGCTTCCAGCACTGCGGCCATCTGCCGCTGGCGCATCAGGAACTGCTCGTAGATGCCCTGCAGGCGTTCGCAGTCACCCTTGCCGTGGTTGTAATGCGCGCACCAGCCGGCCGGGTCGAACAGCGCCATGCGCGCTTCACCCTGCGTATAGCGCAGCAACGGCTCCGGCGCGTCACTCAGCCACTCGTCCTGGCCCGGGGCCATGATCGCGGTTTCAATCAGCGGCCACAGCGCGGCCAGGCCCTGGTTGTCGTACTGCATCGACATCATCGCGGCCAGGTCGTTCACGGTGAAATAGCGCGCGTGCTCGACGCGCGCACCGAACGTGTTCTGTGCCATCAGCGCGGTATCGGCATGGGCCATGCCATTGGCCAGCAGCACGTCTTCCAGTGCATCGGCCACGGCCGACGTGGTTGCCACCTCGCTGCCGGTCAGCAGGAACGGCACCACCCGCAGGCCACCGCCGACCAGGGTTGCGTCGGCCTGGAACGGCAGCGGCACATCACCGTTGGCATCGGCGCCGAAGGCCAGTACGCGCGGGCCCTGGTTGCGGCCGGGCGCACGCATCTGCAGTTCTTCCAGGCGGCGATGGATCGGCCAGCCCGGGCGAAGCACTTCGGCCGGATCGAAATGGGCGGCGGCGAACACCAGGTCCAGCTCGGCCACCTGTGGCACCAGCTTGGACAGGTCGCGGCCGACGCGTTCGGCCAGTTCACCGGCCTGTTCAGCGCTGAGCACCGCCTGGCGGGGGATTTCGCCGCCGGCCAGTTCCAGGGCCAGCACGCCAAGGGCATTCATCGCAGGGTCGGGTTTGCTCATGGTTCCACGGTTGGCCCATCACAGGGCGGCAGCTACACTTGGCCCCATTATGCCTGCTCTGTCGTGCAGGCCATGTTGCAGACACCCTCATCCATGCCAGGTATCTCCATGCCCAACGCTCGTCCCGTCGCCATCCTCGGTGGCGTCCGCATTCCGTTCTGCCGTCAGAACACCGCGTATTCGGATGTCGGCAACCTCGGCATGTCGGTGCGCACGCTGGGAGCGCTGGTCGAGCGCTTCGGCCTGCACGGCCAGCAGCTGGGCGAAGTAGCGATGGGTGCGGTCATCAAGCACTCCAGCGACTGGAACCTGGGCCGCGAAGCCACGCTGTCTTCGGGCCTGTCGCCGTTGACCCCCGGCATCACCCTGCAGCGTGCCTGCGGCACCTCGCTGGACAGCATCATCACCGTAGCCAACAAGATCGCCCTGGGCCAGATCGAGTCCGGCATCGGCGGCGGTTCGGACACCACCTCCGACGTGCCGATCGTGTACGGCAAGAAGCTGCGTGCGCGCCTGCTGGCGGCCAACCGTGCCAAGAGCACGGGCGACAAGATCCGCGCGCTGACCTCGGGCTTCAAGTTCGCCGAGCTCAAGCCGGAGTTCCCGGGCGTGGCCGAGCCGCGTACCGGCAAGAGCATGGGCGACCATTGCGAGGACATGGCCAAGGAGTGGAACATCTCGCGCGACTCGCAGGACGAGTGGGCGGTGTCTTCGCACAAGAAGCTGGCTGCCGCCTATGAGCGCGGCTTCTTCAACGACCTGATCGCACCGTTCCGCGGCGTCGAGCGCGACAACATCCTGCGCGCCGACACCTCGCTGGAGAAGCTGGCCACGCTGAAGCCGGCCTTCGACAAGGTGTCCGGCCGCGGCACCCTGACCGCTGCCAATTCCACCCCGCTGACCGACGGCGCCGCCGCCGTGCTGCTGGCCAGCGAAGAGTGGGCACGTGCACATGGCCACGAGCCGCAGGCCTACCTGCGCGACGCACACGTGTCGGCCGTCGATTTCGTGCACGGCGAAGGGCTGTTGATGGCACCGACCGTGGCCGTGCCGGAGATGCTCAAGCGCAACGGCCTGACCCTGCAGGACTTCGACATCTACGAGATCCACGAAGCCTTCGCCGCACAGGTGCTGTGCACCCTGCGCGCGTGGGAGAGCGAGGATTACTGCCGCAACCGCTTGGGCCTGGATGCGCCGATGGGGCGCATCGACCCGGACAAGATCAACCTGCTGGGCTCGTCGCTGGCCACCGGCCACCCGTTCGCCGCTACCGGCGCACGCGTGATCGCCACGGCCGCCAAGCAGCTGGCCGAGCGCGGCGGTGGCCGTGCGCTGGTGTCGATCTGCACCGCCGGCGGCATGGGCGTGGTGGCGATCGTCGAACGTTGATGCGACTGCTCGGGTAGATGCCAAGCTCGCTTGGCACTGCTCGAAGAGCATCCACGCATGGCGTGGATCTACACACGAGAACGCCGCCCGAGGGGCGGCGTTTTCGTTGATTGCATCCTCTGGTGGGTGCCGACCGTTGGTCGGCACACTTCAGCCATGGTTACGGCATCCGCGGGTTGCCGAATTCGTCGCGTTCCTCGTTGGCGTCATACACCGGCGGCAACGGTGCAATCGACTGCTCTTCAACGGTCGCATGCAGCGGCGGGTCGACCACTGCTGCCGATGCGCGCACCAGGGCCACGCTGTCCTCGCCGCGCTGCAGGCGCAGTGCGTTGCTCAGGCACTGCGCGGCCAGCACGTGCTCGCCACGTTGTGCGAAGGCTTCACCCAGCGCCTCCCATGCAGGGGCGCCGGCACCCGCGGCAATGGCTTCATGCAGGAACGCATCGGCGGCATCCCACTGCTGCTGCGCCAGCGCGATGCGGCCCTGGGCCAGGCGCAGGGCGGCCGAGTCGTCGTGCACGTTGCGCCAACGCTGCAGGTTGGCCTGGCGTGTAGCCAGACGCTCGGCTGGCAGACGGCCATACACGGCCACCAGCTCGTCATCCCAGCGATGGTCCAGCGCCTGCTCAAGCGCCAGCAGTGCCGGTTCGTCCCAGTCCAGTGCAACCGCACGGGTGGCGTAGGCGGCAACCACGTCCGGGGTCGGTCGCAGCGCCTTCGGCGTGGCTTCCCATTGCGTAGCCAGGGCGTTGACGTCGCCTGCTTCCAGCAGCGCCTGCGCGGCCAGGCGGGCTTCCAGTTCGCTGCTGGCCTCGGCCGGCAGCACCTTGGTCTGGCGCAGTGCGCCGAGCTGGCCGTAAGCCTCGTGCGCGCGGCCAGCGCGTGCCAGCGCTTCGGTACGCAGCCACAGACCGCGCGGCGGCAGCGGCTGGATCGCCGCCACGTCCAGTGCGTTGATCGCATCCACCGGCAGATCGTTGGCCAGCAGCTGTTCGGCGCGCAGCAACGCCTGCAACGTCGCATCGCTTTCGCCCAGACGCTGCAGCAGCGCCTCGGCAGCGGGTGCATCGGCGCGCACCTGTGCACTGCGCACGGCATTGGCCAGGGCAACCCCGCTGACTTCCGGATCCTTGGCGGCGCCATCCAGCAGCTTCTCCGCGCGCTGCCACTGGCCATGCTCGTACGCCAGCAGGCCATCGATCAGGCGCACCCGGCCCTGCTTGCGGCGGTAGCGGCCCCAGGCACGGAACGGTGCGGCGATCAGGCTCCACAGCAGCCACAGCACCAGCACGCCGATCACCGACAGCAGCGCCACCTTCGGCAGGTTGCTGTGGTAGTCGTAGCCGGCGTAGCGCAGGGTCACTTCGCCGTAGCGGTTCAGGTCATCGGTGCCGAGCCATTGCGCGGCAACCACGCCAATGGCCACTGCCAGCAACAGCACGACCAGTGATTGCAGGGGTTTCATACGGGCTTACCTCCGGTCGGTCTGGGTACGCAGTTGTTGCAGGGTGCTGCCAAGCACGGTGTCGTCGGCCTGCAATGGCAGCGTGCGCAGGGCATGGAGTTCAGCACGTTGCGCGCGCAGGTCCGGTGAATCCGGCCAGCGCCGCTGCGCCCAGAGATCGATTCTGTTCAGCGCGGCGTCGCGGCCGCTGCCGTCGCCGCGCTCGATCGCGGCGCGGGCCAGGGTCAGTTCCAGCTGCAGCGCCGTGTCGATGGAGGTGCGCTCGGCCGAGGTCAGCGGGCCGTTCAGACGGCTCGGGGTGATGTCCACGAAGGGCGCCAGCGCGGCCTGCCACCACGGTTTTGCGGTGTTGTCGGCCGGCGTCTGCGCGATCTGCGAAGGCAGGCCCTGCAGCGCCTTGCCCAGTGCGTCCAGGCGTTGCAGCGACTGCACGCGAGGGCCCGCGCCCAACGCATCCAGCGCGTTGCGTTCCTGCACCAGTGCCTGGCGCAGGTTCAGGCCGTCGCTGTCGGGAAGATCGGCCAATGCCGCGGCGGCCAGCGCATACAGTCGGCGCGAGCCCTCCACGTCATCGGCGAAGGCCAGACGCTGCGCAGCCTGGGTCAGAAGGAGTTCGGCCTCATCACGCTGCACCGCCTGGCGGCCCTGGTTGGCGCTGTCGGCCAGCTTGGCCAGGTTTTCTTCGAGCAGGGCGCTGCGCTGCGACAGGCCCAGCACTTCGTCGCGCAGCACCCGGTTGGTGGTGGCCGCATCCTGCAGGCGCTGGCTGGCGGCGCGCTGGTCGCGGCGCAGGGCCTCGACCGTGTCCTCCAGCCCCTTCAGCTGCACGGCGGTGGTCTGCGCCTGCGCCAGCTGGTCGCTCTGCTGCTTCTGCCAATAGTGGTAACCGGCATAGCCGCCCGCGCCCAGCACCGCCAGCGCGGCAAGCGGCAGCAGCCAGCGCATGGGGCGATGGGGCGATGGAGCGGGCGGCAGAGTGTCGTTCATCGGGCTTCCTTGTCGGCGGCAACACCGGAACAGATCCGGCAGGCAGCGTTGTGCACAGCATCACTGTTGCCGACGACACCGGCAAGCCGCTGCCGGGTGCCTGTTCAGGTCGCTGCCGGGCCGGTGAGCGCAGCGTGTGCAGCGGCGATCAACTGAAGGTGGGTGGGACCCTCGCTGCGTACTACCCGGGTCAGCCCCAGCGCCTGCGCCTGCACGCCCAGCCGGTCGCTGGCCACCAGCGCGATCGCGTTCGCCTGCAGCCGCTGCTGCCAGTGCGCAGGCAGCTGCTGCCAGAAACGCTGCAAGGCCTCGCCGCTGCTGATGGCCAGCAGCCAGGGCGTCGGAGAACGGGCCAAACGCGCCAACATGCGCCGCGACAAGCGCAGCGGCAGCCGTCGGTAAACATCGGCGCGGATGATCTGTGCGCCGGCGGCCTGCAGTTCGGCAGCAATCAGGCCACGGCCTCCCGGTGCGGTCACCAGCCCGATCCGCATGCCGCGTACATCGCCCAGCACCGGCAGCGCCAGCAGGCCTTCGCTGTCCATCCGCTGGGGCGCATGGACGTCGGCGACGCCATGCGCCAGCAGCGCGCGCGCGGTGCCTTCGCCCACCGTCAGCCACGGGCTGCGTTGCGCAGCTGCCAGCGGTATCAGGCTGGCCGCCGCCGCGACGGCCGCCGGGCTGGTGAACACCACCCGCTCGCTGGTCAGCGCCCGTTGTAGTTGCTGCAATGCGGCAATGTCCTGCAAGCGCTGCAGCCGCCAGGGCGAAAGCGCGACGGTACGGCCTCCCAGCCCTGCTGCAGCGTGGCGCAGCGCCGCCTGCTGACCCTGCGGGCGCAGTGAGATCAGGGTCCAGCCAGTGGGTATCGTATGGTCGGCCATTCCCGTCATTATGCGGGCCCTTTGTTGTCGTGGTTGCTGCTGATGGCTGTTGATGCCCTGACCTCTTCGCTGGCTGCCCTGCAGGACGTGCTGGACTGCATGCCGGCGGTCCGCGCGATGCAGATCCGCCTGGATGGCTATGCCGACGGCGTGCTGCGCATCACCGCGCCGCTGGTGGCCAACGTCAACGACAAGGGCAACGCGTTCGGTGGCAGCCTGGCCTCGGTGCTGACCCTGTCCGGCTGGGCGCTGGTCAGCCTGCGCCTGCGCCTGGCCGGCCACGACGCCGAGGTCTACGTGGCCGACAGCAACCTGCGCTACCTGGCGCCGGTCTATGAAGACCTGCATGCCCACGCCGAAGCCACCGGAAGCGGCGCCTGGGACACCTTCCTGGCCACCTTCCGCCAGCGCGGCAAGGCCCGCATCAGCATTGTTGCGACCCAGCCCGGCGCCGATGGCAAGGCCGCGGCCGAATTCAGCGGTCGTTTCGTTGCCTTCGCCAAAGGGTAGGATGGCAGGCTGACGCCCTGCGGAACCCACCGATGCGCCGCCTCATCCAGATCCTCCTGTGTTCCCTGCTGCTGCTCAGCGCCGCTGCCGGTGCTGCCGCCGACGACCTCAGCCGCAAGCAGCGCAAGCTGCTGGAAGAGACCCAGATCGCCTACGGCGCCACCATCCGCTGGGGCAGCATGGACGATGCCATCGGTTACCTGGACCCGCAGCTGCGCAAGTCCAAGCCGCCGACCGAGTTCGAGCTCAACCGCTATGCGCAGCTGCGCGTGTCGTCCTACCGCGAGCGCAGCACGGCAGCGCTGGAGGGTGGCGTGGTCGAGCGCCGGGTCGAAATCGGGGTGATCAACCAGAACACCCAGGCCGAGCGCACCGTGGTGGTCACCGAGCGCTGGCGCTGGGATCCGGAAGCCAAGCGCTGGTGGCAGAGTGCAGGCCTGCCGGACCTCTGGCAGGGGCAGTGACGGCGCGCGTCCGGCTTGTGCGACAATCGGCGCCCGCTTAATCGACCCGTGACCTGAGTGAATTACGAAGAGTTGCTGGCCTTCGCAGGCCGAAACCCGATGCTGTCCGCGGCCCTGGTCGGCCTGACCGTGGCCCTCATCGTCACCGAAATCCGCCGCCTGTTCCGGGGCTTCAAGGGCATCAAGCCCGCCGAACTGACCCAGCTGATCAACGCGGGCGGCACGGTGGTGGTGGATCTGTCGCCCAGCGCCGATTTCGAAAAGGGCCACATCGCCGGCAGCCGCAGTGCCCAGGCCAGTGCGTTCGGCCCCGAGCACAAGCTGGTGGCCAACGCCAAGCAGGCCCCGGTGGTACTGGTGTGCCGCAGCGGCAACGCGTCCGAGACCGCCGCCAAGGCGCTGAAGAAGGCCGGCTTCGAGAAGGTCTTCGTGCTCGACGGCGGCATCCCCGCATGGCAGCAGGCAGAACTGCCGCTGGTCAAGGGCCGCAACTGATCGCAGGCGGTGGCGGATGTGGCCTTGTTTGCGCCCTCCGCCGCCCCCATCGCAGTAATTCGACCATCGTTTTCATTGCATTCACTGGAGTTACTGGAAATGTCCGAAGAGACCACCAACGGCGCTGTCGCGCCGGTCGATGCCGCCACCGGCCCCGCGTTCACCGTCGAGAAGATCTACGTCAAGGACGTTTCCTTCGAGTCGCCGAATGCGCCGTCGATCTTCAACGACCAGGTGCAGCCGGAACTGCAGCTCAACCTGAACCAGCAGGTCCAGCGTCTGGGCGAGAATGCCTTTGAAGTCGTGCTGGCCGTGACCCTGACCTGCCAGGCCGGCGAGCGCACCGCGTACGTGGCCGAAGTGAAGCAGGCCGGCGTGTTCGGCCTGGTCGGCCTGGACCCGCAGTCGATCGACGTGCTGCTCGGCACCCAGTGCCCGAACATTCTGTTCCCGTACGTGCGCCAGCTGGTCAGCGACCTGATCCAGGCCGGCGGCTTCCCGCCGTTCTTCCTGCAGCCGATCAACTTTGAAGGCCTGTACGCAGAAACCCTGCGCCAGCGCCAGGAGCAGGGCGACGCACCGTCGCTGGCTGACTCCGAGCCGGCCGGCAACGCCTGATCCCGGCCGCGACGTCACGGATGAGCACTACCGCTGACAAGATTGCCGTACTCGGCGCCGGTTCCTGGGGAACCGCGCTGGCTACGCTGCTCGCCCGGCACGGTCGCCAGACCGTGCTGTGGGGGCGCGATGCCGCCGTGGTTGAAGCCATCGACCAGCGCCACGAGAATCCGCGCTACCTGCCGGGCATTCCGTTGCCGGAATCGCTGCGCGCCACCACCGACCTGGCGTCGGCGGTGGAGGGTGCCGCCTGGATCCTGGTGGTGACCCCGTCGCACGCATTCGGTGAAACCGTGCGCGCGCTGGCGCCGCTGCGTCCGGCCGGTGCCGGCGTGGCCTGGGCGACCAAGGGCTTCGAGCCCGGCTCTGGCCGCTTCCTGCATGAAGTGGCGCGCGAAGTGCTGGGTGAGGACGTGCCGCTGGCCGTTGTCACCGGGCCGTCGTTCGCCAAGGAAGTCACCCTGGGCCTGCCGACCGCGATCACCGTGCACGGCGACGTGCCCGAGTTCGCGCAGACGGTGGCCGAGGCGATGCATGGCCCGGCGTTCCGCGCCTACACCGGCGACGACATGGTCGGTGCCGAACTGGGCGGTGCGATGAAGAACGTGCTGGCCGTGGCCACCGGCGTGGCCGATGGCATGCAGCTGGGCCTGAACGCCCGTGCCGGCCTGATCACCCGCGGCCTCAACGAGATGCTGCGCCTGGCCGCAGCGATCGGCGCCAAGCCGGAAACGCTGATGGGCCTGGCGGGTCTGGGCGACCTGGTGCTGACCTGCACCGGCGACCTCTCGCGTAACCGCCGCCTGGGCCTGGCCCTTGGCCGCGGGCAGACGCTGCAGGACGCCATCCGCGAAATCGGCCAGGTGGTCGAGTCGGTGCAGACCGCCGACGAAGTGATGCGACAGGCGCGCCGTCATGGCATCGACCTGCCGATCTCCGACCGTGTGCGCGCCGTGCTGCATGGCGAGCAGACCCCGGAAGAAGGATTGCGTGCGCTGTTGGCACGCGAACAGAAACCGGAGTATCCGGACACGCTGTTCAAGTGAATCGAAAACCCCGGCCCAGCGCCGGGGTTTTTTTGTGCGTGCGCGAACCCATCCACGCATGGTGTGGATCTACTGTGGAACCCGTATCGCCCATCATCGCGACCGCGGCGGCGCGTTGGTGTTGTCCATGTCCGAAAAGATCATCCACGGCCCACCCGCTACCCGCTTCAACGTCAGCGTGAACTTCCCGGTATCGCCCACGTTGTTGCCGTAGGTGTAGGCACCAATGACGTAACCGGTGGTTTCCTCGGCGGCATAGGCCAGCGCGCGCAGCCGCAACGGGCTGCTTCCCTGGCTGGCATACGCTGCCTCGATGGCTGCGCGCCCGCGCACAGGCGGCTGGTTGCTCTGCAGGATGAAACCGTCCTCGGCGAACAACCTGGCCAACGCCTTCGCATCACCCGTGCGCCACGCCTGTTCGTAATCGCGCAGCACCCGATCCAGCGCAGCGGGCAGGGCGACATCGGCAAGGCGTGCGGCGGGCGAGGGTGCGGCGGGCTCCTGCGCAACGACAGGCGCGGCCAGCAACAGTCCACTGAGAACAATCACGGCAAGTCTTGAACAGAGCATGCGTCTGCATCCTGGCGGCGATGGAAGGCGTGACTGCCAGAGTATCCATCTTGGCCGGCGGGTAGAATCACACGGTCGCCAGCTGGGCGAATGCACACAGGACAGGGAATGACGTCTCGAATGATGGGAATGGCGGCGATGGTCGCGTTACTGGCCGCCTGCACGCAGACCCCGGCACCGGACGCAGGCACCGCTGCCACGCCCGCCGCCACCGCCGCACCGGCAACGGAAGCCCCAGCCGCTACGGCCACGGTGGTCGAGAACGAGCCTTCCATCGAAGACGGCGTGGACCCTTCGGTGTGGGACAACGAAGGCGAGCCGGAAGGAGAGACCCCCGGCGCGGAGCTCACCTGCAAGGACAATCCGCTGGCCACTTATTTCTTCACCCTGGTCGGCGGCAATAGCGTGGACGACTGCGGCCGCAAGGATCCGAAGGTGCTGGCCACGTTCAATGCTCTGATGAAGAACACTGCGGCGGCCGAATCGCCCGACAAGAGCATCCCCTCCCTGCGCGAACGCCTGCTGAGCGGTCCCAGCGGGCCTGGCGAACTGATGGTGCTGCAGGGCGAGCCGTGGTGGCTCTACACCGCCTGCCAGGCGCACCAGTGCCCGACCACCGCGTTGGCGATGCTGTACTCGCCGACGCAGTCGAAGATGGTCGGCCGCCTTACCGCCCGCTGCAAGGTGTGGTGGCTGGGCGAGCCGAACGCGGAGCAGCGTGCCCTGATCGATCGCGAGCGACCGGTGGACGAAGCGATGCTGAAGGAAGAAGGCGATTCCTGCGAGTGATGGGCGCTAACGCCGGAAGAGGTTCCGGCGTTATTCCTCCGGTCGCATCCGCGCACTGACCTGCGCGGTCAGCGCCAGGCACGCCATCATCAAACCCTCCATCACCCGATCGCCCACGTATTCGTCGTCCGGGCCGTTCTGGCGGACGCGCTCGGCCGCCAGCAGCACCTCCAGCGCGATGCGCAGGCCTGCCAGTGCGCAGTCCGCATCGGCCAGTGCCATGCGACGGCCCGCCATCTGATGACGCTCCGGCCAGGGCTGGCCGTCGGCGGCTGCTCCGTTGCCGATCCGCGTCAGGGTGGCAATGAAAGCCGTGGGGTCGAGCGCAGGTGGTTGCTCTGATACCTCATCGCCCGCAACGCGATAGGGCTGGGGGCGAGGGAATTCCGGTGCAGTCATGGCTGGGGCTCCGTGCAGGACAGACGGTAGCCGCCACACAAAGGTGGCGGGCGGAGACGTGGCTCGAAAACCGGGACAATGAACCGGCAGGCACAGGGCCTCCACGCTCCGCCCGCCGCAGCCGGCAGACGGATTGCCGACCGGCGCCACGCGAGGTGACGCCGGCCGGCAAGCGTAATCACTTCATTGTCGATACGGGTTTTCGAGGCCCGGCCACCCCAGATGAGGTGGCCCGTCATCTGTACCTGTGCCGACGCGTAGCGCCAATCAGAAGAGTTGCATTCAACGCTTGATGCAAGACGCTTTCAGCATTCTCCCACGCTGTTAAGCCGCCCCAGACGCCGATGGCGCAAGGGCCCTAAGCGATAGAGGAATATGCGACACGGGTCGTGGTTGCCAGCGTGGTGTGCTGTCACCTCAGCGAGGCAATAACGACAGAGCCGCCAAAAAGCGGGCGCAACTGGATGACGCGCACCCGACACTACGGCGAGATCGCCAGGGTGGACGATCGGAAGGCCCCCGGAACCGAGAACGTGGTGCTGGAGTTCCACGGAGCGAAGATGACTTTCATCGCCAATACCGGCTTGGTTCGGCGGGCCAGGCAAGCCATCACGCTGCTGCACCAGCAGGGCTGCCCGCTTTCAGAACGAGCGCAGGCGTTGCTGTTGCCTTCTGGCCCGCAGGTTCGGCGCCGACCCCGCCACCCTGCTCAGGCGCCTCACATCGGCGGCGAAGCTGCATGCTCTACGCGCTCCGCGCGCGAGCACTGCCGATAACAGGAATGGGCGCGCCGATGGCCTCCACATGGCGCTGATGGGCGTCGGCTATTCTCGTGGCGTTAGCCCGAACATGGAATCAACCGCATGCCTCCCTCCGATATGCGCGCCGGATGTGCACAGTGCCGCAATGCGGATCCGCTGCAGTTCGAATTCAGTTACGCATTCCAGCCGATCGTCGATGTGCATGCACGCAAGGTGTTCGCGCATGAGGCGCTGGTCCGCGGTCCGGCCGGAGAGCCCGCAGGTTCGGTGCTGTCACGTATCACCGCGGACAACCGTTATTCGTTCGACCAGGCCTGCCGTGAGAAGGCGATCCGGATCGCGGCGTCGTTGAATCTGCGCTCTCATCTTTCAATCAATTTTCTGCCCAATGCGATCTATCGGCCCGAGGTGTGCATCCGTTCCACGCTGCAAGCTGCGGCTCGGCATGGTTTTCCTGTTGAGCGAATCATCTTTGAAACCGTGGAGGGAGAGCAGATCAGCGATGGAAAATGGTTGGCCGAGATCCTGAGCGAGTACAAACGTATCGGCTTCAAGACGGCCATTGATGATTTCGGTGCCGGTTTTGCCGGCCTGAATCTGCTGGCCGACTTCCAGCCGGACATGGTCAAGCTGGATATGGCGCTGATCCGGGGAATCGACCATAGCCCCTCGCGTCGCGCGATCGTGGAGGGCGTGGTGTCCATGTGCGGGCAACTGGCCATCGATGTCATTGCCGAAGGCATCGAGACCCGCGATGAGGCGCACTGTCTGTCGGATCTCGGCATCAGCCTGATGCAAGGCTACTGGTTCGGTCGGCCGCAGTTCGAGTCTGCCGCCCGCGAGGCTGACATCCCTTGGACAATGTGATCGGCACACGGCGCGTCCGATCCCGGTCAGGTGTGGCCGCCTGCGTCCCCCATGCCCGTGCCAACCCATGGATTGGCCTGGCAGATCCGGGTATTCGACCCAGGGCCCGCCACGGCTTGGCCTGAAAAGGCGGCAATCGCCCTCGCATCAGCCTTCGCCCGGGTTCCATGGGATGATGCGCTGCCCATCGGACGAACGACCATGCAGAAGCTGACGGACCCCCATCTGCTGGACGACATCGCCGAGATTGGTCGAATCCAGGCCGTGCCGCGCATCCTGGAGACCGTAGCCCACATCACGGGCTCACGATTCACGGCCATTGCCCGCGTGACCCAGACCACCTGGACCGCGTGCGCCACGTTCGACACCCTGGGGTTTGGGCTGGTTCCCGGTGGCCAACTGGTGCTCGAGACAACCATCTGCGATGAAATCAGGCAGTCGGCGACGTCGGTGGTATTTGCGCATGCGAGCAAGCACCCGGTTTACTCCACGCATCACACGCCGCGGATATACGGGCTCGAGAGTTATGCGTCCGTTCCCATCCATCGGCCAGACGGGAGCTTCTTCGGCACGCTCTGCGCGATTGATTCGGCACCGGCCAACTTCGACGTCGCCCACGTGCAGAGATCGATGGAGCTGCTGGCCGATCTGGTAGGAAGCTACCTCGACAAGGAAGATCGCCTCGAGCGAGCGGAAACTGCGCTCTCCGACGCGCACCGCGTCGCCGACCTGCGCGACCAGTTCATTGCCGTGCTGGGTCATGACCTGCGCAGCCCTCTGCAGGCAATCAGCATGGCTGCGGATTCGCTGGCATGTGAGCTGAACGCTGAGCGTCAGCAACGAATGCTCGCGCACATCGCCTCGGGCGTTGCCAGAATGGATGGACTGATCAACGACGTGCTTGATTTCGCCAGGGGGCGCCTGGGTGGCGGCATTCCCATCGCGCTGCAGCTGACCAGCACGCTGGAAGAAGACCTGAAAAAGGTTGTGGAAGAGGTGGCCATCGCCACTGGCCGCCAGGAGATCAAGGTCCGCATGCAGATGGACGACAACGTGGTCTGTGATCCGAGCAGATTGGCGCAGCTCCTGGCCAACCTGCTCACCAATGCAGCCGAACACGGAGTGCGCTCGTCGCCAATTGCGCTGACCGTCAACGCCACGCCCGAAATGCTTGCGCTCGACGTACACAACGACGGACACATTCCATCAGAGAGGATGGAGGCCATATTCAGTCCGTTCTCTCGCGAGAAGAGTGAGCAGCCACGGCCCGGCCTCGGCCTCGGCATCTACATTGCGTCGGAGATTGCGCGCGCTCATGGCGGCACGCTGGAGGTGGAGTCCAGCGCCGCCACCGGCACCTTGTTCACGTTCAAGATGCCCAGGCTGGAGCTTCCGTAAAGAAGCACTCCTCGCTGCGGTCTGACGCGACTGCTTCCTCAGCCTTCACCGCCGCGCTTCATTTGCGGGCGTGGCGTGCGTCCTTCTCATCGTCGCCCTTCGCAGCCGCGCGACTCTGCGCGAACTCCGGGAACGTTTCCTCGATCGAGTCCTTGTCCGGCAGCACGTAGAACACGCCGCCCTTCTCGAACGTGGAATGCACGATCTGCTCGTAGAACCCGGGCGAGACGTTGATGCAGCCGTGGGTGACACGGTTGTCGTCCGGCGTGGCGGATGCCAGTCGTTCGCTGCGCTTCTCTTTCGGGGTGCCCGGGGGGAGCGGGTGCATCGACACGGCGGAATCGTAGTCTACCCACAGCACGCGTCCGGCGTCCTCGGACGGCCCATAGCCGCCAATGAAACGGCCGGCCGGGGTGGTGCGGTCGTGGCCTGGAATCGCGCTCAGCGCGAGCTTGGCGACGCCGGGCGCCGAGTGATCGCCGATGGCCGAACCAAACAATGCTGGCGCCGCGCCACGCAGCTTGCCGTCACCGCCGAAGACCAGGACCTGTGCAGCGGCCTTGTCCATGATCGCGAACGGATAGCCCTGGTTGTCCTTGCTGGCGACGACCCAGCCGGCCAGTGCAATCACGGTCTCGGATACTTCCTGGCCCTGCGGAAGTTCATCGGCGGCGTTCGCCGCTTCTGCGGCAGGTGCTTCTTTTGCTTCCTTGCCATTCTTGGCACTGGCCACGCTGGTGCCTGCCAATGCCAGCGCGATGGTCAGCGCGGCCGACACGGCCCGGCGTGCAGGGAATGAGTACGTACGAATGGGTCGGCTCCTTCGGATCAAGACCGGGAGGCTGAAAGACACCAGTGGCCGGTGAAGGCCACTGGTGTCTGGTTCAAGCGTTCATCAAAGTGGGTGGGAGAGCGGTTACCCGCGCGGCTTGCGGCCCGGGACCCTTTCGAGCTGCTGGACGCGGCCTTCAATCTGATCCAGACGCTGGTTGGCCTGCTGTGCGGACTGGTTGGCGGATTCGGCGCTCTGCGCCGCGCCCTGCACCTTCACGTCGAGCTGATCGAGACGCGAGTTGATCGTCGCAAATTCGTCTTTGTAGGTGGCGCAAGCACCGAGGCTTACGGTAGCAACGATGGCTACGGTGACGGCACGTGCCGCGTTGATGTGCTGCTTGGTCAGGAACATTCCACTCCCTCCTTCGTCTGGGGAGTCTGGAATATAGCGGCGTTTGTTCCCGCCGCTGCGAAGTGCTTTCAGCTGCAGTTGGAAGACGTGGATGGGCTGTGAAGGTGCGGCAGGCAGCCAACCTTAACAAGCGGGAACACGCACGCTGTGCTGCATCGGTCGATGCCCTTGCGCCGCTTCGATACTGCCAATTCATCAGGATGAAGTGGGCTCACGCTGTCCTAATGAATGGGCGCAGATGAGCGTCGCGCAACATCGACGCCCGCACCTCACTGCTACACGTGCAGTTCTCCTCGTCGATCAGATGCACGAAGCGGTCATGCCCTTCGTCCTGCGCCCGGCGGGCTACTACATGACGTATCGAGAGTTCCCTGAACAGGAACCTCATTCATGTACCGGTCAGTTCAATATTCAGGGCTGATTTCATCAACAAACGGATAATTCACACCTGTCGAACGCCCCTTATCCCTCCCCTCCCGAGGGGCGTTCGACGAAACCAAAATAATTAAAGGTGTATCCCGATGATCAAGAATTCGCTGCTTGCCCTGGGTTTGTTGGCCGCGCTGCCGTTCGCCGCATCGGCTGCCGATGGTCTGTCGTACAACTACGTTGAAGGCGGCTATGTGAACACCGATGCCAAGGGCGGCGACGCTGATGGCTGGGGCGTGAAGGGCTCGGTTGCCGTGCACCCGAACTTCCACGTCTTCGGTGATTACAGCAAGCAGGAAACCGACACCTTCAAGAACGATGTCGCCCAGTGGCGCATCGGTGCCGGCTACAACTACGGCATCGCACCGAACACCGACCTGGTGGCTCGTGTTGCGTACCAGAAGTTTGATATGAAGCACGGCCTGGACTTCAACGGCTACTCCACTGAAGTGGGCGTGCGCACCGCGTTCAACCCGTACCTGGAAGGCTATGCGCTGGCCGGTTACGAGGATTACAGCAAGAAGCACGGTATCAACCCGGACGGCGAGTTCTACGGCCGCGTCGGCGCCACCGCCAAGTTCAACCAGAACTGGGGCCTGAGTGGCGAAGTGAAGCTGGCCAAGGCCGGCGACCGCGAGTGGTTCGTGGGCCCGCGCTTCAGCTGGTAACAAACGCCTGTCGTTAGTGCGTATAACTGGCGTGTGACCTCTCTCCCATACGCCAGTGAAGCCCGGCCTCGTGCTGGGCTTCTCTTTTTCCGGTTTCGCTTTGCCACAATGGGGCATGGGCGAACCTTCCACTCTCGCTGGCACCGGCACGGCCTACCAGGAACACCTGGCGCCCATGCCGCTGCGTGGCCAGTTCGGCCAGCTCTGGCAGAGCCAGTTGTCGGCCGACGCCAGCGGCAGCATCACCGTGCTGCCGGATGGCTGTGTGGATATCCTCTGGCGTGATGGCGCGTTGTTCGTGGTAGGTCCCGACCGTACCGCCGCACATCCGGAGCTGGCGCCCGGTGCGCAGGTGCTGGGCGCGCGTTTCCGGCCAGGGCAGGCATCGGCTGCGCTCGGCATCGACTTGTCCGACATCGTCGGCCAAGCCGTGCCTCTTGTTGAATTCAATGCCCGATGGGCAACGCAGGTTGCGGCCTCGATTGGTGATGCCGCGCCTGAGCAGCGCCTGCAACGCCTGGCCGATTGCCTGCAACAGAACATGACCGCGGCCGTGGTGGACGAACACACGAAACGTGCGCATGTGCTGTTCGCGCACGCTGCCAAGGGCGACGTCAGCATCGATGTACTCGCCACCCACTTGGCGATGAGCCCGCGCACGCTGCGTCGCTTCAGCCAGGCGCAGTTCGGTTACGGTGCAAAGTCGCTGGAGCGGATCCTGCGCCTGCAACGGTTCCTGCGCTGCAGCCAGGCGCAGCCCGCGCACAGCCTGGCGATGCTGGCCGCAGAGGCAGGCTATGCCGATCAGGCGCATCTCAGCCGCGAGGCCCGCGAGCTGTCCGGCCTGACCGCCAGTGCGCTGCGCCAGGAGTGGGGGCGTTGATGGCCGTTTCGTTCAAGACCGCAGCCCAACGCTGACCGATGCTGTGCGCTCCAACCACGGAGCCGCACCATGAGCCACGCAGAGACCACCGCTGCCGAACGCTGCATCGACAACATCGAATTCAACGTCGCCGACATCGCCCGCAGCAAGCAGTTCTATGGGCAGGTCTTCGGCTGGTCTTTCACCGACTACGGCCCGGCCTACACCGAGTTCGATGATGGCCGCCTCAAAGGGGGTTTCGTCGCTGACGAGGCGGTGACAGCCACGGGAGGCGCGCTGGTGATTCTCTACTGTTCGGATCTGGCAGAGGCACAGCAGCGCATCCTCGCCGCCGGCGGTGAGATCGTGCAGGACGTGTTTGCTTTCCCCGGTGGCCGTCGCTTCCACTTCCGCGATCTGGACGGCTATGTGCTGGCGGTGTGGAGCGATGCCACCTGATGTGCGGTCAGCAGCGCGATGCCTCTGGGCGCGCGCTGCCTCTACAATCGGCCAATGGAAACGCACATCGACGCCTACGTGAGGCAGGCCGACGGCAACTGCATCAAGGTGATGTTGTTGAACGGCCGCCCGCGGACCTCGCTGCAGGCGCTGGGCTTCACCGCTGGCGAGGCAGACACCCTCACCCTGCCGGTCGCCGACGACGCAGCCAAGGCCATCGTCTTCATCCGTCTGCGTGACCTCGGCGTAGCCTTCTCGGCGGGCAGGGAGTGGTGCCCGGCCGACGTGTTCGAACACTTTCGCGATGGCGGCTTGCTGCAGGGCGCCTACCTCCGGGTTGCGTGGCGCACGCCGCAACAGTTCACCGTGACCACGGCGTAGTGGCACAGCATGGACGTGATCGAAATCGCCGGGGCGCATCTGCTGCGCGATGCGGCGGATGGCTGGCAACTGCTGGACGCTGTTGTCTCCCAGGACGGCATCCGGCTGGTCTGCATCCATGCTGTCGGGCAGAGCTTCCGCGTCCAGCGTTTCCTGCGCGGACACATGCTGCCGCAATGGCAGGGAGAGTGGTGGCTGCAGCAGCCGGAGCATTCGATCACCGACAGCGAACAGCGGGCACGCGCGCTCGCCAACGAATGGCTCACGCTCGCCGCGAACTGAGAACCGCTCCGTCGCCGGCAAGGCCGTTCCGCTATGATCGCCCGCACATCGCCGCATGCGATGTGCCCGCCTCAAGCCAGCAGGAACTGCCGTGAACGCCCAGCCCGCCCCCATCACCGCCCTCAACCACACGCTCGACAACGAGCCGCAGCAGATCACCGCGCCGCTGACCCATTCGGCCGCGTTCCTGGTGCTGACGGTGAAGGACGATGAAGCGTCGCTGGCGAAAGTGCGCGAGGTGCTGGCCAGCACCGATGACCTGATCAAGAACACCGCCATCCGCGAGATCGAGCGCACCTTCACCTGCAACGTGGCCATCGGCCACCGCGTGTGGGCGCCGCTGGTGGGCAGCACGCCGCCGCGCGAGTTGAAGCCGTTCCAGGAAGTGAAGGGTGCGACCCACACGGCAGTCTCCACGCCGGGCGACCTGCTGTACCACATCCGTGCACGCACGATGGACCTGATCGTGGCGTTCGAGAAGAACCTGCTGCTGGCCTTTGGTGATGCCGTGGAAGCGGTGGATGACGTGGCCGGTTTTCGCTACTTCGACGGCCGCGACCTGCTCGATTTCGTCGACGGCACCGCCAACCCTGAGGGACTGTCGCTGCCGGCGGCGACCATCGTCGGCGACGAGGATCCCGACCATGCCGGTGGCAGCTACGTGGTGGTGCAGAAGTACCTGCACAACCTCGATGCCTGGCGTGCGCAGAAGACCGAAGCGCAGGAAGCGATCATCGGCCGCACCAAGCACGACAACATCGAACTGGACGACGCGCCGGCCGACGCGCAGAAGTCGCACAAGACGCTGTGCACCATCGAGGATGCCGACGGCGAGCACGAGATCCTGCGCGACAACATGCCGTTCGCCAATCCGGGGCGCGGCGAGTACGGCACCTATTTCATCGGCTACACGCGTCGGCTGTGGGTGATCGAGCAGATGCTGGAACGGATGTTCATCGGCAATCCCGCGCCGCTGCACGACCGCATCCTCGATTTCTCCACCGCGACCACCGGCGTCACCTTCTTCGCCCCCTCGCGCAAGGTGCTGGCCGACCTGGGCGACTGATCACGCCGGGTGGGGCAGCCAGGTAGATCCACGCCATGCGTGGATGGATCAACCGGTTGCCCAGAACGGCCACGCATGGCGTGGCTCTACTGCGGCGTCCGCCATCTGCCTGTCATCTACAGCGCCGACCATGATGCGTTGGACGGCAGTGGAGGCGTGGGTGATGGTTTCTGCAGGCAACAGGCGCAGCACGCGCCGTGGCTGGCGCCCGTTGGCATGGTTGCTGGGCCTGCTGGCGCTGGGCAGCGCCAGCGTGTCCGCACAGGACGCGCCTGCGCATTGGATGGCCTATGCCGCCTCCGTCAGCGGCGAACTGCAGCAGCGCCTGCAGCAGGAACAGGATCCACGCGCCCAGCGCCTGCTGGCCTGGCTGCAGGAGCATCCCGATACGCCGGCGCCGTTGGTGGTGAGCGTGTGGATCGCCCGCGATGGCGCGATCTCCAAACTGGAATTCGACAGCCTGGGTGATGTCCAGGTGGATGCCGATCTGCGCGCGACGCTGCAGGCCACGGCGTTGCCGGCGGCGCCGCCGAAGGACCTGCGCCAGCCGCTGCGCTTGGGGCTGGTACTGCAACCCCGGTAGATCCACGCCATGCGTGGATGAGCCTGATGGATGCCGACCTTGGTCGGCGGGAGCGCGCCAACCAAGGTTGGCGTCTACCGGGCCCGCCAGCCACGCATGGCGTGGCGCTACCGCGTTGCCAACTGCGGTTCCCGTGCGGCGGCACGCCACGCCCGCAGCCCGAACAGCGCCAGGCCCAGGAAGAACACGTACAACGCAGCAGTCACGTGCAGCGACTTGAACAGGTACGCGCCCACGTAGACCACGTCCACCACGATCCACACCCACCAGCAGGCGGCGTGTCGGCGTGCCTGCCACCACTGTCCGACCAGGCTCAGCGCGGTCAGCATCGCGTCCAGCCACGGCAGCGCCGCATCGGTGAAGGTGTGCATGCCGGCGCCAAGCGCGACGCCGCCACACAGGCCGATGGCGAGGTCGCGCAGCATCGTGCCGCGCGCCAGCGGCACGATGCGGATGCTGCCTTCATCGGCCGCGTGCTGGCGCCAGTTGATCCAGCCGTAGACCAGGAAACCACCGAAGGCGACCTGCAGCAGCGTGTCCGAGTACAGCTTGGCCTCGGCGAACACTGCGCCATACAGCGCGACCGACAGCAGGCCGACCGGCCACGCGGCCAGCCGCCGCTTTGCCATCAGCCACACCCCGAGGATGCTGAAGAGGGCCGCAGTCCACTCGAGCGCGACGCCGCTCACAGTGCGAACGTCACCGACAGGCGAGCCTGTCGCGGCGCACCCGGGAACAGGTAGTAGTCACCGCCGCTGCTGCCGGTGTCGCGCCAGTAGAAGCGGTTGAACAGGTTGTCCACCGACAGGTTCCAGGTCACGGCACGCTCGTGCAGGCGGTGCTGGAAGCGCAGGCCAGCGTCGAACACCGGGTAGTCCGGTGCGCGCACACCGCCGTCGGCGCGGGCGACATTGGCGGCGGCATAGCGCCAGCCACCGGTCACATCCAGGCCTTCAACGAACGGCAGCGCGTAGGCCAGGTGCACGCTGGCGCGCACCTTCGGCACGTTCACCAGCTGATGGCCTTCATAGGCCGGGGTGCCGCTGTCGCGGGCGCGCGCCTGCAGCACGCTGGCGCTGGCGACGATCTGCAGCGCATCGGTCAGCTGGCCGTTGGCGGTCAGTTCCAGCCCGGTATGGGTCTGCTGGCCTTCTTCGACGAAGGTGTAGCCGGCATCACTGCCGTCGGGCTTTGCGTACTGGTAGGGCTGGGTGGTGCGGAACACCGCGGCACCCAGGGTGAGGGCGTCCACCGGCACGTACTTCACACCCACTTCCAGCTGCCGCGACTGCATCGACGGCAGGAAGGTATCGGCGTTGGACGTCCAGAACGGTGCTTCCTGGCCCAGCGAAATGCCGCGCACGTAGCTGGCGTAGGCGTTGAGTTGGTCAGTAGCCTTCCACACCAGCGCGGTCTGCGGCAGGAAGCGCGACAGGCGGCTGTGGCGCTGCGGCGTGCCGCGCTTGTCGTAGGCGCGCTCGTCCAGGCGCACGAAGCGGCCACCGGCCAGCCACTGCCAGTCATCGCCGAAGCTCATCCGGTCCAGTGCGAAGAACGCGGTCTGGCGGCTGTCCAGGCGCCGTGCCGATGCACCCGGCATCTTCGGTGAGGGCTCGAACACCGGCACCTGCGCATCGTGGATGTTGCTGGTGCCGACGTACTCGTTGACACTCGGGCGCTTGTCGACGGTGCGGCGGAAGTAGTCCGCGCCGATGCTCAGCTGGTGGCCGACGCTGCCGGTGTCGAAGCTGCCGCGCAGTTCGGCACGCGCCTGCTGGTTGCGGCGGGTGTCATCCGGGCTGCGGTAGTCGTAGATGTCGTAGTCGCCGTTGGGGGCGAAATAGTTGCCCGGCACACTGCCGTCTGCGCACCCTGCGGTGTAGTAGCAGCCATAGGCGAAGGCGACGTTGTCATCGATCACCGAGCGGCTGTGACCGATCGACAGCCGCGACTGCCAGGCGTCGTTGAAGTCGTAGGTGTGCAGGGCGGTGATGTTGGTGCTGGCGATGTCCACCGGCCGCTGCCACGGCTGGTAGCCGAGCAGGCGCTCGCGGTCGACGCCGCGCGGCAGGTCGCGCGCGCCCAGCAGCTGGAAGCCGGACACCGAGCGCTGCGAGCTGGTCTGGTAGTTGGCATCCACTTCCAGCTTGCCGTGTTCGCCGATCAGCCAGTCGGTGGCCAGCGAATAGAAGTTGCGGCGGCCGTCGGCATGCTCGACGTAGGAATCACTGGCATCCCAGGCGGCATTGAAGCGGACGCCGAAGCGCGGGGTCAGCCAGTGGCCGACATCCACGGCGGCATAGCGCGAGCCTTCCGAATCGGTGCCCAGAGTGACCGTGCGCACTTCCGCCGGGCGCTTGCCCACGTAGTTGATGATGCCGCCGGGCGCCATCACGCCCGCCGCCAGGCCGGCTTCGCCCTTCAGGATCTGCACTTCCTGGATGTTCTCCAGCGCCAACCGCTGTTCGCCGGCGATGGACATGCCGTTGAAGCGGTAGCCGGTGGCCGCATCCAGCGCGAAGCCGCGGATGGCGATGTTCTGGTAGTAGCCCACCGGCGCATAGGCATCGCCCAGCGAGGCGTCATTGCTGGCCAGCTCGGACAGCGAACGTACCTGGCGACGGTCGAGGTAGTCGCGCTCCAGCACGTTCACCGAGGCGGGCGTGTCCTTCCAGGAGCCGCCGCCGAAGGCGTTGACGCGCGAGGTGTCGGTGGCCGGCTTGCCGGCCTGCACGCGCACTGCCGCCAGATCGGTGGGCGAGGACGGCGGAGCATCAACGGCGTCGGTGCCTGCCTCGCTGGCGTACAGCGGCAGGGCGGCGCAGAGGGCAAGGGCGAGCAGGGTGGGGCGCAGGCAGCGGTTCATTCGATTCGTCTTCAGACAACAAGGGAGACGAAGCGACGGCGCGCAGGTGCACCGGCCCATGACGGGGGTGTGGCTGCGGCTCAAAGCTCCCTACGCCGGTGCAAACCGGATCAGGTTCCAAGGGACTCTCTCAGCCTGGCAGATCCAGGCACCCCCGCTTCAGGTGACCATTTCACTACAAATGGTACGGATTTGCGAGCTACCGCCCTTCAGCCAGGGTCAGATCCCTTTCCAGCGGAAAGGGATCTGACCCCGGCCGAGCGCATCATCGACGCATGGCGTCGATCTACTGGGTACCCAGCGTGTTGGGTGGCTCGCGGCTTACGCGGCGGCGTGCAGGGCCGCCAGCAGGGCCTGGCCAGGGGGCGTGGCGAACCAGGCCGGATGCCCGAGCATGAACGGCTGCCAGGCGACGTCGGCATTCGCGGTGGAGCCGGTGACGCCCTCGAAGTACTCCACTTCGGACAGAGCGAAGTCGAAATGGACCATCGGCAGCAGGTCGGCCAGCAGGTGCACGCGCGTGGGCGACAGCGGCAGTTCCTGCCGGTAGCCCTCCAGCAGGGCCAGGGCGATATCGATGCGTACCGCGTCGGTGCCGCGCTCCAGTTGCAGCCAGGCCACTGCGTTGCGTTCGATGGCGGTGGCCAGATCGAACAGCGCGCTGGTCGGTGAGGCCAGGCCGAAATCGAGCACCGTGGCAATCGTGCCGTCGTCGTTCCACAGCAGGTTGGAGACGTGCCAGTCGTTGTGCGCCCACAGCCGTGGTTCGTCCTGCAGGCGCGCGGCCAGGCCGTGGTGCCAGGGCAGCACGTCGCGGCGCAGCTGTTCTTCCCAGGGAATGCGCGCCAGGTAGCGGGCCAACCCGGGGCGGTTGCCGAGGTCGGCCTTCAACGCGGCGATCGGGTCATCGGCGCGGATCAGGTCGTCGCGTGCCACCAGCAGGTGGGTGCTGCGTTGCGGGGCCTGGTAGCCGGCTGCCGCGCGGTGCAGCGTGGCCAGCATGCGCCCTGCCTCGCGGGCCTGGGCGACGTCGGTCAGCGGTGACCATGACGGCAGCTCGCGATACAGGTCCATGCCGGCGCCCACCGCATGCAGTTCGTAGGTCCACTGGCCGTGTTCGAGTGCGGTGCGGCCCTCGTTGCTGGCCAGTACCTGCACTACCGGCATGCCGGCAGTCGCCAGATGCGCGATGAAACGGTGTTCCTCTTCCAGGCTTCCAGCGCTGCGAACACTGTGGTGGTGGCGCTTGATGAAGACCGGACCGCGCGTGCCGTCGACGATGGCCGCGGCCGACAACGGACGCGGGCTGTGCCAGCGCAGCGTGCTGTCCGCGCCCAGCTGCGGAAAGTGGCCACGCAGCCAGGTGATCTCCTGCGCGTCGATCGCCGGCCAGTCGGCGGCGACCTCGTCGTTGTTGAGGCCCTGCACGCGATGGGGGGAAGAAGTCATGCCACGGCCGCTGGTGAGTAAAGGAACATCCAAGGCTGCGCATTCAACGCCATGGACGCCACAGACGCAAACGGGCGGGTCATCGACCCGCCCGTCAGGGACATCATGTGCGGCCTGCGGCCGGCACGCTTACCAGCCGCGATGGCGGCCGCGGTCGTGGTAGTAACGGTTGTCATGGCGCTCGCGCTGCCAGCGACGGTCATCGCGGCGGTCGTAGCCATAACCCCGGTTGTAGCCCCGGTCATAACGGCGATCGTAGCCACGATCGTAACGGCGGTCATAGCGCCCGTCGTAGCGGCGATCATGGCGGTCGGAGGTGGTCAGGTTGCCGATGGCGCCGCCGGCAACCGCGCCGCCGACGGTGGCGGCCGGGTCGCCGTTGGAGATCAGGTGACCCGCCACGCCGCCGACGACGGCACCGACCACGGTGCGCTTGTCCTTCCTCGACATCGCGCTGGCATCACTGACCACGGCCACGCCGGCAAGAAGTGCCAGGGCCATCGCCAGACCACGGAAGCTGAGTGCGGAAGTGCTGAGCATGTTGGGTTCTCCTGTGAGGTGCATGCCACGGTGGGCAGGGAGGGCGCTGGGCGCCCCTGCTGCCGTAGGGACCACGCTGGTGCCCGGACATTGCCGGAACATTGCGCGCGATCCCCGTGCGGCTTGCGCATTCATCTAGCGTCAGGCGGCATGAAGCGAGGCTGAAAGCGCCGCGGCCGCTCAGCTGCCAGAAAGGAAAAGGGCCGCAGTACGCGGCCCTTCCCCTGGTCTCCCCCGGCCTGGCTCAGTGGCCCATGGCGCGCTGGGCCTGCTTGACCTGCTCCTGCTGGGCGTCCTGCTGCTGCAGGACATTCGGTGCACCGTGCACCGCGCCACTGCTGAGCGCCATGCTCTGCTCGCTGGCAGCGCGGGTGTCCACCGCCGCGCGGCAGGCGGCCGGGTCGCCGGCGGTACCCTGTACGGCAAACATGCGCTCACCATTGGTGCTGGGCACCACCGAGTCGATGCGCTGCATGCCGCTGGCCTGCGCTTCCTTGGTCAGTGCGGCGGCAGCGGCCTCCAGTGCATGGCGGTCCTTGAAGGTGCCTGCCGGCAGGCCTTCCATGCCCTTCACGGCCTGGTTGTACATCGGGTTCTGCGGATGGCGCTCGTCATTGAGCAGCGGGCGCTCGCGCGCGTCCTTGATCGCATCCAGCGTCTTCGGGCCGATGATGCCGTCCACCGCCAGGCCGTTGTCCTTCTGCAGCTGGCGCACGGCAGCCTCGGTGTTGCGACCGAACTTTCCATCTTCGACCAGCGGCTTGCCGTCGGCACCCACATACCCCAGGTGGCCCAACTGTTCCTGTGCCCTGCGCACACCTTCGCCGTGCGCACCCTGCTTATGCACTTCGTTGCCGGCCTGCGGCTTTTCCTGCGCCGCCGGCTTCGGCTCGGTCGCGCCCTTGGCCTGCGCCTGCTCATGCGTCTGGCTGCGGTTTTCCAGCAGGTCGCGTGCCTGGTGCAGCGGATCGGAGGCGAACAGCTTCCAGTTCGGGTGGTCCTTCACCTGCTTGAGGTAATCCTCCACCGGCATCGTGTGCACACCCAGCTTGCCGGTGGACTGGCTGATCAGCAGCTTGTCGGTGTTCGGGTCACGCACCACCATCACGATGTGGTCGATGCCATTCCAGTGCTCGTGCTTGGTCTTGGCCGTATCCAGGCCGATCACCATGCCTTCCTTCAGCGCACCCGGCTTGAGGATGTCGTCGCGCTTGAGCAGCACGCCCGAGTCCTTGTAGGCCTCGTGCACGATACCGCCGGAGCCGGCGAAGCCCAGCTTGATCTTGTCGGCGTCGGCGAACACCGCATGGCCGGCCTTCTGGTTGATCTCGTCCTGGGTCTTGTTGAGCA
The DNA here is from genome assembly GCF_002750935.1 of Stenotrophomonas sp. LMG 10879. Lineage (NCBI taxonomy): Bacteria > Pseudomonadati > Pseudomonadota > Gammaproteobacteria > Lysobacterales > Lysobacteraceae > Stenotrophomonas > Stenotrophomonas sp. LMG 10879. Next base: position 216,779 of record NZ_PEJT01000004.1, read on the forward strand.
TCGTGCCGACCCAGCCGGAGCAGTCGATGTAGCCCTGCTCGACGTTCTTGCCGGTGACGCCCTTGCCACGGTAGTACTGGCTGGATTCGATGTTGATCGCGTACTTGACGTTGTCGTACTTCACGCCGGCGTTGTAGGCCGCATCCAGCGAAATGCCGGGTGCATCCGGCTTGGCTGCGGCAGCCGTGGCGGCGATGGTCGCGGCACCGGCGGCAACAGCGGCCTGCGCGGCCGGGGTCACGGTCTGCGTCGGTGCGGCCTGCACCGGTGCCGGACGTGCCTGGGCCTCGGTGATCGGCGCGATGTTCTTTTCCGGGATGCTGATCGCGTCGTACTTGCGGTCGTAGTACTGGGCGAAGGTGCTGGCCAGGTCACGATCATTCATCGTGCGCATCTCGGCGCGCGTATGCCCGGTCAGCGCTTCCACGTCACCGCCGATCTGGCCCATGATGCGCGGGCGCATGTCGATCGGATCGCCGTGGCCGTCGCGCACCAGGCCGAACGTGCCGGTGGCGATTGCGGTCTGGATCGAACCGTAGCCGGCCGCACCCTGCTGGTGTGCCAGATACAGGTCCAGGCCGCTCGGCTTGTCATCACCGGACAGGTACGGGTGGCCGGTGCGGTCATGGCGCTTTTCCATGTCCACCAGGTTGCGCTTGAACATCTCCGCTGCCGCTTCGGTGTTGCGGGTCGGGTCGTACTCGTGGCCGCTCAGGCCGTACTGCTTGGCCGACGACGGCAGGAACTGGAACAGGCCCTTGGCATCGGTCTTGTCGTTGTGCGCGCGTTCGTTGAAGCGGCCACCGGTCTCGATGTGGGCAAAGCGCAGGAAGTCCTCGCTGGCGATGCCCTTGCGCTGTGCAACCTGCTCGATGATGTCGAGAACTTCCTTTCTGCTGTAGTCACGTTGTGCCATGACACTTCCTCTGGGGTTGATGGTGCGGCCTTTGCCGCGATACGCCAACCGGACTCATCCGTGAGTCTTCAACATGTCGGTCAACAGGTGCTGCGGGGTGGTGCGTCTTACTTTTCGACGTAGGCCTTGCGGGCGGCGTCGTAGTGGTACTGGCGTGCATCGGCCGCACCCAAGGCACGGGTCTGGCCCGGGCCGGAAATGGTGGTGCCGGTGGCGGTGACACTGATGCTGGGCAGGTCGCTGCCGGCGACGGCGTTGAAGGCCAGAACGCCCCGGTTGCTGACGCACGGCATCACCTGGCCGTCGTCGCAGGCGGCCGAATTGTCTTCGCCGGTGATCACCGTGCCGAGGCTGGCCCAGACCTGGCCGTCTTCGGATTTCTCATAGTCCGGGTTGAACACCAGCACGGTGTAGCTTTCGATGCTGGTACCGGTGGCGAAGGTGCTGGTCGGCACCGCCAGCACCAGCTTGCCGGCCGGGGTGCGGTACTCCAGCGGCTTGCGCTTGCTGTCGATGTCCGGCGCGGTGCCGTTGGCGCCGACGGTGCCGATCCACGGCTCGGCACCCTTGAACACCCACGGCCGGTCCGGCTTGTCGCCGGTCAGGGTGAAGGTGGCCTCGGTCAGGGTGACCTGGCTGTCCGGACCGACATCGTCCTCGCCGGGCTTGCCGTACTTCTGCGGCGTGTTCCAGGCAAAGCCGGTGTAATAGCGGGTGCCGGCCACTTCGAAGGCATGGCCGAACCAGAAGGTGGCGACACTGCCATTGGCTACTTCATACGAAACGGCGCCATCGCCGTCGACGTCGTAGATGAAATACAGCACGCTGCCGGCATCGGGGGGCGTGGCGGTGGCCGTGGTGGCGGGTGTGGCGGAGCTCTGCATCGGGGCAACATCCTGTCGTGGCGCGGTGGCGCCCTGTGGTGACGCGGTCGAAGTCGAGGGGGTGCAGGCGCTGGCAAGCAACGCAACGAGCAGGCCAGCGAACGTCGCACACAGGCGTGGGCGGACACGGGCCAAGCGGGATTGCGGAAGGATCTTCATGCACCTCTCCATGGTTTGCGGGCGTCGGGCAGGAAGGCCAACGCAGAACACGCCCCGCCCTCGATGAGGGGGAACGTCGTGATGAGCCGGTCGATTCCTTCGACCTCGCATAGGAAAACCCATCGGGGCGGATGATGGCACAGATGCGACGGCGATCACAGGGGGGGGGCAGGGGGAGCCTCCCCCAGAGAGCTGTGAACGGCGTCTCAGATCCTGCCGTCGCGCAGGTAGTCGAACAGTTCCGCATCGCCCTTCAGCCCCAGCTTGAGCATGGCATCACCCTTCTGGCGGCTGATGGTGCTGACGCTCTTGTGCAGCTGCAGCGAGATTTCCTTCACCGTCATGCCGGTACCGAGCAGGCGCAGCACCTCCACTTCGCGCGGCGACAACGGCTTGCCATCGCCCTCGCGCATGCGCCAGCTGCCGGCTTCCTCCACCCGCTCGCGCAGGCTGCGGCTGATGTAGGACTGGCCGCGGTAGACCGCCTGGATCGCCTGCGGCAGTTCATCCATCGACGAACTCTTGTCGACCAGGCCGAGCACGCCGCTGTCGAGCACCATGCGCAGGATCGCCAGGTTGTTGGAGACGCTGAGCATGAGCACCGGCAGGTCGGGATGGCGGCGGCGGATCATGCCGATCATGGCGAAGCCATCGGCCTGGGGGCTGCCGGGCATCGAATAGTCGGTAACCAGCAGATCGCAGGCCTGGGTGGTCAGCAGCGTCATCAGCGCCTGGGCGTTGTCGGCCTCGCCAACGACTTTGCCAACGCCGCTGGACTCGATGACGGCGCGGGTACCGATGCGGACCACGGGGTGATCGTCTGCGATGATGATGCGCAAGGTCATGCTCTAGTATGGCCACCGGCACGCCGGACCGCGACTGTCGCGGTCCCTGGCAGGACTTCCAGGAGATCGTTGCAGATGTGCAGCTGGGCGGCTCGTGGACTGATCCTGTTGACGACCCTGCTGGCTCTGCCGGCGCTGGCCCAGTCCGCGTCCGTACCGGGGCCGTTGCCGCTCAGCCCCCTGCAGCGCGAATACCTGGCCGCACATCCTGTTGTCGTTGTTGGACAGTATGACAGTGGCTGGCCTCCTTTTGAGTCGATCCAGGACGGCAAGCAGGTGGGGCTCGGCCCCGACTACCTGACGCTTTCGACCCGTCAGCTTGGCCTGAAGGTGGAGACGCGCCGCTATCCGGACTGGCCTTCGGTGCTGGATGCGGCATGCCGCGGCGAGATCGACGTGGTGATGAACATCGCGCTCAGTGCCGAGCGTACCCGTTGCATGGTCTACACCGCCGCCTATGCCGAAGCACCGCTGGCCATGGTTGGGCGCCCCCAGGACCTGCGTGCCTCGGAGGCACCCGATCTGGATGGGCTGCGCGTCGTGGTCGAGCAGGACTTCATGACCGGACCGCAGGTGCGTGCACGGTTCCCACGGGCACGCCAACTTGTCGCAGACAACACGCTGACCGCCTTGAATATGGTCAGAGACGACAAAGCCGACATTTTCATCGGCAATGCCTACGTGGCAACCGAACTGATCGCCGCCACCGGACTGAAGGGTGTGGCGTTGCTGCGGCCCAGCGATCTGCCCCCGGAGCAGTTGCATTTCGGTGTGCCCAACAGCAAGCAGCCGTTGTCCGAAGCACTGGATCTGGCGCTCGCCGCCATCAGCGAGGCCCAGCGCGACGCCCTCGCGCAGCGCTGGCTGCCGCCTCCGCAATGGTCGGCATCGGCGCAGCTGGCGTTGAGCCAGGCCGAAAAACGCGTGCTGCAGCAGCCGTTGAAGATTGGTTTTGCGCCCAATGCCGCACCGCTGTCGTTCGCCGACAGGCATGGCAAGCCCAGTGGCCTGACCAATGAGTACCTGCAGCGCCTGCTGCAGGCCGGCGCCAACCTGCAGGTTGAAAACAGCCATGACTGGTACGAGGTGCGCGAGAAGGCGCGTCGCGGGGAACTGCAGGCGGTGATCGGCATTCCTGCCGATTCGCGCTATCTGGGCCCGGAATGGGTGTTCAGCCAGCCCTTCATCACCGTGCCCAATGTGATCGTCACCCGCACCGACAGTCCGTCGATGCTGGGCTTGTCGGACCTGGACGGCAAACGCGTGCTGCTGTCCGATCCGGAGCGCGTCCGTGGCTACGTGCAGCAGCAGGCGCCGTCGGTGAAGATCGTCGCCGCGCGCAGCGCCGAGCAGGCCCTGCAACGTCTTGCTGATGGCGAGGCCGATGCCTACGTGGGCAACCTGGCGCTGGTCGACCAACTGCTGCGCAACCGCTTCCCGGGGCGCCTGCAACTGGCCGCGCCGGCCGGGTTCAACGACCAGCTGGTGCTGGCGGTGGAACGTCGTCATGCGGCATTGGCCACCACCTTCGACCGCCTGCTGCTGCAGATGGGGCCACGCCAGCGCGAGGCCCTGCGCGGCGATTGGCTGTCGGTGGAATACCGCGATGGGGTGGACTGGCGCACCCTCCTGCGCTGGGGTCTTCCGCTGCTGCTGGTGCTGGCCACCGCGGTGGCGGTGCACGGGCTGGGCCACTGGCGGTTGCGCCGCGAGGTGGCCGGCCGCCGCGAGCTGGAGCAGCGCCTGGCCGAGGTGACCGACAACCTGCCTGCCATCGTCTACCAGGCCCGCCGCGAAGCGGACGGCACCTTGAGATTCCCCTTCATCGCCGGCGATGTGCAGTCGATGTTCGGCATCAGCCGCCAGCAGGCGGAGACGGATGGGCAGGCGCTGCTGGCATGCATCGATGCCGATGACCGCGAAAAGGTGTTGTGCGCGATGGAACTGGCGGCGCGCAATTTCGCACCGCTTTCCTTCGAGTTCCAGGTCCATCGTGAAGGAAGCGCACCCTGCTGGGTGCGCAGCCAGGCGCACCCGTATTCCACCGAAGCGGGCGCGGTGACCTGGAGCGGTTACTGGGTGGACGTGAGCCAGGCGCGCGCGCAGGCTGACGCGCTTGCCGCGGCGATGGTCGAAGCCGAACAGGCAGCGGCAGCGAAGTCGCGCTTCCTGGCCACCATGAGCCATGAAATCCGCACGCCGATGAGCGGTGTGCTGGGCATGCTGGAAGTGCTGGCGCATTCGCCTCTGGACGCCGAACAGCAACGCATCCTCGGCGTGATCGAAGACTCCGCGCAGATGCTGCGGCAGATCCTGGACGACATCCTCGACTATTCGCGGATGGAAGCGGGCGCACTGCGCCTGGAGCCGGTACCGCTACCGGTGCGGCCACTGCTGGAGGGGGTCCATCGATTGTTGCTGCCGCAGGCCACGGCGCGCGGCCTGGACCTGCAGCTGGACATCGACGAACAGCTGGCGCAGGCGCATGAAGTGGATGGCGTGCGTTTTCGGCAGATCGTGTTCAACCTGCTCAGCAATGCCATCAAGTTCACTGTGAAGGGCTCGGTGCGGCTGCAGCTGGAGGTGCTGGGCCCTACTGCGGAGGATGGCAGCCAGCCGCTGCGCCTGAGCGTCACCGATACCGGCATCGGCATTGCGCCGGAGCAGTTGCCGACCCTGTTCGAACCCTTCACCCAGGCCGGCGCGTACATCCAGCGCGACCACGGGGGCACCGGGCTGGGCCTGAGCATCTGCCGGCGCCTGGTGCAGAAGATGGACGGCGAACTGAAGCTGGAAAGCACGCTGGGCGAAGGGACGCGGGTTGAAGTACTACTGTCGCTGGTGGAGGCGCGCAGCGAGGATGTGATGGCGCTGCAGGCCGAGCATCAGCAGAGCGCGCTGCTGCCCCCTGATCTGCGCCAGGCGCGGGTGATGGTCATTGAAGACCATCCCACCAACCAGGCGATGATGGCCTGGCGCCTGCAGCAGCTGGGCGTACCGCATGTGCTGGTCGATGACGGGCAGCAGGCACTGGACCGGCTGGCGGAGGAATCCTTCGATCTGGTCATCACCGATTGCCGCATGCCGGTGCTGGATGGATTCGGTTTCACCCGCCTGCTGCGCGAGCGCGAGGGGCGTAACGGCCAGCCGCGGATGCCGGTGCTGGCGCTGACCGCCAGCGTGCTCGACGACGACGCGCGCCGCTGCCGCGAAGCCGGCATGGATGACGTGCTGGCCAAGCCGTTGTCGTTGGCGACGCTGCGACAGGCGCTGCTGCGCTGGCTGCCGCGCGCCGACGGTGCGGAGGATGAGCAGGCCGCCGTGGACAGCGACGATGAACCCGATGGCGATGAGGGACTCCCCGACCTGGCGACCCTGCAGCGGCGCTTTGGTTCACGCGAGATCGCCCGGCAACTGCGCGACAGCCTGCTGAAGGCCAGTGACGAGGACATCGCGGTCCTGCAGCGCGCGCTGCACGAAGGCGACCGGGTGACGGCCGCGCTGCACCTGCATCGGCAGGCCGGCGCGCTGGGGGCGGTGGGCGCACGCGGCCTGGCCGATCGCGCCAACGCGCTGGTGGAACGGTTGCAGGCAGCAGGCGAGGAAGAGATCGCAGCGGTGATCGCCGAGGCCGGACAGTTCGTGGCGCATCTGCAGCAGCAGCTGCAGCGCCTGGCTCACTGAGCTGCGTGTTCCTGCAGGTAGGCGATCACCAGCGCGCGACGCTCCGCGCTGGGGAACGCGTTGTACATGCGGGTGCCGGGTACCAGATGGGTGGGCGACTGCAGGAAGGTGTCCAGCGTCTGCGCACTCCATACGATGTCGGCGCGGCGCATGGCCGGGGAATAGCCGTAATCGGGCAGGCTGCCTGCACGACGGCCGATCACTCCGTGCAGGTTGGGTCCGTAGCGGTGGATGCCGCCGGCCTTGACGGTGTGGCAGCCGGCACACAGTTCGAACGCCTGCTGCATCGCCTGCTGGCGCGCCTGTTCCGGCGTGCTGGGCGCAGCCGGTGGGCGCTGGCACGCGCTGGTGGCCAGGGCCATGGCAGCAACAAGAAGCAGATGAAAGGCGCGCATGGCGGGCAGGATACCGGTCGCACGCAACGTGGGGCTGCGACCGGCGGTCGCAGCCCCCTCACCGGTCACATGCCGGAGTAGTTCGGTCCGCCGCCGCCCTGCGGGGTCACCCAGACGATGTTCTGGGTCGGATCCTTGATGTCGCAGGTCTTGCAGTGCACGCAGTTCTGCGCGTTGATCTGCAGCCGCGCATCGTTGCCGTCGCCGACGAACTCGTACACGCCCGCCGGGCAATAACGTGCTTCCGGACCGGCGTACTCGGCCAGGTTCACCTTCACCGGGATGCTCGCATCCTTCAGCGTCAGGTGGCTGGGCTGGTTCTCGTCGTGGTTGGTGCTGCTCAGGAACACCGAGCTGAGGCGGTCGAAGGTCAGCACGCCATCGGGCTTGGGATAGGCAATGCGCGCGTGCTTGGATGCCGGCTCCAGGCAGGCATGGTCCGGGATGCTGTGGCGCAGGGTCCACGGCGGATTGCGCACGCCCAGCTTCGGCAGCAGCCACTGCTCGATGCCGGTCATCAGCGTGGCCACGGTCTGGCCCTTCTTGAACCACTGCTTGAAGTTCTTCGACAGCTTCAGTTCGTCGTGCAGCCAGCTGCTTTCAAAGGCGGCCGGGTAGGCGCTGAGCTCGTCGTGCTGGCGATCGGCCACCAGCGCGTCGAAGGCGGCATCGGCGCACAGCATGCCGGTCTTGATCGCCGCGTGGCTGCCCTTGATGCGGCTGACGTTGAGGTAGCCGGCCTCGCAGCCGACCAGTGCACCACCGGGGAACACGGTCTTCGGCAGCGACATCAGGCCGCCGGCGGTGATCGCACGCGCGCCGTAACCGATGCGGGTGCCACCTTCCAGGTGCTTGCGGATCGACGGATGGGTCTTGAAGCGCTGGAACTCCTCGAACGGGCTCAGCCACGGGTTCTTGTAGTCCAGGCCGACCACGTAGCCGATGGCGACCTTGCCGCCGTCGGCGTGGTACAGGAACGCACCGCCGTAGGTATCGGTGTCCAGCGGCCAGCCGGCGGCGTGCACCACCAGGCCCGGCTCATGCTTGGCCGGGTCGATCTGCCACAGTTCCTTGATGCCGATGCCGTAGGCCTGCGGATCCTTGCCTTCGTCCAGCTTGAAACGGCTGATCAGCTGGCGGCCCAGATGGCCGCGCGCGCCTTCGGCGAAGATCGTGTACTTCGCCTGCAGCGCCATGCCGCGTTCGAAGGCCGGGCCGATGCTGCCGTCCTTTTCGATGCCCATGTCGCCGGTGGCCACGCCGATCACCGCGCCATCATCGCCGTACAGCACTTCGGCGGCGGCAAAGCCGGGGAAGATCGCCACTTCCAGCGCTTCGGCCTGCTGCGCCAGCCAGCGGGTGACCTCGCCGAGGCTGATGATGTAGTTGCCTTCGTTGTGGAAGCACTCGGGCAACAGCGCGTGCGGCGTGGTGCGCGCGCCGGTCTCGCTGAGGAACAGGAACTCGTCGCGGGTGACCTTCTGCTTCAGCGGTGCGCCGCGCTCGGCCCAGTCCGGGAACAGTTCGGTCAGCGCGCGCGGGTCCATCACTGCGCCGGACAGCACGTGCGCACCGGGCTCGGAGCCCTTCTCCAGCACGCAGACCGACAGTTCACGACCGGCTTCGATCGCGCGTTGGCGCAGGCGGATCGCGGTGGCCAGGCCGGCCGGGCCGGCACCGACGATGACCACGTCGAATTCCATGACTTCACGCGGGGGCAGGGCGTTGGCTTCAGCACTCATCGATTGCATGACTCGTGGGTAGTGCCGGCATCGGGGCCACCGGCGGTTGCCTGGGAATCGCGCGTGCAGCCACGGGCGAAACGGTTGTTTGAATGTTGTCAGGGTACCGGGCTGCGCGTGATCGAGCTAGATCGCCGATGTTCACACCGCGATTGCTGCAGTGCAGCGTACGCAGCGTCGGTAGCCGCCCACCTGGGTTGGCGTCCGCGGAAACGCCAGCGCCGACCGAGGTCGGTCTCTACCGGCACACCAAACCCACCCGGATGACCGACAATGGCCAGGTCCCGTCTGCGTGTGAGTGCCATGGCTTTGGATCCGTACGACCTGTTCGATGTCCGTTCCCTGCTCAGCGAGGAAGAGCGCGCAGTCCAGGAAAGCGTGGCCCGCTTCACCAACGAGCGCGTGCTGCCGATCATCGGCGATGCCTTCGACCAGGCGCGGTTCCCGTCGGAACTGGTGCCGGAGATCGCCTCGCTTGGCCTGCTCGGCGCCACGCTGCCGGCCGAGTACGGCGGCGGCGATCTGGGCGCGGTCAGTTACGGCCTGATCTGCCAGGAGCTGGAGCGCGGTGATTCGGGCCTGCGCAGCTTCGTGTCGGTGCAGAGCTCGCTGTGCATGTATCCCATCTACGCGTACGGCAGTGAAGAGCAACGCCGGCAGTGGCTGCCGGCAATGGCGCGCGGCGAACTGATCGGTTGCTTCGGCCTGACCGAGGCGCACGGCGGTTCCGATCCGGCCAGCATGAAGACCCGCGCGGTGCGCGATGGCAGCGACTGGCGCATCAGCGGCAGCAAGATGTGGATCACCAGCGGCCCGGTGGCCGACCTGGCCATCATCTGGGCGCAGACCGAAGACGGCATCCAGGGCTTCGTGCTGGAAAAGGGCATGGCCGGCTTCACCACCCAGGAAATCAAGCACAAGATGAGCCTGCGTGCGTCGCTGACCGGCGCGCTGTTCTTCGACGACGTGCGCGTGCCCGACAGCCACCGCCTGCCGAATGTAAAGGGCCTGAAGGGGCCGCTGGGCTGCCTGACCCAGGCGCGATTCGGCATCAGCTGGGGCCCGATCGGCTCGGCCATCGCCTGCCTGGACGAAGCGCTGGGCTATGCCAAGGAGCGCGTGCTGTTCGGCCGTCCGCTGGCCGCCACGCAGAGCGCGCAGATCAAGCTGGCCGAGATGGCCCGGCGCATCACCATGGCGCAGCTGCTGGCGCTGCAGCTGGGCCGCCTGAAGGAAGCCGGTCAGGTGCAGCCACAACAGGTCAGCCTGGCCAAGTGGAACAACTGCCGCATGGCGATCGACATCGCCCGCGAATGTCGCGATCTGCTGGGTGGCGCCGGCATCACCACCGAGCACGTGGCGATCCGCCATGCGCTGAACCTGGAATCGGTGATCACCTATGAAGGCACCGAGACCGTGCATCAGCTGGTGATCGGCCGCGAGCTGACCGGCATCAACGCGTTCTGAAAGCCCTCCACGCACGGCGTGGATCAAGCGGGATGACGGTAGTCGCCAACCTTGGTTGGCGCTCCGGTGCCGACCAAGGTCGGCATCTACCAGACGATCATCCACGCATGGCGTGGATCTACGCGCCGCCGGCAAACCCGTGCTGGCGCCACGCCTCGTACATCACCACCGCAACGGTGTTGGAAAGATTGAGGCTGCGGTTGTCCGGCCGCATCGGCAGGCGCAGGCGGCGACCATCGGGCAGGGCATCGAGCACCTCCTGCGGCAGGCCACGACTTTCCGGGCCGAACAGGAAGGCATCACCGTCGTCGAACGCCACGCTGTCATAGCGGACGCTGGCACGCGTACTCAGGGCGAACAACCGCTTCGGTGCGATCCGTGCCAGCGCAGTGTCCAGGTCGGGATGCACCTGCAGGCGCGAGTACTCGTGGTAGTCCAGGCCGGCGCGCTTGAGCTGCTTGTCTTCCAGTGCGAAGCCGAGCGGCTCGACCAGGTGCAGCTGCGCGCCGGTGTTGGCGCAGAGCCGGATCACATTGCCCGTGTTGGGCGGGATTTCCGGTTGGAACAGGATCACGTGGAACTGGGGCGCGGCATTCATCGGCGCAGTGTACCTGCGACGGCCGCCGCCTTTACGACGCACGCCCTGCGATGGGCAGGGCGGACGTCGCTTACGGGCGCAGCAGGACCTGGGCGGTTTCGGCAGCGAAGGCCTGCAGCTGGGCGGCGCTCGGACGCACCTGCAGGGCCGGCAGGTTGACGATCACCTGGTTGGCGACGCTGGTGGCGGCGGCGGCCAGGGTGGCGGCGTAGCGCTGGGCTTCCTGCTCGGCAGCCAGGGCGACACGCTGCTCCAGGCTCGGGCGGACTTCAACCGAGGCCAGGGTGGTGATCGGCAGCGCGGCGGCGACCGGGGCGGCGATGAAGCCGTCGCGCTCGCTCAGCTGGTCCGCGCTCGGGCGCACTTCAACGGTGGCCAGGGTGCGGATGCCGCTGGCCTGTTCCCAGGCCTGCTGGACCAGCTGGTCGGGGGCCGGGCGGACCTGCACGGTGGACAGGGTCTTGATGGATTCGGAGGCCTGCACCGACGAAACAACCGCGGTGCCGGCGATCAGGGCGATGGCGATGGCAATGGTCTTGGCGTTCATGACGGGGCCTGTTTAGTGTTGGTGAGCAGTGGTGTGGTAGTAAGGTAGAACACCAGTTCTGGGGATGCAAGCGGAATTTTCGATTTCCTGCTTTTGTTCAGTCTTCAGTCAGGTTTTGTCTGAAGCCCTTGCTGGCGCAGGAAGGACAAAGCAATCCCCGTGCCAACTTTTACTCATTGATTCATAAGGGTTTTATGGCGTATGAAAAGTGTCCGCCGGGCGGACACCTGTCCATTCGGGGTGCCGCGGACACTGTCCGGACGTGAATCACCGCCGTTCGTGACCCTGAAAACGTGATCGCGATGGCCGATGTGGCCGATCACCCCCAGTGACTGGTGGCCGATACCGGTGGCCGCACGCCCGCGCTAGGATCGGGATTCACCTATGTGACCAAGGACCCGGATATGTCGCTCACCCTGCGCCCGCGCGCCGCGCTGCTCGCTGTTGCTCTCAGTACTGCTCTCGGCACGCTCGCGCCGACCTACGCGCTGGCGGCCAAGCCGGCCGCGACCAGCAAGGTCGATATCCCGTTCGAGCAGTTCACCCTGCCCAACGGCCTGCGCGTGGTGGTGCACACCGATCGCAAGGCACCGATCGTTGCGGTCAACATCTGGTACCACGTCGGCAGCAAGGATGAGCCGGCCGGCCGTACCGGCTTCGCGCATCTGTTCGAGCACCTGATGTTCCAGAGCAGCGAGAACCACGACGGCGAGTACTTCGAGCCCTTCAAGCAGGTGGGTGCCACCGGCCAGAACGGCACCACCAATACCGACCGCACCAATTACTTCGAGAACGTGCCGACCACCGCGCTGGACATGGCGCTGTGGATGGAATCGGATCGCATGGGCCATCTGGTCGGCGCGATCGACCAGGCCGCGCTCGACGAGCAGCGTGGTGTGGTGCAGAACGAGAAGCGGCAGGGCGAGAACCAGCCCTATGGCCAGGTGTGGGAACAGCTCAACCGCGCGCTGTATCCGGTGGGCCACCCGTACCACCACAGCGTGATCGGCTCGATGAACGATCTCAACGCCGCCTCGCTGGACGACGTCAAGACCTGGTTCCGCACCTGGTACGGCCCGAACAACGCGGTGCTGGTGCTGGCCGGTGACATCGATCTGGCCACGGCCAAGGAAAAGGCCGCCAAGTACTTCGGCAGCATCCCGGCCGGCCCGACCATGGCACAGCCGAAGGTGGACGTGGCCAAGCGCCCGGCCGACACCCGCGAAGTAATGACCGACAAGGTGCCGCAGGCGCGCATCTACCGCGCCTGGAACGTGGCCCAGGTCGGCACCACCGACGTCGACCAGCTGCAGCTGCTGGCCTATGTGCTCGGCGGCGCCAAGTCTTCGCGCCTGAGCCAGCGCCTGCAGCACCAGGACAAGCTGGTGGACAACATCAGCGCTGGCGCCTACGCCTCGCAGCTGGGGTCCAACTTCATGGTGATGGCCACGGTGAAGCAGGGCCAGGATCCGGCCAAGGTCGAAAAGATCATCGATGAGGAAATCGAGCGCCTGCTGAAGGAGGGCCCGACCGCCGAAGAACTGGCACGCGCCAAGACCGGCTCGCGCGCTGCCTTCATCCGCGGCATCGAGCGCATCGGCGGCTTCGGCGGCAAGGCCGACGCGCTGGCCGAATGCACGGTGTACACCGGCGACCCGGGCTGCTTCCGCACCTCGCTGGCCAACATCGACAAGGCCACCGCTGCCGACCTCAAGCGCCTGGGCGCGCAGTGGCTGGACAAGGGCAGCCACACCCTGGTGGTCGAGCCGGGTGAACGCGTAGCGCTGAAGGAAGATCCGTCGCAGGCGCCGAAGCCATTCAACGTGCCGGCCGCGGACAGCAGGTACAGCACCCTGCCCGAGCAGGTGGACCGCAAGGCCGGCGTGCCGCAGACCCGCGAATTCCCGCAGCTGAAGTTCCCGGCACTGCAGCGCGCCACGCTGAAGAACGGCACCCAGGTGGTGCTGGCCGAGCGCCATGAGATTCCGGTGGTGCAGTTCAGCTACCAGTTCCCGGGCGGCTTCACCGCTGACCAGGGCCGCAAGCCGGGTACCGCCAACTTCACCATGAGCCTGATGACCGAAGGCGCTGGCAAGCTGGGTTCGCTGGCCTTCGCCGATGCGGCCGATGCGCTGGGTGCGGACCTCGATGCTTCCGCCGGCCTGGATTCGGTGGACGTGGAACTGTCCGCGCTGAAGGAGAACCTGGTGCCGTCGCTGGCGCTGTATGCCAGCCTGCTGCGCGAGCCGCGCTTCGAGCAGAGCGAGATCGACCGGGTCAAGGCGACCTGGATCGCCGGTATCCAGCAGGAGAAGGTCAATCCGGGTGCGGTGGCGATGCGCGTGCTGCCGCCGCTGTTGTACGGCAAGGGCCACCCCTACGCGATTCCGTTCACCGGCAGCGGTGATGAAGCGGCGATCAGCAGCCTGGGCCGCGAGGACCTGGTCGACTTCCACCGCGACTGGCTGCGTCCGCAGGACGGCACCCTGATCGTGGTCGGCGATACCACCTTGGCCGAGATCGTGCCGCTGCTGGACAAGCAGCTGGGCGACTGGAAGGCCACCGGTGATGCACCGACGATCAAGGCCACCACCGCCGTGGCACTGCCGAAGAGCCCGCGCGTGTTCCTGATCGACCAGCCGGGCGCGGTGCAGGCCAACCTGTTCGCCGGCCAGGTCGTGCCGCCGTCCAGCGACGCCAGCTCGACCCGCTTCGACATCGCCAACGGTGTGATCGGTGGCGACTTCACCTCGCGCCTGAACATGAACCTGCGCGAGGACAAGCACTGGTCCTACGGTGCCCGCACCAGCGCCAGCAACACCGTGGGCCAGCGCCCGTGGATGGCGATGGCACCGGTGCAGATCGACAAGACCGGCCCGGCCATGGCCGAAATGCGCAAGGAGATCGCCGAGTTCGCCAACGGCAGCAAGCCGGCGACCGACGCTGAAGTGGCGCGCATCCGCAACATCCAGACCCTGAGCCTGCCCGGTGCCTACGAGACCGCCAGCGCGGTGGCCGCGACCATCGGCACGATCGTGCAGTTCAAGCGCCCGGACGACTACGTGCTGCGCCGCAAGGCCGAGATCGAAGCGATGACCCCGGCACAGGTGCAGCAGGCGGCCGCGGAGATCAAGCCGCAGGCGCTGACCTGGGTGGTGGTGGGTGACCTCAAGCAGACCGAAGCGGCCGTACGCGCCTTGAACCTGGGCGAAGTGACCGTGATTGATGCCGAAGGCAACCCGGTAAAGAAGTAAGGCAATACGCCGGCCAGGGGTCGGATCCCTCCCCCAGGGAGGGCTCCGACCCCGTCGTACTCTGGGGTCAGAGCCCCCTGCGGGGGATCCGACCCCGTCCCGGCTATCCCTGATTCAGACGGTTCAGGCACACTCCTGACATTCCCTTCCAGGATCCTGCCCATGCGCGTTCTGCTGCTGTCGTCCCTGTTGCTCACCGTCACCGCCTGCACCTGGGTGCCGATCGAACCGGCCGGCAAGGCGACCCGCGTGCTGCCGGCAGGCCCGGTACCGGCCGGGTGCATCTCCAAGGGCGAAGTGGTGGTGACCGTGAAGAGCAAGGTCGGCTTCTACAACCGCAACCCGCTGCGCGTGCAGGAAGAGCTGGAGACCCTGGCCCGCAACGAGGCCCCGACCACCGGCGCCAACGCCGTGCAGGCCGCTGCGGCCCCGGCCGATGGCAGCCAGCGCTTCGCTGCTTTCCAGTGCCCGCCGCGCTGAATCCTTCACCATACGGCCAAGGCTGAATTCGTAAAGATGCGGTGAAGGCCCGGGGGGTTATAGAATAGCGCCCCCTTTGCCTGAGCCTTGGCGCTAACCTCGATGCTCTTCAAGAATGTCTCGATTGCCGGCCTGGCTCACGTTGATGCGCCGCACACGCTGACGACCAAGGAAATCAACGAACGGCTGCAGCCGACGCTGGATCGCCTTGGTATCCGTACCGATGTCCTCGGCGACATCGCCGGCATCCACGCGCGCCGCCTGTGGGACAACGGCGTGCTGGCGTCCGACGCGGCCACCATGGCCGGCCGCAAGGCACTGGAAGACGCAGGCATCGATGCGACGCAGGTGGGCCTGTTGATCAACACCTCGGTCAGCCGTGACTACCTGGAGCCGTCGACCGCCTCCATCGTGTCCGGCAACCTCGGTGTCAGCGACGAGTGCATGACCTTCGACGTCGCCAATGCCTGCCTGGCCTTCATCAACGGCATGGACATCGCGGCGCGCATGCTCGAGCGCGGCGAGATCGACTACGCGCTGGTGGTGGATGGCGAAACCGCCAACCTGGTGTACGAAAAGACCCTGGAGCGGATGACCGCGCCGGACGTCACCGCCGATGACTTCCGCAATGAGCTGGCGGCGCTGACCACCGGTTCCGGTGCGGCCGCGATGGTGATGGCCCGTTCGGAGCTGGTCCCCGACGCGCCGCGCTACAAGGGGGGCGTGACCCGCTCGGCCACCGAGTGGAACCAGCTGTGCCTGGGCAACCTGGACCGCATGGTCACCGACACCCGCATGCTGCTGATCGAGGGCATCAAGCTGGCCCAGAAGACCTTCACCGCCGCCAAGATCGCCTTGGGCTGGGCCGTGGAAGAGCTGGACCAGTTCGTCATCCACCAGGTCAGCCAGCCGCACACCGCTGCGTTCATCAAGAATTTCGGCATCGACCCGAAGAAGGTCATGACCATCTTCGGCGAGCACGGCAACATCGGTCCGGCCTCGGTGCCGATCGTGCTGAGCAAGCTCAAGCAGCTGGGCAAGCTGAAGAAGGGCGACCGCATCGCGCTTCTGGGCATCGGCTCGGGCCTGAACTGCTCGATGGCCGAAGTGGTCTGGTAAGACCCTTCTGCCAGACTCCCTGTAGAGCCGAGCCCACGCTCGGCTCACGCGCGCAGCGCGGTTCTTCCGCGGCCTGACCGGAGAGCAGCCGAGCATCGGCTCGGCTCTACACTGCGCCGCGATTCTTCCAAGGTGCTCCGCATGCGCGATCTTCCCGGTTACCCCGCCCACCCGCAGCGCTTCGAGGTCCGCCCCGGCCTGTCGATGAACTATCTCGACGAAGGCCCGTGCGACGGCGAGGTGGTGGTGATGGTGCACGGCAACCCGTCGTGGAGCTATTACTGGCGCACGCTGGTGGCCGGCCTGTCGGACCGGTACCGCTGCATCGTGCCGGACCATATCGGCATGGGCCTGTCGGACAAGCCCGACGACAGCCGCTACGAGTACACGCTGCAGTCGCGCGTGGATGATCTGGATGCGCTGCTGAAGCATCTGGGCATCACCGGCCCGGTGACCCTGGCCGTGCACGACTGGGGTGGCATGATCGGCTTCGGCTGGGCGCTGTCGCACCACGATCAGGTCAAGCGCCTGGTGGTGCTCAACACTGCCGCGTTCCCGATGCCGGCGGCGAAGAAGATGCCGTGGCAGATCGCGCTGGGGCGGCACTGGAAGATCGGCGAGTGGATCATCCGCACCTTCAATGCGTTCTCCTCCGGCGCGTCGTGGCTGGGCGTGGAGCGGAAGATGCCGGCCGACGTGCGCCGCGCCTATGTGTCGCCGTACAACAGCTACGCCAACCGCATCAGCACCATCCGCTTCATGCAGGACATCCCGCTGTCGCCGGCCGACAAGGCGTGGTCGCTGCTGGAGCGCGCCGGCAAGGCGCTGCCGTCCTTCGCCGATCGCCCGGCCTTCCTCGGCTGGGGCCTGTGCGACTTCGTGTTCGACCACCACTTCCTGAAGGGCTTCCAGGCCGCACTGCCGCAGGCGCAGGTACACGCGTTCGAAGATGCCGGTCACTACGTGCTGGAAGACAAGCATGAAGTGCTGGTGCCGGAAATCCGCGCGTTCCTGGACGCGAATCCGATCTAAGAGGTGTGCCGACCAACGGTCGGCACCCACCGGGAGAAGGAGAGGGTAGGTGCCGACCGTTGGTCGGCACGCCGGACTACGCCGCGATCGGGGCCTGCGGCGAGGGGCTGTTGCCGTTGTCGTCCGGGTGGTCGTCGTCGTTGCCTGCTTCGTCGCGCCAGCGCCAATCGGCCAGGGTCAGCGGATCCAGGCCATAGGCGATGCGCGCCTTGTCGCACTGCGGGCTGGCCTTGCCGTATTCCCATGACGCATCCACTTCGCGGCACACGCTGGGCCGGTTGGGATGGATCGTGCAGCGCGAATAGACGCCGATCTGCGCATCCAGCGCTACGCAGCGCACCGGCTTGGAATGGGTGCCGCGCATGCACAGGCGATGCGGGTCGAGCACCTCGGTGAGCTGGTGCGGCACGCCGCCGGGGGTGACCTCGTCCGATTCCATCCAGTGGAAGGCCACGCGGTACTGGGTGCAGCAGGCGCCGCAGGTCATGCAGGGATGTTGCATGGGCAAGCCGCCTCGGGCGGCATCGGGAAAGGGACGAGGATGCGGATTTTCCACGCTGGCGGCCGTCGCGCAAGAAATTCCGTAAGCGGCGACAATGAACGGATGAACCGATCCTGCAACATCGCCGCGCGGCTGCCCGAGCTGGCGCGTGAACGCCCCGACCAGATCGCCATCCGCTGCCCCGGCCGACGCGGCGCCGGCAACGGCATGGCGGCCTACGACGTGACCCTCGATTACCGCCAGCTGGACGCCCGCAGCGATGCGATGGCGGCCGGCCTGGCCGGCTACGGGATCGGCCGCGGGGTGCGTACGGTGGTGATGGTGCGGCCGTCGCCGGAGTTCTTCCTGTTGATGTTCGCCCTGTTCAAGCTGGGCGCGGTGCCGGTGCTGGTCGATCCGGGCATCGACAAGCGCGCGCTGAAGCAGTGCCTGGACGAGGCGCAGCCGCAGGCCTTCATCGGCATCCCGTTGGCCCACGTGGCGCGGCTCGCGCTGCGCTGGGCGCCTTCGGCGACCCGTCTGGTCACCGTCGGCCGTCGCCTGGGCTGGGGCGGTACCACCCTGGCCGCGCTGGAGCGTGCTGGCGCCAACCGTGGTGCGATGCTGGCCGACACCGATGGCGAGGACACCGCGGCGATCCTGTTCACCAGTGGCTCCACCGGCGTGCCCAAGGGCGTGGTTTACCGCCACCGCCACTTCGTCGGCCAGATCGAGCTGCTGGGCAGCGCCTTCGGCATGGAGGCGGGTGGGGTGGACCTGCCGACCTTCCCGCCGTTTGCCCTGTTCGATCCGGCGCTGGGCCTGACCTCGGTCATTCCGGACATGGACCCGACCCGGCCGGCCCAGGCCGATCCGGCGCGCCTGCATGACGCCATCCAGCGTTTCGGCGTGACCCAGCTGTTCGGCTCGCCTGCGTTGATGCGGGTGCTGGCACGGCATGGGCGGCCGCTGCCGTCGGTGACCCGGGTGACCTCCGCCGGTGCACCGGTGCCGCCGGACGTGGTCGCCACCATCCGCAGCCTGCTGCCGGCCGATGCCCAGTTCTGGACACCGTATGGCGCCACCGAGTGCCTGCCGGTGGCAGTGGTCGAGGGGCGCGAGCTGGAGCGTACGCGCGCGGCCACCGAGGGCGGTGCCGGCACCTGCGTCGGCAGCGTGGTCGCACCCAACGAGGTGCGCATCATCGCCATCGACGACGCGCCGCTGCCGGACTGGTCGCAGGCGCGCGTGCTGGCCGTGGGCGAGATCGGCGAGATCACCGTGGCCGGGCCGACCGCCACTGACAGCTATTTCAACCGCCCGCAGGCGACGGCGGCGGCGAAGATCAGCGAAACCCTGGCCGATGGCAGCGTCCGCATCGTGCATCGCATGGGCGATGTCGGCTACTTCGATGCGCAGGGGCGGCTGTGGTTCTGTGGCCGCAAGACCCATCGCGTGCAAACCGCGCACGGGCCGCTGTACACCGAACAGGTCGAGCCGGTGTTCAACACCGTGCCCGGGGTGGCACGCACGGCGCTGGTCGGCGTCGGCGCAGCCGGTGCGCAGGTGCCGGTGCTGTGCGTGGAGCTGCAGCGCGGCCAGTCCGACAGCCCTGCCTTGCGTGAGGCGCTGCATGCCACGGCCGCTGCGCGTCTGCCCGAGCTGACGCTGGAACACGTGCTGATGCACCCGGCGTTCCCCGTCGATATCCGTCACAACGCCAAGATCGGCCGCGAGAAGCTCGCCGTCTGGGCCCGCGCCGAACTGGAGAAGCGCGCATGAAGATCCTGGTCACCGGTGGTGGTGGTTTCCTTGGCCAGGCGCTGTGCCGTGGCCTGCTCGAACGTGGCCACCAGGTGCTGGCGTTCAACCGCAGCCATTACCCGGAACTGCAGGCGCTGGGCGTGGGCCAGATCCGCGGCGACCTGGCCGACCCGCAGGCGGTGCTGCATGCAGTGGCCGGTGTCGATGCGGTGTTCCACAACGGCGCCAAGGCCGGTGCGTGGGGCAGCTATGACAGCTATCACCAGGCCAACGTGGTCGGCACCGACAACGTCATCGCCGCCTGCCGCGCGCATGGCATCGGCAAGCTGGTCTATACCTCCACGCCCAGCGTGACCCATCGCGCCACGCACCCGGTGGAAGGACTGGGTGCGGACGACGTGCCCTATGGCGAGGACTTCCAGGCGCCGTATGCAGCAACCAAGGCCATTGCCGAACAGCGGGTGCTGGCGGCCAACGACGCCACGCTGGCGACCGTGGCGCTGCGCCCGCGCCTGATCTGGGGCCCGGGCGACCAGCAGCTGGTGCCGCGCCTGGCCGATCGTGCACGCGCTGGCCGCCTGCGCCTGGTGGGCGATGGCAACAACAAGGTCGATACCACCTACATCGACAACGCCGCGCTGGCGCATTTCCTCGCCTTCGAGGCGCTGGCTCCGGGTGCTGCCTGCGCCGGCAAGGCGTACTTCATTTCCAATGGCGAGCCGCTGCCGATGCGCGAGCTGGTCAACAAGCTGTTGCAGGCGGTGGGGGCACCGACCGTGGACAAGGCGATCAGCTTCAAGACGGCGTATCGCATCGGCGCGATCTGCGAGCGGCTGTGGCCGCTGCTGCGCCTGCGTGGCGAGCCGCCGCTGACGCGCTTCCTGGCCGAGCAGCTGTGTACGCCGCACTGGTACAGCATGGAGCCGGCACGCCGTGATTTCGGCTACGTGCCGCAGGTCAGCATCGAAGAAGGACTGCGACGGCTGAAGGCCGCATCATGACGGCGGCATCACCGCGCTGAAGCCTTCATTACGCGCAGAGATCGCCATCACCGGTTGCACACCGGCAGATGCGCAGGATGGACACAACGCCACCCACGGCCGACCACCTGCGAGGAGCACCATGCTGCATTACGCCGTCATCTTCTTTGTCATCGCCATCATCGCCGCCGTGCTCGGTTTCTCCGGCATTGCCGGTGCCGCCAGCAACATTGCCTGGATCCTGTTCGTGGTGTTCCTGGTGCTGGCCGTGATCTCGATGTTCCGCAAGCGCACATGACCGCTTGAGCCGTAGTGCCGGCCGTTGGCCGGCAACCTCGACAGTTGCGGGGTTGCCGGCCAGCGGCCGGCACTACCGAAGCGCGGTACCGAAGCGCGGTCAACGAACTGCGCTATGCAATCCGCGATCGGCTTCGTGCCGTTCCAGCGCCAGTTCGATCAGGCGCGTGATCAGCGTGGTGTAGTCCACGCCACTGGCGCCCCACAGCTTCGGATACATGCTGATGCGGGTGAAGCCCGGCAGCGTGTTGACTTCATTGATGACGATCTGGCCATCGGCGGTCAGGAACACATCCACGCGCGCCATGCCGGCGCACTCCAGCGCCTGGTAGGCCTGCAACGCGATCTGCTGGATACGCGCCTGCGTTGCCGCATCGATTGCGGCCGGTACCACCACCTCAGCACCGTCTTCGTTGATGTACTTGGTGTCGTAGGCATAGAACTCGTCGTGCAGTACCACCTCGCCACAGACGCTGGCCTGCGGCCGCTCGTTGCCGAGCACGGCGCATTCGATCTCGCGGCCGGCCACGGCCGATTCCGCCAGGACCTTGTGGTCGTAGCGCAGTGCGGTCTGCAATGCCGCGGCGAAACCCGCTGCATCCTTGACCTTGCTCACGCCCACCGATGAGCCCTGGTTGGCCGGCTTCACGAACAGCGGCAGGCCAAGCACTTCGATCAGCGCCGCGACATCGACCGCATCGGCTTCATGGCGACGGATGCACACCCAGGGCGCCACCTGCAGGCCCGCATCACGCAGCAGGCGCTTGGTCACGTCCTTGTCCATGGCCACCGCCGAACCCAGCACCGGCGAGCCGACGAAGGGCAGGTTGGCCATGCGCAGCAGCCCCTGCAGCGCACCGTCCTCGCCCAGTGGTCCGTGCACGATCGGCAACACCACATCGATCTGCCCCAGCGCGCTGCCCGCATCGGTCGGCTGCAGCTGCGCCTGCTCGGTACCGGGCAGCACCGCCAGCGCGGTACCGGAAGCATGCAGGGCGATGCGCGCCGGATCATCCGCATTGAGCAGGAAAGTATCCGGCTGGCTCAGGTGCCACTGGCCCTGCTTGTCGATGCCGACCAGCACCGGCTCGAAGCGCTCCCGATCCAGCGCATCGAGAATGTTCTTCGCCGACTGCAGTGAAACCTCGTGTTCGGAAGACCTGCCACCGAAGATGATGCCGACCCGGGTCCGTGCCATGGAAGTGCGATGTCCTGTGCGTTGCGTGGCTGCATAGCATGAACCTTCATCGGCCTTCCGCGTGAGGCACAGATGAACCAGAAATCCAGTCGCGCGTGTCATCCACGCATGGCCTGGATCTACCGTGTCGACCAAGGTCGACACCCACCAACAGCAGCAGCCGACACCCATCAACAGCAGCAGCGGACCCCGTGCCGTTCCGACAGATCACGGGAAACTGTCGAAGGCGGGGTGGGTCCGGTTGCGGGGGCGTGAGCGCCATGGATGGCGCGACCGAGCTTACAGGGACGTACTTGCAGCGTCCCCCGCAACCGGACCCACCCCGCCTCCCCACTGCACGCCGGCGTTTGACCTTGCGGTTGCCCTGGCCGTTGCGTCTGCGGGTGCCGGGCGGCAGCCCGGCCCAGCCCCCCACCCACGCAGGTAGAATGCGCACATGGCTCTTTCCCTGCTCAAGTCCCTCAAGCCGGTCGCTGGCCGCGCGCTGCAGATCGCCCTGAACCGCGCGCTGGCGCTGGATCCGGATACCCGCCATGCACTGGCCAGCCTCGACGGTCGCCACATCGACCTGACCCTGGACGCACCGCCGCTGGCGATGCGCATCAGTGTTGATGGCAACCAGCTGCGGGTGGGCCCGGTGGATGCGCAGGAAGCCGACCTGGCCGTGCGCAGCAGCCTGGCCGGTGTGCTGGCGCAGCTGCCGTTGCTGGCGCGTGCGCGCCAGGGTGCTGACAACGGCAAGGGCCGCGTACGCGTGGCCGGCGACGCCGAGCTGGCGCGCCGCCTGCAGCAGCTGGCCAAGGGCTTCGATCCGGACTGGCAGCAGCCGTTCGTCAGCGTGTTCGGCGACGTGCTCGGCGTGCAGGTGGCCAACACCCTGCGCAGTGCCCTGCAGCACGCCCGCCAGGGCGCGATCGACCTGGCCCACAGTGCCGCTGAATTCATCACCGAGGAATCGCGCGACGTGGTGCCACGTGCTGAACTGGATGCTTTCCACGACGACGTGGACGTACTGCGCGATGATGTCGAGCGCCTCGGCGCACGCGTGCAGCGCCTGCGGGGGGCCGCATGAAGGCGCTGCTGCGGGCCAGCCGCATCGGCCGGGTGATCCTGCGTTACCGCCTCGACGACCTGCTGCAGGGCACGCCGGCCGAGCGCTGGCTGCGCTTGGCCAAGCCGTTCGTGCCGCGCGCTTCAGCCGACATCGCCGCACAGTCGCGCGGTGCACGCCTGCGCCTGGCGCTGCAGGATCTGGGGCCGATCTTCGTCAAGTTCGGGCAGATCCTGTCGACCCGCCGCGACCTGGTGCCGCCGGATGTGGCCAATGAGCTGACCCTGCTGCAGGACCGGGTCAAACCCTTCGACGGCGACGCGGCGCGCCGCATCGTCGAGGAAGCGCTGGGCCTGCCGGTCAGCGAAGCCTTCGCCAGTTTCGACACCGAACCGCTGGCCTCGGCCTCGATCGCGCAGGTGCACGCGGCCACCCTGGCCGATGGCCGCCAGGTGGTGGTCAAGGTGCTGCGCCCGGGCATCGAGAAGCAGATCGACGCCGACATCGCCCTGCTCAACTCGCTGGCAACGCTGGTCGAGCGCACCCATCCGCGTGCCGACAAGATCCGCCCGCGCGAAGTGGTGGCCGAAGTCGAAAACACCCTGGCGGCCGAGCTCGACCTGCAGCGCGAAGGCGCCAATGCCAGCGTGCTGCGCCGCTTCTGGGAGAACTCCGACGACCTGTACGTGCCGGAAGTGATCTGGAGCCATACCGCCGAGCGCGCCCTGACCCTGGAGCGCGTATGGGGCATTCCCTCCGATGACATCGCCGCACTGGACAAGGCCGGCATCGACCGCAAGGCGCTGGCCGCCAAGGGCGTGCGGGTGTTCTACACCCAGGTGTTCCGCGACAACTTCTTCCATGCCGACGCGCACGCCGGCAACATCTGGGTCGACATCGATCCGGCGCGCCGCGACAACCCGCGCTTCATCGCGCTGGACTTCGGCATCATGGGCCAGCTCTCGCAGGAAGATCAGTACTACCTGGCCGAGAATTTCATGGCCATCTTCAACCGCGACTACCGCCGCATCGCCGAACTGCACGTGCAGGCGCGCTGGATGCCCGACAACGTGCGCATCGATGATCTGGAAGCGGCGGTGCGTTCGGTGTGCGAGCCGTACTTCACCCGCCCGCTGTCGCAGATCTCGCTGGCCGAAGTGCTGATGAAGCTGTTCCGCGTGGCCCAGCGCTACCAGTTGACCCTGCAGCCGCAGTTGATCCTGCTGCAGAAGACCCTGCTCAACATCGAAGGCGTCGGCCGCCAGCTCGATCCGCAGATCGACATCTGGGCGGTGGCCAAGCCGGTGCTGGCGAAGATCCTGCGCGAGCGCTACAGCCCGCGCCGTGTCGTGCGCGAGATCGGCAAGCGCCTGCCGGAAATCATGACCCATGCGCCGGACATGCCGCGCCTGGTGCACGCCTGGCTGACCCAGCAGGTGGAAGGCCGGCATGAACTGGCGATGCGCTCGCGCGATCTGGTCGCACTCGATGCCAGCCTGCAGCGGCTGCAGAAGCGCGCGGTCGGGGCGATCACCGGCGTTGGTCTGCTGGCGATTGCCGCATTGATGTACGTGCTGCAGCCGCCGGGCTGGTACTGGGGTGACGTGCCGGCGTGGAGCTGGTTGTCCGGTACCGTTGGCGTGTTCGCGCTGGCGCGTGCCTGGTGGCGATGACCGCAGCCTGCTGAAACGGCGACGACAGCGGACCGTCGTCGCCGGCTGGATTACCAGCGGTAGCCCAGGCCCACCTGCGTATGCACGCTCTGGAAGCGATCCAGGCGTGTCTTGTGCCAGGTCTTGCCCAGCCCGACGTCGAGTACCAGGTGCTCTACCAGCGGCTGGCTGCGGCGCAGGAACAGGCGCTTGGCTTCGTGTTCGCGCAGCAGCAGCGGGTCGGCATCGGCGGTATAGCCCGACGTGCCACTGCCCAGCCACAGCTGGGTCGAGCCATGCCCCTGACGGTCCTTCAGACGCAGTGACACGGTGCTGCCATGGCCATCGGGCCCGTTGGACTGGCGATGGCGCTCATGCTTGACCGATGCCGTCACCCGCGGGAAGTAGTGGGAGGCACCGATCGACCAGCCATTGACGTAGCCGCTGCCGTGGTACTCGGCGTACTTGCCACCTACGCTCAGGACGGTCTTCCTGGCCACCTTCCACAGGATGTCCTGGTTGATCTGGCGGTTGACGAAGACCGGATCGTCGTTGGACGCCATCACCGATGTACGCGTGGTGACGGTGTCTGACCAGTCGTGGTGCAACGAACCCTGCACCCGGTTTCCGCTGTAGCGCGAGCTGCCGTAATCGCGCTCGCCGTGGGCCAGGCCCAGGTGCCAGCGACTGGCGCCGGTGCGACCTGCCACATCCACTGTCTGCACGTCGCGCTTGCCGAAGCCTTCGTTGTAGTCGGTGTGGTCCAGTTGCAGGGAAACACGGTCGACACCGGCATGGGCGCTGGCGGCGGCCAGCAGCAGGGCGCACGGCAGTACGCCACGATTGATGAATCGCATGGTGATTACTCCAGGGGTTGGGAATGCAGGTGTTGCAGCAGGCGATAGCGGCCCGCCGGCAGGTTCCGTTCCACGGTGATCCGCGGCCCGAACTGGCTGCCCGGTGCGACGATGCGACCGGGCAGGATGATCACGCCGACGCCCAGCGCCGCACCTGCGCCGACCCACGCGCCGAGCTTGTCGCGCTGGCTGTCGATGACCTGGCCATCGACATGCACGGCGATCGACGCGCCGTCCAGGCGGTGGTTGCTGGTGCGCACGAGGGCACCCAGATAGGCGTGGTCGTCGATGCGGCTGTCGCCGATGAAGCACTGCGGACCGATGCTGACCCGCTGGCCGACCACGGTGTTCTTGAGCTCGCTGGCAAAGCCGATGCGGGTGCCGTCACCGATGCGCAGCGGACCACGCAGCAGCGCATCGTTGCCGATCAGGCAGTGGCGTCCGATCGACACCGGCCCCTGGATATGGGCACCATCGCAGATGCGGCTGCCGACGCCGATGCGCACCGCACCGCGTATCGTGGCCTGTGGCGATATGTCCGCGCGTGGATCGAGGCAGGGCTGCAGCGATGCCAGTTCGCCGGCCATTGCTTCCAGGTCATTCCACCACATGCGGATACCTCGTCGGCTTGTCGCGTTCCGGCTCGCGGCCGGTGAACAGCCCCTTCAGTCCATGGATCAGCCAGACCGCATAGGCCAGCAGCACATACAGCACGGAGAACGCTGCAGCCGGTACCAGCCAGGCGCGCCGGTGGTGCACGGCACTGACCAGGCCCAGCGCCATCACGATGCCGATCCAGACCAGCGGCACCACCGCCACCACCAGGCCGGCGGGGCCATGCACCGTAGCGGCGCCGAATGCCACCTGCAGCCCCGCGGTGATGCCCAGCAGCGCCAGCAGGATCATCGGCAGGATGCTGAAGAGGCCGAAGCGGGTCAGCAGCAACCGCCGATGCAGGCGCATGCACACCGCATAGCCGACGATCCAGCGCCGCCAGCGGCGCCATTCCTCCACCAGCGTGCTGCATTCCTGCGGGTAGACCACGCAGCGGATGCTCTGCCGTACCCGATAGCCCTGGGCCACCAGCGACCAGGACATGTCCAGGTCTTCGACCCGGGTGCGGTCGGAAAAACCGACCTTGCGCAGCACGCTGGTGCGGAACAGCCCGCACGAGCCGGAGACGATGAACGGCGCACCGCCCAGCCACTGCTGGAAGCTGCGCTTGATGACGATCATCGGCAGCTTCAGGCTGGCCCGCACGTGCGGAAGAAAGCCGGCGCCCTGCAGGCATGACGATGGCACGCCACCCACCGCGTCGGCGCCACGTTCTATTTCCGCCAGCAGGTGGCCCAGGCCGGTACTGCGTGGATCGACGCGTGTGTCAGCATCGGTCAGGAATACCTGGGCGGTGGTCACATGCTGCAGCCCGTGCATCAGCGCACCGCCCTTGCCGGTATTGGCCTGGTGCACGGCAAGCAGGCGATCAGGCCACTGCAGTTGCAGCGCATCCAGCACCTGCGCGGTGGTGTCGGTGGAGCCGTCGTTCACGCAGATCACCCGCGCGATGTAGGGGTTCTGCAGCAGATCGGTGAGCGAGCGTCGCAGGCACGGTGCTTCGTTGTAGGCCGGCACGATCGCATCGATGCTGCGCAGTTGCCCGCTGGGCCTGCGCGTTGCGTGGACCAGCAGGCGCACGACGATGAAGACGCACATCGCCACGAACAGCAGGGTTTTCATCACAGCACCAGCCGATGCGGCACGAAGCCTTCGCTGGGGCCGACACCCGCCTGTTGGCCGCGGAACTGGGCATGGCAGCGCAGATGGCTTTCCTGCATGTAAGGGCGATCACCCTGGCTGGCGTGTTCGCGCAGTGCGCGGATCTTCAGTTCCAGCTGCACGCTGATGTCTTCAAACACCTGCGGGACGAACTGCGGCAGCGTGCTTGGGCTCTCGTAGCACAGGATCTGCGGCACGCTGCGGCAGGCGACGATCGAGGCTTCATGGGCGGTGCGATGATCCTGGTGATGGTCTTCGCCGCACATCGTGTAGACGCGCTGTGGCCGGATGGCGTCGCAGGCCTGCTCCAGCGCGCTGATGATGGCGTTGCGGCAGGACGGGAAACAGGTATCCGGGAAGTCATGCTGCAGCACCTGGCGGACGCCGAGCTGCCGCAGCGCGCGATGCGATTCGTCGCTGCGATCGGCGCCATCGTGACAGCCGCGACCACCCCGGCTGAGTACCAGGGCATGGATGCGCGCGCCGGCGAAGGCGAGCTTGGCCAGGCTGCCGCCACAGCCCAGTTCGATGTCATCGGGATGGGCGCCGATTGCCAGGATGTCGTGGGCCATGGCCATGTCCTTGCGGGAATCCAGGGGAAATGCGGCAGACGCGTTGAACGCACTGCAGCGGGCGCGGACTATCGCAATGGCCAGGTGAAAAAGGGCCTAGGAACATTACGAAAACGCGTCGACGCTCGGCCCAGGCCTTGCCGTGCAACAACGCGGCGAGACAAGGCATCGGCCGCCGGCAGTGGGTGAACGGCTCCACGGAGGCCGATGACGTCAATGCACAGATGCGGACAGGCGCTTTGGAAGCAGCGAGAATGCTGCTGGCGCATCGCCATCCGGCGTTTGCCCGTACCGCGGAGATCGAGCCGATGGATCTGGCTGCACTGAAGGATGAACTGGCCCGCTTCGGCAGCCACAACGATGCGTGCGAAACCGAACGCGGCCGGCGCATGCTCAACATCACCGCCGATACCGGTGAGCTGCTGTCGGTGCTGGTGCGTTTCGGCAATGCCCGCCGCGTGCTGGAGATCGGCACCTCCAATGGGTATTCCACGCTGTGGCTGGCCGAGGCTGCCGCTGCCATCGATGGCAGGGTGACCACGCTGGAGTTCGCCGCCGACAAGGTGGCGATGGCCCGCGCGAATTTCGCCCGCAGTGGATTGGGTGAGCGCATCGACCTGGTCCACGCTGATGCCGGGCAATGGCTGGCGCAGGCGGTGGAGGGCTGCATCGACCTGCTGTTCCTGGATTCGGATCGCGGGCAGTACGCAGGCTGGTGGCCGCAGCTGCGCCGGGTGCTGCGCCCCGGCGGCCTGCTGGTGGTCGACAACGCCACCTCGCATGCCGAGCAGATGGAACCCCTGCGCGCCCTGCTGGCTGCCGATGCGGCGTTCACCACCAGCCTGGTGCCGGTGGGCAATGGCGAGCTGCTGGCGCTGCGCAACGCCTGACTGCTTTACAGGTAGGTGCCAACCTTGGTTGGCACGCTATTGCCGGGCGCGCGGAGCAGTCGAGCGTGGGCTCGGCTCTACAGAGGGCAGGCCTTTATAATCGCGCGGTGAGTACCGAACCTGACACCCTCGCCGCGGTCGAGATTGAAACCGCGCCCCTGCAGCTGCTGCACCTGGACGAACGCCTGGCGGTGGTCAACAAGCCGGCCGGGCTGATGGTCCACGACAGCAAGCTGGCCCGTGGCGAAGATGATTTCCTCGCTGATCGCCTGCGCGAGCAGCTGGGCCGGCCGATCTTCCTGGTCCATCGCCTGGATCGCGCCACCAGTGGCTGCCTGCTGCTGGCGTTCGACCGCGACGCCGCCAGCATGCTGGGCAAGGCGCTGATGGGCGGCGAGGTGAGCAAGGACTATCTGGCGATCTGCCGCGGCTGGCCGGCCGAGGAGGCCTGGCAGGTCGACCATGATCTGGACGGCGGTCCGGGCAAGCCGGTGAAGAAGCCGGCGGTGACCGATTTCCAGCGTCTGGCTGCCGGCGAACTGTCGGTGCCGGTGGGGGAGTTCGCCAGTTCGCGCTACGCGCTGCTGCGCTGCCAGCCGCAGACGGGGCGCTTCCGGCAGATCCGCCGGCATCTGAAACACCTGTCTCACCACCTGATCGGCGATACCAGCCATGGTGATGGCCGGCACAACCGCAACTTCCGCATGCAGGGGGTGCACCGCATGCTGCTGCATGCCGAGCGGCTGCGCTTCCCGCATCCGGATGGCGGCACGGTGGACGTGCGGGCCCCGGTCGACGGTGAGTTCCAGAAGGCGCTGGACCTGTTCGGCTGGAGCCAGGACCTGTAGAGCCGAGCCCACGCTCGGCTGCGCTTCCCGGCGCTGCGCGCCGCCGCCCGAGCATGGGCTCGGGCGCTACGGAAATCCGGGTTGCCGGCCAGCGGCCGGCACTACCTCACTTTTTTTCCGGCTCGTTGACGATCGCTTCCAGATCCTTCTGCAGATCGGCGAACAGCGGCTGCATGCGCGTCTGGATCGCCACCATCACGTTCTGCATCAGCGCCGGGGTCTTGTCGAGCAGGCTCTGGCCGGCCGGGCTCTCGTAGAACTCGGCCATGGCCAGCACGTCTTCCTTGCTGAAGGTCTTCTTGTACAGGTCCACGTACATCGGCCGCAGCTGCTGCCACGACAGTGCCTGGCGCAGGGTCTGGCTGGTACGCGCCTGGATGCGCTGCAGCTGTTCCTGCTGCTGGGCGTTGAGCTGGCGCTGTGCGGCCACCTGCTGGAACTGCTGCTGTTGCATCGCTTCGATCTGCGGCAGCATGGTGTCGATCATGCTCTGCGCACGCGAGGCCGACAGCAGGCGGTTGATGTCGCCATCGGTGGGCGCTGCGGCCAGCACCGGCGCGCTTGCTGCGGCCAGCACCAGCAGCAGGGTTGCGCGGCGCAACACGGAGGGAACGAAGCGGATCATGCGGAGCGTCCTGCAGTACACGGGACCGCAAGCATACCCCCGGCAAAGGCGAAGGCGGCGTGTTCGGTGCCTGATCGGCGGCATACGGCGCGCGATGGCAGCCACGGCAACGCGGCTGCCGCTACAATGCGCGGATGGGCAACGGACCGGTCACCATCAGCGCGCAGCTTGAAATCCCCGACGGCGAGATCGTCGAGCGTTTCGTGCGTGCCAGTGGCGCCGGCGGCCAGAACGTCAACAAGGTCTCCACCGCGGTGGAACTGCGTTTCGACGTGGCCGGTTCGCCCTCGTTGCCCGAACCGTTGCGCGAGCGCCTGCTGGCGCGGCGCGACCGGCGCATGACCGGCGAAGGCGTGCTGGTCATCGACGCGCAACGGTTCCGCACCCAGGATCGCAATCGCGAGGATGCGCGCGAGCGGCTGGCGGCCTTCATCCAGGCCGGGCTGAGCGTGCCCAAACCACGCAAGGCCACCAAGCCGACCTTCGGGTCGAAACTGCGTCGTCTGGACGCCAAACGCGGGCGCGCGCAGATCAAGCGCGGGCGCTCATCACGTGACTGGGAGTGATTGCTTGAACAACCCGACGCCGTTGCTGCCGGCCATTCCGCCGAACATGCCGCAGGTCAGACCCAACCGTTTCCTGCGCTGGCTGGCGCGCTGCACGCTGCGCATGGGCGGCTGGAAGGTGACCGGCACCCTGCCGGACATCCCGAGGCTGGTGTTCATCATCGCCCCGCATTCGTCCAACTGGGACGGCCTGTGGGGCATGGCGGCGAAGATCGCGCTGGGCATGAAGGTGAAGGTGCTGGGCAAGGCCTCGCTGTTCTGGTGGCCGCTGGGTCCGCTGCTGCACAAGCTGGGCGTGATCCCGCTGGACCGCAGCTCGCCGCAGGGCACCGTCGGCCAGGCCGTGGACCTGCTGCGCGACAACGAGAAGATGTGGTTCGCGATCACCCCGGAAGGGACCCGCAAGGCCGTCAAGGAATGGAAGGCCGGTTTCCTGAAGATCGCGCGGATGGCCGACGTGCCGATCCTGGCGGCGTACTTCCACTACCCGGAGAAGATCATCGGCATCGGTCCGGTGTTCACGCCGACCGGCGATGACGCCGCCGACATGGCCGCCATCCGCGAGTTCTACCGGCCGTGGATCGGCAAGACCCGCGGCACGGTCTGAGCCGGCCGCTGCCGGCAGCGCAGACGCCACGTCCGGCACATGCCGGGCGCCCGTGACAGGAGTAGGGTGGACGGCTGCCATCCCGTACCGTCTGCCCAAGGAGCGTTTTACATGTCGCGTACCGTAGTCCTGGCCGCCGCCATCAGCCTGGCGCTGGCGGCCTGTTCCGGCAAGGAGTCCACCCCCGTGTCCGAAGCCCAGAAAGCACCGGCCCAGCAGCCGGCCGAAGCCTCCACCAACCCGCTGCTGACCGCCAGCAGCCTGCCGTTCCAGGCACCGCCGTTCGACAAGATCAAGGACAGCGATTACCTGCCGGCCTTCGAAGAAGGCATGCGCCAGCATCTGGCCGACGTGCGCAAGATCGCCGACAGCGCCGAGCCGGCCACCTTCGACAACACCATCGTGGCGATGGAGCGCAGCGGCGAGACCCTGACCCGCGTGTCGCGCATCTTCTTCGGCCTGGTCCAGGCCGATACCAACGATGCCCGCCAGAAGATCCAGGAAGAAGTGGCGCCGAAGCTGGCCGCGCACCAGGATGAGATCAACCTCGATCCGAAGCTGTTCGCGCGCGTGAAGTCGCTGTACGACCAGCGCGAGACGCTGGGCCTGGATCCGGTGCAGAAGCGCCTGGTCGAGCATTACTACGATGGCCTGGTGCGCGCCGGTGCACAGCTGTCCGACGCCGACAAAGCGTCGCTGCGCAAGCTCAACGTGGAAGAGACCACGCTCTCCACCCAGTTCCACACCCGCCTGGTGGCGGCAACCGCCGCTGCCGCGGTGGTGGTGGACGACAAGGCCAAGCTGGCCGGCCTGGACGAGGGCGCGGTCAACAACGCCGCCGCCGCCGCCAAGGACCGCAAGCTGGACGGCAAGTTCCTGCTGCCGCTGCAGAACACCACCCAGCAGCCGGTGCTTGGCTCGCTGAGCGACCGCGACCAGCGTGCCGCCGTGCTGAAGGCTTCGGAAACCCGCGCCGAGCGCGGCGATGCCAACGACACCCGGCAGACCGTGCAGCGCCTGGCCCAGCTGCGTGCGCAGAAGGCCAAGCTGCTCGGCTTCGACACCTTCGCCGACTACCAGCTGGGCGACCAGATGGCCAAGACCCCGGCGGCCGCGCTGAAGCTGCTGACCGACACCGTGCCTGCCGCCACTGCCAAGGCGCGTGCCGAAGCCGGCGAGATCCAGAAGGTGATCGACGCGCAGAAGGGTGGCTTCCAGGTGGCCGCCTCGGATTGGGACTTCTACGCCGAGCAGGTGCGCAAGGCCAAGTACGATCTGGACGAGTCGCAGATCAAGCCGTACTTCGAACTGGACAACGTGCTGCAGAACGGCGTCTTCTACGCCGCCACCCAGCTGTACGGCATCACCTTCAAGCCGCGCACCGACATTCCGACCTACAACCCGGACATGAAGGTGTACGAAGTGTTCGACAAGGACGGCACCTCGCTGGCCCTGTTCTACACCGACTATTTCAAGCGTGACAGCAAGTCCGGTGGCGCCTGGATGGACGTGTTCGTCGAACAGGACGGCCTGACCGGTGCCAAGCCGGTGGTCTACAACGTCTGCAACTTCACCAAGCCGGCCGCTGGCCAGCCTGCGCTGATCAGCTTCGACGACGTCACCACGATGTTCCATGAGTTCGGCCATGCACTGCACGGCATGTTCTCGAACGTGAAGTATCCGTCGATCGCTGGCACCGCCACCTCGCGCGATTTCGTCGAGTTCCCGTCGCAGTTCAACGAACACTGGGCGCTGGACCCGAAGGTGTTCGCCAACTACGCCAAGCACTACAAGACCGGCGAAGCGATGCCGCAGGAACTGGTCGACAAGATCCTCAAGGCGCGCAGCTTCAACCAGGGCTATGCGACCACCGAGTACCTGTCGGCCGCACTGCTCGACCTGGCCTGGCACACGCAGAAGGCCGATGCGCCGCTGCAGGATGTCGGCGCCTTCGAAGCCAGCGCGTTGAAGAAGTTCAAGGTCGACCTGCCGCAGGTGCCGCCGCGTTACCGCACCACCTACTTCGACCACATCTGGGGTGGCGGTTACTCGGCCGGCTACTACGCCTACTTCTGGGCGGAAGTGCTGGACCATGACGCCTACCAGTGGTTCACCGAACACGGTGGCCTGACCGCCGCCAACGGCCAGGAATTCCGCGACAAGATCCTCTCGCGCGGCAACAGCGTGGAGCTGTCGACCCTGTACCGCGATTTCCGCGGCAAGGACCCGTCGGTGGAACCGCTGCTGAAGTTCCGCGGCCTGAAGTAAGCAACAGAAAACGGCGGGGGAAACCCCGCCGTTTTTCTTTGTGTGGAGCCGAGCCATGCTCGGCTTTCTTCTGTAGAGCCGAGCCCACGCTCGGCTGATGTTTTCTGGAAAGGCAGCCGAGCATGGGCTCGGCTCTACACAGGCGGAAAAGCGAGTTACCGAAGCGCATCAGGTCCCTACGTGCACCCGGTTCGCCTGCTCGGCCAGCCCCAGATGATCCAGCGCGATATCCAGCGCCAGCACATAGCTCTGCGCCCCATACCCGGCCGCGATCCCCAATCGCTGACCCACGCCCGCCGGCAGGCACGGCTCGGCCACCGCGCCGTCGTCATGCACTTCCACGTACGCGTTGTGCAGGTACGGCAGCAACCGCTGCAGGCGCAGGCTGTCGGCACATGCGCCCGGATCGAGCAGCGTCACCTCGCCACGGCTGTGGTCGGCCACGCGCAGCGCGTCCAGCAGTTCCTGTTCCGAACCGCAGGCGCGGATCGCCACGCTGGTGCCCGCATCGATCGCACGGTGCACCAGAGATTTCAGTACCGGCGCCGGCAGCGGCGCGGCGGTCCGGATCAGCGCGCCAGCCGCTTCCGGGCCACGGATGATGAAGATCGACATGGCTCAGCCCTCCCGTGCCAGGCGGCGGCTGACGATGGCCAACGACAGCGGATAACCCGCCTGCTGGCTGCGCTGGTCGACCACCACGGCGGCCGGGCCATGCTGCAGCCGCAGGCGCGCTTCCAGACCGGGCTGATGGGGAGACTGCAGTTCGATGTACTCCGCCGGCAGACCGTCCAGCGCCGCCTGCAGCGCACCACCCTCGGCACACCATTGCGCCTCGTCGGCCACGCCGACATCAAGCAGCACCCAGTCCGCGCTGCGCGCCTGCGGCTGGCACAGGCACTGGCGCACATCGGCCAGGCTGGCGCAGTCGGTGCACAGCACCGGATGGCCGGACAACTCGGCCGGCAGCAGCGGACGCGGCACCGACGGCGACGCATGCCGGATCACCAGGAGGGTCATACAACACCTTGCGCAAAGCGCCCTGCGGCGCGGTAGGCACACGATGCGCGTGGTGGCCGTAAAGGTGCGATGCCCGATGACGGGCAGTGGCGTAAAACCTGCGTAACCCCTCCTGTAGCGCCGAGCCCATGCTCGGCTTGCTCGACGCTACGGAACGGCAGCCGAGCACGGGCTCGGCTCTACAGGATGCGGGCGCGGGAACCTCTTCGGGCCGGATGTGGTCTGATGCCGATATCACCCCTTCCGGAACCTGTCATGGATGCTGTTGCCCGCCCCCCGTTTTCGCAGCGCACGCTTGCCTGGTTGAAGAAGGAGGCGCTGCCCCTGCTGGTGATGCTGGGCCTGCTCGCCGCCGCCCGCGACACCCTCGCCAACCACTACGTCGTGCCCAGCGGCTCGATGCAGCCGACGCTGCAACCGGGCGACCGGGTGGTGGTGGACATGCGCGCTTATGGCCTGCGCCTGCCGTTCACCAGCAAGGAGCTGCTGGGTACCGGCACGCCGCAGCGTGGTGAGGTGGCCGTGTTCGATTCACCGGCGGACGGCACCCGCCTGATCAAGCGCGTCGCCGCCGTGGCCGGCGACCACGTGCAACTGCACGATGGCCACCTGAGCATCAACGGCCAACCGCTGCAGATCGCTGACCTGGCCGATACCGAAGCCTTTGGTGAGCGCCGCGCCAGCCTCGACCTGGACAGGGGCGGTGGCCCGGACATCGCGGATCTGCAGGTGCCCGCCGGCAAGGTGCTGGTGCTGGGCGACCATCGCGGCAACAGCTTCGATGGCCGCTTCTTCGGCTTCGTCGATGCGGACAAGATCTACGGCCGTGCGGTGGCGGTCTATTACCGCCGTGGTGACGGCTTCGAATGGCAGCGGCTGTAAGCTGAATCGATATGCCTGGAGTATCAATCCTGACCTATCAGGTTATGGATCGACTGGATGGACGGGCCTAGTCTGAGGCCCGTCCCCTCCATTCCGGCCGCCCCCACGGCCCACCGCCCCCATGACTGGCGAAACTCCGGCGGCCCTCGCCGACCGTCCCCGTATTGACCACGCTGCCGCCGACACCCGCATCCAGCAGGGGACGCCGGCCTTCCGCCGCACCGCGCTGGCGCTGTTCCTCGCCGGCTTTTCGACCTTCGGCCTGCTGTATACGGTGCAGCCACTGCTGCCCGAGTTCAGCCGCCACTTCGGCGTGTCCGCTGCGGGCAGCGCGATGTCGCTGTCGCTGACCACCGGCACCCTGGCCGTGGCCATGCTGCTGGCCGGCCTGCTGTCCGATGTGGTGGGCCGGCGCCCGCTGATGATCGTTGCGCTGCTGGCCTCGGCCACGTTGTCGCTGTGCACGGCACTGGTTGATGACTGGTCCACCCTGCTGGTGCTGCGCACCCTGCTGGGGCTGGCGCTGAGCGGCGTACCGGCGGTGGCGATGACCTACCTGGTCGAGGAAATGGACAGCCGCGCGCTGGGCCTGGCGATGGGCCTGTACATCGGCGGCAACGCCATCGGTGGCATGAGCGGGCGCCTGCTGGCCGGCATCATCGCCGACCACTGGGGCTGGCGCTGGGGCATCGGCGTGGTCTCGATCATCGCCGTGGCCAGCACCGTCCTGCTGTGGCTGCAGCTGCCGCCGTCGCGCCACTTCCAGGCCAGTCGCAGCGGCCTGCGGCAGTTGCCCGCGCGCTGGCGCACGCTGTTCGCCGACCCTGGCCTGCCGTGGTTGTTCGCCACCTCGTTCGTGCTGATGGGCGTGTTCGTCACTCTCTACAACTACCTCGGTTACCACCTGCTGGCGCCGCCGTACCAGCTCAGCCAGACGGTGGTCGGGTTGATCTTCAGCGTGTACCTCGTCGGCACCTTCAGTTCGGCGTGGATGGGCCAGCAGGCAACGCGCTACGGGCGCGGTCGCATCCTGTCGATCTCCTTCGGCCTGATCGCCGCCGGCATCGTGCTGCTGGCGATGCCGTGGCTGTCGGCGATGGCCGTGGGCATCGCGCTGGTGACGTTCGGTTTCTTCGGTGGCCATTCGGTGGCCAGCAGCTGGGTCGGCAGCCGTGCCGGTTCGATGCGAGCGGAAGCGTCGGCGCTGTACCTGTTCGCCTATTACCTGGGCTCGAGCGTGCTGGGCGGCGTGGGCGGCCTGGCCTATGCCGCGTGGGACTGGCTGGGCGTGTGCGCGTTCGCCGCGCTGCTGACCGTGATCGGCGGTGGCATCGTGTGGGCACTGCAGCAGCGCGCCCCGCAGCCGGTGACGGCCTGACGTTCGCCGGGCATGGCCCGGCGCTACCCGATCAGGGTGGAAGACGGTAGCGCCGGGCCATGCCCGGCGAGCGCGCAGCGCGGCGCATCATCCCGCGACGAACGCCCCACGCAGCAGCCCGGCGAAATTGCGGATCAACGGCGTCACACCCTCGCGGCGCCACGCCAGCTGCACTTCCGAATGCGCGCCAGCATCGGCCAGCGCCACGAAGCGTGCACCTTCCACCCGGATGTGGTCGCACGACGAAGGCAGGATCGCCGCACCCAGTCCCGCAGCAGCCAGACTGATCAACGTCGACGCCTCACCGGCCTCCTGCACGATGCGCGGCGTGAAGCCCGCCGCCGCGCACAACGCGATCATGTGGTCATGGATGCCCGCCCCGGCGCTGCGGCGGAACGCCACGAACGGTTCCTGCGCCAGATCGCGCAACGCCAGCGTGCCGCCTTTCGACAGGCGACGCAGGGCAGGGTGGTCGGCGTGCAGGATCAGCGCCAGTGGATCGACGAACAGGCTGTGCGCCACCAGCTCGGCCGGCAGCGTGCGCTTGCGGATGATGCCCACGTCCAGTGAGCCATCGAGCAGCGCATCGATCTGCTGCAGGGTGTTCATCTCGCTCAGCTGCAACCGCACCTGCGGGTACTGCTGCCGGTACTGCAGGATCGAACGCGGAATCTGCGGCGACAACGGCGTGGCCCGGGTCAGGCCGATACGCAGCTCACCCTGCTCGCCACGCTGTGCACGCTGCACTTCATCCACCGCCGATTCCACCTGCTGCACGATGCCGCGCGCACGTTCCTGCAGCAGTTCCCCCGCAGCCGTCAGCTGCACACGCCGATGGCTGCGCACGAACAACCGCGCACCGATCAGTTCCTCCAGCTGCCGGATCTGCTGGCTGAGCGGCGGCTGCGACATCCCCAACCGCTCGGCCGCCTGGCCGAAGTGCAGGGTATCGGCGACGGCGAGGAAGTAACGCAGATGGCGGAGTTCGATGGACATGCGCCCAGTCTATGCATCGCCAGCCACAAATGGGCCCAGATCATTCGTACGTCATCCACGCATGGCGTGGATCTACCGTGTCGACCAAGGTCGACACCCACCAACAGCAGCACAGAACGAGGCAGGGGTCAGAGCCCGTTGCGCAGCAACGGGATCCGACCCCCGACAGATCGCGGGAATCTGTCAGAGGCGGGGCGGTGTGGGTGGGCAGGACCGTTGGCGCCATGGATGGCGCCATCGAGCCCCCATGGACGGGTTTACGGCGTGTCCTGCCCACCCACACCGACCCGCCATCCACGGAATGCAGGCTGTTGCCGTTGCCGTTGCTTCGGCAGGTGCAGGGCGCAGCCCTGCCGGCAAACCCTCACCGCTCCGAATGCCCGCTCTGGTCGTAATCGCGCGGACTGAACAACTCCGGCTGGATCAGCTCGACAAACGCCCGCGCCTGCGCCGACAGCGCCTTGCCGCGGCGCACGATCACCCCGTAACTGCGCTCGGGGAACCAGCGCTTCATCGAGCGTGCGGCCAACCGCTCGTGGTCGGCATCGTTCAGACACAGCGCCGGCACGATGGAAATGCCCATGCCCATCGCCACGTACTGCTTGATTACTTCCCAGCCACCCACTTCCAGCGCGACGGTGTAGGCGATGCGGTGGCGCTGGAACACCTGGTCGACCAGCCGGTAAGTGATCTGCCGCTTCGGCGGCAGCACCAGCGGGTAACGGGCGATGTCGGCCAGTTCCAGCTCGCCACCGCTGGCCAGTGGATGGTCATGCGGGGCAATCAGCACCTGTTCGAAACGGTAGGCCGGGGCGTAGCTGAGGTCGGCCGGCACATCGGTCATCGAACCGATCGCCAGATCGGCGGCATCCTCGCGCAGCAGGTCGGTGCCGTCGGCGCTGATGGCGTTGTGCAGGGTCAGGCGCACATCGGGGTAATGCTGGCGGAAGCGCTCGACGATCTTCGGCAGCAGGTACAGGATGGTCGAGCTGTTGGCGGCGATGTTCAGCTCGCCCGCGTCCAGCCCGCGCACCTTGTCGCGGAAGCGCGCTTCCAGGCCGTCCAGGCTTTCCACCAGCGGCTGCGCCATTTCATACAGCAGCTGGCCCTCGCGGCTGGGCACCAGGCGCCGGCCGCTACGCTCGAACAGCGGCACCCCCAACTCACGCTCCAGCGCCTGCAACTGCAGGCTGATGGCCGGTTGACTGACAAAAAGCGCCTCAGCCGCCCGTGAGACCGAGCCCAGACGCACGGTCTGACAGAACGCGCGCAGCGGCTTCAGCCGATCGGATTTGTAGGAAAAACGGGGACTTGGCGAGGTGCGCGTGGTCATGGCGTCATAAGTATTAGCACAAGTTATGTAAAGCATTGCAAAAACTGTTTTGCCAAATACGGGGCTGCGGCCGCACGGTGGAGTCGTTCCCCCACGCTGGAGTCCTCCCATGTCCGCCGTCGCTTCCGCTGTTCCCTCCACTGCTGCCAAGGCCACGCCGGGCATCGCCCTGGCGACCCAGGTGGCGGGCCAGGCCACCGTGCTGCCGGCGCCGTTGCTGGCCCTGCTGGTGTCCCTGCACCGGGCGGTGGAACCCGGCCGGCAGGCGCGGCTGCAGGCCCGCCGCGAGCGCCAGGCGTTCTTCGACCAGGGCGGCCTGCCGGACTTCCGCCAGGACACCATCGCGATCCGCAGCGGTGACTGGACCGTGGCGCCGCTGCCGGCCGCGCTGCAGGACCGCCGCGTCGAGATCACCGGGCCGACCGACCCGAAGATGGTCATCAACGCGCTGAACTCCGGTGCCAAGGTGTTCATGGCCGACTTCGAGGATTCGACCTCGCCGACCTGGCGCAACCTGCTGGCCGGCCAGCAGTCGCTGGCTGCCGCAGTGCGCGGCGACCTGCAGTACACCGCACCGGCATCCAACGGCAAGGCGGGCAAGCATTACGCGCTGCGCCCCTACGATGAGCAGGCGGTGCTGATCGTGCGTCCGCGCGGCTGGCACCTGGACGAAAAGCATGTGCGCGTGGATGGCCAGTTCCTCGCCGGTGGCCTGTTCGATGCGGCGGTGTTCGCCTTCCACAATGCGCGCGCGCTGCAGTCCAGGGATCGTGGCCCGTACTTCTACCTGCCCAAGCTGCAGAACATGGAAGAGGCGGCGCTGTGGGAGACCGCGCTGTCGCACATCGAAGGCATGCTCGGCCTGCCGCACGGGCAGATCAAGGTGACCGTGCTGATCGAAACGCTGCCGGCGGTGTTCGAGATGGACGAGATCCTGCACGCCCTGCGCGATCGCATCGTCGGCCTCAACTGCGGACGCTGGGATTACATCTTCTCGTACCTGAAGACCTTCCGCCGCCACGCTGACCGCGTGCTGCCCGAGCGTGGCCAGGTGACCATGACCCAGCCGTTCCTGAAGGCGTATTCGGAACTGCTGATCCAGACCTGCCATCGCCGCGGCGCACATGCGATGGGTGGCATGGCCGCGCAGATTCCGATCAACAACGATGCGGTCGCCAACGAGCAGGCGATGGCGCGGGTGCGTGCCGACAAGCTGCGCGAAGTGAGCGCCGGGCACGATGGCACGTGGGTCGCGCACCCGGCGCTGATTCCGGTGGCGATGGCGATCTTCGACGAACACATGCCCACGCCCAACCAGCACCACGTGCTGCGCCAGGACGTGCGCGTGGGCCGCGATGAACTGATCGCGCGTCCGCCGGGCACGATCACCCGCGCCGGCTTCGAAGGCAATGTCGAAGTCTGCGTGCGCTATCTGGCCGCGTGGCTGGACGGCAACGGCTGCGTGCCGATCCACCACCTGATGGAGGACGCAGCGACCGCCGAGATCAGCCGCAGCCAGCTGTGGCAGTGGCTGCACACGCCGGGCCAGCAGCTGGACGACGGCACCGCGATTGATCTGGCACTGCTCGATACCACCCTGGCGCAGCTGCCCGCGCGCCTTGGCGATACCTCGGCGCTGCCCGGTGGCGGCCGCATCGAAGAAGCCATCGCCCTGCTGGCCGAGCTGAGCCGCAGCAATGAACTGACCGACTTCCTGACCCTTCCGGCGTACGCGCGCATCGACTGATCGCTGCATGCCGCTTCCCCGCCGTTTCCTTCCCCGCTGCATCCGCACGAACCGAACTGGAGATAGACATGAGCACGCTGCCCACTGCCGAACAGATCCAGCACGACTGGGACACCAATCCGCGCTGGGAAGGCATCCAGCGCAACTACAGCGCCGCCGATGTGGTGCGCTTGCGTGGCACTGTCCATATCGAGCATTCGCTGGCCCGGCTGGGTGCGGAAAAGCTGTGGAAGTCGCTGCATGAGCGCGACTTCGTCAATGCGCTCGGCGCGCTGACCGGCAACCAGGCCATGCAGCAGGTGAAGGCCGGGCTGAAGGCGATCTACCTGTCCGGTTGGCAGGTGGCGGCCGATGCCAACCTGGCCGGGCAGATGTACCCGGACCAGTCGCTGTATCCGGCCGATTCGGTGCCGGCAGTGGTCAAGCGCATCAACAACACGCTGCTGCGCGCCGACCAGCTGCACCATGCCGAAGGCAAGGATGACATCGACTTCCTGCAGCCGATCGTGGCCGACGCCGAGGCTGGATTCGGTGGCGTGCTCAATGCCTTCGAACTGATGAAGGCGATGATCGAAGCCGGTGCGGCCGGCGTGCACTTCGAAGATCAGCTGGCTTCGGTGAAGAAGTGCGGGCACATGGGCGGCAAGGTGCTGGTGCCGACCCGCGAGGCGATCGAGAAGCTCAACGCCGCGCGACTGGCCGCCGACGTGCTGGGTGTGCCGACCCTGCTGGTGGCGCGTACCGATGCCGAAGCGGCCGATCTGCTGACCAGCGACATCGATGCGAACGACACGCCGTTCGCCACCGGCGAGCGCACCGTGGAAGGCTTCTACAAGACCCGCAACGGCCTGGACCAGGCCATCAGCCGTGGCCTGGCGTACGCGCCCTATGCCGATCTGGTGTGGTGCGAGACCGGCAAGCCGGACCTGGAATTCGCGCGGAAATTCGCCGAGGCGATCCATGCGAAGTTCCCGGGCAAGCTGCTGGCCTACAACTGCTCGCCCAGCTTCAACTGGAAGAAGAACCTGGACGACGCCACCATCGCCAAGTTCCAGAAGGAGCTGGGCAGCTACGGCTACAAGTTCCAGTTCATCACCCTGGCCGGTTTCCACGCGCTGAAC
The DNA here is from genome assembly GCF_002750935.1 of Stenotrophomonas sp. LMG 10879. Classification (NCBI taxonomy): domain Bacteria; kingdom Pseudomonadati; phylum Pseudomonadota; class Gammaproteobacteria; order Lysobacterales; family Lysobacteraceae; genus Stenotrophomonas; species Stenotrophomonas sp. LMG 10879. The sequence goes on from NZ_PEJT01000004.1 coordinate 258,810, forward strand.
TACGGCATGTTCAACCTGGCCCACGGCTATGCACGCCGGCAGATGAGCGCCTTCGTGGAACTGCAGGAAGCCGAGTTCGAAGCGGCCGAGCGTGGCTTCACCGCAGTCAAGCACCAGCGCGAGGTCGGCACCGGCTACTTCGATGCGGTGACCCAGGCCATCCAGCAGGGGCAGTCCTCGACCACCGCGCTGACCGGCTCGACCGAGGAAGAGCAGTTCCACGGCGGGCGCAGCGAACGCGCCGCGTGACCCGGTAGGGCCGGCCGCTGGCCGGCAACCACACGATGCTCCGGGCGCTGCGTGGCAGCCGGCCAGCGGCCGGCTCTACCGGGGCTGCGGATCCGATCAGGGTGGCCAGGGAAGGGCCAGACGACGCCGGCAGATCGGGGGATCTGCCGGCGTCGTTGTATCTGCCGCCGCTGCGACAATCGGCGGCGCGGCCACCCCAAGATATTGATAAGGCTTGCTTTCCTTCCGCCGCCACCAGGCGTGAATGGGGCATTTCCCCGTAGACGATGCGGAGCGCTGCGTCTTCACAAAAATGAGAAGCGGCGCACAGTTTGATTCACTGATATGCTCCGCGGCTCACCAGGGGACGCTGGCGGCGGGTGCAGGGAATGACCGGCAGGGGTGCGGCCGAGAACATCGACACGACAACCGGTATCGCCAAGACGGCGATGGCCGAGATCGTGCACGCGCTGCTCTCCGAAGAAGAGGTTGCCCTGTTCGCCCGGTTCGCCCAGCCCTGCAGGCTGCAGGCGGGCCAGTGGCTGTTCCATCGCGGCCACCGCGGCGAGTGCATGTACATCATCCTCGAAGGCCTGATCGAGCTGGATTTCGGCGAGGACCTGGTGCTGAAGACGCTTGGCCGGCATGAGTTCTTCGGTGAGCTCGGCCTGTTGATGGGCGACCATCCGCGCAGCGCCAGCGCGCGGGTGATGGCCGACTGTCACGTGCTGGAACTGGGGCCGGCGGACTTCCATCGCCTGGTCGAGTCCGACCCGGGCCTGGTGGCCTACTTCCTGCGGCGCACGATCCTGCGTGTGCTGACCAACGAGCAGGCCCTGATCAGCCAGCTGCGGCGGCGCAACCATGACCTGGAAGCGGCGCTGGACAACCTGTACATCACTACCCACCAGCTCACCCATACCCGCGAACTGGTGCGCACCGACGAACTGACCGGCCTGCACAACCGCCGCGGCCTGGCCCTGTACCTGCAGGAATGCCGAACGCAGGAAGAAGGGCCCCCGCAGGCCCTGCTGCTGATCGACTGTGACCGCTTCAAGCAGATCAACGACCGCCACGGCCACCAGGCCGGCGACCGGGTGCTGCAGAGCATGGGCAACATCCTGCGCTCGATGGCCGGCGAGCACGACCTGGCCTGTCGCCTGGGCGGCGACGAGTTCTGCCTGATCCTGCGCCGGGCCAACGTCGAGATCGTGCAGCACGCCGCCGAGTTCATCCTGAGTGCGGTGCACGGCCTGCTCGAACGCAGCCATGGCACCCCGCACGTCAGCCTGGCCAGCATCGGTGCCAGCCTGCTGGCCCCTGACGCGGACTGGAGCGAGTGGTACGCTCGCGCCGATCGTGCGCTGTACCAAGCCAAGCGCGCAGGCGGCAACTGCCTGCGGTGGACCGATGGTCCGGATGGACACTGAGCGGAGATCCAGGCGATGAATGGCGACAACGGAACGTCGGCCCCGCATAACGCCCAGCTGCGGGCGCTGCTGTTCACCGACCTGTGCGATTCGCTGCAGCTGGTGGAGCGTATCGGCGACGCCGCCGCGGCCACCCTCTTCCAGGAACACGACCGTCTGGTGCTGGTGCTGCAGCATCGCTGGAACGGGCAGTTGATCGACCGTTCCGACGGTCTGTTCCTGCTGTTCGAACGCCCGGTGGACGCGCTCGGGTTTGCACTGGATTACCAGCGCGACCTGCAGGCGCTGGGCGAACAGCGTGGAGTGGAACTGCGTGCACGGGCGGGCCTGCATGTGGGTGATGTGCTGACCTGGGAAAACAGTCCCGAGGCGGTCAAGGTCGGCGCAAAGTCGATGGAAGTCGAAGGCCTGGCCAAGCCGATGGCCGCGCGCCTGATGACGCTGGCGCGTCCTGGCCAGATCCTGATGTCCGCGGTTGCCGAGTCGCTGACCCGACGCGCCACCGATGCCTTGGGCGAGCGTGGCGAACGCCTGCTGTGGAAGTCGCACGGGCGTTGGCGGTTCAAGGGTATGCCGACCGTCCAGGAAGTGATTGAGGTTGGCGAGATCGGCTTTGCTCCGCTGCGACTGCCGCGCGGCAACGCCAAGGCGCGGCGTGATCTGCCGTTGTGGCGGCAGCCGGTGGTGCTGCTGGCGGAGAGCCTGATCCTGGCGTCTGTCGTGGTGGGTGGTTGGTTTCTGTTGCGCCCGGAGCCGGCTATCGCATTCTCAGAACGCGATTGGGTGGTGCTGGCCGACCTTGAGAATTTCACCGGCGAGCCGGTGTTCGATGAATCGACACGCCACGCGATACTGATCGCGCTGGAACAGTCCCGCTACGTGAATGTGCTGTCCGAAGGCAAGATCCGCGAAAGCCTGGAAATGGCGCGCTTGTCTGGCGATACCCGCTTGAACCGCGGTGCAGCCATCGATGTGGCCATGCGCGAAGGTGCACGAGCGGTCCTGCTGCCGACCGTACGCCCCAAGGCAGGGGGCTATCAGCTGGGAATCGATGTGGTGGCGCCCGGCAGCGGGCAGGTGGTGCGCAGCTTCACCGTCGCCGCCGACGGCCCTGACCAGATGATGTTCGCGGTGGACGATGTCGTCGGTCGTCTGCGCCGCGGCCTCGGTGAATCGGTGGCCAGCCTGGAACAGTCCCTGCCGCTGCCGAAGGCCTCCACCCGCGACCTGCGCGCTCTGCGCGCCTATGCCCTGGCCGAGAATGCCCTGGGCCAGCGCCGCTTCGAGGAAGCACGCAATCTCTACCAGGCGGCGATCGACATCGATCCTGGTTTTGCCCTGGCCTACATGGGCGTGGCCAAGCTGCTGGCCCGCACCGAAGAAGGGCGGCAGGCCCGCGAGGCGATGCAGCACGCGCTCGCCCAGCAGGAACGCCTGCCACCGCGCGAGCGCCTGTACCTGAAGGCCTGGCAGGCGGAGCTGGAGCCGGGTGGCTGGGCCCTTGAACAATGGCGGACCTTGGCCAAGGTCTATCCCGATTCCTTCGCCGGGTTGTCCAACACGACCTGGCTGCTGCTGCAGGACAATCGTTTCAGCGAAGCCGAATCCTACGCCCATGCGGCGTCCGTACCACAGGATCCGCTGAGGCTGTATCCGATGGTGCAGCTGGCACGCATCCAGATCGCGCACAACCAACCACAGCTCGCCGCCGAAACGCTGGTGCAGGCACAAGGGCTGCGCGGCCGCGATGATCCCGATGACACCGGGGTCGATGTGTTGGTGGCGCAGCGCCGTTATGTGCAGGCCGGACAGCTGGTAGTGAAGCTGCGCACCGGTGATGCGCTGGCGCAGCGTATGCGGCTGCGTGCACAGCTGCTGCTGGCCGCTGACCAGGGTGATTGTGCCTCGATGCAGGCGGCTGTGCGCGAGGATGCGCCGGCACCTGAGCTTGCGGACATGCAGGTCCAGCAGCGATTGCAGCACGCCAGCGTAACCACGTTGTGCGCGGCGGGCGACAAAGCCGAGCTGCAGGCCATCGCAGCGCAGCTGCAGCCGCTGCTGGAAGATCGCGACGATCCCATGCAGCAGGCCCGCAGCCTGCAGTGGCTGGCTCTTGTCTATCTGGCCCAGCGGCAGGGACAGACCGATGTCGCCGAAGGCTGGCTGCATGCCAACGAGGCGCTGCTACGTGCCCAGCGCAGCCCGATGGTCGGTAAATGGATGCGCGTGGTTGCTGCGATGGGCGAACTGCAGGGACAACGGCCTGACGCCGCACGCGCGCTGATCGAGCCGATGCTGGATGGCAGCGAACCGGTGCAGGCACACGTGGTGCTGCTGCATGCGTTACGTGCGCAGCGCGATGACGCCGGCGTGCGCCGCGAGCAGGAATGGCTGGCCCGTCACCGTGGTCAGGCCATTGCTGAGGTCACGGCGATGCAGGTCTGGCAGCCGCTGAACGTGCACGATGTATCGACCTGGGCCGCACCGTCCAAAGCGGTCGGCGCGCCCTGAGGCAGTAATCAGCCGCCGATGCGCTCGTCGACTTTGCCGGCTTCGAAGCAGAACACCACATTCATCGCGGTCAGCGAGCTGGCCAGGTGCTTCTGCAGGCCGTCACGAACGCGGGTGAGTTCTTCCACCGAGGCGAGCGAGTCGATCTTCATGCAGTCCTTCTCACCCAGGGCGGCGTCCAGGCCGATGCTGGAGAGGGCCTGAGCCGGTGATTCGGCGAAGCGTTCGCGGAACGCGGCATCGTTGATGAGGTTGTCCAGCAGTACGCCGGCGTCTTCAGCGGAAAGGCGGGGGTCGGTAGCCATGTCGATCATCCAGAGTTGAACCTACGGTATCGGCCACCAGCGCCCGGCATTTAGGGCGACGTGTGCATTGCACACGAACACGGCCGCAGTACCGCGGCGGGTGTGGGCAACCCGCATACTATGGGTTCAACTGGTGGAAGCCCCATGATGCAGATCCGACGTTGCGCGATCGTGATGTTCGAACCCCGTAGCGAAGTCTCGCTGGACCTCTCCCTGTTGCTGCAGGGCCAGGCGGGCCTGGCGACGCGCATGCATTGGCAGGCCCTTGCTGCCCACCTGGAGGCACCCGTGGAGGTGAGCATCGAGGAAATCGACGTGCTGGGCCGCATCGCGTCGGATCGCTGGGTGGAGCCTGCACAGGTCGGCATCGAAGGCGCCGTGCTGGCACGGCTGCTGGAGGTTGGTCTGGTGATCTGTCAGCAGCCTAGCGAGGCGGCTCATCGGGACCGCGACCAGCGCGTGCGCGACGCCAACTGGTGGCCTCTGTCGGCGCTGCAGCACCGGATGGGTCGCTGGGGAGATATCAACAGCGCGCGTGAGATGCGTGAACACAAGCTGGTCACGGCGCAGGATCTGCATGCCAGGTTCGGTGCACCGCCCGTCGCAGTGGACGCGCCCGATACCGATCCCTTGGTGTTACCCGATACGCCTGACGATGCGCGTGACCAGCTGCTGCGAAAGCGTGCAACCTGCCGCAACTTCGATGCGCAGCGTGCGCTGGCGCTTCCGTTGGTGGCGCAGGTGCTCAAGCGGACCGTGCAGGCACACGCTGCTCTGCGGCCGGGGGACGGCATGGAGTTCCTGAAGAAGAACATTCCTTCCGGCGGCGGCCTGCATCCGTTGGAAACCTATGTGGTCGCCCTGGCTGTCGACGGTCTTGCGCCAGGCGTCTATCACTACCATCCGATGGAACACGCGTTGCGACCGGTCGCCGTCGCCACCGATGACCTGCGCAGCATGGTGCTGGGTTTTGTTTCCGGGCAGGACTGGTTTGCCGACGCTCCGCTGCACATCATCCAGGTGGCACGCTTCCCACGCAGCTTCTGGAAATACCGCAGTCATCCAAAGGCCTACAGGGCCGTGCTGCTTGATGCGGGGCACCTTTCGCAACAGTGGATGCTGTCAGCCACCGAACTTGGGCTGGCCGCGTACGTGACTGCGGCGATCAACGAAATCAACGTGGAGAAGGCGCTGGGGCTGGATGGCATCGACGCCAGCCCGGTGATGATATGTGGCCTGGGGTGGCGCGCGGCCGCCCAGGTCACCAGTGAATTCGACCCGCTGCAGCAGGTCTGGCGCAGCTAGGCCGCTGAGACACCAGCGCCTGCCGTAGTGGCCAGGCGCGTTCGGCTCGTCGTCTGATGCGCCGTCAGGCCACCTGTTTCATGGCCTCAGGAGCCAGGACCAATCCCAGTTGCTCCGACTCGAACATGAAGGGGACTTTGAAGGGGCCACTACAGATCAGCGATGCCACCAGCTGGGAACGGACGGCGGAAAACTCCTCCTTGCTGGCCAGCACGCCATGGATTGCACAGGGGCTGCCACCCGCCATCGGCTGCAGGCCATGTCGAACCAACGCTGCACTGGGATCAACGGAGAATTCGTTGCGGAACGCGTCATCGTCGCACAGCAGATCGAGCAGGCGTACGGCGTTGTCGGCGGACAGCGGGGGCTTTCGGTACATGGTGACTCCTGTGATAGCCGAAGTGATGGATGCGCCGCAGAGCGGCAAACGAAGACTATCAGCTGGCGGCGACGTGCTGAAATGATCAACGCACTGCATGCTGCCGACGCCGGCGCCTTGCAGGTTGTCCGCGAAGCAACGCCGTGCAAGGCAGTCTGTGGTCCGCAGGCGCAAGACGCCCAACGATTTGTGAGCCGGGCAGCGCCCGGCTCACCCTCCATCACGCCGCTTCGAAATCCACCAGCACTGCACCATCTCCCACCTGGTCACCGGCCTTGGCGCGATACCCCTTCACCGTGCCATCGGCCGGTGCCTGCAGGGTGTGCTCCATCTTCATCGCTTCCAGCACCACCAGCGGCGTGCCGCGCTTCACCTGCGTGCCTGCCGCCACCAGCGTTGCCACGATCCTGCCGGGCATCGGTGCCAGCAGGCTGCCGGCGTCGGCGCTGGCCTGTTCCGATTCGCCCACCGGGTCGTGCAGGGTGAAGCGGTGCTGGCCATCGCTGCCGAACAGGTACAGCTGGTCGCCATCGCGCTGCAGCTGCAACCGCCAGCGACGCGCGTCCAGCTGCACCGACAGGGTGTGGCCATCGGCATGGCCGACGACCTGCTTCGGCGCGGCGTCATCGCACTGCACGCGCCAGCCATCGGCCGTGGCCCACACCTTCAGCGTGTGCGCCCGCTCTCCCTGCTGCAGCGGCACCACGCGTGCGGCAGGCGCACCCAGCCGCCAGCCATCCTGTGCCTGCCACGGCGAATGCGGGTCGCGCACATCGGCGGTAGCGGCCGGTGTGCTCACCACGGCGGCGATCGCTGCCAGTTCCCACAGCGCCTGCTCACCGTCACCGGTCACCGCCAGTGCGGCCTGCTCACGCTCGATCAGCGCGGTATCCAGCTTTGCGTTGGCGAACGAATCAGTGTGCAGCAGGCGGCGCAGGAAGCCGGCATTGGTGGTCACGCCCACCACCTGGCAGTCGGCCAGGGCCTGGCTCATGCGCCGCAGCGCGGCGTCGCGGTCCACGTCCCAGACGATCAGCTTGGCAATCATCGGGTCGTAGTACGGGGTGATGCTGTCGCCTTCCTCCACACCCGTGTCCACCCGCACGTTCGCCGACGGGGTCGGCAGGCGCAGGCGGCGCAGGGTGCCGGTGGACGGCAGGAAGCCACGGTCGGCATCTTCGGCGTACAAGCGCGCTTCGAGGGCATGGCCGTGGATGGTCAGTTCGTCCTGGCGCTTGGGCAGCGGCTGGCCGGCTGCAACGCGCAGCTGCCATTCCACCAGGTCGGTACCGGTGATGAATTCGGTGACCGGGTGTTCGACCTGCAGGCGGGTGTTCATTTCCATGAAATAGAAATCGCCGTCCGGACCGGCGATGAACTCCACCGTGCCCGCACCAACGTAGCCCACCGCGCGCGCGGCATCGACCGCGGCCTTGCCCATCGCTGCGCGGCGGTCGGCGCTCATGCCCGGGGCCGGCGCTTCTTCCAGCACCTTCTGGTGGCGGCGCTGCACCGAGCAGTCGCGCTCGAACAGATACACCGCCTCGCCATGGCCACCGCCGAATACCTGGATCTCGATATGGCGCGGGCGCTCGACATACTTCTCGACCAGCACGTGGTCGTTGCCGAACGCCGAGGCTGCCTCGCGCTGGCAGCTGGCCAGCGCATCGACGAAGTCCTCGCTGCGCTCGACCTTGCGCATGCCCTTGCCGCCGCCGCCGGCGCTGGCCTTGATCAGCACCGGGTAGCCGATGCCATCGGCCTGGGTGCGCAGGAACTCAGGCGCCTGCTGGTCGCCGTGGTAGCCCGGCGTCAGCGGCACGCCAGCCTTGGCCATCAGGGCCTTGGCCGCGCTCTTGTCGCCCATCGCGCGGATCGCACTGGCGGGCGGACCGATGAAGGTGATCCCCGCCGCGACGCAGGCGTCGGCGAAATCGGCGTTCTCGGACAGGAAGCCGTAGCCGGGATGGATGGCCTGCGCGCCGCTGCGGCGTGCGGCATCGAGGATGGCATCGCTGCGCAGGTAGCTCTCGCGCGCAGCGGCCGGGCCGATGTGGATGGCCTCGTCGGCCAGGCGCACATGGCGTGCATTGCGGTCCGCATCGGAATACACCGCCACGGTGGCGATGCCGAGGCGACGGCAGGTGGCGATGACGCGGCAGGCGATCTCGCCGCGGTTGGCGATCAGGACTTTGCTGAACATGGCAACAGACTCGGTCATGGCACAGGTCACATGCGGAACACGCCGAAGCGCGTCTGCTGCGGGGGAGCATTGAGGCTGGCCGACAGGGCCAGGGCCAATGCCCGGCGGGTATCGACCGGATCGATCACACCGTCGTCCCATAGCCGCGCACTGGCGTAATACGGGTGGCCCTGCTGTTCGAACTGGTCGCGGATCGGTGCCTTGAACGCCTCCTCTTCCTCGCCCGGCCACTGCCCGCCCTTGGCTTCGATGCCATCACGCTTGACCGTGGCCAGCACGCTGGCCGCCTGTTCGCCGCCCATCACGCCGATGCGTGCGTTCGGCCACATCCACAGGAAGTTGGGCGAGTACGCGCGGCCGCACATGCCATAGTTGCCGGCACCGAACGAGCCGCCGATCACCACGGTGAACTTGGGTACCTTGGCGCAGGCCACCGCCATCACCAGCTTGGCGCCGTCCTTGGCGATGCCGCCCTGCTCGTACTTGCGGCCGACCATGAAGCCGGTGATGTTCTGCAGGAACACCAGCGGGATGTTGCGCTGGGTGCAAAGCTCGATGAAGTGCGCGCCCTTCAGTGCGGACTCGGAGAACAGGATGCCGTTGTTGGCGATGATGCCGATCGGGTAGCCATGCAGATGGGCGAAGCCGGTGACCAGCGTTGCGCCATAGCGCGGCTTGAACTCCTCGAAGCGCGAGCCGTCGACCAGCCGCGCGATGACTTCGCGCACGTCGTACGGCTTGCGCGTATCGGCCGGGATCACCCCGTACAGTTCGTGCGCCGGCAGCAGCGGCTCTTCCACCGGCTGCAGCGCCATTGCTGCTTCGGGCTTGCGCCAGTTGAGCTGGGCGATGATCGCGCGTACCCGCGCCAGTGCCTGCAGGTCGTTGTCGGCCATGTGGTCGGCCACGCCGGAAATGCGCGTGTGCACATCGGCACCGCCCAGTTCTTCGGCCGTCACCACTTCACCGGTGGCCGCCTTCACCAGCGGCGGGCCGCCGAGGAAGATCGTGCCCTGCTCGCGCACGATCACCGTCTCGTCGCTCATCGCCGGCACATAGGCGCCACCGGCGGTGCAGCTGCCCATCACGCAGGCGATCTGCGGAATACCCTGCGCGGAGAGGTTGGCCTGGTTGTAGAAGATGCGACCGAAGTGGTCGCGGTCGGGGAACACCTCATCCTGCAGCGGCAGGAAGGCGCCACCGGAATCGACCAGGTAGATGCACGGCAGGTGGTTCTGCTCGGCGATTTCCTGCGCGCGCAGATGCTTCTTCACCGTCACCGGGTAATAGGTGCCGCCCTTGACGGTGGCATCGTTGGCCACGATCACGCACTCCACGCCGCTCACGCGGCCAATGCCGGCGACCACGCCAGCAGCGGGCACGGCATCGTCGTACATGCCGTGCGCGGCCAGCGGCGCGATTTCCAGGAACGCACTGCCCGGGTCGAGCAGGGCATCGATGCGGTCGCGCACCAGCAGCTTGCCGCGCGCGGTGTGCTTGGCGCGCGCCGCTTCGCTGCCGCCAAGCGCGGTGCGGGCGAGGGTGGCGTGCAGGTCGTCGACTACGGCCTGCATCGCCGCGCGGTTGCTTTCAAACGTATCGCTGCCCGGTTGCAGCTGGCTGCCTAGGATGCTCATGGGGTGCCTTACAGGGTGCGCTGGAACAGTTCGCGGCCGATCAGCATGCGGCGGATCTCCGAGGTGCCGGCGCCGATTTCATACAGCTTGGCGTCGCGCCACAAACGGCCGGTCGGGTATTCGTTGATGTAGCCGTTGCCGCCGAGGATCTGGATCGCCTGGCCGGTCAGCCAGGTCGCCTTCTCGGCGGCGTACAGGATCGCGCCGGCCGCATCCTGGCGGGTGGTGCGGCCTTGGTCGCAGGCGCGCGCCACCGCATACACATAGGCGCGGCAGGCGCCCAGGCCAACGTACATGTCGGCGATCTTGGCCTGGATCAGCTGGAAGCTGCCGATCGGCTCACCGAACTGGTGGCGTTCGTGCACGTACGGCATCACCACGTCCATGGCGGCGGCCATCAGGCCCAGCGGGCCGCCGGACAGCACCACGCGCTCGTAGTCCAGGCCGGACATCAGCACGCGTACACCACCACCGACCGTACCCAGCACGTTCTCTTCGGGAATCTCGCAGTCCTGGAACACCAGTTCGCAGGTGGGCGAGGAGCGCATGCCCAGCTTGTCCAGCTTCTGCGCGGTGGAGAAACCCTTCATGCCCTTCTCGACCAGGAAGGCGGTGATGCCCTTGGCACCGGCCTCGACATCGGTCTTGGCGTAGACCACCAGCACGTCGGCGTCGGGGCCGTTGGTGATCCACATCTTGTTGCCGTTGAGCACGTAGCGGTCACCGCGCTTGTCCGCGCGCAGCTTCATCGACACAACGTCCGAACCCGCGCCGGGTTCGCTCATCGCCAGCGCACCGATCTTGGCGCCGCTGCACAGGTCCGGCAGGAAACGCTGCTTCTGCGCCTCGGTGCCGTTCTTGCGCAGCTGGTTCACGCACAGGTTCGAATGCGCACCGTAGGACAGGCCGATGCCACCGGAAGCACGCGAGACTTCTTCCATCGCCACCACGTGGGCCAGGTAGCCCATGCCGGTGCCGCCGTATTCTTCTTCCACGGTCAGGCCCAGCAGGCCCTGCTCGCCCAGCTTGGGCCATAGTGCCAACGGGAACTGGTTGGTCGCATCGGTCTCGGCCGCGAGCGGCGCGATCTCGGCAGCGGCAAAATGGGCCACGCTCTGGCGCAGCAGGTCGATATCTTCGCCGAGGTCGAAGTTCAGGGATGGCACGTGCATTGCGATGGCTCCACGAGGGAAGGTGGGGAATGGACGCACCCGGAAGGGGGAAGCGGGCAGCTGTTCACAGCAGCAGCCCGCGCGGGCGATTGGACCCCAGCGTAGCGGGGTTCGGGTAAGAAGTGAATACAAATTCAAAAATTGAAACTAGACTCAGACCATGGCCTATAAACGCTCAGCATTGATGGAAGAACGCCTGGCCGGGGCCCGTGAACGGATCCTGCTGGCCACCCGCGAACTGGTCGCCACCGGCGGCTGGCGCAACGCGCCGGTAACGGCCGTGGCAACCCAGGCCGGGGTCTCCACCGGTTTGATCTACCGCCACTTCCCGTCCAAGGCCGAGCTGTTCGTGGAAGTGCTCAACGCCGCCGTGGCCCACGAGGTGGCGATCATGGAGCGCATCGCCAGTGCGCCGGAGCCGGCCAGCGTGCGCCTGCGCCAGGCCATCACCGCCTTTGTCCGCCGAGCCCTGGCTGGCCCTGGCCTGGCCCACGCCTTCATCGTCGAGCCGGTGGACCCGGACGTGGAAGCCGAGCGCATGCGCGGCCGTCGTGCCTTCGGTGATGTGTTCCTGCGCCTGGTGGAAGAGGGCGTGGCAGCCGGTGAGCTGCCGGCGCAGGACGCGCACGCTGCCGCCGCCTGCCTGGTGGGTGCCTTCACCGAAGCGATGGTCGGCCCGACCGCGCCCAGCCGCGAAGCGCATCGCGACGAGGACGCGCTGGTCGAGGCCATCTGCAGTTTCTGCCTGCGGGCTGTTGGCGCAGGGTGATGCCGCTGTTGCGCGTGCCGGGCGGCTTCTGCCGCGCTGTGCGCTCGCCGGGCATGGCCCGGCGCTACCCGCATGCGGCGACGGCCGCATGCTGCGCCGCACCAGCCCTGACGCCTGTTGTCGTGCGCGGCGTGCGTTCTATACTCGGCCCATCACGCAGTCGCTCAGCCGTGGTCCAACGACTATCAGCCAGGGGTAACGAAGAGTGCGGAATTACGATCTGGAGTTCCTGAAACGCTTCTCCATGGTGATCGCGCTGTTGATGGCCATCACCCTCGGTCTGATCCTCCTGGCCGCGTTCATCCACACCCGGATTCCGCCCGAGGTGTCGCCTACCGCCGCCAAACGCACCGAACAGCGCATTTCGCCCACCGGTGCGGTGTACGCCGGCAGCACCGGCGCGGCCGCGCAGGCTGCAGCGCATGCCGCTGCGCTGGCCAAGGCCGCCTCGCAGGTGGCCTACGGCGGTACCAAGGACGGCAAGGTGATCTTCGACAACCTGTGCACCGCCTGCCATACCACCGGCGTGGGCATGGCGCCGACGCTGGACCACTCGCACTGGGACAAGCGCCTGGCGCAGGGCAAGGACACGCTCTACAAGCACGCCATCGAGGGCTACACCGGCCCCGACGGCGGCATCATGCCGCCCAAGGGCGGCAACCCGGCGCTCACCGAAGAGCAGATCCACGCCACCGTGGACTGGATGCTGGGCAATCTGAAATAACGGGCGCCGCATCCACGCATGGCGTGGATCTACCGCGGATACGCGTGCCCGGCCAGCGGCCGGCACTCCCTTTGCCCACCAAGGCCGAAACCCCGCTGCGCAGGCGGGGTTTCGCATTTCAGGGTTAGTCTGTGCGCCTCTTCCGTGGAGTCGTCTGTCGATGCGTCGCCGTTCCCTCGCCCTTGCCCTGTCCCTGCTGCTGCCGGCATCCGCTTTCGCCCAGGCCCAGCCGCAGGTTGCGCCGACCCCGGCGCCCGCGCCGCGCAGCCCGGCCACCGTCACCCTGGCCGCCGCGCCGGCCGACTGGCGTGCACTGGAGGGCCAGCACGTGCGCATCGCCGCGCCGCTCACCCTGGCCGGCACCGATGGCCTGGAACGCTTCGGCCAGCTCACCGTCGCCTTCGATGGCCGCCTCTGGCAGCCGACCGAAGTGGCCGTGCCCGGCAGTGCCGGTATCGAACAGGTGATGGCCGACAACCAGCGCCGCCGCCTGCTGCTGGACGATGGCAGCGATGCACGTGACCCGGCAAGCGTCGCCTACCTGCCCGGCAACCCGGTGCTGCGCACCGGCATGCAGCTGCGCAACGTGGAAGGCACCGTGCGCGTGGATGCACAGGGCCGCCCCAGCCTGCTGGTCGACGGCACATTGAAGCTGCCGGAACTGCAGCGGCCGGCCGTGCCGAGCGTGCCCGGCAGCCTGCATATCGCCGCCTTCAACCTGGAGAACTTCTTCAATGGTGACGGCCAGGGCGGTGGATTCCCGACCCTGCGCGGTGCGCGCACGCTGGACGAGCACAAGGCGCAGGTCGGCAAGCTGGTCGCCACCGTCAACGCGCTGGGCGCCGACATCGCTGCACTGATGGAACTGGAGAACGACGGCTACGGCCCGCAGTCGGCCATCGCCGAACTGGTGGACGCACTCAATGTCGGTCTCGCGGCCGACAAGCAGTGGGCGTTCGTCGATGCCGGGCAGGGCCCTGGCAGCAATCCGATCCGCGTCGGCATCATCTACCGCAGGAGCGAGTTCAAGCCGCTCGGCACGCCGCTGACCAAGCTCGACGGCCCCTTCGTCGAACACAGCCGTGCACCGCTGGCACAGGCCTTCCAGGGCAAGGGCGCACCATTCATGGTGGTCGCCAACCACTTCAAGTCCAAGGGCTGCCGCGAGGCCAGTGGCGCCGACGCCGACCGCAATGACGGGCAGGGCTGCTGGAACGCCACCCGCGTGGAATCGGCCAGGCAGCTCAACACCTGGGTGCAGGCCGAAGCCGCGCGCCTGAAGGTGAAGGATGTGGTGCTGATGGGCGACTTCAACGCCTACGCCATGGAAGACCCGATCCGCACCCTGCATGACCTGGGCTGGCAGGATGCCTTCAAGGTAGCCAAGGTCGAACAGCCCTACAGCTACGTCTACAACGGCTATACCGGCCGCCTCGATCACGCACTGCTCAGCCCGACGATGGCCAAGCGCTTGCGTGGCGCCGCCGAGTGGCACAGCAACGCCGACGAGCAGGACGCCAGCGGCTACCAGGGCCGCAACGTCCAGGGCCCATGGCGCAGCTCCGACCACGACCCACTGCTGCTGGGCTTCGAAAGATAACCCGGCGGCCCTTCTTGTAGAGCCGAGCCCACGCTCGGCTGCTTTGTGCGCCAACGGCAGCCGAGCATGGGCTCGGCTCTACAAGGGGCAAGATCGCCCGGGGCTTACCCCCAGGCGATCAACCCGATCGCCAGCACTGCCAGCGCCAGGCCGGCACGATTCCAGCGCGTGGTCGCCTCGCCGAAGGCGAACACGCCCACCAGCGCACCCAGCACCACCACGCCGATGTTCATGCCGGCGAACACGGTGGCCGGACTGTCCGGCATCGACTGGTGCGCATGCACGTAGAACAGGATGTTGCCGCCGTTGAGCAGGCCCAGCAGCGCGCCGGCACCGAGGTTGCGCCAGGCCAGGCGGCTGCGCCCACTGAAATGCCGCCGCAGCTGCAGCGCCAGCATCAGCACGAAGGCCACGCTGAAACTGGCCAGCACCGCCGCCATCGACGGCGTGCCCGACAGCGCCACCTGCTTCAGCAGCACATCCACCACCGCAAAGCCGACCCACACGCCCAGCAACCAGCCCCAGCCACCGGCGGAAGCGGCCACTGCAGGGCCGCGTGGACGCAGGCTGATGGCCACCATCGCCAGCAGGCCCAGGCCCAGCCCGGCCAGCTTCCACGGCGTGGCGGTCTGGCCGAAGAACAGGAATGCCGCTGCCAGCGACAGCAGCAGCGACAACCGCTGCGCCACATCACTGCGGACGATGCCGGCCACCGCTACCGCGCGGCCCAGCACCAGGAAGATCGAGGGCAGCACCACCGCCAGCGCCAGCAGTGACACCCACGGTGCATGCGGTGCGCGCAAGGCATCCAGCGGCGGCTGCAGCACCACCGCCGTCATCGTCGCGGCGACCAGATAGTTCCAGGTCACCATCTGCGCAACATCCAGCTGGCGGCGTCCGGCCACCTTCAACAACACCGAAACCAGCACACTGCAGATCACGGCCAGGGACAGGTAGAGCATGGGGCGGGCACAGGGCAGCGGCGGGGGACGCTATCATGGTGCCATGCACAAGCCCTCGTTCCCCGTCGCCCCCGGCGAAACCGCCTGCATCTCACTGGAAGGCCCGGTTGGCCCGCTGGAAGTGCTCGTCGACCTGCCCAAGGCCGATGTGCCGGTGCAGCCGATCGTGGCCGTCATCTGCCATCCGCTGTCCACCGAAGGCGGCACCCTGCACAACAAGGTGGTCACCATGACCGCCACCACCCTGCGCGAGCTGGGCATCGCCACGGTGCGCTTCAACTTCCGCAGCGTCGGTGGTTCTGCCGGTGAATTCGACCATGGCGTGGGCGAGCAGGAGGACCTGAAGGCCGTCACCGCCTGGGTCCGCCAGCAGCGTCCGGACGACCGCCTGTGGCTGGCCGGCTTCAGCTTTGGCGCGTTCGTTTCGCTGAAGGCCGCCGCCGAGCTGCAGCCCGAAGCGCTGATCTCGATCGCCCCGCCGGCGGGCCGTTGGGACTTCGACGGCATCGCGCCGCCAGCGCGCTGGCTGGTGATCCAGGGCGAGCAGGATGAAATCGTCGACCCGCAGGCCGTCTACCAGTGGCTGGACACCCTCGATGCGCCGCATGAGCTGGTGCGCATGCCGGGCACCAGCCACTTCTTCCACCGCAAGCTGATCGACCTGCGCGGCGCGCTCACCCACGGCGTCAAGCATTGGCTGGGCACGGCGGCATGAGCGAGGTGGAACTGACCCCGACGCAGCGCTATGCGGCCGGGGTGGAACGCGGCGATTGGCAGAACGACCCGGCCCAGCATGCGGCCCTGGCCGAGCTGGACCGGATCCACCTGGCCCTGGTGGACAGCGCCGAGGACGGCTGGCTGGACCGCCTGTCCTCGTTCTGGAAGAAACCCGAGCCGGTCAAGGGCCTGTACTTCTGGGGCGGCGTCGGCCGCGGCAAGACCTTCCTGGTCGACCTGTTCTACGACGGCCTGCCGATCAAGCAGAAGTACCGCACCCACTTCCATCGCTTCATGCGCAGCGTCCACGAGCGCCTGCGCGAGCACCAGGGCCAGAGCGACCCGCTGGCGAAGATCGCCCAGGAATGGCGCAGCAACCTGCGCGTGCTGGTGCTGGACGAATTCTTCGTCACCGACATCGGCGATGCCATGCTGCTGGCGCGCCTGCTGGAGCGGATGTTCGCCGAGGGCGTGACGCTGGTCACCACCTCCAACACGGCGGTGGAAAACCTGTACCTCAACGGCCTGCAGCGCGAGAGCTTCATGCCGGCCATCGGCCTGCTGCAGCGCTACTGCGTGGAACTGTACGCCGAGGGCACCGAGGACTACCGCATGCGCGCGCTGACCCGTTCGCCGGTGTACCGCGCGCCGCTGGCCGCCGACAGCGACGCCTGGCTGGCCACGCGCTGGGGCGAACTGAGTGGCGGCCAACCGGCCAAGGCGGGCAACATCGAGATCGAGAGCCGCAAGATCCCGGTGCGCGCGCGTGGCAAGAGCATTGCCTGGTTCGACTTCGCCGCCCTGTGTGAAGGGCCGCGTGGGCCGTCGGACTACATCGAGATCGCGCACGAGTTCAACACCGTGCTGTTGGGGGGCATTCCGGCCTTCGATCGCCTGAACGAGGATGCCGCGCGCCGCTTCGTCAACCTGATCGACGAGCTGTACGACCGCCACGTCAACCTGGTCTGCACCGCCAGCACCTCGCCGGTCGAGCTGTACACCGGCACTCGTCTGCAGGGCGCGTTCGAGCGCACGGCCTCGCGCCTGATCGAAATGCAGAGCGCCGAGTACCTGGGCACCCCGCACCGGGCGTGAGGGGTAGTGCCGGCCGCTGGCCGGCATCCGCACGATGCCTCCGGGCCCATGGGCTGCCGGCCAGCGGCCGGCACTACCCGGTGTCGCCCGTCCACCGGCTGCCCACTGGCTGCCCACCACCTATCCACAGAGTTGTCCCTCGCCTGCATGGCCCTGTCATGTGAAGCTGTCATTGTTCCGCTGGTGGGGTGCTCATTACCGCCATCACGACGCTTTTCGGGCTTGACTGCGCAGCCCGTTCCAGCAGGTCCAAAGCGTCCAAACCGGGCGCCGATGGCACGATCCTTGCGGCGCAAGGGATTGCCGAATTTCACTACATTTGGCGTTGACGGACCCAACTACCCCCACTATCTTGTGGCTGTCGGTT
Organism: Stenotrophomonas sp. LMG 10879; assembly: GCF_002750935.1. Classification (NCBI taxonomy): domain Bacteria; kingdom Pseudomonadati; phylum Pseudomonadota; class Gammaproteobacteria; order Lysobacterales; family Lysobacteraceae; genus Stenotrophomonas; species Stenotrophomonas sp. LMG 10879. Next base: position 276,214 of record NZ_PEJT01000004.1, read on the forward strand.
GTGGGGACCCCAAGCCGCCGGGTCCATGGAATGGATCGCCGGAGCCTCCGGTGATACGCCCTCCATGCCCGCAGCGGCACCGGTCAGCACTGCCAGCAGCAGCCACAGGCGCAGGTCTCACTTCCTGCGACACCGGTCTGCCACCCTGGGGTGTCACGTCCCGGGCCGCGTCATCCGATGCACCGAGCCACCATCCATCACGCCAAGAGGACACACGCCGTGACCACCGAGACCAGCGCCACCATCGAGAAGGAAAGCGAGTTCCTGTTGACGTCGCCGCCGACGTCCAACGCGATGAGTGTGACCAAGCGCAATGGCACGACCGAGCTGGTGGATCTGAACAAGATCGTCCGCGCGGTGCAGCGTTCCTCTGAAGGCCTGCACGCCGTCGATCCGATGCGCGTGGCCACCCGCACCATTTCCGGCCTGTACAACGGCGCCACCACCCAGGAGCTGGACGAACTGTCCATCCGCACCGCGGCGCTGCTGATCGGCGAAGAGCCCGAGTACGGCCGCCTGGCCGCGCGCCTGCTGGCCAACTTCATTGCCAAGGAAGTGTCCAACCAGGAAATCCACGCGTTCTCGCAGTCGGTGGGTCGTGGCCACGAAGTGGGCCTGATCAACGACCGCCTGCTGAACTTCGTGCAGACCAACGCACGCAAGCTCAACGATGCCATCGACATCTCGCTGGACCTGAACTTCGATTACTTCGGCCTGCGTACCCTGTACGACCGCTACCTGCTGCGCCATCCGCACACCCGCAAGGTGATCGAGACCCCGCAGCAGTTCTTCCTGCGCATCGCCAGCGCGCTGAGCGAGGACGTGCCGGAAACCCTGGCGCTGTACAAGCGCATGGGCAACCTGGACTACCTGCCGTCCAGCCCGACGCTGTTCAACTCCGGCACCACCCACGAGCAGCTGTCCTCGTGCTTCCTGCTGGACTCGCCGCAGGATTCGCTGGAATCGATCTACTCCAAGTACGGCGACATCGCCCAGCTGTCCAAGTTCTCCGGCGGCATCGGCGTCAGCTACACCCGCGTGCGTTCGCGTGGCTCGCTGATCAAGTCGACCAACGGCCACTCCAACGGCATCGTGCCGTGGCTGAAGACCATGGATTCGTCGGTGGCTGCGGTGAACCAGGGGGGCAAGCGCAAGGGCGCGGCCTGTGTGTACCTGGAAACCTGGCACGCCGACATCGAGGACTTCCTCGAGCTGCGTGACAACACCGGCGACGAATCGCGCCGTGCGCACAACCTGAACCTGGCCAACTGGATCCCGGACCTGTTCATGAAGCGCGTCGAGTCGGACCAGGAATGGTCGCTGTTCGATCCGCGCGTGGTGCCCGAGTTCACCGACCTGTTCGGTGAAGCCTTCGAGGCTGCCTACCTGCAGGCCGAAGCACAGGGCAAGGCCAACCGCACCATCTCCGCACGCAAGCTGTACTCGCGGATGATGCGCACCCTGGCCGAGACCGGCAACGGTTGGATGACCTTCAAGGACAAGTGCAACCGCGCCAGCAACCAGACCCTGCGCGCTGGCAACGTGATCCACCTGTCCAACCTGTGCACCGAGATCCTGGAAGTCACCTCGGCCGAAGAGACCGCGGTGTGCAACCTGGGTTCGATCAACCTGGGCAACCACTTCGACGGCAACGGCGAGTTCGATTTCGACAAGCTGGCCGACACCGTGCGCCTGGCCGTGCGCCAGCTGGACCGCGTGATCGACCTGAACTTCTACCCGATCGAATCGGCACGTCGCGGCAACCTGCGCTGGCGTCCGGTCGGCCTGGGCTGCATGGGCCTGCAGGACGTGTTCTTCCGCAAGCGCCTGCCGTTCGATGGCGCCGAAGCCCGCGCGCTGTCGAAGAAGATCGCCGAGACCATCTACTTCCACGCGCTGGAAACTTCGGTGGAACTGGCCCAGGAACGTGGCAAGCACCCGTCCTTCGCCGACACCCGTGCGGCCAGCGGCGAGCTGCAGTTCGATGCCTGGAACGTGGTGCCGGAAGATGCCGCACGCTGGGACGTCCTGCGTGAGCGCATCAAGGAACACGGCCTGCGCAACTCGCTGATGATCGCGATCGCCCCGACCGCCACCATCGCCTCCATCGCCGGCTGCTACGAGTGCGTGGAACCGCAGGTGTCCAACCTGTTCAAGCGCGAGACCCTGTCCGGTGACTTCCTGCAGGTGAACCGCTACCTGGTGAACGAGCTGAAGAAGCTGGGCCACTGGACCCCGGAAATGCGCGATGCGATCAAGCTGGCCGACGGCTCGATCCAGGCCATCACCCAGATTCCGGAAACGCTGCGCCACGTCTACCGCACCGCATGGGAACTGCCGATGCGTTCGCTGATCGACATGGCCGCCGATCGTGGTGCCTTCATCGACCAGTCCGCCTCGCTCAACCTGTTCATGGAAAGCCCGAGCATCGGCGCGATGTCGTCCATGTACATGTACGCCTGGAAGCAGGGCATCAAGACCACCTACTACCTGCGTTCGCGTCCGGCCACCAAGATCGCCAAGACCACCGTCAGCCACGTGGCCACCGCCGGCCCGGAGAAGGTGTTCAGCCCGGAAGAGGCCATCGCCTGCTCGCTGGAGAACCCGGAAGCCTGCGAGGCCTGCCAGTAAGACGCGCCGTGCCGGCGATCGCCGGCACCTCATACCTGTAGAGCCGAGCCATGCTCGGCTGCAGAGAGACACCCACGGTAGCGCCGGGCCATGCCCGGCCGCTCACCCAGGAATTCAAGGAAACACCCATGGCCGACAAGCCCAAGCAGATGCTGCTCGATCCCGGTTTTGAACTGACCCTGCGCCCGATGCGCTACCCGCAGTTCTATGACATGTACCGGAACGCGATCAAGAACACCTGGACGGTGGAAGAGATCAACTTCCAGATCGACATCAGCGACCTGCACAGCAAGATGTCGCCGGGCGAGCGTCACCTGATCCACCGTCTGGTCGCGTTCTTCGCCACCGGCGATTCGATCGTGTCCAACAACCTGGTGCTGAACCTGTACCAGCACTTGAACGCGCCCGAAGCGCGCATGTACCTGTCGCGCCAGCTGTATGAAGAAGCGCTGCACGTGCAGTTCTACCTGACCCTGCTGGACAACTACCTGCCGGATCCGGACGAGCGCGTCAAAGCCTTCGCCGCGGTGGAGAACATCGACTCGATCAAGAAGAAGGCCGATTTCTGCTTCAAGTGGATCGACTCGATCCAGGACCTGAAGCGCATCGAGACCCGCGACGAGCGCCGCCAGTTCCTGCTCAACCAGATCTGCTTCGCTGCGTGCATCGAAGGCCTGTTCTTCTTCGCTGCCTTCGCCTACGTGTACTACTTCCGTTCGCGCGGCCTGCTCAATGGCCTGGCCTCGGGCACCAACTGGGTGTTCCGCGACGAGAGCGCGCACATGGAGTTCGCCTTCGAGTGCGTGGACGTGATCCGCGAGGAAGAGCCGGACCTGTTCGACGACAAGATGAAGCAGGATGTCTACGACATGCTGGCCGAAGCCATCGAGTGCGAAGTGCAGTTCGCCGAGGACGTGCTGTCCGGTGGCGTGGCGGGTATTTCCACCCGTGACATGCGCCAGTACCTGCAGCACTGCGCCGACAACCATTTCCATCGCCTGGGCATGGAGCGCAAGTACAACGTGCGCAACCCGCTGAGCTTCATGGAACTGCAGGACGTGCAGGAACTGACCAACTTCTTCGAACGCCGCGCCTCGGCCTACCAGGTGGGCGTGAAGGGCGAAGTCGCCTTCGACATGAACTTCTGATCGAACCGGTCAGGTCTGTCGCAACGAGAAACCCCGGCCAATGCCGGGGTTTTTCGTTTCCACGGTAGCGCCGGGCCATGCCCGGCGAGCGCGCAGCGCGGAAGGTTTTCAGGGTGCCATGCGCACCGCCAACCCGGCCAGCACCGTGCCCGGATGTCGGTCATCCATCTCCGAGCCGTTGCCACCGGGCGCGTGGATGATGGATTCACATACCTCTTTCGCCAGCGGTGAAGACCGTGGATCGATTCACCGAGCCGACTTGCCACATCGGCGACTGAGTGCCCACGGCCAGTGACCTGCTTGACTCCGACGTCGTGCTAGATTCGCGAAAGTGGGACTCCCGCGAGAGGTACTTTCATGAATGCATCGGTCGAGAAATGCGCTTCTTCATCAAAAGGTGGACTTCGACGCCGCCCCTGGGTAGCAGGGTATCGCTGCCTCACAATCACTATTGCAGCGTTGGTACTGTCAGCGTGTTCGAGCGGTGCACGCCCAACCCCCTCGCATCATTTGAATCAAAGACAGTCCATCAAATCAGGGAGTGAAATTGGTATGGAGCGATTCAAGAACGATATCGAGCGTTTGGCCAGCGTGCGTTTTGATGATGTCGACGCATTGAATGAACAACTTCACACGCACTTGGGTGCACCGACGCGACAGGGCCTGCGGGACGAGCGGACCGCAGAACGCGGAATGTTGGGCGACCTTGAGGTCCGGAACATCACGCTGAGAAGTTCTGCCGACGATCCTACGCACGCGACCCTGATCTTTGAGGTCGCGCCACCGAGCATCGCGCTCGAGGAAATCATCTGGGAGAACTCCACCATAGAGCCACCTCACCCCGATGCGCCTGACTCCCGACCTTACTGGTCTGCTCAGGTGAACAGTGCCAAGGTAGTGCTCGGGCTCTCCCTCGACTACAAGACGCTGACCTTCGTATCGATCAGTCAGCGCTAGCCCCCTGTCATTGCGAAGGAGCCGCACCATGGAGCGTAATGAAGAACTTGCACTGTCACAGCCGCAGGAGGGTGGCCGACCAGGAGCCACACGTCGTCCGGCTTCGCCATTGGCCGATCCCTCGCTGGCGCCGCTTCTGGCGAAATCCCCAACACTTCGAGCGGGTCTCGCACAGGCTGATCGCGACAACCTGGGTGTCGAATGGGGGCAAGCCGGTGGCGGCACCTATCTTATTCCCGGTGTGAAGATCGTTATTGACGAGAACGCAATCGGGCAAGGCTCCAGAATCGCACGTTCTCTTTCTCACGAAGTTGGGCACCATCTCTTCACCGAACCATCAGATCCGACGACTAAGCAATCCTATGTAAACAGCAAGTTGCGAGGAGAAGCAGCTGCGACTCTCAGCAATGTCCAGGTCCAGCGCGAAATTGTCGCCGCTGGCGGTCCGGACATTGGCGTTTCCGGCACAGGTAACCGGCCACAACAATATGGAGCCATTGCGGCGGAACTCCAGGCCGGAAGGATCAACCGTAGCCAAGCACTGGATCAGATCGCCGAGGTATTCAAGACGGAGGCTCCGTCTGTTGGTCCTCATGCGAACTACGAGCTTTACTACGGCGCACACTATGACCAGCACATAGCGCCCTCGCAGCGGCAGCGACGACGCAGGCCAGAGCCAGAACTTGACGCCGAACGCACCGCAGTTGCGGACAGAGTTGGCACTCCCGCCGACGACTCACCGTCGCTGCATCGAGTGTCTTCTTCAACAGCTGAACTTGGCGATGCAGACCGTGCTCTCTATATGCAGATCAGGGCTGGTGTGGAACGCTTGGACACCGAGCATGGGAAGCCGTGGGACGAGTCGAGTCAGCGCATGTCCGCAAGCCTGCTGGTACTGGCGAAGGAGCAGGGGCTTTCGCGGGTTGACCATGTTGTGCTGAACAACCCGACAGAAAGCCTGGCTCGGGGTGAGAGGGTCTTCATAGTGGAGGGAGCAATGGATGATCCAGCCCATCGCCGAGGACACATGAATACGATGGATGCGCTTCGTGCGCCTGAAGCGGAGTCGCTTCATCGTGCTGATGCATTGACTCAATCGCAAGCAGCGATCCTTGAACTACAGCCGGCACAGCATGTTCAAACGCAGGACGGCCCATCGATCTTGAGATAGGAGTATCGCTGCAGCATCGGAAGGGTCATCACCGCCGCCCATCCACCGCCATGCGCACGGCCAGTCCGGCCAGTACCGTGCCCATGAACCACCGCTGCACCGCCTGCCAGGTGGGGCGGGCGGCGAGGAAGCCGGCGATGCTGCCGGCCATTATCGCGATCACCGCGTTCACGCTCACGCTGACCAGCAGCTGGGTGGAACCCAGCACCAGCGACTGCATCAACACGCCGCCTTCGCTGTCCGGGTGCAGGAACTGCGGCAGCAGCGACAGGTACATCACCGCGACCTTGGGGTTCAGTACGTTGGTCAGAAAGCCCATCGCGAACAGCTTGCGCGGGCCGTCCACCGGCAGGTCACGCACCGCGAACGGCGAGCGGCCGCCCGGCTTCAGCGCCTGCCAGGCCAGGTACAGCAGGTACAGCGCGCCGCCGATGCGCAGCGCGTCGTAGGCGAACGGCACGGTCATCAGCAGCGCGGTGATGCCCAGCGCCGCGCACAGCATGTAGAACACGAAGCCCAGCGCGACCCCACCCAGCGAGATCAGCCCGGCCACGCGGCCCTGGCAGATCGAACGGGAGATCACGTAGATCATGTTCGGCCCGGGTGTCAGCACCATGGCCAGCGAGACAAGGGCGAAGGCCAGCAGGTTGGACGTGGCGGGCATGGTGGGTTCACGCAGTGGGGGTGCCGAAGTGTAGCGCCGCCTGCACGCCACCTGCCTTAAAATCCGTCTTACCCCACACCCGAACCGCCCCCATGACCCCCATTCCCGAGACCGTGCCGCCGACCGAAGTGCGCATGGCCGAAATCGTCTTCCCCAACCACACCAACCACATGGGCACCCTGTTCGGTGGCCAGGCACTGGCATGGATGGACAAGGCCGCCTTCCTGGCCGCCGCCCGCTACTCGCGCCGCACCGTGGTGACCGCGCGCAGCGACCAGGTCGATTTCAAGCTGCCGATCCGCATCGGCCAGATGGTGGAGACCATCGGCCGCATCGTCGAGGTCGGCCGCAGCTCGATGAAGGTCGAGGTGGAGCTGATCGCCGAGGACCTGCACAGCGGCGAGCGCAAGCTGTGCACCCGCGGCCACTTCGTGATGATCGCCCTGGGCGAGGACGGCCATCCGGTGACCGTGCCGCAGCTTCCCGGCGCGCCGGCGGCCTGAGCCTGTGCTTGCGGGGGCGCCCGCGCGCCCCCATCTGGCTGCCATGACCCTGCCGCTCACCGACTTCATCGACCGCGCCCAACGCCTGTTCGTGCTGACCGGCGCCGGCTGCAGCACCGCTTCGGGCATTCCCGATTACCGCGATGCCGATGGCCAGTGGAAGCGCACGCCGCCGGTGACCTACCAGGCGTTCATGGGCGAGGCCGCCACCCGCCAGCGTTACTGGGCGCGCAGCCTGCTGGGCTGGCCACGCTTCGGCCGGGCCCGGCCCAACGGCACCCACCAGGCGCTGGCCGCACTGGAAGACAGCGGCAAGCTGCAGGTGCTGCTGACCCAGAACGTGGATGGCCTGCACCAGCGTGCCGGCAGCCGCAACGTAATCGACCTGCACGGTCGCCTGGACCTGGTGCGCTGCATGGGCTGCGAACGTCGCAGCGAGCGTGAGGACTTCCAGCAGCAGCTGCTGGACGCCAACCCCGGCTGGGAATCGCTGCAGGCCGGTATCGCGCCCGACGGCGATGCCGATCTGGAAACCGACTTCTCGACGTTCGTGGTGCCCGACTGCGCGCACTGCGGCGGCCTGCTGAAGCCGGACGTGGTGTTCTTCGGCGAGAACGTGCCGCGTGAGCGTGTGGATGCCGTGCACGACCACCTGCAACAGGCGGATGCGGTACTGGTGGTGGGCTCCTCGCTGATGGTCTATTCCGGCTTCCGCTTCGTGCAGGCGGCGGCCAAGGCTGGCCTGCCGGTGGCCGCGCTGAACCGTGGCCGCACCCGTGCCGACGACCTGCTGCAGTTCAAGGACGAGCGCGATTGCGCCGAGGCGCTGGCCGGCTGGGTGCGCTGAGACATCGGCTGCGCCTTGCCCACGAAACAGCGATCTACCCACACGGTTGATCTATCGGCCGTACAGCGGTGCAATACGCACCCCCTTTGATACACCCCCACTGCCGTGAGCCAGCTGTTTTCGCCGATCTCCTTCGGCCCCCTGACCCTGTCCAACCGCATCGTCGTCGCGCCGATGTGCCAGTACTCCGCCGAAGACGGCCGCGCCAGTGACTGGCACGCCATGCATCTGGGCAACCTGGCGCAGTCCGGTGCGGGCCTGTTGATCCTGGAGGCCACTGCGGTCGAAGCGCGCGGCCGCATCAGCTGGGCCGATCTGGGCCTGTGGGATGACGGCACCGAAGCGGCCTTGGCGCAGGTGCTGGCCAGCGTGCGCCGCTGGTCGCCGATGCCATTGGGTGTGCAGCTGGCCCATGCCGGCCGCAAGGCCTCTACGGCGCGCCCGTGGGAGGGCGGTGGCCAGCTGCCGGCCGATGATGTCCGCGGCTGGGCCACGGTCGCACCGTCGCCGCTGCCGTTCCATGCCACCGACCCGGCGCCGCAGGAACTGGACGAGGCCGGCATCGCCGAAGTCGTTGCCGCCTTCGCCGCCAGCGCGGTGCGCGCCGAGCGCCTGGGCTTCGAGCTGATCGAGATTCACGCCGCACATGGCTACCTGTTGCACCAGTTCCTGTCGCCGCTGAGCAACCGCCGCACCGATGGCTACGGCGGCTCGCTGCCGAACCGCCTGCGGATGCTGGTTGAAGTGTTCGACGCGGTGCGTGCCGCGGTGTCGGACAAGGTCGCCGTGGGCGTGCGCATCTCCGCCAGCGACTGGGTCGAGGGTGGCTGGGACATCGTGCAGAGCGAGGCGCTGGCACAGGTACTGGACGCACGCGGCTGCAATTTCCTGCACGTTTCCAGTGGCGGCCTGCACGAGCGCCAGAAGATCAGCGTCGGCCCCGGCTACCAGGTGCCGTTCGCGGCGGCGATCAAGGCCAAGAAGGTGCGCATGCCGGTGATCGCGGTAGGCATGATCACCGAGCCGGAGCAGGCCGAATCGATCCTGCGCCACAACCAGGCCGATGCCATCGCGCTGGCCCGCGGCATCCTGTACGACCCGCGTTGGCCGTGGCACGCCGCTGCTGCGCTGGGTGACACCGTGGTGCCGGCGCCGCAGTACCTGCGCTGCGAGCCGCGCGATGCACGCGGCGTGTTCAGTCCGCGCTGAGCATTACACCCGCCAGGCCGGCGGCAGGCCGGCCTGCAGGTGCTCGAACAGCGCGCGGATCTTGGCGGTGAAGTCGCGGCGGTCGCTGACGCAGAAATAGACGTCCATCGGTTCCGGCTGCCAGTCGCTGCCGCAACCGAACACCGCCTGCAGGCGCCCGTCACGCAGGTACGGCTCGGCCACGAACGCCGCCAGCCGGGTGATGCCGGCTCCGGCAGCGGCCAGTTCGGCCAGCGCATCGATGTCATCGCAGACCATGCTCGGCGGCAGTGCCGCGTCCACGCGTTGCCCCTCTTTCAGCAGGCCCCAGCGCAGTGGCCGGCCGTCGGTGGGGAAGCGGTGCAGCAGGCCGCGATGGGCGGCCAGCTGCGCCGGTTCCAGCGGCGTGCCGTGTGCCTGCAGGTACGCTGGCGATGCGCAGAACACGAACGGAATGCGTGCCAGGGGCCGCGCCACCAGCCCGTCCTCCAGCTGCGCGCCGATGCGGAGGCTTGCATCCACCGCCTCGGCACCGTGCTGCACGGCGCGATCGGTCAGGCGCAGTTCCAGTTGCAGCTGCGGGTAGCGCTGCTGCAGTGAGGGCAGCAGCGGTGCCAGCACGTGCCGGGCGAACGCGCTGCTGCTGGCGATGCGCAGGGGCCCGGCCGGTTCCACGTCGCCGGTGACCATGGCCTGCGCGCGTGCCAGATCGGCTTCGAGATGCCGCACCTGTGCCAGGTACACCGTGCCGGCCTCGCTCAGCGCCAGCTGGCGCGTGCTGCGGTTCAGCAGGCGTACGCCCAGGTGGGCTTCCAGACGGTTGATGTTCTGGCCCACGGCGGTGGCGCTGATGCCAAGGGTGCGTGCCGCAGCGGCAATGCTGCCGGTCTCTGCGGTGCGGGTGAAGCTGCGGATGAGCTGCAACAGGTTCATGACCGACCAGCTTGCCATGCGGAAGGCCAAGTATCGCTTGGGTCTGTACCAAGCAGTCGGTTGCATCGGTGACCATCGTCCACCACGCCGCAGTGCTGCCCTACACTCGGGCAATGCGCCCCGATTCCATCCTCACCCTCTCCTGTCCCGACCGCACCGGCATCGTCTATCGCGTGTCGGGCCTGTTGTTCGACCACGGCTGCAACATCCTCGACGCCCAGCAGTTCGGCGATGAGGAGAGCGGTCGCTTCTTCCTGCGCGTGCACTTCGACCGCGATGCGGGCCTGCCGCTGGACACCGTGCACACCGCGATGGCCGCACTGGCAGCGGACTTCGGCATGGACTGGCAGCTGCATGACGGTCGCCGCCGGCCACGCCTGCTGGTGCTGGTCAGCAAGCAGGGCCATTGCCTGAACGACCTGCTTTTCCGTGCACACAGCGGCCAGCTGAAGGTGGATATCGCCGCGGTGGCATCCAACCATGCGGACTTCGCGGCGCTGGCGGCGTCCTACCAGGTGCCGTTCCACCACCTGCCGGTGAACGCGGACACGCGCGCGGCGCAGGAACAGCAGATCATCGACCTGGTCGAACGCGAGCGCATCGATCTGGTGGTGCTGGCGCGCTACATGCAGATTCTTTCGCCCACGCTGTGCCGTGCGCTGGCGGGCAGGGCAATCAACATCCACCACAGCTTCCTGCCCAGCTTCAAGGGCGCACAGCCGTACCACCAGGCGCATGCGCGCGGGGTCAAGATCATCGGCGCCACCGCACACTACGTCACCGAAGACCTGGACGAGGGCCCGATCATCGAACAGGACGTGGCCCGCGTGGACCACGCGATGACCCCGAGGGAACTGGTGCGGCTGGGCAGCGATACCGAATCGCAGGTGCTGGCGCGGGCGGTACGCCGGCACGTGGAGCACCGCATCCTGCTCAACGGGCACCGCACGGTGGTGTTCAGGTAGCGCTGGCGGTTCCCGGGATGGCACGCGGCAACTGCCCGCGATGCGCCCGCTGTTGCTCCAATGGCTTGGGGCAGGTGGAGCGTACGCCATCAATGTGTTCCATCAGCCCTTTGGGAATGGATGACCACATCGGATCCAGCACGAAATCGACGCCTTCACGCCGGGCGAGCTTCGCGGCCGGCACGAAGTCAGCATCACCCGCCATCAGAATGATCTGGCGGACCTGACGCTTGAGGGCGAGTGACGAGATGTCGATGCCGATGCGCATATCCACGCCTTTCTGCCGCACATTCGGTTGCAGCTCGTCGGCCTGAAGATCGCCGAACGTTCGCTTTCCCTTGAGCAGGTCGTCGAAGGTTCGTGACCCGGTCGTCCACGAACTGAAGTCGGTGAGATGGCCAAGACGCAGGGCGACCTTCCGCTTCTGCTTCAGTGCCTCGTGCAGGCTGGTTCTGAACAGCGCTTCGTCGGATCGCGAATAGTCGATGCACAGACCGGAAATCGGGTTGTGCATCTTCTTGCGCAACGGCGGGCAGTCGTAGAAGAAGATGCGATAGAGGTCCCGTCGCTCGCCACTTGCATGCTTCAGATGGGCGATGGCCCATCGGTGGGCGACCTCGGCGGCGCGTTGGGCGTTGTAAGCGTTGTGGGGCTCGATGCGGCGAAAGCGCTTGATGAAGTAGCCGCCATCAATGAGAACTGCCGTCGGCATACCTTTGCCCTCCTGGCGTCATCCAATGAAAAGCCCTCGGTTCGGCCGTCCCGCGATCTGTTGGGGGGCGTACTTGGAGGGCTGGATGGCGCGATTCTGCAGGTTGCGAATCAGGCACACAAGCGGCAGAGGCGACATGCTGCTTACAGGATCGCAATCCTCGCCTTCGCCAGGGCCTCGCGCACCATGCCGTCGTTGGCATCGGTCACCGGGCGGGTCAGCTCCCACAGGAACTTCACCCGGAAGCCGGACTTCACCGCGTCCTGCGCGCTCCACAGCACGCAGTAATCGCGTGCCAACCCGCACACGTGCACCTCGCGGATCCCACGTTCGTGCAGCCAGCCGGCCAGTCCGGTCGCTGGGCGCGTGCCGTCGGGACCGTGGTTTTCGCGGAAGGCGCTGTACGAATCCACCTGTTGGCGGGTGCCCTTGCGCAGGATCAGGTCGGCCACGGTCCAGTCCACGCCCGGGTGCAGTGCGGCGCCCGCGTTGCCCTGCACGCAGTGGTCCGGCCACAGGGTCTGCGGCTGTGCGTGCAGCAGGATCGCTTCGAACGGCAGATGCCCCGGATGCTGGCTGGCAAACGAGGCATGGTCGGCCGGGTGCCAGTCCTGGGTTGCGACCACGGTGCGGTAGCGGCGCTCGGCCAGCAGTGCCGTGATCGGCGCCACCAGCGCATCGCCCTGTTCGCAGGCGAGGGCGCCACCGGGCATGAAGTCCGGCTGCAGGTCGATCACCAGCAGGGCGACGTCAGCGGGCAGGGCGGTCATGGCAGGTCCGGTACAACGGAAGAGGGGCGACCAGCGTGGCCGCCCCTCGCGCGCACGTCAATCGCTGCTGGCGGCGTCGTTGTCCTGCCCGTAATACAGCAGGCCGATCTTGATGCGCTCGCGGCCGTTCTCACGACGGTGGCGGTTGGCATCGCGCAGCGAATACACGCAGCCACAGTATTCCTGCTGGTAGAACTGCTCGCGTTTGCTGATCTCGACCATGCGGCTGGCACCACCACCCTTGCGCCAGTTGTAGTCCCAGTACTGCAGGCCTTCGTAATGCGAGGCGGCGCGCACGCCACAGTCGTTGATCTGCGCCATGTTCTTCCAGCGCGAGATGCCCAGCGAGGAGCTGATGGTGTCGTAGCCGTGTTCGTGTGCGTACAGCGCGGTGCGCTCGAAACGCATGTCGAAGCACATCGTGCAGCGGATGCCGCGCTCGGGTTCATTCTCCATGCCACGCGCACGGCTGAACCAGTTGTCGGTGTCGTAGTCGCAGTCGATGAAGGGAATGTTGTGCTGCTCGGCGAAGCGGATGTTCTCCTGCTTGCGCAGCTCGTACTCCTTCACCGGGTGGATGTTGGGGTTGTAGAAGAAGATCGCGTAGTCGATTCCGGAGGCGGTGATCGCCTCCATCACTTCGCCCGAGCATGGCGCGCAGCACGAGTGCAGCAGCAGGCGCTGGCCGTTGTCGGGAAGGGTCAGGGTGGGGCGTTGGAGCTCGGTCATCGTCGGGTGCATCTGGGCGTGGGCAGCAGCGGGTCTGGCCGGAAACCGTGAACAGGACGCGCGCGGCCACGCCACCTGCACGCGCAGGACGACGATGGCCCCGGCAACCTCCCCGCGGAGATTCCAGGTCGAGTCAGGGGACGGTCGAGTCCCCCGGCCGGGGCCGGTATTCGGGCTGATGGACACGGGCCGCAGCCCACCTACTACCTGCCGCTTCCCAGGCGCGAGCCCAGTGCTGTTGGCAGGATTCGTTTCCATTCACCGCTGCGGGGCAGCTCCGGAATGGGCGCGCGAGGCGCCTTCACCGGATTCCCGTTTAAATCCCTGTCGTCATCCAGACCACGGCAGGGATACCTTCGGCGCGCCCACGGTGGACGCGTTGGCGGCGCCGGTCAAGGCCCAGGGGTCGGATCCCGTTGCCCGCAACGGGCTCTGACCCCCAGCGGGATCCCCGCCATGCGTGGATGGGTCCTCAACGCTGGGCAGCGGCCCGGGCGCGGATGTCATCCAGGCGCTGGTCGTGCAGCAGGCGGCCGTTCTCCCACACGGTCACCATCGCATCCTCGAAGCCGGCCGGCAGGGTGTCATCGCCATCGGCCGGCAGCGGCAGCGTGTGCAGGCTGCCGTCGTCCAAGCGGCGCAGCAGGCGCATACGGCCGCGCTTGCTGGCCTTGCCGGCATCGGTGATCGGATCCTTGTAGACATCGATCCAGTCACCGTCCACCCGCGCGGCCGAGCACTTCAGTGCGAACTTCTGCGTATCACGGTCCAGCCGCTGCAGCAGTGCGCCGCCCATGCCGAAGGCCACGTTGTCGGCCGAGTAGCCATCATTGGTGGTGCGCTGCAGGATCGCGCGGATCGTGTCCGGGTTGATGCCATCGCCCTGGATGACGCGGACGTGGTTGAGCACCTTGTAGCCCTTGCCGTTGATCGTGTGACCGAACGCGGCATCCAGCCGCAGCAGGCTTTCGGCCACCACCTCCACCGGGTCGCCCGAGTCGGGGCGGACGACCAGGGTGGCGCCGGAAGCGATCACTTCTTCGCGCAGGGTGGTACCCCAGTGTTCGCTGATGGCGCGGTAGATGTCATAGCTGTCCGACACCACCGCTACGATCGCACCGGGCGTGCCGAACTGGCGCAGCATGTTGCGGTACGCATCCACTTCGCGCTCGCGGCCCCAGCTGGTGATGGTGCTGTGCTCGGCGGCCGGAATCGAATAGCCCGCCATCGGCGCGTGGTAATGCGCACGTGCAAGGCACAGCGCCGATACCGTATCGGTGCCGAGGAAGTTGACCAGGTGCGCAGCACCACCCAGTGCGGCAGATTCCAGGCTGGAGACGCCACGTGCGCCGAAGTCGTGCAGCTTGAACGGCAGCTGCCCCTGCGGGTCATCGCTGGTCTGCTGCAGGAACGCGGCGATGGTCTGCCGCGCATGCCAACTGATGGTCGCCACGGTGACCGGGTACCACACGCGCAGCAGCAGGGTTTCCAGGTAGGACGGCACCCAGAAGGCGGCGGGGTCGGTCGACTCGATGGTCATCAGCGCCTGCTGCGTGGGCACCACGCTGCCCTCGGGTACGGCGCGGATGCGTACCGGCAGATGGCCGCCGAGACGGTCGACGATATCGCGCCAGCCGGCTTCGTTGAACGGTTCGCCATGCGCGGCGAACAGCGCTGCGGCGTCGTCGATGTCGGCGTGGGTGACCGGCCGTGCCAGGGCATCCTTGAGGATCGCCTGCAGGCCGAAGAACACCGTGCGATCGTGCAGGCCGCCGCGTGATTCCACGTAGAAGAACGTGGCGTCGGTACCCGGCGGGTACTGCAGCCAGTGGCTGGCCTTGTAGCTGTCGGTGTTGAGGAGAAGGTTATCGAGGTAATGCATGACGGAAGCTCCTTCGCGTCGAGTGGCACCGGCGGTCTGTCCGCCGGTGGGGAAAACGGGTTCTGCAGGGTCCAGTGCGATCAGCCCCGGCCCAGGAAGTACTCCAGGATGTGCAGGTGGTCTTCAAACAGCTGCGGGCCCATGTCCAGCGCCTCGCTGACCGGAATCCAGCGCGCCTTGTCGGCGTCGTCGCCACCGCGCACCGCCGGCAGTTCGCCAGCGGGGAATTCGAAGTGGAAGGCATGGGTGATGGTGCGGCCGCGCTGGCTGCGCTCGGGGTGGTCGAACACCTGCTGGCCCTTCAGCGAGCCTTTCAGCACCGGCAGTGGAATCTTCAGCCGGGTTTCCTCGCGCAGTTCGCGCAGGCAGCTGTCGAGCAGGCCCTGTTCCTGGCCGACGAAGCCGCCGGGCAGCGCCCACAGGCCCTTGCCCGGTGCCGAACGACGGCGGACCAGCAGTACGTGGCCCGAGTGCACCACCACCGCATCGGTGGTGACGAAGGTCGGTGCGTATGGCGCATCCTTCCAGGCGGCCTTGTACTGCTCGATGAAACGGTACTCGGCCAACAGCTGCGCGTAGGCCGGCGAGCTTCTGCGGAACGCCTCGAGCATGTCGTACACCGGTGCCGGTACATTGCCGCGCAGCATCAGCAGTGCACCGTGGAAATCCACGTCGCCGGCTTCGAACAGGTAACGACGCAGCTCGGTGGCCGACAACGTTGCGGTGTGCTGCACATCGACCAGCGGCCATTGCGGGAATTCCCGCAGGTAGTAGCTGGAAGCATCCTTGTCCATGCCGATCAGGCCGACCTTCGCATCGGATGCGGCGCCATCGTTGCGCAGGGCTTCGGCCACATGACGCTGCACGCTGGCGATCCACTGGGCTTCGTTGTACAGGTGGTCACGCAGTGGCTGGATCAGCAGGCGATCGGCGTTGCCATCGAGGGCGGCCTGGATCATCACGGCGCGTTCGGCCACGGTCCAGGGATTGCGCAGGCTGCGGGGGGTATCGGCAGAGCCGACCAGGAAGATCAGCTTGCGGGCCCTGCTCAGGGCAAGGCGGGCAACGGCGGCATGGCCGTTGTGGAAGGGCTCGAAACGCCCGATGAAGACGAGATAGTCGAATTCCATGAGAATCCCTCATGTCGTTGTGGCAGCGAAGGGTCTGTCCCTTGGCTTGCTGCAGATGCTACGCCTTCGGTGCCGCCGGTCAAGTATCCGCCAGTGGTGCCAGACAGCTGCCAGCACGGCATGGCGGCTGCCTGCCGGCGACGTGCCTGCACAACTGCGGCGGTGGTCTCAGGCAGTGAGAGGGCGCCACGTCATACTGCATTCCTGGCGTTGGATGGGAATCTTTCACACGTTCCCGTGCCCGACGTCCAGGCGCTATGGCAATGACAGGCAGGTCTCACCGGTCCAGGGATGGCAATACGCGCTGCGGCGCGCCGTTGGCAAGCGGGGGAAGGGTAGTGGCAGACAAGTACTGCGATCTGGTCATGAAAGGCGGCATCACCAGCGGCATCGTGTATCCCAACGCGGTGCTCGCACTGGCCCGCGAATACCGTTTCAAGAGCATCGGTGGTACCTCGGCCGGTGCGATCGCCGCTGCCGTGGCCGCCGCTGCGGCATACGGCGACCGCCGCCAGCAACTGGGGGAACACCTGCCGGGTGATGCGGGATATGGCGGCCTTTCAGCGGTGTCGGCACAGCTGTCGCGGCGTGGATTCATCTACAGCCTGTTTCAACCCGCCGCTGGCGCACGCGCTGCGTATCGGCTGCTGGTGGTGCTGACCGGCAACGCCGGCTGGCCGCGCAAGCTGCTGTGCCTGGCCATCGCGGTTTTCCAGATCGCGCCGCTGGAAGTGCTGGTGTCGCTGGCACTGCTGCTTGGCCTGGGCTGGTGGGGCGGTGGCTGGAGCGGCGTGGCGGCGACCCTGCTGCCGTCGCTGTTGTGTGCCTATGGTGCAGGTGTAGCCGGGGCGGCGCTGCGCGTGGCACGGGTGGCGCGACGCAACCTGCTGGGGCTTTGCAGTGGACTGAGCCGGAACGCAGGCACGCCGGCGCTGACCGAGTGGCTGCATGAAAGCCTGCAGCAGTTGTCAGGCAAACCGATGAATGCACCGCTGACCTTCGCCGATCTGCACGACGCGCCGCGTTATGCGGGCGAGCCGGACAGCCCGCATGCGATCACCCTGCAGATGATCACCACCTGCGTGTCGCACAACGAACCGCGCACGCTGCCGTTGGGCGGTGCGCAGTTCTGGTTCCTGCGCGAGGAGTTCGAGCAGCTGTTCCCGGCCAGCGTGGTGCAGTGGATGGTCGACCGCGCCGGCCCACCGCGTGAGGTTGAAGGCCGCAACTACTACCATCTGCCGCAGGGCGCGTCGCTGCCGGTACTGGTGGCCACGCGCATGAGCCTCAGCTTCCCGCTGCTGATCAGCGCGGTGCCGCTGCATGAGCCCTCGCGTCGCGAGCGTCGCTGCGAGCCGACGTCGACCACGGGAAGCGAGGCCGGGCACAACGTGGCCGACAGCATGGAAGGCCTGACCAGTGCAGGCCAGGCCTGCGGTCCGGTGATCACCGCGTTCCGGGTGTGCTGGTTCTCCGATGGCGGCATCAGCAGCAACTTCCCGATCCACCTGTTCGATGCGGCGCTGCCGCGCTGGCCGACCTTCGCCATCAATCTGGTCTATCCGCAACGGCCCGAGCCGGTGCAGCGCGAGAGCGACAGCCGGCAGGCGCTGGAACGCTCGGTGTTCCTGCCCACCGAGAACCGCCATGGATGGCAGCGGCACTACCAGTCCATTGCCACGCCGTTGGCGGCCGGCGAACTGGGCCGCTTCCTGTTTGCGGTGGTGGCCACCATGCAGAACTGGCGCGACCTGCTGCAGGCGCGCGCGCCCGGCTATCGTGACCGCATCGTGCATGTGAGCCTGCAGGGCGACGAGGGCGGCATGAACCTGGACATGCCACAGGAGGTGCTGACCCGCATCGCCGACAAGGGCAGCTTGGCCGGCGCACGCTTCTGTTCGTTCTCGTTCGAGAACCATTACTGGATCCGTTGGCGCAACCTGGCCTCGGCCTACCAGCGCTATACGCTGGAGATTTCGCGCACCGATGATCCGGCGCAGCAGGTGCTGGCCTATCGCGCGGCCTATGCGATGGTGGCCACCGGCGCGCCGCCACCGCCGTCCTACAAGCTGGGCTCGGAAGACAAGCGGCTGGCATCGCAGCAGCTGTGGGGGTTAATGGTGGAGCAGGGCCGCAGTTGGGATGATCTTGGCCCCGACCTCACCGACGGCTCGCCACGGCCGTTGCCGCAGATGAAGGTGACGCCGATCTATTGATCGCTGTCCGGTAGCGCCGGGCCATGCCCGGCGGCCTTTCGTACCGCTGCGCTCGCCGGGCATGGCCCGGCGCTACCGTCTATCGCCACGCCTCGACCACCGCATCGCCCCGCAATGGCGAGTACAACGGCAAGGCCAACTCCTGCTTCACCCATTCCGGGTTGAGCGCGCGCAATCCCGCCAGGTATTCGCGGGCCAATGCGGTTTCACCGTGCGACATTGCCAATCGCGCGGCACGCGCCCATGTGCGGTCCCAGCCATGCGCGAGCGCCAGCGATGTGGCCAGCGATGCGCGCGCAGCCGCAACATCGCCGCGTTCCCACTGCTGCTCGGCGCGGATGATCGCGTCATTTGAAAGCCGCATGTCGTACAGCTCGCGCAATCGCGCTACGGCGCGCGGGTCGGCATCCACGCGCAGGTCGGTGTCCTGCCAGTCGCCGCCCGGCGTGCGCACCAGCAGCGCCGCCGACCATTGCCCGCTGCGTTGCCCGCCTGCCGCTTGTCCTGCTTCCAGTGCGGCCAACAGCCGCGCGGCAAGCTCACCGTGGGTGGCCGCAAACGCGCGTTGCATCGCCGCCAGCACCTCCGGCCCGGCCAGTCCGTTGCCTTGCACGCTCACCTGGCCCTCGCCAACGGCACCCGCCCAATCGGCCTGCTGTGCGGTGGCGCCGGTGTACTGCGCGTTGCCGCCACGCGCACTGACCAGCCCGACCTGGCGCTCGGCGATGGTGGTGCCATCGAAGTCGCCATCCTCGTCCAACAACTGCTTGAGCACCTGCCCCGGCGCACGGCCTTTGGCCAACAGTGCAAGCCCCTTCGAGCCGTAGGTCGGGTTGGTTTCGAACTGGCTGGCGACCGCGCCAACCTTCGCCTGCGCCCACGGCACGCCGACACCGCCGACGGCGAGGTTGTGGGTAGCCACCGCCACGCCGCAGTCGCCGGCCTCGTTGCAGGCGGCAATCGAAAAGGTCGCCCATGCCGGCGCAGCGACGGCAGCAAGCAGCAGGGCGAGGCAGGGACGCAGCAGGGACATGGCGGTCTCCGGGGCGGGCATCCCCAGTGGGATGCAGCCTACGCGCGGAAGGTTTAGTAGATCCACGCCATGCGTGGATGCATCTCCACCGAAATCGAATAGTCGACAATTCATCGAAGCGCATCCACGCATGGCGTGGATCTACCGTGTCGACCAAGGTCGACACCCACCAACAGCGGCGGGACCCACCCCGCCATCCCACGGAATGCCCGCTGTTGCTTCTGCTGTTGCCTTGGATTGAAGCAGGTGCAGGGCGCAGCCCTGCCGAACCAACCCTACCTTCCCGGCAACTGGGTAAACGCACGCTGCATGCAGTCCTCGCGCGGGCACACCCGGCAGCCCGGCCCGATCGACACTGAATTACCCGGGCTCTGCACGTCCAGCCCCAGCGAATACACCAGCCTGTCCGCATGCTGCAGGTCACAGCCCAGTGCCACCGCGAAGGTCTTGCGTGGCTGGCCGTGGCCCACCGGGCCGCTGCTGACCTGCCGTGCCAGCCAGAAATGACGGCGGCCATCAGGCATGCGCGCGGTCTGGGTGAGGATGCGTCCGGGCTGGTTGAACGCCTCGTAGACGATCCACAACGGGCATGAACCGCCCACCTGCGAGAAGTGGAAATCGGTGGCCGAGTGGCGCTTGGAGACATTGCCGGCGCGGTCCACGCGGATGAAGAAGAATGGCAGGCCGGGTGCGCTGCGGCGTGCCAGCGTACTCAAGCGATGGCAGACCGCCTCGAATCCCACGCCGAACTGGTGCGCCAGCAGCTCGATGTCATAGCTGCTGGCTTCGGCCGCGCGCAGGAAGCGCATGTACGGCATCACCAGAGCGCCGGCGAAATAGTTGGACAGGCCGATGCGCGCCTGCGCGATGCGGGCCTCGTCGCTGAAGCCGGTGCGCGCGATCACCGCATCGATCTGCGGCAGGTAGCCGCGCAGCGCCAGCTCGACCGCCATCTGGAACGCCTGCTGGCCCGGTTCCAGGTAATCGGGCAGCCACAGCGTACGGCTGCCGGCATCGTACTGGCGCTTCTCGCGCCCGGCCTGCAGCGCGGCCACTTCCACCAGCACACCGTGGCGATCGGCCAGCAACTGGCGCAGCCGGGGTGCCACGTGTCCCGGCGCCAGCCCCCATTCGGCGAACAGCTGCTCGGCCAGTTCATCCAGTTCGGGGATGTGGTTGTGCATCCGGTTGAAGAACTCGCGCACCTGGTCACCGGCCGGCAGCGTGCTGCCTGCGCCCGGCTCGCCCAATTGGAATTCCAGCGCGGCGGCATGCTCGCGCAATGCCAGGTGGCGGCGGTGCAGGTCCAGCAACGCGCGGCTGACCTGCGGTAGGTTGCCGGCCAGCGCCCGCAGTTCGGTGGCACTGACGTCGGCCAGGCCCAGGTCGCGCAGGGTTTCGCCCAGCGACTCCTGCAGCGCGGCGGGCTCATTGTCGTC
This sequence comes from Stenotrophomonas sp. LMG 10879, assembly GCF_002750935.1. Lineage (NCBI taxonomy): Bacteria > Pseudomonadati > Pseudomonadota > Gammaproteobacteria > Lysobacterales > Lysobacteraceae > Stenotrophomonas > Stenotrophomonas sp. LMG 10879. Next base: position 297,132 of record NZ_PEJT01000004.1, read on the forward strand.
GAACAGGGCGGAAACATCGCCCAACACCTCGCCCAGCTTCTTCTGCACCGCAGGCGTCAGCGGGCGCTTGTTTCGCTCGATCTGGTTCAGGTAGCTGGCCGACAGCCCCAGTGCGCGGGCAAGGTCGGCCTGGCTGTAGCCGCGCTGCTCGCGCAGGCGCAGCAGACGCAGACCAAGTTGGCGCTGGGGGGCTGAATAATTCACAGAATTAACAGGAATCGTGGCGGGCATTGGCCAGATTAAGCGGATTCAGGCCGGAAATCGAGGTGCGTGCTGTGAATAATGCCAAGCATCATTCGCACCCCGTGGATTGTCGTCATGACTGTTGCAGCGCCCCGTATCCGCATGCTGATCGATGGCCAGTTCGTTGAATCGGCCACCTCCCACTGGCAGGACGTGATCAATCCGGCCACCCAGGACGTGCTGGCCCAGGTGCCGTTCGCCACCACGGGTGAAGTCGACGCCGCCGTGGCCGCCGCCAAGGAAGCCTTCAAGACCTGGCGCAAGACCCCGATCGGTACCCGCGCGCGCATCTTCCTGAAGTACCAGCAGTTGATCCGCGAAAACATGAGCGAGCTGGCGCACATCCTCACCGCCGAACAGGGCAAGACCCTGCCGGACGCCGAAGGCGATGTGTTCCGCGGCCTGGAAGTGGTCGAGCATGCGGCCGCCATCGGCAACCTGCAGTTGGGCGAACTGGCCAACAACGTGGCCAACGGTGTCGACACCTACAGCATCATGCAGCCGCTGGGCGTGTGCGCAGGCATCACCCCGTTCAACTTCCCGGCGATGATCCCGCTGTGGATGTTCCCGATGGCCATTGCCACCGGCAACACCTTCATCCTCAAGCCGTCCGAGCAGGACCCGATGGTCACCATGCGCCTGGTCGAGCTTGCCCTGGAAGCGGGCATCCCGAAGGGCGTGCTGAACGTCGTCCACGGTGGCGAGGAAGTGGTCAACGCCATCTGCGACCACCCGGACATCAAGGCCGTTTCGTTCGTCGGTTCCACCCGCGTCGGCACCCACGTGTACAACCGCGCCTCGCTGGCCGGCAAGCGCGTGCAGTGCATGATGGGCGCCAAGAACCACGCCGTGGTGCTGCCGGACGCCAACAAGGAGCAGACCCTCAACGCGATGGTCGGTGCTGCCTTCGGTGCGGCTGGCCAGCGCTGCATGGCCGCCTCCACCCTGGTGCTGGTCGGTGAAGCGCGCGGTTGGGTGCAGGACCTGGTGGAGAAGGCCAAGACCCTGAAGGTCAGCGGCGGCACCGTGGCCGGCACCGACGTCGGCCCGGTCATTTCCTGCAGCGCCCGTGATCGCGTCGAAGGCCTGATCGCCTCGGGTGTGGAGCAGGGCGCAAAGCTGGTGCTCGATGGCCGCAAGCCGCAGGTCGATGGTTTCGAGAAGGGCAACTTCGTCGGCCCGACCATCTTTGCCGGTGTCACCACCGACATGCGCATCTACCAGGAAGAAATCTTCGGGCCGGTGCTGGTCATCCTCGAAGCGGAAACGCTGGATGAGGCCATCGCCATGGTCAACAGCAACCCGAATGGCAACGGCACCGCGCTGTTCACCCAGTCCGGCGCCGCTGCACGCCGCTTCCAGGAAGACATCGACGTCGGCCAGGTCGGCATCAACGTACCGATCCCGGTGCCGGTGCCGCTGTTCTCGTTCACCGGTTCGCGCGCTTCCAAGCTGGGCGACCTGGGTCCGTACGGCAAGCAGGTGGTGCTGTTCTACACGCAGACCAAGACCGTCACCGCGCGCTGGTTCGACGACGAGACGCTGAGCCACGGCGTCAACACCACGATCAGCCTGAAGTAACAGCAGGGAGCAGCCATGAGCCACTCGATGACGACGGAACAGGAAGAAGCGCAGCAGGCGTACCGCGAAGCGGCGCGTGACTTCGCACAGGCCGAACTGGCGCCGCACGCCGCGCGATGGGATGCGGAGGGCATCTTTCCGCGCGAGGCGATCGCCAAGGCCGGTGAACTGGGCTTCTGCGGTCTGTACATGGACCCGGAAGTGGGCGGCAGCGGCCTGAGCCGACTGGACGCCGCCGTCGTCATCGAGGAGCTCGCCAACGTCGACCCGTCGACCGCGGCCTACATCAGCATCCACAACATGGCCTCGTGGATGGTGTCCAAGTGGGGCCAGCCGGCGCTGCGCGATGCGTGGGGCAATGACCTGTCTTCGGGCAGCAAGCTGGCCTCGTACTGCCTGACCGAGCCGGGTGCCGGTTCGGATGCGGCCTCGCTGAAGACCAGCGCCGTGCGCGATGGCGATTTCTACGTGTTGAATGGCGCCAAGGCCTTCATTTCCGGTGCCGGCGCCACCGAACTGCTGGTGGTGATGGCACGTACCGGCGGTGCCGGTGCAGGCGGAGTCAGCGCGATCGCGGTGCCGGCCGACTTGCCGGGCATCAGCTACGGCCGCAAGGAAGAGAAGATGGGCTGGAACAGCCAGCCCACCCGCGGCATCACCTTCGAAAACGTCCGCGTGCCGGTCAGCCACCTTCTGGGAGAGGAAGGTGGCGGCTTCAAGCTGGCGATGAAGGGGCTCGATGGCGGCCGCATCAACATCGCCGCCTGCTCGCTGGGTGCTGCGCAGGGTGCGCTGGATGCCGCGCGCCGCTACATGGGCGAGCGCCGCCAGTTCGGCAAGGCGTTGTCCGAATTCCAGGCACTGCAGTTCAAGCTGGCCGACATGGCCATCGAACTGGTCGCGGCGCGGCAGATGGTGCATACCGCTGCACGCAAGCTCGATGCCGGTGCCAGCGATGCCAACGTGTGGTGCGCGATGGCCAAGCGTTTCGCCACCGATGCCGGCTTCAACATCTGCAATGAAGCCCTGCAGATCCACGGTGGCTACGGCTACATCCGCGAATATCCGATCGAGCGCCTGCTGCGCGACAGCCGCGTGCACCAGATCCTGGAAGGCACCAACGAGATCATGCGGGTGATCGTTGCCCGTCACCTGCTCAACACCGAAGAGGAACTGCGATGAAGGATTGGCGTACCCAGGAGCACGTGGGCCTGAAGGTCGAGGCCGATGGCCACACCGCCGTGGTCACCCTGCACAACCCGCCCGCGCATACCTGGACCGTGCACAGCCTGTCGGCGCTGCGCGATCTGGTGGGCGCACTCAACGCAGACCGCGAGATCTACGCGCTGGTGATCACCGGTGATGGCGAGAAGTTCTTCTCCGCCGGTGCCGACCTCAACCAGTTCGCCTCCGGCGACAAGGCTGCTGCACGTGAGGCCGCGCGCCGTTTCGGTGAAGCCTTCGAGGCGCTGTCCGCGTTCCGTGGCGTGTCGATCGCTGCGATCAACGGCTACGCCATGGGCGGCGGCCTTGAATGCGCGCTGGCCTGCGACCTGCGCATCATCGAAGACCACGCCCAGGTCGCGCTGCCGGAGGCCACCGTTGGCCTGCTGCCGTGCGCCGGTGGCACCCAGAACCTGCCGCGCCTGGTCGGCGAGGGCTGGGCCAAGCGCATGATCCTGCTCGGCGAGCGCATCAACGCCGAGACCGCGGTGCGGATTGGTCTTGCCGAAGAAAAGGTCGGCAAGGGCGAATCCAAGGCACTGGCACTGGAATGGGCGAAGAAGGCTGGCAAGCAGAGTCCGACCAGCATCGCCGCCTGCAAGACCCTGGTGCAGTCCACCCGCACCGGCACCCATGCCTCGGCGCTGGTGGCCGAGCGCGAGGCCTTCGTCGATCTGTTCGACACCGCCGATCAGGTCGAGGGCGTGAGTGCCTTCCTTGAAAAGCGCGCCGCGCAGTGGAAGAACGCATGACCGCGGTCGACACGAACGCTGCCGAAGCACCGGTACTGTTCGAAGAGCGCGCCGCTGGAAACGGCGCGCGTATCGGCATCGCCACGCTCAACGCGCCGCGTACGCTCAATGGTTTCTCGCTGCCGATGGCGCACCTGCTGCTGAAGCAGCTCAACGCCTGGGCCGACGACGACGGCATCGCCATGGTGGTGCTGCAGGGCGCGGGTGAAAAGGCATTCTGTGCCGGCGGCGACCTGCACAGCCTGTACCAGAGCATGCTCGCCTACCGCGAGGCCGGCCACACGGACATCCGCGAGAACGACTACGCCGCCGAGTTCTTCGACGTCGAGTACCGCGTCGACTACCTGATCCATACCTACGCCAAGCCGATCCTGTGCTGGGGCCATGGCATCGTGATGGGCGGCGGCATCGGCCTGATGTCCGGTGCCAGTCATCGCGTGGTCAGCGAGCGTTCCAAGCTGGCCTTCCCGGAAATCACGGTCGGCCTGTTCCCGGACGTGGGTGGCAGCTGGCTGCTGCCGCGTGTGCCGGGCAACGGTGGCCTGTTCCTGGCCCTGACCGGTGCGCTGCTCAACCCCGGCGATGCGATCTATGCCGGCCTGGCTGACGTGCACGTGGCCGAAGAGCGCCGCAGCGCGGTGTTCGATGCGCTGCTGCAGGTGGCGTGGTCGGCCGATGCCGCACGCAACCATGAACGGTTGTCGCAGCTGCTGCTGTCGTTCGCCAGCGACGCGGCTACCGGCCCGCTCCTGGCCAATGCCGCGCAAGTCGATGCGCTGTGCGAAGGCGATGATCTCGCCGCCATCGTCGAACGCATCAGCACCCTGCAGACCGATGATGCCTGGTTGCAGGCCGCACAGAAGACCCTTGACGCCGGTGCGCCGGGTTCGGCACGGCTGGCCTTCGAACTGCAGCGCCGCAGCGCCGGCCAGGATCTGGCCAGCGTGTACCGGCTGGAATACATCACGGCCCTGCATTGCGCCGCGCATGGCGATTTCGCCGAAGGCATCCGCGCGCTGCTGATCGACAAGGACCGCACTCCATCGTGGAACCCGGCCACACTGGTCGATGCCAGCCGCGCATGGGCCGATACGTTCTTCGCTTCTCCCTGGGCCGACGCCGCGCATCCGCTGGCCGACCTGGGCACCCCTGTCGTTGAAAGGAGCCTGGCATGAGCTGCATTGCATTCATTGGGTTGGGCAACATGGGTGGCCCGATGGCCGCCAATCTGGTCAAGAACGGCCACACCGTGCGCGTGTTCGATCTGGTGCCGGCCGCCGTACAGGCCGCCGTCGATGCAGGCGCCAGCGCCGCGCCGTCGGCACGCGAGACGCTTGCCGACGCCGAGGTGGTGATCTCGATGCTGCCGGCCAGCCGCCACGTCGAAGGTGTGTATCTGGGCGACGATGGCATCCTTGCTGCGATTCCCGCCGGTGCGCTGGTCATCGACTGCAGCACGATCGCCCCCGCCAGCGCGCGCAAGGTTTCCGAAGCGGCCGCCGCACGTGGCCTGCAGATGATCGACGCACCGGTGTCCGGCGGTACTGCCGGCGCACAGGCCGGCACGCTGACCTTCATCGTCGGTGGTGAAGAGGACGCGCTGGAACGCGCCCGCCCTGTGCTGCAGGCGATGGGCAAGAACATCTTCCATGTGGGCGCCAGCGGCGCCGGCCAGGTCGCCAAGCTGTGCAACAACATGGCGCTGGGCGTGATCATGGCCGTCACCGGCGAAGCCATCGCGCTCGGCGTGGCACACGGGCTGGACCCGAAGGTGCTGTCGCAGATGATGGCGGTCAGCACCGGCCGCAGCTGGGCCACCGAAGTGTGCAACCCGTGGCCGGGCGTGCTGGAAAATGCACCGGCTTCGCGCGGTTACAGCGGTGGCTTCGGCAGTGACCTGATGCTGAAGGACATGGGCCTGGCGGTGGAAGCGGCGATGAGCGTCGGCGCCTCGATTCCGCTGGGTGAAGTGGCCCGCAACCTGTACTCGATGAACCACCAGGCCGGCCGCGGCAAGCTGGATTTCTCCAGCGTCGTGCAGCTGATCACCAGCGAGAAATAGGGCTTGGACGTGTAGAGCCGAGCCCATGCTCGGCTGCCTTTCCAGCGCGCATCGCGGCGCCGGATGGATCAGCCGAGCATGGGCTCGGCTCTACGCAAGCGAATGCGCTCCCGGCCACGTGCCGGGGGGCCACCCGAGGTGGGATGGGCGGATGCCCGGTTTCGACCGGCATCCGCCCATTTTTTTGGGTCGGATCCCTTTCGCAACGCGAAAGGGCTCTGACCCCAGACACACCGCAACGGGGTCAGAGCCCTCTGCGTATGGCAAAGGGATCTGACCCCTCGTTGCATCAGGCAACGATCAGCGTCACGTCGATGTTGCCGCGGGTCGCGTTGGAGTACGGGCAGACGATGTGCGCCTTCTGCACCAGCTCTTCCACCTGCTCGCGCGGCACGCCCGGCACGTTGATGGTCAGTTCGGCTTCGATGCCGAAACCGGTCGGGATCTGGCCAATGCCAACCTTGCCGGTCACGGTGGTGTCGGCCGGCAGTGCGACCTTGGCCTGGCCGGCGACGAACTTCAGTGCGCCGAGGAAGCAGGCCGAATAGCCGGCAGCGAACAGCTGTTCCGGATTGGTACCCGGGCCGCCAGCGCCGCCCAGCTCGCGCGGGGTCGACAGCTGGATGTCCAGCACGTTGTCGGAGGACACGGAACGGCCTTCACGGCCGCCGGTGGAGGTGGCCTGGGCGGTGTACAGAACCTTTTCGATGGACATCGGGATGCTCCTGGTCAGTGGGTGGGTAATGCGTTGGAGCCTACTTTGCCCGGATTCTGCACACGTTGGGTTACAAAACGTCTGAAAAACTTGATTGAACGTCCTGTCGGCCTAGATCGTCCATTCCCGGTCAGTGGTGAACATGATGGTCAGCCAGCGGTCCGGTGATGATTCGCCCAGCGCATCACCGATTTCGTCGCGCAGGTGGTCCCACTCCAGCAGGGGCCGCGGCGGGTCGTCCTCGCGCACCACGAAGAACAGCTCGATCTGTTCGCCACGGCCGACCTGGGCCACGTAGCTGCGGTGTTCGACGAAGCCGTGCTTTGCAACGATTCCCCGCGCCACCGCATCGACGTGCGCCTGCAGTTCCGGCGGCGTGACCAGCAGGATGCCGGCCAGTGCGCGCCGCACCGTGCCCAGCGGCGCGATCATCACCAGCACGCAGACGAACGCCAGGATGGCCGGATCGATGTACGGTCCGACCCATGCCCATGACGTGCCGTGGACCAGCACACCGCCGAGGAAGGCCGCCAGGTAGCAGGCTGACATGCTCGCAGCGATCACCCAGTTCTTCGCATCCAGTGCGATGAACTCCGAGCCGATGCGCCGGTTGGCACGCAGCACGAACCAGGCCAGCGCGCTCTCGGCCACGATCGACAGCGCCGCGAAGATGATCGCGGGACCAAGCGCGATCTGCCGCCCACCCGACATCAGCGCATCGACCGCGTTGACCAGCGCGTACAACGCTGCGCCGATCATCAACGTACCGCTCACTCCCAGCACGATCGGTTCCAGGTGCCAGAAGCCCATGGTGAAGCGCTGGTTGAGGCGCGACTGCAGGGCGTCGGTCTGGGTGGACAGCGCGATCAGCCTCGCGACCAGCAGCGACAGCCAGGTCATCACCACGTCGATCAGTCCGTAGATGCCATCGAAGATGATCAGCGAAGAGTTGGCCAGCAGGCCGAACACCACCGCCGCTGCAGCCAACAGCAGCGAGCCGACGATGGACAGGCGCAGCACGCCCTGTTCGGTGCGTGTATCGAAGTAGCGGGGCGGGGCCGTGACCATGCAGCATTGTAGAGCGGAGCCACGCTCCGCTGCCTTTCACGCAGTCTGGCCTACCTCCGGGTCATCGGCTGCAGTAAACTCCGCCCCCTCCACGCTTTCCGACGACGCACTGCAGTGATCACGCCACCCTGACCCTTGCCGCCCATCGGCAGCCGGCCCATCCGGCTCAGGAACCCGTGTCTTTCCACTGCAGCGCCACGTGGCCCCGCCCGCGTGTGCGCGGAGCTTTTCCATGCAAACGTCCTATCCCCTGCGCCAGCAATGGCTCGGCAATCTCCGCGGTGATCTGCTGTCCGGTGCCGTTGTCGCCCTGGCCCTGATTCCCGAGGCCATCGCCTTCTCGCTCATCGCTGGCGTCGACCCCAAGGTCGGCCTGTATGCCGCGTTCTCCATCGCCGTGATCACCGCCATCGCCGGTGGCCGGCCGGGCATGATCTCCGCTGCCACCGGTGCGATGGCATTGGTGATGGTCGATCTCGTTCGTGATCACGGCCTGCAGTACCTGTTCGCCGCCAGCATCCTGGCCGGCCTGCTGCAGGTAGTGGCCGGCCTGTTCAAACTCGGCTCGTTGATGCGCTTCGTCTCGCGCTCGGTCATCACCGGCTTCGTCAACGCCTTGGCCATCCTGATCTTCCTGGCGCAGATGCCCGAGCTGATCGGCCGCGGCCCCACCGTGTACGTGCTGTGCGCCGCCGCGTTGGCGATCATCTACCTGCTGCCGCGCATCACCCGCGCCGTGCCGTCGCCGCTGGTTGCCATCGTCGTGCTCACGGCCATAGTGATCGGCTTCGATGTGGACGTGCGCAGCGTCGGTGACATGGGCCAGCTGCCGGACAGCCTGCCGCACTTCCTGCTGCCCGATGTGCCGCTCACCTGGGAAACCCTGCGCATTCTGCTGCCGGTGTCGGCCACGCTGGCCGTAGTTGGCCTGCTCGAATCGATGATGACCCTGCAGATCGTCGAGGACATCACCGAGACGCCCAGTGAGCGCAACCGCGAATGCGTCGGCCAGGGCCTGGCCAACACGGTCACCGGCTTCCTCGGCGGCATGGCCGGCTGCGCGATGATCGGCCAGTCGGTCATCAACGTGACCTCCGGTGGCCGCGGGCGCCTGTCCTGCCTGGTGGCCGGCGTACTGCTGCTGGTGCTGGTGGTGTACGGCAGCGACCTGGTGCGGCAGATTCCGATGGCCGCACTGGTGGCGGTGATGATCATGGTCAGCATCGGCACCTTCAGCTGGCGCTCGCTGCGCGACCTGAGCACGCATCCACGCAGCTCGTCGGCGGTGATGCTGTTGACCGTGGTGGTCACCGTGGCCACCCACGATCTGGCCAAGGGCGTGCTCAGCGGCGTGCTGTTGTCGGCGCTGTTCTTCGCGCGCAAGGTCGGCCGCATGCTGGATGTGCAGTGCGAGGAGGCCGGTGGCACGCAGGTCTACCGCGTGCGCGGCCAGGTGTTCTTTGCCTCCGCCGGGCAGCTGGGTGCGGCGTTTGATTACCAACGCGTGGCACAGAAGGTTGAGATCGACCTGCGCGAAGCCCACCTGTGGGATCTGACTGCCGTCGCCGCGCTGCAACGCGCGCAGGAAAAACTGGCCGCGCACGGTGCCGAGGTCAACGTTGTCGGCCTCAACGCCGCCAGCCAGACGCTGATCGAACAGGTGGGAGGGCGCGGCGGCGCACATTGACCGCGCGCCCTGTCGCGGTCTGTGCCGGGGCTCCATGCCTCGGCCTGGCAAGGCGATTTCTGCGACGCCGTCCGCGCAAGCTGAATCCAGTCAGCCATCTGAAACCGCCGCTGTCGTAGGATTGCCCCCGTGATGGGGCCGATGGACGGCCCCTCCCGGCCGGCGACCGCTGGCGACACGCAAGGGAGATACAGGCAATGCAGGCAATGGATGCCCGTCGGGGCAATGAACAGATCGCCTCCGGCCGTCGGTACTGGAAGGTGCTGGCCCTGTGCCTGGCACTCACCGCCTGCCAGGCACCTTCTTCCCCTGCATCGGCCGAAGCCGCACCCACCCCGGCACCGCTTGTCGCGGCATCGCCGACAGCCTCGCCCGGCCCAGCGCCTGGTGATTCCTCCGGGTACCCCGATGCGTCCTACTCGGACGGTCGCCTGCGCCCGGCCTATGGCTGGTGCGTGGATGGCGTGGAGGATGCGGGCAAGCTGCAGGCCTGCGGCAAGGACGAACTGGCCTATCAGGAAGGGCGCCTGCAGGAGGTTGCCGGCAAGGTCGTCGCCGGGCTTGATGCGGTGGCGAAGAATGCGTTCCTGGCCACCCAGGCGACCTGGCGCAGTGATACCGATCGCCATTGCGTCGCTGCGGCCACTGCCGGGGTGGATGACCTGCAGAAGGCGCAGGAATGCCGCTTGTTCCGCGTGGCCAATCGTGCCGATCAACTGCTCGCGCAGAGTGGGCCCCCGGATACCTCCTATACCCAGGCAACACTGCGGCCCGAATACACCCGTTGCGTGCAGGATGCCCGGGGTATGGACGACCAGCTGGAAGTCTGCGACTCCACCGAGCTCGCCCATCACAAAGCGCTGCTGGAAGCACAGGTCGCGCGGCTGATGGACAGCCCCGACGGCCCGGCCAAGGACCGCTGGATGGACGAGCAGGCGAACTGGGCCGAGGACACCGACAAGCGCTGCAGTGCGGCCACGGAGAGCGTGGGTCAGGCGCTGGACGCGCAGTCGTGCCGCATCAACCGCTACGCCAATCGCGCAGTGGAACTGCAGAAGCGCATGCTGGCCCCCTGACGGGGCCTCCGGCGTGTGCAGCGCATCGAAGCATTGACCGGTAGGAAGCAGACCATGGCGAGCAGGACCTTGGGCATTGTGGTGGCGACAATGGCGGTGCTGTGCACCGGCCAGGTGCATGCCGCATCCGCGCTGAGCGCGACCTACCAGGCGTGCTCAGGCCGCGCGCAGGGCATCATCGAAGAAGCCGCCTGCCTGTCCAGCGAATCGGACCGGCAGGACCGCCGGTTGAACCAGGCGTACCAGCAGTTGCAGGAACGCCTCGACGCCACGGCCAAGGGACATCTGCTGGCCGCGCAACGGGCGTGGTTGCAGTCGCGCCAGCGCGATGGCGAACTGGAAACCGCGCTGTACGACGATTCGCAGCCGGGCAACCTGCAACAGAAATTGAATGACACCGAGCGCCTGCGCGCGCGCGCCGATCAGCTGGAAACCTACCTGCGCCTGATCGGTTCGTAATCCGCAATACGGTCATCCCTCCACGGATCAGGAAGTGAGCCATGCCAAACAACATCGATACCCGTAACCTGGACGCAACCGCCGGCGCGGTGTTTTTCGCCGTCGGACGCGGCACCGAAGGTGGCGGATCGTCGTACCACCTCAGCATCGCCGGCATCACCAAGGGACTGGATGAGCCGAAGTGGGGCACGGTCAGCGCGGTGGCCGCCAACAGTGGCTATTCGCTGGGGACCATCCAGGTCGACTTCGGCCAGCGTGGCAAATGGCCGCTGGGTGCCACCGAAGAGCGTGCGCTGAAGCCCGGCGAGACGACCTACGTGGACGCGGTCATCCAGCAGGCCAGCAGCTACGCCAAGGCGCACCATCTGCCCTTCACCAACGACCATGCCGACCTGCGCGCCGACCTGCTCAGCCACGGCGACGGCCAGGGCAAGCGCTCCTCGATCCGCTTCATCGATGTCCCGACCCGCGACAGCATCAACGCCTGGGCCGGGTCGCCCGAAGGCAAGCAGTGGATCCACACCCACGTGGACTACCCGCAGGTGCGCAACGCCACCCGCATCGCCATGACCATGCTGGACAAGCACGGTAGTGGCATTGCAGAAGACAAGCGTTTCGAAGCGATCGCGCTGATCGCCAAGTCCGCCAACCAGCTGCCGGGGACACTACCGCAGCTGGAAGCCGTGCTGAAGCGGGGCGGCGACTACCAGGACCTGCGCGACAAGGCGGCCGAGATCCGCCAGGACAAGAAATACTATGCCGGCCTGGCGGCCGCTGACGTCGCCGCTGGTTATGAAGAGGCCTATCCCCGCCATTCGGCGGAGATGGATCGCGCGCATCTGAAAGTGGGTCGCCGCGACTTCGCGCCGGCCAACGAAGGCAACGACCCCGACATCCGCGTAGCGCTGGAACAGGCGCGCTCGCACAAGCACGGTGGCGGTGGCCCGCAGGTGCTGAAAGAGGGCTCTACTGGCCGCGCGGTGGAAAAGCTGGAGCACAACCTGCATGCCTTGGGGTACGGCGGTGCAGGCGTACAGGCGATCCACCCCGACCGCCAGTTCGATGCCGCAACCCGGCAGGCCGTCGAAGCCTTCCAGCGCGACCATCGTCTGAATCCGGTCGATGGCAAGGTGGGGCCTGCGACGCTGGGTGCGATCGACCGTGAGGCGCGCGCGCTGCAACGTGACATGGCCGCGCTGGGCCTGACCGATGCGCATGGCAAAGCGATCACCGCCGATGGCTACCTGGGGGCCGGCAGCCAGCACGCCATCAACGTTTTCCAGCAGCAGCACCATCTGCCGGCCACCGGCATGGCCGACGCACAGACGCGCCGCGCCATCGATGCCGAGGCCGCACAGCATCGCCCTGCCGCGCCTTCGCCTGCTGCCCCGACCGCGCCGACTGCGCCGGCAGCTCCGACGAGGGCTGCGCCACCCGCAGCGCCGCAGCACACCGGTCCTGCCGGCGCCGCAGCGCCCGGTGGCGAGCGCATTTCCGTAGTGGAACCCTTCGGCAACGGCAGCAGCAACCGCGTCCTTCGCCACGGCATCAGCGGCGAGGACGCATTCCGCGAGCTGAAGATCCACCATCCCAACACCAATGCGGCCGCCGTGCGCGCTGGCGATGCCAGCAAGGTTGACCGCACCGCAGACATGGTCGACGGTGAACTGGAGGCCGTGCGCAAGCGTGGGGACACCAACGGCATTCCGCTGGTGCAGAAGGACCTGATCCTGACCGACCGTGCCGGTGGGCGCAGCCTGATGATTCCCAGTCCGGTGGCCGGCTACGTCCAGCTCAACAAGGACGGCACCAATTCCATCAGCATCTACAGCCATCCGGTCGGCGATGCCCGCCGCGAGCTGGTGGGCCAGGTGTTGCACGGCGCCGTCGGCTCCATCCCCTACAAGACCGGCGATTTCGTCGAGTACGGTGCGCCGCTGGTGCGCCAGTCCGATGTGGGGTCACCCGGCGCGGTGCACGCACATATCGAAGTGGAGCCGGCGCAGTTCCGGCGCTACCTCGGCGACATGCTCAACGACCGCATCACCCTCGGTGGCAAGGTGCACGCGCAGGGGCCCGAAGCGGCGCAGGCCGCACGCGCCACGCAGCAGGCGCCGATGGCCGATGGCATGCTGGTGAAGGGCGAACGCGGCGACGAGGTCAAGGCGCTGCAGGGCAAGCTGGCAGCCCTGGGTTACACCGCAGCCGACGGCAAGGCGCTGGGCACCGACGGCATCTTTGGCAAGGACACGCTGGCAGCGGTCAAGCAGTTCCAGGCCAACAACGGCCTGGAGCAGGATGGCAAGGCCGGCCGCCAGACCCTGGCGCGCCTGGACGACCCGGCTGCAGTGAAAGCCGGCGCGCAGACCGCCGCCGCCCCGGCACGCACCGAACCGACTGCACCGACCGCACCGGCGGCCCCGAGCATGCGCGATCCTTCGCACGCCGAGAATCCGCGCTTCAACCAGGCGCTGGAGAAACTGCAGGTGCTGCAACAGCAGCGCGTGCAGGCCGGGCTCTGCCCGCTGTTCGCCAACGCGCAGGAAACCGAACGTGCCGCCGGCCAGCTGGCCTACGAGAGCAAGGTCGCCGGCATGCGCCAGATCGACCACGTGGTCGCGCGCCCGGATGGCAGCGGTCTGTTCGCCGTGCAGGGCAACGTCGGCGACCCGGCCGCGCAGCGCACCTTCGTCGACAGCCGTCAGGCCGTGTCGCAGTCGGTCGAGGCCAGCACCCGCCAGGCCGAAGAGCTGGATGTCCAGTTCAACCAGCGTGTGCAGGATCAGCAGCAGGATCAGGTGCGCAACCGCGGCCTGTAAGCCCGCCGCACTGTGCCCAGGGGCTCCGGGTCGAACCCGGAGCCTTCTGCAGATCATTCTGCAGGGGCGATCCGCCGGTACACCCCGAACTGGGTACTGCGCTGGCCCATGGGGATGATCAGGGCCAGCAGGACCGCACCTCCGCCCACCTGTTTCACCACCAGATCGTTGTCCACCGTGCAGGACAGCTCCACGCGCGACCAGACGCAGCCGGCGCCGGCCTCGCCCGGTTTGCACGATGACCACCGGTTGATGACCAGCTGGTCTCCCTCAGCGCTGTAGCTCCTGCTGGAAGCGCTGTCTTCGGCCTCGATGCGGGCGCCATCGGCGGCATGGAAGCGGGCCACCAGCCGGCTCGTCTGCTGACGGAGCGTGACCTGGTGGATGCCCTTGTCGTACACGCCAAAGAGCCTGGAAAGCGCACCGATGGGCGCATTTTCCTGTCCGGCCGACAGGTAGGACGGCCGGTTGTCGAACGTGGCGCCCTCGGTGAAGTCGCATCGTGGGCCGGGCTTGATCTCGGCGATGCGCGCGTCGCGGACGCTGCTGCAACCGCTGCCCAGCGCCAGCGCCGCCAGCAGGGTGAGGCAGGCAAGGCCAACGCCCGCCGGCGAGGATCCAGTCGATTTCATTGTGGCTTCCCTTCCAACAGGTTCGGTGCAGCAGGAACGCGCGTACCGAGTATCCCCACCCAAGGCCGGCAGCGGCAACCCGGGCCCCATTCCCGGCGGCCCGCCGCCATTCATCCGCCCGGTGTAAACTATTGATCTCACTGGCAATGCCAGTCTCCACGATCAACCGCCCGATGACGTCCGCCACCGCCCGTTACGCTGATTCCCTGCGTCTGTCCGTCGCCCCGATGATGGACTGGACCGATCGCCATTGCCGGGTGTTCCACCGCCTGCTGGCGCCGGGCGCGCGGCTGTATACCGAAATGGTGCACGCCAACGCGGTGATCCACGGTGATCGTCAGCGCCTGCTCGGTTTCGATGCCAGCGAACAGCCGTTGGCGCTGCAGTTGGGTGGCAGCGATCCGGCCCTGCTGGCGCAGGCCGCGCGCATCGCGGCCGAGTGGGGCTACGACGAGGTCAACCTCAACTGCGGCTGCCCGTCCGACCGCGTGCAGGCCGGCCGTTTCGGCGCGTGCCTGATGCGCGAGCCGGTGCTGGTGGCCGAGTGCGTAGCGGCCATGGTCGCGGCGGTGGACATCCCGGTGACGGTGAAGTGCCGCTTGGGCGTGGACGAGGACGACAACTATGACGTATTCGCCAGCTTCGTCGACCGTCAGGTCGATGCCGGCGCCGCAATGGTGGTGGTGCACGCCCGCAATGCCTGGCTGAAGGGCCTTTCGCCGAAGGAGAACCGCGAGGTTCCGCCGTTGAAGTACGACTGGGCCTATCGCCTGAAGCAGGAGCGCCCGGCGCTGCCGGTGGTGCTCAATGGCGGCCTGGCCAGCATCGAGGCGGTGCAGGCGCAGGCCGCGCACGTCGATGGCGTGATGCTCGGCCGCGCGGCCTACCACGACCCCTACCTGCTGCATCAGCTGGAGGCCCTGCATACCGGCGCGTCGCTGCGACCGCGCGGTGAACTGCTGCGCGCCCTGCGTCCGTACATCGACGCCCGCCTGGGCGAAGGCCTGGCCCTGAAGCACATCACCCGCCACATCCTCGGCCTGTTCCATGGCCAGCCCGGTGGCCGCGCATTCCGCCAGGTGCTGAGCGAGGGCGCCCATCGCCCCGGCGCCGACTGGACGCTGATCGAGCAGGCACTGTCGGTCACCGAACGCGAAGCCGACCGTGCCGCTGCGTGACGTCAGTCACATTCCTGACTTGACAAGGACGGCCGTTTCGTCCCGAATGTTCACTTAGCTGAACAACGGGCTGGAGCATCCGGAAAAGTTCAGACCGGATTCACCGCCCGAAACCAAGAATTTGCAAAAGATTTGTAAAACGCCGGGTTCCATTCCGGTGCCCGGATTTACGACTTTTGAACGAATCGCCGTGCTCGGCTAGGATCGCATCGATGTCTTCCGCTCCCTTCCACCGCTGTTTTGCCCTGGCCACGTTCGTGGTCCTGGCGGCTGCCCCGCTGTCTTCGGCGTTGGCGCAGGACCCCCAGCGGGAACAGGGACGCGCTGAAATGATGGAGCGCGGTGGCCGTGGCGCCAGCAACGAGCGTTCGCTGTCCGATGCCGTGCGCCGCGTGCAGCGCACCACCGGCGGCCACATCCTGGGCGCCGAGCGGGTGCCGTTCGATGGTCGTGACATCAACCGGGTCAAATACATGGACGACCGCGGTCGGGTCCGCTACATGGACGACCCCGCCCCGGCACGTTCACAGCCGCGCACGCCGCGGTCGGATATGTCATCACTACGCGGCGATAACCCCTGAACAGGGATAGTTGTTGCTATCAACCCGTACCCACAGGCCTCCGGGCCGCACCCAGCACACTAGG
This sequence comes from Stenotrophomonas sp. LMG 10879, assembly GCF_002750935.1. NCBI lineage: Bacteria > Pseudomonadati > Pseudomonadota > Gammaproteobacteria > Lysobacterales > Lysobacteraceae > Stenotrophomonas > Stenotrophomonas sp. LMG 10879. The sequence continues at coordinate 313,273 of NZ_PEJT01000004.1, forward strand.
GAGAGTTCATGCGTATCCTTCTGGTCGAAGACGAAGCCCCGCTGCGTGAGACCCTGGCAGCCCGGCTCAAGCGCGAAGGTTTTGCCGTCGATGCAGCGCAGGACGGCGAAGAAGGCCTGTACATGGGCCGCGAAGTCCCGTTCGACGTCGGCATCATCGACCTTGGCCTGCCCAAGATGTCGGGCATGGAGCTGATCAAGGCCCTGCGCGACGAAGGCAAGAAGTTCCCGGTGCTGATCCTGACCGCGCGTTCGAGCTGGCAGGACAAGGTCGAGGGCCTGAAGCAGGGCGCCGACGATTACCTGGTCAAGCCGTTCCATGTGGAAGAGCTGCTGGCCCGCGTCAACGCGCTGCTGCGCCGCGCCGCAGGCTGGAGCAAGCCGACCCTGGAATGCGGCCCGGTCGCCCTGGATCTGGCAGCGCAGACCGTCAGCGTGGCCGGCAGCAACGTCGACCTCACCAGCTACGAGTACAAGGTGCTGGAGTACCTGATGATGCATGCCGGTGAACTGGTCTCCAAGGCCGACCTCACCGAGCACATCTACCAGCAGGACTTCGACCGCGACTCGAACGTGCTGGAAGTGTTCATCGGCCGCCTGCGCAAGAAGCTGGACCCGGATGGCGAACTGAAGCCGATCGAGACCGTGCGCGGTCGTGGCTACCGTTTCGCGATTCCGCGCAACGAGGGCTGAGGCCTTCAGCAGGCGATAAACGATGTCCGGCCGTCTGTGGTTCTTCCGACGCTGGCGGCCGCGCTCTCTGCAGGCGCGCCAGATGTTCGCCGCGTCCGTGGGTCTGGTCGCGTTCCTGGCCTTGGCCGGTTACGCGCTCGATGCCGCCTTCGCCGACACGGCGAAGGCGAACCTGCGTGAGCGCCTGAAGAACTATGCCACCGCCTATGCGGCCGGCATCGACTTCACCCGCGACCGCTCGCTGTACATCCGCGAGCAGCCGCCGGATCCGCGTTTCGACGTGCCCGGCAGCGGCCTCTACCTGCAGGTGGTGATGCCTGACGGCAAGGGCAATTCCATGTCCGCCGAAGGCCCGATGCTGCCCACCGTCGGCGGCGGCCTGCTGGCCCCGCGCCAGGAAGTGTTTGAAGGCCCGCTGCCGATGATCCAGATCGACGGCAGCCAGGGCTCGGTGTACCGCTATGGCCTGGGCCTGGTGTGGGATGCCGACGCCGACCCGGCCACGGAATTCCCGTACACCATCTACGTGATGGAAGACTCGCGCGCGCTGGGTGCGCAGCTGCGCGTGTTCCGCAGCCGGGTCTGGTTCTACCTGGGCGGCATCGGCCTGATCCTGCTGCTGCTGCAGACGGTCATCCTGCAGTGGAGCCTGCGTCCGTTGCGGCGGGTGATCACCGAGCTGACCAAGGTCCAGCGCGGCGAGACCGAACGCATGAGCGAGCGCCACCCGCGCGAGCTGGAGCCGTTGACCGACAGCATCAATGCCTTCATCGAGGGCGAGCGTGAGAATCTCGAACGCCAACGCAACACCCTGGCCGACCTGGCGCACAGCCTGAAGACGCCGATCGCGGTGCTGCGCACGCAGATGGACAGCGGTGCCGGTGATGGCGCGCTGCGCGAAGAACTGGACGTGCAGCTGCAGCGCATGAACAACCTGGTGTCCTACCAGCTGGCACGCGCGGCTTCGTCGGGCCACAAGCTGTTCTCGGCACCGCTGCCGATCGAATCCAACGCCGAGGAAATCGTGCGCGGCCTGGAGAAGGTCTATGCGTCGAAGGGCGTGCTGTGCGAATTCGACATCGACCCGGCCGCACGCTTCCACGGCGAACCGGGCGATCTGCAGGAGCTGCTGGGCAACCTGCTGGAAAACGCCTTCAAGTGGGCCAAGCGCCGCGTGCTGCTGACCGCGCAGCCGCTGCCCGCGCCGAATGCGCGTCGCGCCGGCCTGCTGCTGGCGGTGGATGACGATGGCCCGGGCATCGCCCCGGAAGACATCGGCAAGGTGCTGCAGCGTGGCGTGCGTGGCGATGAGCGCGTACAGGGCCACGGCATCGGCCTGTCGATCGTGCAGGACCTGATCAAGGATTACCGCGGCGAGCTGCAGGTGTCCCGTTCCAGCGAACTGGGCGGCGCCCGTTTCGAAGTGCAGCTGCCGCCGGGGCCGTAAGCCTTCGCAATGCCAGGCTGCCGGCCAGCGGCCGGCACTACCGTATTTCGATCTTCGGCGGCTCGCCATAGAACCGCTTGAGATGCGCAGCCACTTCCGGCAACGCTTCGGCCAGCAGGTCCGGCGCAGAGAAGTGGTACTCGCTGGCCACCGCAAAAAACTCTTCCGGTGCTTCCGCCGCGTAGGGATCGATCAGCGTTTCCACGCCTGCATCCACCTGCGCACAGAACGCGTCGTACGATTTCTGGAAGTCCGCAGCCCACTCGCGTTGCCATGCACGCGGCAACGGCGGCGTGCCGTCCATCGCACCGTCCAGCCCATCCAGCTTGTGCACCATCTCATGCACGGCCACGCAGTAGCCCTCATGCGGTGCCGCCAGGTCGGCCTGCACATCGGCCCACGACAGAATCAACGGACCGCTGTCCCACGACTCGCCGATCAACTCGTCATCCCACTCGTGCAGTACCCCGGCGGCATCCATGTGGCTGCGATGCACGCGGAACGCATCGGGGTAGACGATCAACTGCGACCACCCCTCCAGCCCCACTTCGCCGAACTCCAGCAGCGGCAGGCAACACAGTGCGGCCAGCAGCACGCCGTCTGCCGGCTGCAGCTGCAGTTCGCCGATCGGGGAGATGGTCTTCTCATGCAGGAAGCGCGTGGTCAATGCGCGCAGGCGTGTACGCCGTTCGTCGTCCAGGCCGCGTAACCATGCTGCGCGGTGGCAGGCATCGTTCCAGTGTGCGTCTTCGATCGGCCGCGGCGCGGGCCGCAGCCACTGCAGCAACGTCTTGATCAGCGGAACATACCCGGCAGGTAGCTGTGCCACTTCGGCGCGCGGATGCGCTGCAGTACATCGTCGTCACCGCCACCGCCGCTGCTGGTGGTAGCTGCAGGGCGTACCGGTGCCGGCTTGGCGGCAGCTGCGGCAGGCGCCGTGGTCGGTGTGCGCTGCGAGGCCGCATCGCTTGCCGAATAGACGCAGGCGCCACGGCTGTCATCAAGCGCTGCTGTGGCAGACGCCGCGAAGGGCATCGTCAGCAGGATCAGGCAATGGGCATAACGGCGCATTGACGACATCCACGTTAAGGGAGGGTGAGCTCTCGATTCTAGCCCGAACCCGGCGCCAGATTGGAAGCCCGCCGGAACCGGGCCTGGCGGGCGTCGCTGGCGGCTTTCCCGCATAATTCCGTTCTGACCTTGTGGAAGCTGCCGTGGACGATCGCCAACTGCTGGCCAAACTCGCTGCCGGTCGCCTGTCCGGCGACGCCCTGGCCCGTGAGCTGGGCCAGACCCGGGCCGCCATTTGGAAGCGTATTCAAGGGCTTAGGGCCGCCGGTGTCGACGTGGAAGGGCGCGCGGGCGAGGGCTACGGGCTGACCCGGCCGGTCGACCTGCTGGAGGCCAAGACCATCCGCGCTGGCCTGCCCAAGGACGCCGCCGCGCTGCTGCACGACCTGCAGGTAGCCTGGACGGTGGACTCCACCAACGCCGAATTGCTGCGCTGCAGCGCGCCCCAGCGCGGTGTCAGCGTCCTGCTGGCCGAGCGCCAGACCGGTGGCCGAGGCCGTCGCGGCCGCACCTGGGCCTCGCCATTGGCCGCGCATGTGTATCTGTCGGTGCTGCGTTTGTTCGAGGGTGGCTTGGGCCGCTTGGCCGGCCTGAGCCTGGTCGCTGGCGTCGCCGTGGCCGAAGCGCTGCACGACCTGGGCTATGCGCAGGCACAGCTGAAATGGCCGAACGATGTGCTGGTGGATGGCCGCAAGCTGGTCGGCCTGCTGGCCGAGGGCGGTGGCGAGTACGCCGGCCCGGCGCGCGCCGTGATCGGTATCGGCATCAACGTGCACATGCCGCCGGCCTTCGCCGAGCAGATCACCCAGCCCTGGGTGGACCTGGACACGCTGGCCGGTGCATCGGTGGATCGCAACACGGTGGTGGCCGCGGTGCTGGCACGCCTGCTGCCGGCGCTGGAAGAGTTCGATCGCGAAGGGCTGGCGCCGTTCCTGCCGCGCTATGCCGCGTTCGACATGCTGGCCGGACGCGAAGTGCGCGTGCAGCTGGATGGCCAGTGGCAGCACGGTACCGCGCTGGGCCTGGCCGATGATGGCGCGCTGCGCGTGGACATCGATGGCCGCGAGCGACTGCTGCATGCCGGCGAAGTCAGTGTGAGAAAAGCATGAGCGACTGGTTGTTCGATCTGGGCAATTCGCGTTTCAAGTTTGCCCCCTTGCATGGCGACCGTGCTGGCGACGTACAAGCCTGGGCGCATGGTGCCGAAGGCATGGCCGGGCAACCGCCGCACAGCCTGCCCAGTGGTGAAACCGCGTTTGTCGCCAGCGTCGCCGCGCCGTCGCTGACCAGCGCCATGCTGGATCAACTGCAGCGCCGCTTCGAGCACGTGCATGTGGTGCGCACCAGCGCCCAGTGTGCAGGCGTACGCATTGCCTACGCCAAGCCGGAAAAATTCGGTGTCGACCGTTTCCTGGCGCTGCTTGCCGCCGCCAAGGCGCAACGGCCGGTGCTGGTGGTCGGTGTCGGCACCGCCCTGACCATCGACCTGCTTGATGCCGATGGCCAGCATCACGGTGGACGTATTTCCGCCTCGCCGACCACCATGCGCGAGGCATTGCACGCGCGCGCGGTGCAGCTGCCGGCCAGCGGTGGTGACTACAGCGAATTCGCCAACGACACTGCCGACGCGTTGGCGTCGGGCTGCGATGGTGCTGCCGTTGCATTGGTCGAACGCAGTGCCCGCCAAGCGCAGGCACTGCTGGGCGTGATGCCGTCGCTGCTGGTGCATGGCGGTGGCGCGCCGGCATTGATGCCGCTGCTGGACGGGGCCGACTACCACCCGTCGCTGGTGCTGGATGGCCTCGCCCGCTGGGCGGTGCACCAGCCCGCAGGCTAGTATCGGCGCATGCTGACCCGTGCCCTGATCGTCGTGCTGGCGATCCTCAATCTTGGTGTCGCCACCTGGTGGCTGCTGCGCGATGAGCCGGCGCGTGCGCCGTTGCCGCCGCACCCGACCGGCGTGGCCGAACTGCGCTGGCTGCCCGGCGGGACCGATGCGGCCGTGGCCGCGCAGGCCTCAGCAGCGGCACCTACGGAAGCACTGGTGGAGCGTGAGGCCGCGCCGGCTACCGCAGTGGCCGCTGCGCCTGCGCCTGCGCCGGCACCGGCGGCATCGGCCAGCAAATCCGTCGAACCGGTGAAGACGCCCGAGCCGGTCGCTACCATCGCCAAGCCAGCACCGGAACCGGTGGCCGGGAAGCCCGCAGCCCCGGCCGCACCGCCGCGCTGCCTGGCGCTGGGTCCGTTCGCGGACCGTGCCGCCGCCACCGCCGCACAGAGCCGTGCCGGCAACCTGCTGGGCCAGGTGCGCCTGCGCGAGCAGCCCGCCGCCAGCGGCAGCGCCCGCTACCGCGTGCTGCTGCCCGCCGCCGCCAGCCGCGATGACGCGCAGGCCACGGTCAAGCGCATCGTCGCCGCCGGGCTGAGCGACTACTACATCATCAGCCAGGGCGAAGGGACCAACGCCATTGCGCTGGGCCAGTACCGCAACCGCGAAGGCGCCGAGCGGCGCATGGCTGCGGTGCAGGCCGCCGGCTTCCAGCCTCGGCTGGTGGCCAGTGGCGATGCTGGCCAATGGTGGCTGGAAGGGCAGCTGGGGGCTGCGGCCGAACCGGCCCAGGCACAGCAGCGCAGCGGTGCCGCGCAGCAACGGTCGCTGGAATGCACGCGACTGCGCTAGAATTCCCAAACCACGGCGCTGCCGTCGGCGTTACACCCCGTGCCGCTTTAGCTCAGTTGGTAGAGCAACTGTCTTGTAAACAGTAGGTCATCCGTTCGATTCGGATAAGCGGCACCATCCACTGGCCACGATCAGTGCAAGCAGTCCAGTGGCGTTCCCCCACATGAGTTGCGACCGTCGCATGTGTCCAATATGGTGGACATGTGACGAGAATTCAGGCAACCACTGGGTTCAACAGTTGGCTCAACGGCTTGGTGACCTCGTGACAAGCAGGGCCGTCAGCGCATCGCTGCACGCATTACACGGCTGGCGCTGGGCAATCCGGGCAAGCACCGTGTGCTCGCCGGCGGTATCGCCGAACTGAAAATCGACTTCGGCACGGGATACCGCATCTATTACACGGAGCGCGCGGGAATTACGTACATCCTGCTGTGCGGCGGCGACAAAGACAGCCAGTCACGCGACATCGAGCAGGCCCGCAAGCTCGCCAGCCTGCTTTGACCAAGTGGCCGCAGCGTATACGCGACAGAAGATGAGGCAGACCGTCATGAACAACAAAGTACAGCTGCGCGATTGGGACGCTGCTGAACACCTGCGCGATGAATAAGACATCGCTTTTTTCATCGAAGCCGCGCTGGAAGAGGCTCCCGATGACTCGGCCTTCATCGCGTCCGTACTGGGTATCGTGGCGAGAGCACGGAACATCTCAGATCTTGCACGCACTACGGGAATCGCCCGCGAAACGCTCTACAAGATGATGCGTGGAGAAGGAAACCCAACCATGGGCAACCTCAGCAAGCTGGCCAGATCGCTTGGGTTCCGGCTGAGTCTGGTGCCGGTCGACAGCAACGGCAAGCCAGTCAAGGCGAAGCCCAAAACCAAGTCAGGCAAGACCACTTCGAAGAAGGTGAAGAAGGTGGCGTGAATTGGCACTGTTCGTGTCCGATCAACGCGTTCCCGGATCACCCGGCACCAGGTGCCGCCACGGGAACACACCCTTGGCGAAATGACTGACATAGCCCCCTGTCGCTGCCTGGATGACCATGAACGACAACCGTGGGCGCATGGCCTGCAGTGACTGCAGCTGTTCCAGCGTCAGCGCGCTGTTTCGCAGCCGAAAGGTGTGCACGGCGGCGAAGGCATCGCTGGCGAACAAGCGCTCATAGGCCGCGAAAGGCGTGACCGCATCGGTCTCACGGGCATCAGCCCAGACGAATTGCAGCTCCGTCGATTCGCAAAAATCCAGCAGGCCCAAGGCAGGCAGGTTGCGTGATGCGGCAATGTTGTCGATGAAGCGCTGGGTGTCCGAGCCGCCGCCGATGTGCAGGCTGTGCAGGTGCGGCAGCGGCACCTCGAAGAAGGCGGCGTCCGGCGCGTTCGGCACCACCAATTCGCTCAGGTGCGGTGCCTTGGAAACGAAGCGGGCGATCTCGCCGTCTTCTTCCATGATGGTGCCCGCGCGCTGCACCAGCGACATGTTGTGGTCGGCCGGTGCGGTGGGGGAGATCGACAACGAGCGCAGGCGTGGGAAACGCACGTCGCTGTCCAGCAGGGCAGTGAACTCCCACTCACGCGTGCCATTGGCCCCTTCATCCGGGCCGGTGAACGACAGGGACATGACTGCATCGGCCACGCGCTGATCGGACAGGCAGGCCAGCGTCCACGCGAACGGTTCCTCCCATGGGTTGCCGAAGAACTCCATGTGCAGGCCGCCGTACAACGGCGCCACGGTCACCCGTTCCTGCAGCGCCGCCCACAGCGGGCCTGCCGGGTCCTGGATGTCCAGTTCATGCTCGGCCGCGCAGTCCAGATTGAACGCATGGATGCGTTGCTGCAGCGCCAGCAGCTGCTGCTGCGCGTGGTCGAAGGGCAGGGCGGTCATGCGTGTGTACCGGACGTCCGTGTGATGCCACGATGATAGCGCTGGCCCGCTTGCGGTGGTCTGCGGCCGGTGATCGGTGGCTTGATGTTCCTCACGACAGAGCGACTCCGGCAGCCCCCATACTGGTGCCCTCCGCACATCTCTTGCCAGGAAGCCGACCATGCGCCGCCACCGCTTGCCGTTGACCGTCGCGCTGCTCGCCAGCGCCTTCACAGCACCGGCGATGGCCGCCGTGCCGTTCTTCAATGCCAGCTGCCCCGGTGGGCTGGATGTCCATGCCGACGAAGGCGGGCCGGTCTACGTGCAGGGCCGCGAGACCACACTCAAGCGCTTCAATGATCGCTACGTCGAGGCGCGCGATGCCAACAGCGGCACCACGCTTTCGATCAGCACCGGCGACGACGGCACACCGCAGGTCAGTTACACCGGACGCGGCGGCGCCAACGGCATCTGCCAGGTCAGCAGCGGCGGCACGCCTGCGGCCGCAGAAGGCGGCAGGCATCACCGGGATCAGGATCGCGATGACGATGCGGCACTGCCACGGGAAGTGACCTGCGAATCCACCGACCAGCGCCAGGTGTCCTGTGACATGGACACGCGCGGCAATGTGGAGATCGTGCGCCAGCTCAGCCGTACCCGTTGCGAGCAGGGCAGCAACTGGGGCCTGTCGCGGCATTCGGTGTGGGTCAACGGTGGCTGCCGTGCGACGTTCCGCAACATGTCCAAGGCTGCAGCCAACGCGCCAGCGGGCGATACCGCGCTCGGTTCGTGCAACGCAAGCAAAGGCGCGCAGGGCACGCTCGTGACCCAAGTACCGGTCGGAACCGATTACCAGGAACTGATCATCGATTATCCCGATGGCCGTTTCCTGTGCATGATGAGCAACAACGGCCGGATACAGAGCGTGACGCCGATACGGCATCGTTGATCACGATGGGGTAGTGCCGGCCGCTGGCCGGCAGACTCCGCGAACCCTCAGGGCAGAATGGTTGCCGGCCAGCGGCCGGCACTACCCGTGGCCCGGCCCTGCTGCACCGCCGCGAGTGGTGTCACATGCGTCTGGCTAGACTGTGCTTCTTTTTCGTTCGCAGGAGGCACCCATGGCCCATCATCCCGCCGTTACCCTGATCGGCGTCCCCACCGACATCGGGGCGGGCCATCGCGGCGCCCGGCTGGGGCCGGAAGCCCTGCGCGTGGCTGGCCTGCCTGAAGCACTGGAAGTGCGTGGTGTGGACGTGCGCGACCTCGGCAACCTGGACGGCCCGCGCAACCCGTGGACCGCGCCGGTGCAGGGCTACCGGCATCTGGACGAAGTGGTGGCGTGGAACCACGCGCTGATGGAAGCCAGCTACGCCGAACTGCAGGCCGGCCGCATGCCGATCATGCTCGGTGGTGACCACTGCCTGGGCATCGGTTCGATCACCGCCGTCGCGCGCTGGTGCCGCGAGCAGGGCAAGGACCTGCGCGTGTTGTGGCTGGATGCGCATTCGGACTTCAACACCAGCGATGTGACCCCGTCGGGCAACATCCACGGCATGCCGGTGGCCTGCCTGTGCGGCCTCGGCCCGGATGCGCTGACCAGGCTGGGTGGCACCTCGCCGGCCATCAAGCCTTCGCAGATGCACCAGATTGGCATCCGTTCGGTGGATCCGGAAGAGAAGCGCCTGATCAAGACCCACAAGGTCGATGTCTACGACATGCGCTACATCGACGAGAACGGCATGAAGCGCACCGTGGAAGCGGCGCTGGCCGGCATCGATGAGAACACCCACCTGCACGTCAGCTTCGATGTCGATTTCCTTGACCCGAGCATCGCCCCGGGCGTGGGCACTACCGTGCCGGGCGGGGTGAACTACCGCGAAGCGCAGCTGGTGATGGAGATGATCGCCGACAGCGGGCGCATGGGCTCGCTGGATATCGTTGAACTCAATCCGCTGCTGGACAACCACAACAGCACCGCCGAACTGGCCGTGGACCTGGTGGAAAGCCTGTTCGGAAAATCGACCCTGATGCGCGACTGAGAGGGTCCAGCCTGAACGGTTGGACGAACCGTTCACACGCGCTCCACGCCCCTGCCGCCAGATTGCACCTCACGCGGCAGTGTTGGCTTCAACCAGCCTGCCGCCCCGATCAATACAACCGAACCCCGTGATTGAGCGGGGTAGCGGCAAACCCAAGGAGAAGCCCATGAAGCGCGTAGTTGCCCTGATGCTGTTGTCGATGTTTTCGGTGGCCCTGCTGGCCGGTTGCAACACCGTTGCCGGTGCCGGCAAGGACGTGCAGAAGGCTGGTGAGAAGGTTGAGGATGCTGCCAAGGGCAACTGAGCCTGAGGTGGTGCGCAGTACGGAAAAGGCCGGGATCTTCCCGGCCTTTTTCATGCGCGATTGCCGGGTGTGGACGCCGCGTGTGGATGCGTAGTGAACCATTCAAGCAGGTGAGCAGCGTTTTCATGGCCGGTTGACCGTGCTTCAACGTGCACTGCGCGATGCTGCAGCCACGGTAACAACGCCGTTGCATTCCAAGGAAGCCTCAGCAATGAACAAAGACATCATTTCCGGCAAGTGGTCCCAGCTCAAGGGCAAGGCCCAGGCGAAATGGGGCGATCTGACCAATGACGATTTCGATGTGGCCGAGGGCAATGCCGAGTATCTGGCCGGCCGCCTGCAGGAGCGCTATGGCTGGGCCAAGGATCGCGCAGAAACCGAAGTGCGCGATTTCGAGAAGGCGATGCACAAGGATTATCCGGACTACAAGTAACCGGGCGCCGCACGCCCGCGTTCTGCCCCCACAGACAACGCCCGCGCCGGAAGGTGCGGGCGTTGTGCTGTGTGGCGATCAACGTGCCGGCGGGTCGGGCACGTAGCGGTTGGGGAAGGCCTGCGGCTGGCGGTCCAGGCGCGACGTCGAATCGAGCAGGATGCCGCGTGCGCGCAGGTTGCGGGCGCTGTCGTAGCGCAGCTGCAGCACCTGTGTCGGGCTGCGGGTGGCGCGTTCGAAATCGGTATCGCGCACCGAGGAACTCTCGCGCGCACCGTGGCCGGTGCCGAGCGCAGGTGCCTGCGACTTGGCCGAGTAGCCTTCGATACGGCTGGCGCTGGCGTCGGCGGCCGCCGAGGCTTCGGCCGCCGCCGGTGCCGGCCCGGCGCGCTCGCGCAGGATCGGCTGCGGACGCGGGTACCAGCGGCGCGCTTCCTCGAACACTGCTACGCCAACCACGCCGACGTTGTCGGGGCGGCCGGTGCGGCTGGCGTAGCTGCCGCTGGGGCTGCTGAAGACGAACTGGGCCACCTCGTCCTGGGTCTTGCGCCAGCCGGTGATGTCGGCGCGCTGGCCGGGGTTGAGCACGTACCCGGTCTGCGAGGGATCGGCATCTTCGCCGGAGATGGCATTGACGCCGTCCACCGACAGCACCACCAGCACCCGGCGCGGGCTGTCGTTGTACAGGCGCACCGCATAGCGATGGCCGCGCTCACCGGCCACCCAGCGCTGGCCATCGGCCGGGTAGCTGCGCAGCTCGGTGCCGCGGTCGCGGTCGACCAGGGCCACGCGCACCGGGCCGTCCTGCGGCATCGGCGGGGGCAGCGGGGCCGGGCGGAAGCCGGCCAGGGGCAGGATCAGCAGCAGGGGTAGCAGGCGTTTCATCGGGCGTCTCCAGCGGGGTTGGGTGAATGAACGCGCCGGGGGCCCTGACGGGGTTGACCGTGCGCACGGTAAACTGGCTCCGTTCATAGAAGGTTTCCGCACGCAGTCATGACGACCCGAGTCCTTACCGGCATCACCCCCTCCGGCACGCCCCACCTGGGCAACTACGTTGGCGCCATCCGCCCGGCCATCGCGGCCAGCCGCGCGCCGGACATCGAGAGCTTCTTCTTCCTGGCCGATCTGCACAGCCTGATCAAGTCGCAGGACCCGCAGCGCACCCAGCGCGCGACCCTGGAGATCGCTGCCAGCTGGCTGGCCTGTGGCCTGGACCCGGAACACGTGTGGTTCTACCGCCAGAGCGACATCCGCGAGACCACCGAGCTGATGTGGTTCCTGACCGCCATCGCCAGCAAGGGCATCCTCAACCGCGCCCATGCCTACAAGGCGGCGGTGGACAAGAACCGTGAGGAAGGCCAGGACGAGGACGCAGGTGTCAGCGCCGGCCTGTTCATGTACCCGGTGCTGATGGCGGCCGACATCCTGATCTTCAAGGCCAACCAGGTACCGGTGGGCCGTGACCAGATCCAGCACATCGAGATGGCGCGCGACTTCGCCCAGCGCTTCAACCACGTGTACGGCAAGGAGTATTTCCCGCTGCCGGACGTGGTGATCGACGAGCAGGTGGCAACGCTGGCGGGCCTGGATGGCCGCAAGATGAGCAAGAGTTACCACAACACCATTCCGCTGTTCGTGCCGCGCGAAGAGCTGAAGAAACTGGTGTTCTCGATCCTGACCGACTCGCGTGCACCGGGCGAGCCGAAGGACACCGAAGGTTCGGCGCTGTTCCAGATGTACCAGGCGTTCGCCACCCCGGAGCAGACCGCTGCCTTCGCCAAGGCTTTCGCCGACGGCATCAGCTGGGGCGATGCCAAGCAGCAGCTGTTCGAGCGCATCGACAGCGAACTGTCGCCGCTGCGCGAGCGCTACAACGCGCTGATGGCCGAGCCGGAAAAGATCGAGGCACTGCTCAAGCGCCGGGGCCAGCAGCTGCGTGAGCAGCTGGCGGCACCGCTGCTGGAAGAGCTGCGCCATGCGGTGGGCCTGCGAGATCTGTCCGATGCCGGCGACATCGCCAGCGAAGATGCCGGTGAAGCCCGCGCCGCGCCGCCGCTGTTCAAGCAGTACCGCGAGAAGGATGGCCGTTTCTACTTCAAGCTGACTGCAGGTGACGGCACGCTGCTGATCCAGAGCGAGGGCTTCGACTCGCCGCGTGATGCCGGCCAGCTGATCGCCGTGCTGAAGCAGGCCGAGCAGGGCGACCAGCTGCAGAGCGATCTGTTCAAGCTGGAAGCCGAGGTCGATGCGGTGCTGGCGGCGCTGGCGGTGCTGCGCGAAGCGGCCTGACCTGCACCACCTTTGTAGAGCCGAGCCCACGCTCGGCTTTGCTTTGCATATGTAGAGCCGAGCCCACGCTCGGCTTGGCGGAAAAGCAGCCGAGCATCGGCTCGGCTCTACAGTGCATTGCGGCCATGGCATGATGTCGGCGCGCCCCTGGCGCGATGACATGGAGTCTGCAATGGCCTGGTTGTCGCTGCTGCTGTTTCTGCCCTGGTTCATTCTGCTGGGCAGCCTGTATTGGCTGTTTCCGCGCCAGCCGCGTACCGCGCGGCGACGCCTGTTCGATGGCGCCACCCTGGCGCTGGCACTCGCCCTGAGCATCGTGGCGATGCTGTGGGGCCACCACATCGGTCTGGTACAGCCGGGCGCCGGACCGATCTGGCCGCAGGTGCTGGCGGTGCTGTACGCCTATGGCGCGTTCCTGGCGGTGCTGGTGATGGCCCTGTTGCTGCGCCCGCGCTGGTTGCGCCTCTGATGTAGCGCCCCGCGTGTGCCCTCTGTAGAGCCGAGCCCACGCTCGGCTGATGTCTGGCAGAAAGGCTGCCGAGCGTGGGCTCCGGCTCTACAGAATTGCTCCCTCCGACCAAAGCCGCATCGAACCCGGGCCGCCTGCGCGCCTACCATGGGCGTCTGTTCCCGATCCTGCCAGGTGCGCGTCGATGACCGCCGATCCCAGCATCCACACCATCGATACCGGTTTCCAACGGCCTGATTTCGATGCCGCCTACCTGATCATCGAAAACGGCCGTGCCGCGTTCGTCGACTGCGGTACCGGCCTGTCGGTGCCGGCGATGCTGCAGGCCTTGACCGACAACGGGCTGGGCGTGGAGGCGGTGGACTGGCTGCTGCTGACCCACGTGCATCTGGATCATGCCGGCGGCGCTGGCCTGCTGATGCAGCAGCTGCCGAATGCGCGTGCGGTGCTGCACCCGCGCGGCGCGCCACACATGATCGATCCGACCCGGCTGATCGCCGGCGCCACCGCCGTCTATGGCGCCGAGGAAATCGCGCGCAGCTATGGCCGCATCGAAGCGATTCCCGAGCAGCGCGTGGTGGTGGCTGACGACGGCCAGCGCATCGACCTGGCAGGCCGCGAGCTGGTGCTGCTGCACACCCCGGGCCACGCGCTGCACCACTACTGCGTGTGGGATGCGCGCAGCCGCAGCTGGTTCACCGGCGATACCTTCGGTATCTCCTACCGCGAACTGGACAGTGCGCAGGGCGCTTTCATCTTCCCCACCTCATCGCCGGTGCAGTTCGATCCGGACGCGATGAAGGCGTCGATCCAACGCATGCTCGGCTACGCACCGCAGGCGATGTACCTGACCCATTACGGTCGGGTCGAACAGGTCGAAAAGCTGGCGGAGGATCTGTTCGAACAGATCGATGCGATGGCGGCCATCGGCCGCCAGTGCGACGGCCGTCCCGACCGTCATCGCTGCCTGCTGGCCGCGCTGCAGGCGTTGTACCTGGAGCGTGCACAGCAGCATGGCTGCGCACTGGACCAGGCTGCGGTAACCGAGGTGCTGGCGATGGATATCGAACTCAACGCGCAAGGCCTGGCCTGCTGGCTGGACCGCGCGTCGCGGTAGATCCACGCCACGCGTGAATGACGCGCCCAGGCTGCGCCGCGATGTCACGACCACGTTACACTCTGGTGACTTCCAAGCTAGCCGTGGTACTGCCGTGAACCCGATGCGCGTGTTGCTGCTGTCGTCCTGCCTGTTCGTCGGTGGCCTGGCCCATGCGGCCAATGACCTGCCCGGCGGCGGCATCGATCCGCAGGCGCTGTCGCGTCATGTGCGCGTGCTGGCATCGGACGAATTCGAAGGCCGGGCACCGGCCACCGAAGGCGAAGAACGCACCGTGCAGTACCTGATCGAGCAGTTCCGCAGCTACGGCCTGCAGCCGGGTGGTGTGGACGGCAGCTGGGTGCAGCCGGTGCCGCTGGTGCGCGCGCAGCTGGATGGCCCGGCCAAGGCCAGTCTCGCCCTGAAGGGCGGCAAGCGGGCGCTGGCCAATGGCGTGGACGTGACCCTGCAGAGCCTGCAGCCGCGCAAGCGCGTGCAGATCAAGGATGCGCCGCTGGTGTTCGTCGGCTACGGCATCGACGCGCCCGAGCGCCATTGGAACGACTACAAGGACGTGGACCTGCACGGCAAGATCGCCGTGATGCTGATCAACGACGCCGATTTCGAGGCCGATGCGCCGGGTGCGTTCGATGGCAAGGCGGTGACCTACTACGGCCGCTGGACCTACAAGTTCGAAGAAGCCGCGCGCCGTGGTGCCGAAGGCGTGCTGATCGTGCATGAGACCGCACCGGCCGCCTATGGCTGGGCCACGGTGAAGAGTTCGGGCACCTCGCCGCTGTTCGATATCGAGCGCGGCCAGGCCGAAGCGATGGCCCAGCACACGCCGCTGCGTGGCTGGATGCAGCGCGAGCTGGCCGAGGCGATCTTCGCCGACGCCGGCCTGGATTTCGATGCCGAGAAGCGCAGGGCGATGAGCGCGGACTTCCGTCCGGTTGCGCTGGACAACGCCAGGCTGAGCGTCGATTTCGCGCTCAAGCGCGAGCAGGTGGTGACCCGCAACGTAGTGGCCAAACTGCCCGGCGGCGAGCACGCCGATGAGGCGGTGATCTTCTCGGCGCACTGGGATGCCTTCGGCATCGGCCAGGCCGACGCCAAGGGCGACCGCATCCGCCGCGGTGCGATCGACAACGCCACCGGCGTGGCCACCGTGCTGGAACTGGGCCGGGTGTTCGCCGCCGGCCCGCAGCCGCAGCGCACCCTGTACTTCGTCGCCCTGACCGCCGAAGAGAAGGGCCTGCTGGGCGCCAGCTACTACGCTGCGCACCCGCTGGCGCCGCTGGACAAGACCGCTGCGGTACTGAACATCGAGATGTTCAGCCCGGATGGTGCCACCCGTGACATCGCGTCGTGGGGCAAGGGCCGGGTGTCGCTGGAAGGCGACCTGGAACGCGTGGCCAAGGCCCGTGGCCGTAGCTACAGCCCGGACCCGAATCTGGAAGCCGGCTTCTTCTACCGTGCCGACCACTTCGCCTTCGCCCGCCTGGGCGTGCCGGCGATCACCATCGGCCCGGGCCTGGACAAGCTGGACGGCGGTGTCGAGGCTGGCCGCGCGCTGCGCGAGAAGTACTTTGCCGACTGCTATCACCAGGCCTGCGATGCGTGGACGCCGAGCTGGGATCCGGCCGGTCACGCAGCCGATACCCTGCTGGTCTACGACCTGGGCGCGGAGCTGGCCAACAGCCGTCGCTGGCCGCAGTGGGAGAAGGAATCGGAATTCCACGGCGCCCGCGAGAAGAGCGAAGCCGCCCGCCGGTAAACGCACGGCAGTGCCGGCCGCTGGCCGGCAACCTCATGAATCTTCCGAAGTGACGCGCAGATGCCGGCCAGCGGCCGGCACCATCACGTCTTCCGCAGCAGCTTCCAGGCGCCCCAGCCGGCAACCACAAGCGCGGCCAGATAGCAGGCCACCATCGTGCGCAGGCCGGCCACCGGAGCCGGGTTGCTACCCCGGCTCAGACGCAGATGCAGTGAGCTGGCACCGCTGCCCAGATCCGCTGCCAGCTGCAGCAGCAGTGCGGCGCAGAACGCCAGCAGGGCAATGCCGAAGCCGATACGTGGCCAACTCGCCTGGGCGCCGGGCCGGCGGATCAGCCATGCCAGCAGGGTTGCTGCGCCCAGACCCAGTGCGAGCCACACCAGCGGCGTGGCAGGAAAAGCGGCGGCCACCGGCATTGCACCGGTGGCCGCGATCACTACGGCGCGCTTACTTGCGGGTGCCGTCGAGCCAGTTAGGGCCCTTGTTGGTGAGGAAGAACACATAGACCACCAACGATACCGCGATCGTCGCGGTGACGTAGATGGCAAACCAGTCCACGTGGCCGGTCTTCAATGCGCCCTGGTACAACAGCGGCGCGGTGCCGCCGAACAGCGAGTTGGCCAACGCATAGCCGAAGCCCACGCCCAGCGCACGGATGTGGGTGGGGAACAGCTCTGCCTTCACCACGGCATTGATGGAGGTGTAGCCGGTGAGGATGACAAAGCCCAGTGCCAGGGTGAGGAAGGCGAGGGTGGCATCGTGCTGGTGCGGCAGCTGGGTGATCAGGTACCAGCTGTACAGCACACCACCCACGCCGAAGAACACCAGCAGGCTCTTGCGGCCGATGATGTCCGACAGCCAACCGCCTACCGGCTGCAACACCATCAGGAAGGCCAGCACACCCAGGTTGATCAGCGTGCCGGTCATCGGATCGTTGCCGGCGAACGCGCTCTGGATCATCTTCGGGCCGTTCACCGAGTAGGTGTAGAAGGCGATGGTGCCACCGGCGGTGATCAGGAAGCACAGCAGCAGCGGACGCCACTGGTGCACGAACAGTTCGTACATCGAGCCGGACTTCTTGTCCTTGCCCTCGCGTGCGGCTTCGATGGAGGATTCCGACAGCGACTCGTCCATGCCACGGCGTAGCCAGAACACCACTACCGCGGCGATGCCACCGATGCCGAAGGCGATGCGCCAGCCCCACTCGGAGATTTCCGGCTTGGCCCAGAACGTCAGCATCACGAACAGGGTCAGCTGGGCCAGCACATGGCCGCCCACCAGGGTGACGTAGTGGAACGAGGACAGGAAGCCGCGGCGGCCGGGAATGGCGGCCTCGGACATGTACGTGGCGCTGGCACCGTACTCGCCACCGGTGGCGAAGCCCTGCAGCAGGCGCGCGAACAGCAGGATGATCGCCGCCCAGATGCCGATGCTGGCAGCAGTGGGGGTGATGGCGATGATGAACGAGCAGAAGGCCATCAGCGTGACCGACACGGTCAACGCCAGGCGACGGCCATGACGGTCGGCGAAGCGGCCGAAGAACCATGCGCCGATCGGGCGCATCAGGAAGGTCGCGGCGAAGATCGCCCACACGTACATGGTGGAGTTCTTGTCTTCAGGCGAGAAGAACTGCGATTCGAAGTACACGGCGAACACCGAGTACACGTAGACGTCGTACCACTCCACCAGGTTGCCGGCGGAGCCTTTGAGAGTGTTGGAGATGGAACGCCGCAGGGCGGCGCCATCGCTGGCGGGTACGGCGGGTTGGGACGTGGTGCTCATCTGGGTGGAATTCCTCGATGCGGTGCGTCCATGCGGGAAAGATCGGTGCCAGGGGCGCGCAGTGCGCTGCCGGCCAGCCTCCTGAGTACTGCATCCCACGTCAACGCCGGGTGCCGGAAGGGCGGGCGGGACATGGATGGATGACAGCGTGCCACCACATGGGCTGCCGGACCATAACCAAAACGTCCTAAAATCCGTCTTCCCCCGGCTCCCTGGTGTGTCATGTCGGCTCCCCCCGTTCCGTCTGCGGCTGCCCCACGGGGCGGCCTTGTCGTGCTGGCATTACTGCTGGTCTACGTGGTCTGGGGCTCGACCTACCTGGGTATCGCCAAGGCCCTGCATGGCGGCGCGCTGCCGCTGACGATGGTCTCCGGCAGCCGGTTCATCATTGCCGGCGGCGTGATGTACCTGGCGCTGCGCCTGTTCTGGAAGATGCCGCGGCCGAGCCTGCGGCAGTGGCGCAACCTGGCCATCATGGGCGTGACCATGCTGGTACTGGGCAACGGCATGGTGGTGCTGGCCGAGCGCGAGGTGTCATCCGGCCTGGCCGCCACGGCGGTGGCCTCGGTGCCGCTGTGGATGGCGTTGTTCTCGGCCCTGCGCGGCCAGCACGCCAGCAGGGGCGAATGGCTGGGCATCGCCGTTGGCTTCGTCGGCGTGGTCTGGCTCAACGCCGGCAGCAGCCTGACCGCATCGCCCACCGGGCTGGTGCTGCTGCTGATCGCACCGGTCGGCTGGGCGTTCGGCTCGGTGTGGGCACGCGGGCAGGACCTGCCGGGTCCGTTCATGACGGCCGCCGGGCAGATGATCTGCGGTGGCGCGCTGCTGGTGCTGATCGGCCTGGTCGTCGGTGAGCGCCCCACCACCTTGCCCGATACCGGTGGCCTGCTGGCGATGGCCTACCTGTGCGTGTTCGGTTCGATCGTGGCGTTCACCGCTTACGTCTGGCTGCTGCAGAACGTGCGCCCGGCGTTGGCCGGCAGCTATGCCTACGTCAATCCGGTGATTGCGGTGCTGCTGGGTGCGGCGTTGAACGGCGAACGTTTCGGCTGGCGCGACTTCCTGGCCATGGCAGTGATACTTCTGGGTGTGGTGGTACTGACGATGGCAAGGACACGCAAGCGATGAGCATGGACGAGAAAGAACAACGCCGGGGCCTGCTGGTCACCGCATCCACCTTCGTGCTGTGGGGGCTGGTACCGGTCTACTGGCACCTGCTGAATGAGGTGCCGTCGTTCCAGATCATCGCCCACCGCATCATCTGGAGCACCGTGCTGGTGGTGGCCTGGCTGCTGATCGCCTCGCGGCTGGGCTGGTGGAAGAAGATCGCCGCACAACCGCGCGCGCTGCCGATCCTGGCGGTATCGAGCCTGACCATCGCCTTCAACTGGGGCCTGTACATCTGGGCGGTCAACGCCGGTCACGTGATCGAGACCAGCCTGGGCTACTTCATCAACCCGCTGGTGAACGTGCTGCTGGGCGTGCTGGTGCTGAAAGAGCGCCTGCGCCGCGTGCAATGGGTGGCCGTGGCCATCGCTGCGGTGGGCGTGGCCTGGTTGACCATCGATGCGGGAACGCCGCCGTGGATCGCCCTGGGCCTGGCCTGCTCGTTCGGCCTGTACGGCCTGCTGCGCAAACTGGTGTCGGTCGACCCGGTGGCGGGGCTGGGGGTGGAAAGCTTGTATCTGTTCCTGCCGGCGCTGGGCTTTGCGTTGTGGGCCGAGAACGGCCATGGCGGCGGCTTCTTCGGTGGCTGGGGCTGGGGCAACGATCTGCTGTTGATCTTCGGTGGCGTGGTCACGGCGGTGCC
Organism: Stenotrophomonas sp. LMG 10879; assembly: GCF_002750935.1. Taxonomy (NCBI): domain Bacteria; kingdom Pseudomonadati; phylum Pseudomonadota; class Gammaproteobacteria; order Lysobacterales; family Lysobacteraceae; genus Stenotrophomonas; species Stenotrophomonas sp. LMG 10879. The sequence continues at coordinate 333,026 of NZ_PEJT01000004.1, forward strand.
GCTGATCGGTTTCGCCTACGGGGTGAAGCGCATTCCACTGTCGCTGGTCGGCATCCTGCAGTACATCGCGCCGAGCCTGCAGCTGCTGCTGGGTGTGTTCTTCTTCCACGAGGCCTTCGACACCGGCAAGGCGATTGGTTTTGCGGCGATCTGGACCGGGTTGATCCTGTTCGTCGCCGACAACATCCGCACGATGCGCGCGGCGCGGGCTCGGATCCCTGCGCAACGCGGAGCGCTCTGACCCCGGAACCCTGGAAAAGCGATGGGGTCAGAGCCCTTCGCGATGCGCAGGGATCCGACCCCGCAAAAAAAGAACGGCGCCCCGAGGGGCGCCGTTCTGCTTCCATCCACCGCCAGGAGAGAGATGGCGGTGGCGGGAACGCGGTTGCAGGCTTAGAAGCGCTGCTGGTACTTCATGTACATGAAACGACCGATGTCGAAGCCACCGTAGTAGGTGAAGCTGCTGTTCGGCTGGCTGTACATGATCGGACCCTGGTGGTCGAACACGTTGTTCAGGCCCAGCGACACGGTGCCATCCCACGGCAGGCTGTAACGCACCTGCAGGTCGTGGAAGGTGTTGGAACCCACCTTGCGGCTCGGCTGTGCGTCGGTATACGGCGAGACGAAGTCGGCCATGTTGCAGTCCGGGCCACCGCCCAGATCGTACGAGCAGGCTTCCTTCATGCCCGAGTAGTAACGGGCGGTCCAGCCGATGCCCAGGTTGCCGTACTGCCAATCCAGGTTGAAGGTCGAACGCACGCGGAAGTCGCCGGCCCAGCCCACGCGCTGTTCCACCGGCGTGGTGGCGGCGCTGTCGTTGCGCTGCTCCAGGTAGTCGGTGTAGGTGGTGTTCCAGTTGATGGCGAACTTGCCGTACGCGGTTTCCGGCAGGCGGTAACGCACACCGATGTCATAGCCGGCGGTTTCGCGGTAGCCGGCGTTGACCAGCGAGCGATCCAGTGCCGAGACCTGGCCACGGGTGGCCGCAGCGGTGGAACGGGTGAAGCGACCGCATGCCGAATCCACACCCTGCACGTAGCACTGGTTGAGGATGTCGGTGGCCGACTCGCCGACGATGGCGTTGTCGATGCGGATCTTCCACCAGTCCAGGCTGACGTCCAGGCCCTGCACGAATTCCGGGCTGTAGACCAGGCCGACGGTCCAGGTCTTGGCGGTTTCCGGCTTCAGTTCCGGGTTGGAACCGGAGTTGAAATCGGAGGTGGCCTGCTGGCCCGGGCGGTTGGCAAGGTTGCCGTCCGAACCGGTCTGCTGACGGAAGTTGGCGGGCACGTTCAGCGCCTGGCAACGTGCCGCCACGGTCGGGCTGCTGGCGGCGATGCCGAACTTCGTATCACACGGATCGGTGAACGAATCGCGGCTGGACACTGCGCCGCCGTAGAGATCGTCCACGGTCGGTGCACGGAAGCCGGTGCCGTAGGTGGCGCGCACCAGCAGGCTGTCGATCGGCTTCCACTTCAGGCCGAACTTGCTGTTGGTGGTCGAACCGAAGGTGTTGTAGTCGGTGTAGCGACCGGCCAGGTCCAGCGACAGCTCGCGGGCGAACGCCATGTCGGCCAGCAGCGGCACCTGCATTTCCAGGTAGACCTCGTTGAGCGAGTAATCGCCACGGGTCGGCTGGCCGGTGGTGCCGGCGATCTGGCCCTTCTGCACCATCAGGTCCGGGGTGTAGCTGGCTTCTTCGCTGCGGTGCTCGAAGCCCATCGCGCCCATGATGTCACCGGCCGGCAGGGTGAACAGCGAGCCGGAGATGTTGGCGCTGGCGACCTTGGTGGTGCTGCGCATCTTGTCGACGAAGCGGGTGAACAGGTAGTCCTGCACATCCTGGTTGCCCAGCGAGCCCGGGCCGGTGTAGCCCATCGGCGCGGCCGGATTCCACGGCACGCAGCCGGCGATCACCGCACCCGGCGTACCGCAGCGGGCAACGTCGCCGTCCATGAAGGACGGGCCGACGGCCAGGTTGACGTGCGGCTGGTACATGCTGCCGGTGCCGACGCGCTCGCCTTCATTGCGGTTGTACATGTAGCTGACGTTCCAGTCCCAGTAACGCGAACCGGTTTCGAAGCTGCCTTCCAGGCCGAGGCTGGCACGCTTGGTTTCCAGCGTGTTCTCGGTACCGCGCGGCAGCTCTTCGGTGCGGTGCGAGAACAGCACGTCCTGGCCCCACTTGTTGAAGGTGCTGTCCTTGGACAGCGCAGCGCGGGTGCCGTTGCGCGACTGCGCAGCCGAGACCGAGTACGGGTAGCCGGCCAGGTGCTTGGTCGACTCGCGCTTGCTGTACAGCGCGTCGGCGACGATGCGCAGGTTGTCGGTGATCGAGAAGCCGCCGTTGGCGAACACCGAGGTGCGCTCCAGGCCGCTCAGCAGGCTCATGTTGGTCTTGGCGTTGGCGCCGTCGGCCGGGTTCGGCGTGTGGAAGTTGCCAGCGCTGCTCGGGTCGCCGCCCGGGCCAACGGTCAGCGGCTTGCCACCGACGGTGACGGTGCCCCACTGGGTGGTCGGGCTCAGCGCGTCGACGTCGTCGGCGTGGCGCGGGCCACCCGGGTAACGGCTGAACTCGCGCGCATCGCCGAGGATTTCGTCTTCCTTGGTGCGCTCGGCACCGACGCTGAACCAGCCGCGGTCGAAGGTCTTGCCGAAGGTGGCGCTGTAGGAGCGCTTCTGGCCGTCGCCTTCACCGTACTGGCCGACATAGACGCTGGCTTCGCCACCGTCGAAGTTCTTGCGGGTGATGATGTTGACCACGCCGGCGATGGCGTCCGAGCCGTACAGTGCCGAAGCGCCGTCGGTTAGCACTTCCACGCGCTCGACGATGGCGGACGGAATCGAGGCCAGGTCGGAGTAGCCGCCGGCGCTGACGCCCATGCGGCGGCCGTCGATCAGCACCAGGCTGCGTTCCGGGCCGAGGTTGCGCAGGCTGACATACATGCCGCCGAAATCGCGCGAGGAGCTCAGCGAGGACGAACGGCTCAGGCTCGGTGCGCCGGCTGCAGTGACGTCCTGCAGGATGTCGGCAACGTTGACGTAGCCCTTCTTCTCGATGTCGGCGCGGTTGAGTGCCACCACCGGCTGCGCGGTCTCGACACTGGCCTGGCGGATGCGCGAGCCGGTGATCTCGATGCGGTCGAGGTTGGTGGGGGTATCGCCGGCTTCCTGTGCGAAGGCGGGCGTGGTGCAGCTGGCGGCCAGCGCGATGACGATCGCGTTGCGCAGCGGGGTGGTCTTCAGGGACATCCGTGAAATCTCGTGTTTCAGAAAAAACATGCGTCCGTTCTATGGACGCGTGGGGTGCTGCAAACCAACGTGGGGGCCGGATTCTAGAGTGTTTTCATCGGTAACTGTTTGTCCGCGCGCGCTGTAACGCCGCGAAAATGAATCGCAACCAACAATCCACAGGTGCACTGTGCGCAACGTCACGCGCGTTGTGTCTGCGATGGGCAGAGGCATCGATAGCGGCGGTGTTTGCGCAATCTGTAGCGATGCGAGTGGGCATGCATCCATCCACGCATGGCGTGGATCTACTGGATCCCGCACGCGCCACATCGGTAGATCCACGCCATGCGTGGATAGCCGCGCAGTAGATCCACGCCATGCGTGGATAGCCCACAGTAGATCCACGCCATGCGTGGATAGCCGCGCAGTAGATCCACGCCATGCGTGGATAGCCGCGCAGTAGATCCACGCCATGCGTGGATAGCCGCGCAGTAGATCCACGCCATGCGTGGATAGCCGCGCAGTAGATCCACGCCATACGTGGATGGCGCGCAAAACGAAAAAGGGACGGAGCCTTCGCTCCGTCCCCTGCGCAACGCTCATTCCATCAATGCGTGGTGCTCAGGTCTCGCGCAGTGCCGTGGTGATCGGCAGCCGTGCCGCACGCAGCGCCGGGAACAATCCACCCACCAGGCCGATGCCCAGCGCCCACTTCAGCCCGCTCCACAGCAGTTCCGGCGAAACATGGAACTTGAACACCACCGCGCTGAAGTTGCTGCCGATGGTGGACACGCTGTAGCCGTTGAACAACAACCACGCCACCGCACACCCCAACAGGCCACCCAGCAGCGCCAACAGCATGGTTTCCAGCATCACCGCAGTCACCACCGGCAGGCCGCGGAAGCCGATCGCACGCATGGTGGCGATCTCGCGCGCGCGCGTGGCCACGGCGGCATACATGGTGTTGAGCGCGCCGAACACGGCGCCTACGGCCATGATGGTGCCGATCACCTTGCCGAGGATGTCGATCAGTTTGGTTAACCCGCCACCCTGCTTGCTGTAGTAGACACGCGTGGTTTCCACGTCCAGCTTCAGGCGCGGATCGGCGGCGACCGCGGCCTTGAACTGCTCGAAGCCGGCCTTGCCATCGGTGCGCACGCTGATCGACTGCCAGGCACTGCGCTGATAGGTGGTGGCCAGCGTGTCGGCGTCGGTCCACAGTTCCGAATCATGCGCATCGCCGGTGGCGAACACACCCACGACCGTCCAGGTCTGGTTGCCCAGGGTGAGCGTCTTGCCAACGTCCATGTCGCGGAACTGGCTTTTGGCACCCTGGCCGACCACGATCTCGCGCAGGCCGGCGGCGAACCGGCGGCCTTCGACGATCTTGACCTTGTCATGCACGGCCCAGGCCTGCGGGCCGACGCCGCGGAACTGCGCGTTGACGTCGGTACCATCGGCCTTGGACACCAGGTTGACCACCTGCGACAGCTCCGGCGACAGCAGCGGTCGCCCCCGCGCATCGCGGGTGATGCCGGGCAGCGTGGACAGCGTAGGGACCTGTTCGCGGGTGATGACCGAGTTGGTCTCGGCCTGCGAACCGCCGCGCAGCACGATCGCGGTGGTGTCATCGCCGGTGTTGTTGAGCGTGGCCTGGAAGCCTTCGCCCATCGCCAGCATCGCCACCAGCACGCCGACGACGCCGGCGATGCCGACCACGATCACCGAGGACGCACCCCAGCGCTGCGGCAGGCTGGCAATGCCGATGCGGGTGGCGGCCAGCGCCAGCCGTCCACTGCGGGTGAGCGCCAGCCACAACCCCACCAGCACCGCGATGGCCAGCACGCCGATCCACGGCAGGCCGATCCACACGGCCAGGCCGACGGCCAGCAACAGCACGGTCACCGCGTTTCCCAGCCACTTCTTGAGCTTGTTCATGTCGGTGTCCTCTTCAGCGGCCGGCGAGCGCGTCGACGATCTTCAGGCGCTTGGCACGCAGTGCGGGCAGCAGCCCGACCACGATGCCGATCACCACGATCAGGACGATGCCCACCAGCCAGGTCGGCGTGGGAACGTGCGGTGGCAGCATGCCCATGCTCTTGGGGCTGATGGCCGGCAGGATCAACGCCGCCAGGCCCATGCCGAGCAGTCCACCGAGGCCGATCAGCAGCACCGATTCGACCATCACCAGGGTCAGCACGGTGCTGTCCTTGAAGCCCAGCGTCTTCAGCGTGGCCAGTTCCGGAATACGCTCGCGCACCGCCTGGGCCATGGTGTTGCCGGTCAACAGCAGCAGGGTGAAGAACACCGCACCCATGATCGAGGTGACGATCATGCCGATGTCGGCGAACTGCTTGACGAAGGCCTGCTGGAACGCCGACTCGGTCTGGGTCTTGGTTTCGTGGTCGGAGTTGGCCGAGATCGCATCGATGGCCTGCGCCACCCGCGACGACTGATCCGGGTTGTCCAGCGTCACCGTGTACCAGCTCACCTGGTTCTTGATGTAGTCGTTGGATTCATCGAAGTACTTCCAGTTCATCATCAACTGGCGTTCTTCATTGGCCGCCAACGCGCGATCCTTCGAGCGGTAGATGCCCTTCAGTTCCAGCGGCCAGTCGTTGCTGCCGCCACGCGGGAAGATGGTGGCCTGCAGCGGGATGGTGTCACCGACCTTCCAGCCGAACTGCTTGGCCAGCGTCTCGCCGACGATCGCACCGGTGCGGGTCTGCTGCCAGTCCTGCAGCTGCGCCGGGTCGATCTGCAGTTCGCGGTAGACATCGAAGTAGTTCGGCGCCACGGAGAAGTTGGGGAAGAAGTTCTTCGGGTCCTGGTAGATGCCGCCGAACCACATGCCGTAGGTGACATCGCGCACGCCACTGACCTGGCGGATCTGCGCTTCCAGGCGGATCGGCAGCGACTGGGTGATCGACAGGCGCGAGGCTGTCACCAGCCGGTTGGCACCTTCCACACTGCCACCGGACGAGAACGCCACGCGGACCGAGTCGAGCATGCCGAACAGCAGGAACGCGGCCACCACCGACAACAGGGTCAACAGGGTGCGGGTGCGGCTGCGGAACAGCTGCGCCCATACCAACGAGAAGTATTTCATCGCTGTGGCCTCCGTCAGTGGGCCAGCGGGGCGTCGGCCAGCTCGCCCTTGTCCAGGTGCACCGTGTGGGTGGCGTACTCGGCGGCCTTCGGGTCATGGGTGACCATGATGATGGTCTTGCCGTGTTCGCGGTTGAGCTGCTGCAGCAGGCCCAGGATCTCTTCGGCGGACTGGCGGTCGAGGTCGCCGGTCGGTTCGTCGCAGATCAGGAAGGTCGGGTCGGAGACGATCGCGCGGGCGATCGCCACGCGCTGCTGCTGGCCGCCGGACAATTCGTTGGGGCGATGGCTGCGGCGGTCGGCCAGGCCGACCAGGGTCAGCGCGATCTCCGCGTTGCGCTTGCGCTGCGCCGCGCTGAGGTGGGTCAGCAGCAATGGCAGTTCCACGTTCTTCTGCGCGGTCAGCATCGGCATCAGGTTGTAGAACTGGAATACGAAGCCGACGTGATGGCTGCGCCACGTCGACAGCTGGCCGCCGCTCATCTGGTCGATGCGCTCGCCTTCGATGCTGATCTCGCCGCCCGTGGGGTTGTCCAGCCCGCCGATCAGGTTGAGCAGGGTGGTCTTGCCGGAACCGGACGGGCCCATCAGCGCGACGAAATCGCCGCTGGCGATATCCAGGTCGATGCCGTGCAGCACCTGCACTTTCTCGGGGCCACGCTGGTAGGTCTTGGTGATGTTGCGCAGTGAAACCAGGGTCGACATGGGTGGTTCTCCACGGAAGGCGGGAAACGGGGAAGCGCACCGGCGGAGGCCGCAGGCGTGCGTCGAGCGGTGCTGCCGGCGGCGCCCGTGGGCGCCAGACCGTTACTGCGCTTGTTTCTGTTGCACCTTGGCGCCATCGCGCAGGGTGTCCGGCGGGTTGACCACCACCGACTCCCCCGCGCTCACGCCCTTGAGGATCTGGCGGTCCTTGCCCATCGCCTGGCCGGCCTCGACCGTGCGCTGCTGCACGCGGTTCTGGTCACCCAGCACGAAAGCCACCGAGACGCCCTCGCGCTGGACCACGGCACCGCCCGGCACGCGAACGCCTTGTGGCTTGCTGGCCGCCTGCGGCTGCGCCTGTTCCAGGAAGCTGACCCGCACGCCCATCTCCGGCACGATGCGCGGGTCTTTCACTTTCAGCGCCACCCGCACCTTCACCGTGGCCTTGCCGCGGTCAGCGGTGGGAATGATGGCAATCACCTCGGCCGGGATCTTCCAGTCCGGATAGGCGTTGAGCGTGGCTTCCACCGGCATCTTCGGCTGCACGCGGCCAATGAACGCTTCGCCGACCTCGACTTCGATCTCCAGCGATTCCATGTCGACGATGGTGCCGATGCCGGTACGGGTGAAGCCGCCGCCGGCCGACAGCGGCGAGACGATTTCACCGGGCTGCGCGGCCTTGGCGGTGACCACACCGGAGAACGGCGCGCGCACGATGTTGTTGTCCACGCCGAGATCGGCGATGGACAGCTGGTCGTTGGCCACCTTGACGTTGCGCCGTGCGGTTTCCAACTGCGCACGCAGGCTGTCACGCTGGGCCACGGCCTGGTCGTACTGCGAACGCGAGACCAGTTGCTGGCCGACCAGTGCCTGCAGGCGGCTGGCCTCGGCGGCGGCTTGCTTCTGCTGGGCTTCCAGGCCAACCACCTGGCTGCGTGCGGCCTGCAGCTGCGAGGCATACAGGCTGCGCTGCGCGTCGGCATCGATCGGGTCCAGGGTGGCCATGACCTGCCCCTGTTCCACCCGCATGCCTTCTTCGATCATCACCTCGCGCACCTTGCCGGTGATCTTGGCCGACACCGTGGCCATGCGCCGGGCGACGACGTAGCCGCTGGCATCGAGCACCGAACTGCTGGCGCTGCCCTGCTGGATGGCCACGGCCGGCGCGGTGTCCACTTCCACGGTGGGCGCGCGGCCGAACAGGGCGAATGCACCGCCGGCCAGCAACACGATGATCACGACCACGGCGATCCACAGCCAGCGGCGGCCACCACTGCCACCACTGGAGGCAGGCGGCGGCGACTTGCGGTCGATACGGAGTTCCTTCAACAGCTCGGCAGAAGCGTTCATTCGTTCCATCACAGGCGTTCGGGCGGGTGTGACCGGAAGGGCAGGCAGCGGCGGTTCCGGCGGTGGAGCGTGCGGCACAGCATGAAGGCAGGTGCATCGGCGATGGCAGTGACAGCTGTCATCCGATGTCATTGACGGCGGCAACTGCGAAATGTGACCACGGCGGCACAGGATGGCAACGTCCCCGCTACCGGTACTGCCCATGGATCCGATCGCTCCGCCGCTGGCCCGCCTGCAGCAGGTGCAGGTGCGTTACCGCGACCATACCGCCCTGCACGGCATCGACCTGCAGGTCCGCGCTGGCCAGGTACTGGCCCTGCTGGGCCGCAACGGTGCCGGCAAGAGTACCGCGATCAGCGTGCTGTTGGGCCTGCGCCGCGCCGACGGCGGCCAGGTCGAGCTGCTGGACGGCGATCCGCAGCAACGCGATCATCGGCTCGGCCTCGGCGTGATGCTGCAGAGCACCAGCCTGCCGCCGATGCTGCAGGTGGATGAACTGGTGGCGCAGGCCAGCGCCTGCTATCCGGATCCATTGCCGCTGGGCGACGTACTGCAGCGTGTGGGCCTGCAGGGCCTTGCCCGGCGTCGCTATGGCCAGCTGTCCGGCGGGCAGCAGCGCTGCGTGCAGTTCGCCATTGCCATCTGCGGCCGCCCGCGCGTGCTGTTCCTCGATGAGCCCACCACCGGCCTGGACATCCAGGCGCGGCAGGCGATGTGGCAGGCGATCCGGCAACTGGTGGCCGAAGGCTGCGGCGTGCTGCTGACCACCCACTACCTGGAAGAAGCCGAGGCGCTGGCGCAACGGGTGGTGGTGCTGGAGCAGGGCAGGGTAGTGGCCGATGCGCCGCTGTCCGAACTGCGCCTGGCCGACCGCCCGCGACGCATCCGCTGCCGCAGCACGCTGGCCGCCGATGAGGTGCAGCACTGGCCCGGCGTCCAGCAGGTGCAGCGCGATGGTGAACATCTGCAGGTGCTGGCCAGCCCGGCCGAGCCGGTGGTAGCCCGGCTGCTGGCCACCGATGCGCAACTGCGAGAACTGGAAGTACAGGGCGCGGCACTGGCCGACGCCTTCCTCGACCTGACCCGGGAGGCCGCATGAACACCTTGACCCGTCCCACCGCCGCCGGTGCAGCGCCTTCCGCCTGGCTGCGTGCCCTGCGTCCCTATCGCGCCGAACTGCAGGCCGAGCTGCGTCGCGCCTGCCGCTCGCCGTCGTTCGTGCTGCCCTCGCTGTTGTTCCCGGTGCTGTTCTACCTGTTGTTCGGCGTACTGCTGGGCCGTGGCCACGCGCCGGTCTATCTGCTGGCGACCTACTGCGTGTTCGGCGCGATGGCGCCCTCGCTGTTTGGCTTTGGCGTGCAGCTGGCGCTGGACCGCGAAGGCGGTCTGCTGACCCTCAAGCGCGCACTGCCGCTGCCTGCCGCAGCGCCGCTGCTGGCGCGGCTGGCAATGGCCCTGCTGTTCGCGGTGCTGATCGCCGCAATGCTGATGGCGGTGGCGTGCCTCTTCGGCGGCGTGCAGCTGCAGGCGGTGCAGGTACTGCAGCTGCTGGCCGTGGCGGCGTTTGCGGCATTGCCGCTGGGGTCGATCGGCCTGCTGATCGGCAGCCATGTCGGCGCCAGCGCGGCACCGGCCATCGTCAACCTGGTCTACCTGCCGCTGGCCCTGCTGTCCGGGCTGTGGCTGCCGTTGTCGGCATTGCCGACGGTGTTTTCGACGCTGGCGCCGCTGTGGCCGACCTGGCACCTGGCGCAGCTGGCCCTGCCCATTCTTGGCCAGCCGGCGCGTGGCGATACCGTTGGCCATCTGCTGGTGTTGCTGGGTGTGAGTGCGGGCGCACTGCTGCTGGCGCGTCGCCGCCTGCGCCGGGTCGGCTGAACTGGCATGATCGGCAGCGATCGTCCCCGCCTGGAATCCTCCGTGCCACCGAGCTGGCTTGCGTCCCTGCTGCGCCCCGCACCGGATTCGGCAGTGGCCGAACTGCTGCGGCGAGGCAAGTCGCCCTGGAGTGGCGCGATCCATCTGCTGTGGTCGGTCTGGATCTTCCTCACCCCGGTGCTCGGCAATGGCTTCACGCTGCGCTGGTTGTTGCTGACGCTGGCCAGCTATCCGTTGTTCCTGCTGTTCTATGCCAAGGTGATGCTGGCGCCACGGCACCACGCCTGGCGCTACGCGCTGGCCATGATTGCGATGGCCCTGGTACTGCTGCCGTGGTATCCGTCGGGACTGAGCTACTTCGTGTTCGGCTGCGTGATGATCCGCATGAGCAGCCGCGGCGGCTGGTGGGTGTACCTGTTGCAGCTCACTGGCCTGAATCTGCTGTTCTGCAGCACCGCGCTGTACTTCGGTTATCCGTGGCAGGCCATGGTGTGGATGCCGGCGGTATCGTTCATTGTCGGGCTGGTGGTGAACGTGGAGGCCTTGAGCCATCAGCGCGACGTCGCCCTGCAGCTGTCCCAGGATGAGGTGCGGCGCCTGGCGACCACCGCCGAGCGCGAGCGCATCGGCCGTGATCTGCATGACCTGCTGGGGCATACGCTGTCGTTGATCACGCTGAAGCTGGAACTGGCGCGCAAGCTGTACGACCGCGATGACGCGCGTGCCCGGCAGGAAATCGGTGAAGCCGAGGACATCGCGCGCGAGGCGCTGGCACAGGTACGCAGTGCGGTCACCGGCATCCGCGCCAGCGACCTGGCCGGCGAACTGGCCTCGGCTCGCCTGCTGCTGGAATGCCAACAGGTACACCTGCAGTACATGCCGCCGCCGCCGATGCCAGTGGAGGTGGAGCGTGGGCTGGCACTGGTGCTGCGCGAGGCGGCGACCAACATCGTGCGCCACGCGCAGGCGACCCGGGTGCAGGTGGATTTCATGCTTGAGGACCGACAGTTGGCAATGCAGATACGCGATGACGGCCGTGGCGGCGTGCAGGCCGAGGGCAACGGACTGTGTGGCATGCGTGAGCGGGCAGCGGCGCTGGGTGGCCAGTTGACGCTGCAGTCGCCACGCGGGGAAGGCACGCTGCTGACCGTGCGCGTGCCCCTGGTGGCCGCGACTACGCCGCTGTCGCCGGCATCGCTGGCACAGGGAGGCGCGGCATGATCCGCATCCTGCTGGCCGAGGATCAGGCGATGGTGCGTGGCGCATTGTCGGCGCTGCTGGGCCTGGAACCGGATATCGAAGTACTGGGCAGTGCAGCCGACGGCGAAGCCGCCTGGCGCATGCTGCAGCAGCTGCAGCCGGACATCCTGGTCACCGACATTGAAATGCCCGGGTTGAGCGGGCTGGAGCTGGCCCAGCGCATCGCCCGCCATGAACTGCCGATCAGGGTGGTGATCGTGACCACCTTCGCCCGCGCCGGTTTCCTGCGCCGTGCGCTGGAAGCGGGCGTGCTGGGTTATCTATTAAAGGATGCACCGGCAGAGAACCTGGCCGAGGCGCTGCGCAAGGTGAAGCAGGGGATCCGCGCGATCGACCCGCAGCTGGCCCTGGATGCCTGGTCGCAGGCCGACCCGCTGACCGACCGCGAGCGCCGCGTGCTGCGCCTGGCGGGCGAGGGCCGCACCGCCAGCGAGATCGCCGAGCAGCTGGGGCTGTCGCACGGCACAGTGCGCAATTACCTGTCCGAATGCATCGGCAAGCTGGGCGTGGCCAACAGGATCGAGGCGTATCGGCTGGCGCGGCAGAAGGGGTGGTTGTAGGGATCATTTCCGCGACCGCGGGGAGGTGTCACTTTCTTTGCTCGTGCAAAGAAAGTAACCAAAGAAACACGCCGCCAGGTCGCGAGCCGGTGCTGCGCACCGGTGCCTTGCGCTTCTCGGTGAATCAGGGGACGGCGCCGAACTCGCTGCGCTCAGACATCGGCGCCTCTACGCCCCTGATTCCCCTGCGATGCTCGGCTCGCTAGAAGGCGGACCCAACGTCAAACGCCAGACCTGCACCCAGTAGATCCACGCCATGCGTGGATGCTGTCGCTGTTGCCCTCCCGTCCGCCTTGAGCGAGCCGAGCACCGCAGGTCCGGCGAGGGCGCAGAGGCGCGGGTGTCTGAGCGCAGCGAGTTCCCGCGCCGTCCCTCGACGGGCCGAGGAGCGCAGGGCACCGGCGTGCGAAGCACGTCGGCTCGCGACCTGGCGGCGTGTTTCTTTGGTTACTTTCTTTGCACGAGCAAAGAAAGTGACACCCCCCGCAGTCGCGGAAACGATCCGCCGGGAACTCCCGGCGAACCCTTTCAATCCTTCCCGCGTGCCATCGCCTGGAACACGCCATCGCGGCGCACCCACAGGTGGAACAACGCCGCACCCACATGCATCAGCACCGTGGCGAACAACACATAGGCCAGCAGGCTGTGCGCATTGCGCAGCGCGGCGTACAGCGCCGGGGTGTGCGGCACGATCGGTGGCAGGTGCAGGCTACCGCCCAGCACGATCGGGTAGCCGCCGGCCGACAGCATTGCCCAGCCGATCAGCGGCATCGCCAGCATCAACGCGTACAGCATCCAGTGCGAGGCCTTCGCCGCCAGCACCTGCCACGCCGGAAGATCTGCCGGCAGCGGCGGTGGGCGATGGCGCAGGCGGTTGTACAGGCGCAGCACCACCAGCAGCAGGATGGCGATGCCCAGCGGCCGGTGCAGGTCGATCAGCAGGGGGCGCAGGTGCAGCGAGGCGACCATGGTCACGCCGATGAAAAGCATCGCGATGATCATCAACGCCATGGACCAGTGCAGCACCCGGGCAAGCAGGTTGAAGTGGCCGTTGCCGGTGTTCATTGCGCAGCCTCCTTCGGTTGCTCGACGTTGCCGCTGGCGCGCTCGCGCTCGCGACGGTTGAACGACTGCGAATACACCGCAGAGCGCGCCGCCAGGATCGGGTCATCACTGCCGCGCACGCCGCTGGGCACGATCAGCGGATCGAAGTTGAGCTGGCCGCAGGCACCTTCTTCCTGCGACTGCATGCGGTCGAGGCTGAGCACGCCGGCCACCACCTGTTCGCGCGATTCCGGCCACGGCACCGAGGGATCATCGATGGCATCACCGGGCGCGGCCAGGCTGACCACCAGGTTCCAGCGCACCGGGCCGCTGGCCAGGCGCTGCTGCAGTTCCTGGCTGAGGAAATCGACGCTGGCCTGCTTGCGTGCGTCCGCATCCATCTCCACCACCGGTGCCTGCGGCTGCCAGCGCCAGCGCACCGCGCGCTTCTGCCCCTGTGCGTTGGTGAACCAGAAGCTGTTGACGCTGTTGAAGGTGGTGTTGGCCCAGCTGCTGGTCCACGGTGCGCTCTTGGCCCACTGCTGGAACGCCTGCGCGCTGGGGTATTTCGCCAGCACGGCGGCCATCTTCTGCGGGTCGGGCTTGCCGGTGGCCGGGTCCGGAATCTGCGCGCGGGTCTGCTCGTAGAAGGCTTCGGCGGTGGGCACGGCAAAGAACGGGAAGCTGTTCATCGCCATCCGCCATTCCTGGCCGTCATCGCCGACCAGCTGTACCGCGATGCTCCGGACGCGTGCGGTGTTGTCGGCGCCGTAGGGGTCACCGCCGCCGATCGACAGGCGGCCCATCACCGGTACCTTGGCCTGCGAGAACACCCGTGCACTGGACAGTGTGGGCGCCTGCGCGCTGGGTTCGAACCAGCCACTCACGCACACACCCTTGCTGTGCGCGCGGCGGAAGCCGGGATGCGCAGGGCCGGTGGCCTCGATGGTGTCGGTGAAGCGCTGTGCGGTCAGCCGGTCGCGGCCGATCCAGCCGGCCAACCAGGCGAAAGCGAGGGCGACGACGCCCAGGATCAGCGCGATCAGCGCGATCCAGGGCAGCGGTGAATGCCTGCGCGGTGACTGCGGCCCTTGGCCGGCACGGGTGTAGCGGAAGAGCGACATGGTCGGAGTCCTGCCTTCACGGACGTGTGGGTGGGCGACCACCACATCCTCGCAGAACCCGGCCGGGGCCGAAATTCAATTTTTCGTCAGATTTGCCGGGAATGCAGTGCCGACCAGGATCAGCACCCGCCCCGGCATCGGTAGCGCCGGGCCATGCCCGGCGGCTGCATCAGGCGTAACGCGCTTTCAGCATCGCCCAGGCCGAACGCAGGGCGAGGGCTTCGCCACCGGCCGGGCGGCCCGGGCGCTCGCCATCGTTCCAGGCGTACACGTCCAGATGTGCCCAGCGCTGGCCATCTTCCAGGAAGCGTTCCAGGTACAGCGCGGCGGTCACCGAGCCGGCCATGCGCGAACCGGCGTTGGCCAGGTCGGCGATGCCGCTGCTCAGGTAACGCAGGTAGGGGCGCCACAGCGGCATGCGCCAGACCGGGTCGCGGGTGGCGTCGCCAGCCTGCAGCCACTGCTGGGCAACCGTGTCATCGTTGCTGAACAGCGCCGGCAGATCCGGGCCCAGCGCGATGCGCGCGGCGCCGGTCAGGGTGGCGAAGTCCAGCACCAGGTCCGGCTTCTGCTCACCGGCGAAGGTCAGCGCGTCGCACAGGATCACCCGGCCTTCGGCGTCGGTGTTGTCGATCTCCACGCTCAGGCCCTTGCGGGTGGCGATCACTTCGCCCGGACGGAACGCATCCGGGCCGATCGCGTTTTCCACCGCCGGTACCAGCAGGGTCAGGCGCACCGGCAACTGCTGGGCCATCACCAGCCCGGCCAGTGCCAGCGCGTGGGCGGCGCCGCCCATGTCCTTCTTCATGTTGCGCATGCCATCGGCCGGCTTGATGTCCAGGCCGCCGGTATCGAAGCACACGCCCTTGCCGACCAGCGCCAGCGCCGGGTCCGTCTCCTTGCCCCAGCGCAGCACGATCAGCCGCGGCGCGCGGTGCGAGGCACGGCCCACGGCATGGATGGCCGGGAAGTTCTGCGCCAGCAGTTGGTCGCCGGTGATCGCTTCAACCTGCGCGCCATGCGCTTCAGCCAGTGCACGCGCGGCGTCTTCCAGTTGCTGCGGGCCCATGTCTTCGGTGGGGGTGTTGACCCAGTCACGCACGCGCAGGCTGGCGGCGATCAGGTCGGCCACCTCGCCGGTCGGTGCGGCAACCAGCTGGGCCGGCGTACGGTTGCGCTTGCGGTAGCGGTCGAAGCGGTAGCTGCCCAGGCCCCAGCCCAGCTGCAGCAGCGCCTGTTCGGCAGCCGGCAGTTCGCTGGCCAGCTGCCACACGCTGCCTTCCGGCAGGGCATGCGGTGCATGGGCGTAGCTGTAGGCATCGCCGCGATCGCCGATACCGATCACCGCGCCCGCCAGGCCATCGGCGCCGGGCAACAGGGCAACCGAATGCGCGCCGGCAGTGAACCCCTGCGACTTCAACCACGCCTGGGTTGCAGCGGACTGGCTGTTCTTCCACGCCTCGAACTGGCTGCGGTCCAGCACGTGCAACGGCAGCGCGGCGGTGGTGTCGGCGGTGAAACCAGTGATCTCGCTCATGCGTCAGGTACTCCGGGATTCGTCAGCGTCGGCGGCGTCGAGGTTGGCATCGAGCCAATCGGCCAGGCCGGTGAGGGTGTCGAACTGCAGGTCAGGCTGCAGCTGCGGATGGTTCCAGGTGGCCGCTTCGCGGTTGATCCAGCAGCCGCGCAGGCCGGCAGCCATCGCGCCGGCCACGTCCATCTCGACGTGGTCGCCCACGTGCAGCACCTGCGCCGGGGCGACGCCCAGGCGGTCGCAGGCGGCGTGGAAAATGCTTGCTTCGGGCTTGGCCGCGCCATGCTCGCGCGCGCCCAGCTGGAAGCTGAAGTGATGGGCCAGGCCGATCCGTTCCAGGTCGGCGTTGCCGTTGCTCAACGCGGCCACCGGCACCCGCGCGGCGATCCGCGCCAGAGCATCCAGCGCATCGGGGTAGCACTCCACCTGGTTGCGCGCCGCGTAGAACACTTCATACGCCGGTTCCAGAAGATCCAGGCTGGCGCCACTGTTTTCCAGCGCCTCCTGGATCGTCAGCCGGCGCAGCGCGCTCAGGTCGAAATGCAGGTGGGGGTTGTCGCGGAACGAGCGCTCGCGCAGTTCGCGCATGGCCGCCACCGGATACATCGCGGCGGTGGCGGGGCTGTGTTCACGCATCCAGTCGAACAGGACCTGGTCGATGCGGGCGCCGATCGGAGCGAACGGCCACAGCGTATCGTCGAGGTCGAGGGTGATGGCAAGGACAGGGAATTTCACCCCGCCATTCTACGCCTGCCCGCGCGCGCTTTCATGCGCGCGACGGGCAGGGGGCACTGCAGGGTGCGTCAGCGCAGGTCGTAGGAGCAGCTGATGGTGGTCTGGCCGTCGAACCGCCGCACATCCAGGTTGTGCCGGCCTACTTCCCGCGTGTAGCTGCCCGCCACTGGGTCGGACAGCTTCGCCAGTGCCGCGATCTGTTCGACGCTGGCGGTGCTGAAGTACGCGGTGAAACTGTCGACGCCATCCTCGCCGCTGTCGCCGTCGTAGGCCTGCAGGCGGTTCACTGGCTGGCCCAGCACCATCAGCGGCGTGGTCAACAGGAACTCACCGCTGGACTCCCCGTTTTCCGCCCGCAGCGGCGGCGGTGCCAGCAACTGGGCGATCGTTTCGAACTGCCTGGGGGTGAGGTGGCGCTGGCAGGTGACCGCTTCGACCAGCTGGGCACGCGCCTGCTCGACTGCCGGCGGCGTCGCGGCGAAAGCAGGGGTGGCAAGGCAGGCAAGGGCGAGGCAGCGTGTGGCGAACGAGGTCATCCGAACGGATCCATCCGAAAAAAGGGGGACTATTCTGCCAGTTCTGCCCTTGTTTCCGGCCCTGCCATCGGCGCGATCATTGTCCTGGCCAGCTCACTCCAGCAAGCGCGCCCAGCCCTGCATGCCCTCCAGTCGTGCCAGCACCAGCTTGATGCAGACCAGCAGCGGCACCGCCAACAGCAGGCCGATCATGCCCCAGGCCCAGCCGAAGACCATCAGCGCCAGGATCAGCACCAGCGGTGACAGTTTCATCTGCCGGCCAAGCACGATCGGCGTCACCATCTGCCCTTCCAGGGTATGCAGGGTCAGGTAGGCGGCCGCAGGCAGCAGCGCCTGCAGCGGGTCGCGGAACTCGACGAAGCCCATCAGCAGCATCAATGCCACGCCGAGCAGCGGGCCGACATAGGGCGCGAAATTCAGCAGCGCCGCCACGGTGCCCCACAGCAGGGCCTCCTGCAGGCCGATGCCCAGCAGCATCAGCACGCCGGCCAACAGCAGGCCGACCACGGTGTTGATCACGCTGATGGTCAACACGTAGCGCGATACCTCATGCTCGATCGAGCGCAGGATGTCGCTGGTGAAGCGCTGCTGCTGCCGGTTCGGGAACAGGGCGATCGCCGCGCGCTGCAGACTCTGGCCGTAGATCATGAAGAACAATGTCAGCAGCACGACGGCCAGCACCGAGGCGGCCAGCCGCGGCGCGCGCGTCAGCATGCGGTACGGATCGTCCAACTGGGTGCGGATCACCTGCACCTTGCGGTTGCCGTCGCCACCGGCCACGCGCGCGAAATTCTCCGCCGCCTGGTTGGCCTGCTGCACCGGCTTGGTCAGGTCCTGCACCTGGCGCGCGACCTTGCGCAGCTGCTGCGGTGCTTCCTGTGCCCAGTCCATCGCCGGGCCGATCAGCTGCACCGCCAAGGCGCCGGTCACGCCCAGTCCGGCGCCCAGCACCAGCAGGGCGCCAAGGGCGCGCGGAATCCACAGCTTCTGCAGCAGGCGCAGGATCGGGTTGCCGACCAGGGCGAAGAACATCGCCAGCAGCACCGGCAGGATGATGTCCTGTGCCGCCCACAGGGTGAACGCCACGGCCAGGGTCGCCAGTATCACCAGCGACATCGGGCCACGTGGGCGCGAGGCGGGAGGCAGCGGTGCGGGGGCGTCCGGCGCAGGCGACGGCGGGGACAACAGGGACTCGCTCATCGACGCACCGACCGGGAAAAGAAGCCCATTATCGACCCGCCGCGATCAACGCGGCGGGTAAGGATCATCAACGTTCGGACATCTCGGTGGCCGCTTCGGCCGGACGCGGCCCACGCAGCTCGGTGTCCACCGTGGGCGCCGGCTGCGCTGCCGGCCGTGCAGCTGCGGGCGCCGGCTGCTCGGCGGCCTCATCCGCCTGGTCGGCGGCATCGTCTGCGGTTTCCGCCGCCTGCGCCGCCACCACGGTGGCAAACGCGGCCTGTGCGCTGGCGAACAGGCTGGACACCGAACCTACCATCTGCAGCCAACGCGCACCGTTGACCTTGCCTGGAACCTCCAGCTTGCCGGCGATGAAACCGCCGGCCAGGCCGACCAGCACGATGCGCAGTGGTGACCAGCCCTGTCGCCAGACCTGGCTGAGTACGCCCCAGTTGTCCTGGGTCTCGCCGATGCGCACGGCCATCACCTGTTCGCAGCGCTTTACCCGCCGCTGCAGTGCACCGAACTTCATGGCTTGCCCTCCGGAATCTGCACGCCGGCATCGGGATCATCATCGGTGGGCTCATCGAACAGGCCCAACCGGGACAACTGGCGCCGGGTGGCGTGCATGCCGGTGTGGTGGAAGAAGTACGACACGCGCCAGATCGCATAGCCGGTGACGGCCAGGCTCAGCAACGAGGTGATCAGCAGTGCCTGCAGCCAGCTCAGGCCGAAGCTCTGCAGCAGGGCGATCAGGGTGGCGGCCAGCAACAACCAGGCCGAGGCGCCGAATACGATGGCGACGCCGGCCCAGGCCAACGCACGCCCGAACGCACTGCGTGCAAGCGCGAAGTCCGCCGACGCCAACCGGCGCAGCGAACGCAGCGAGTGCTTGGCCGAATCGGCGGTCGCCCGGCCGGCAGCGCCGACCTGGCGGATGCTCTCGTCCAACGGCGGCGTCGCCGCCGGATCCGGACGTTGCGTGGTGTCTTCGCTCACGCCGCAGCTTACTTGTCGCTGCCGCGGGCCAGCTTGGCGATGATCCAGCCGGTAGCGAAGGCCACACCGAACGAGGCCAGCGGACGTTCGCGGATCAGTTCAGCGGCGCTGTCGATCAGGTCCTTGCCCTTGTCCATCAGCGCATCGACCTGTTCCTTGGCGGCGGCACCACCGAACTCGGCGGCAGCCAGGCCCGACAGCGCGCTGTCGGACAGTTCAGCCTTGACGTTGGCCTTGCCGATGCGCAGTTCGTCGGTCGCGGCACCGGTAGCGCCCTTGATCGCACCGCCGGCAGCGCTGGCGGCCTGCTTCAGGTGGGAACCGGCTTCACCCAGGTGGTCCTTCAGGTTTTCGGTATTGGTGGGGCTCATCGAATCACTCCTGTTGCGATGGGGGAACGGGCGATCGGCTCAGCCGACCTGGACATACAGAGATAGCATCACGGGGGTATAGGGGGCGTTACGGCCAGGCGATCACCGCATCACCAACTGGCCCTGCTGTTGGCCATTGTTGCGCAGCACGCGCAGCACCAGGGTCGGCGGGCGCTGCTGGAAATTGGCGCGCCAGCTGGCCAGGTCGGCGAATTCGCCAACCGTGGCATCGGTGATGATGTCGCCCTGCTGCAGGCCATTGGTCGCCGCGCGGCTGCCACGCTTGACCTCGCTGACCAGCACCCCGCCTACGCCGGACTGGCGCAGCGATTCGGGCAGGTCGACGAAGCTGGCACCGGTCAGGCGCGGGTCCAGGCTCTCGCCGCTGACCACGCGCGCCTGTTCCTTCAGCGTGGCCTTGATCTGCAGCGGCTTGCCTTCGCGGCGAACGTCCAGGGTCAGCACGCTGCCCACCGCCGCCAGGCCTTCCACGTTGTGCAGTGCTTCGGCACTGTCCACCCGCTGGCCGTTGGCCGAGACCACCACGTCGCCCGGCTTCAGCCCTGCGGCGGCACCGGCCGAACCGGCCAGCACGCGGGTCACCAGTGCGCCACGGGTTTCGCCCAGGCCCAGGCCCTGCGCGATCTGCGCGCTCAGGTTCTGGCTTTCGATGCCCAGCGTGCCGCGCACCACCACGCCATGCTTGACCAGCTGGTCGACCACGCTGCGGGCCAGGTTCGATGGAATCGCCAGGCCCAGGCCGATGTTGCCGGCCATGCTGCCCTGCGGGTTGAAGCTGGCGGTGTTGATGCCCACCAGCTGGCCCTGCAGGTTGACCAGCGCGCCACCGGAATTGCCCGGGTTGATCGACGCATCGGTCTGGATGAAGTTCTGGTAGCCCAGCCCGCGGATGCCGCTGCGGCCCACCGCCGAGACGATGCCCGAGGTGACCGTCTGGCTGAAACCGAACGGATTGCCGATGGCGACCACGAAGTCGCCGACCCGCAGCTGGTCGCTGTTGCCCAGCTTGATGTCGGTCAGGTTCTGCGCCGGAATGCGGATCAGCGCGATGTCGGTGTCGCGGTCCGAGCCGAGGAACTCGGCCTTGACCGTGCGCCCATCGGCCAGTGTCACCTGCACGTCATCGGCATTGTCGATGACGTGGTGGTTGGTCAGCACCAGGCCTTCGGTGGCATCGATGATGACGCCCGAACCGAGTGACTCGTTGATCCGCTCCTGCGGAATGTCCGGGAACAGGCGGCGGAAGAACGGGTCGTTGAAGAACGGGTTGCGTACCCGCACCACCTGCTTGGTGTTGACGCTGACCACCGCCGGCATGGCTTTTTCCAGCATCGGCGCAAGCGATGGCACCGCCTGCCCGGCGACCGATGCCGGCAGCGCTGCGGTGGTAGGCAGTACCGCCGGCAGCGGAGCGGCATCGGCACGGTTGTCCAGGTGCGCGTTGAGGCCAGTGGCAACGAAGCCGCCGAAGGCAGCAGCGATTGCGAGCGTAAGCAGGGTGGGAAGCGGTCGCATGGGAGTCGGTTCGCAGGCTGGGATGGGGGCCGTTGACGCATACGGTAGAACAAGCTGAATGAGTGTGTCGCGATCTGGATAAATGCCCCATGAAAATCCGATCTCGCGCCGAGGGTGCCGGAGAGGTTCCGAACGCGCCGTATCGCTGTTCGCGACAGCCGCGCGCGAGCGCCACAAGGCAGGCCGACAGCGCCATGACACACCGCGACACTTGCGCAGTTCCGCGCATCCTGACCTTGCAATGACACTCATTGCTGCGCGGACGTGTTGCGGCGGCCAGTGCCTGTATCGGCATGCCGGCAACAGGCAAGCGGCGCAGCACACTGCTTAAAAAAAGGGATTTCCTGACTGCGCGGCGCGTCAGCCGCCGCCATCGCTTACACCAGTTGCGTCGCACCGGATGCGATTGACCGGCCGTGCCCGTTCCACGATAGCCATTGTCGGTATAGCATCGCCCCGTTTTGACAATCCAGGCCCCTAGGAGGGCAACATGAGCAACGGTAATGGTGTGTCGGTCGTGACCGACGCCGTCGAGAACGTGAAAGAAACCGCCACCAACGTCGGCGAGACCATCGCCCACGCCGCCGAAGACGCAGTGAAGTCGGTCAAGAAGACCGTCAAGCGCGCCAGCAAGGCTGCCACCACCCGCGTCGCCAAGGCCAAGAAGGTCGTGGCCAAGGTCGAGAAGACCGTTGCCAAGAAGGCCGAGAAGGCCGCCAAGTCGGTCGGCAAGACCGTTGCCAACGCCAAGAAGAAGCTGGAAGCGGCCAAGAAGAACGCCAAGGCCGAAGCGGCTGCCCTGAAGAAGGAAGTGGCCAAGAAGAAGGCGGCTGCCGGCAAGACCGTGACCAAGAAGGCTGCTGCTGCCAAGAAGACCACCAAGGCTGCCGGCAAGAAGGTCGCCACCGTGAAGAAGGCCGCCACCAAGAAGGTTGCGACCGCCAAGAAGGCTGTTGCCAAGAAGACCGCTGCTGCCAAGAAGGTTGTCGGCAAGAAGGTCGCGACCGCCAAGAAGGCTGTCGCCAAGAAGACCGTCGCCGCCAAGAAGGTTGTCGGCAAGAAGGTCGCGACCGCCAAGAAGGCTGTGGCCAAGAAGACCGTCGCTGCCAAGAAGGTCGCCGGCAAGAAGACCGTCGCTGCCAAGAAGGTTGTCGGCAAGAAGACCGTCGCTGCCAAGAAGGTTGTCGGCAAGAAGACCGCCGCTGCCAAGAAGGTTGTCGGCAAGAAGACCGCTGCTGCCAAGAAGGTCGTCGGCAAGAAGACCGCCGTCGCCAAGAAGGTTGTCGGCAAGAAGGTCGCCGCTACCCGCAAGACCGTGGCCAAGAAGGCTGCACCGCTGAAGAAGACCGTGGCCAAGAAGGCTCCGGCCAAGAAGGCCGTGCGCAAGGCTGCCAAGCGCAAGTAATCGCGCGTGGTTCGAAGGCCCTTCCGCTCATCGGGCGGGAGGGCCTTCTGCGTTTTCGGGGGCGCTCATCCGCGCCTGACGTGGATCTGCGGCAGCAGGCTGGGGCAAGATGAAGCTCTTCCGCAGGAGCCCTGACCATGCGCGGTATCGATTTCAGTTCCTGGCAGGGCGTGCTGTCCACCCTGGCTGGGTTGGTCCTGATCACCCTGCTCGGCGTGGGTATCCGCCTGCTGGTGATGCAGACCCTGCAGCAGCGCCGTGAACGCGAGAACCGCCAGATCAACGAGCGGCTGCGTACCCTGATGGCGGCCTACAAGACGCTGGGGGGTTCCTTCACCGGTGAGCTGGGGGTCGACCCGGCCCATCTGCGCGACCTGCGCCAGCGCGCCCATGAAGAAGGCATCGCCGAGCCGGGCTCGGATCGGGCCCGGCGCATCCGCGATGCGGTTGAAGCGGCGTTGTCGGACATCCTGCTGCTGGGCACCGACGAGCAGGTACGGCTGGCTGCGCGCGCGGCCAGCGAACTGGCGCAGGGGCGCCTGGTGCACACACACGAACTGGTGATCTCGCTGCGCGACTTCGTCCGCGAAGCGCTGGACCTTGCGCCGGTGCCGGCCGACCTGGAGATCCCGCCGCAGGGGCCTACCCGACCCGCAGGTAGCGGTGGCGGAAGTGGCAAGGGCCGCAACGAAGGCGAAGGCAAGGGAGGTCGCACCGGTGGCGTTGGCGGTGGCGGCGGCGGCATGGGCGCCGGAATGGGCGGGCTGGGTGTTGGCGCGGGTGCTGCGCTGGGTGCCGGCCATGCGGCCGGCGAGGATGAAGCGGGCACCCGCTGAGGACGCCCGCCGGGGTCAGCGCTTGAGTTCGAAGATCGGCTCGAATCCGCCGTAGATCATCCGCGCACCGTCGAACGGCATGGGATTCTTCGTCGGGTCCAACCGCGGGTCTTCCATCATCTTCTGCATGCCTGCATCGCGGGTGGCCTTGTCCGGCCACTCGATCCAGGAAAACACCACCGTTTCCTCCGCCGTGGCTTTCACCGCGCCAAAGAAGTCGGTGGTCTTGCCGTGCGGCACGTCATTGCCCCAGCACTCGACCACGCGCAGCGCGCCGTATTCGATGAAAACGGGATCACCTGCACGTGCATGGGCGAGGAACTTCTCCTTGTTGGCGGTCGGCACTGCCAGAACGAAACCATCGATGTAGCTCATCGCTTGCCTCCGGAATGGACCATGCCAGGTGCACGGCCTTCAATGAGTCGACGCTTCAGGGCGCGGAAAATCGACATCGATTGCTGCACCGTTGAATCGAAGCGCGTGCGCGTACCGCGCGCGTATGCCTGAGCCTTGCTGAATCAATGCAAAAAATTCAGCAATGCGAAGACCGCTGTTTTCAGGGAGCGTTGTGGCGAATAACGGAGAATTTACATTCCCGATGCG
Organism: Stenotrophomonas sp. LMG 10879; assembly: GCF_002750935.1. NCBI lineage: Bacteria > Pseudomonadati > Pseudomonadota > Gammaproteobacteria > Lysobacterales > Lysobacteraceae > Stenotrophomonas > Stenotrophomonas sp. LMG 10879. Next base: position 357,020 of record NZ_PEJT01000004.1, read on the forward strand.
ATGGCGCCCTGGCGCTGCTGCACACCATAAGAAAGTAAAGGTGTACCCCCATGAAGAATTCGCTGATTGCTCTGGCTCTGGCCGCTGCCCTGCCGTTCACCGCTTCGGCCGCCGAGAACCTGTCCTACAACTACGCTGAGGCTGATTACGCCAAGACCGACGTTGACGGCATCAAGGCTGATGGCTGGGGCGTGAAGGGTTCCTACGGCTTCCTGCCGAACTTCCACGCGTTCGGCGAATACAGCCGCCAGGAAGTCGACCACACCAACATCAAGGTTGACCAGTGGAAGGTCGGTGCCGGCTACAACGTCGAAATCGCTCCGTCGACCGACTTCGTTGCCCGCGTCGCCTACCAGAAGTTCGACCAGAAGCACGGCCTGGATTTCAACGGCTACAGCGCTGAAGCCGGTATCCGTACCGCGTTCGGCGCCCACGCTGAGGTCTACGGCCTGGTCGGTTACGAAGACTATTCGAAGAAGCACGGCGTCGACATCGACAGCCAGTGGTACGGCCGTCTGGGTGGTCAGGTCAAGCTGAACCAGAACTGGGGCCTGAACGGCGAGCTGAAGATGAACCGCCACGGCGACAAGGAATACACCGTCGGCCCGCGCTTCAGCTGGTAATTGCATCTACGGCGCGCCCGCGCGCTGTTCGTGCTGCAACAGGCCCGGCATTGCCGGGCCTGTTGCGTTGTGGGGAATCAGAACAGAGTCTGACTGCGATGCGGGCGTCATGTTGCATTGCAATGAATTGGATTCCGCCACAGCCAGTGGCGGCCTACGGTGGATATCCCGTGCTGCCGGATACACCGCGATGCCGCCCGTCCTCCCACCGCTGCTCCCCGATCGGCCGCGCCGCCTGGCACTGCTGGATCCGCATCCGGTGCTGCGGCTGGGGGTGGAGGTGTTGCTGCGCCAGCACAGCGGCGTGCACGTGCGCGGCAGCTACGCCAACGAACGTGACCTGTTGGAACTGCTGGAGAGCGAACCGGGCAGCGTTGACCTGCTGCTGATCGATGCGCTGCCGCTGGGCGATCTTGGCGACGGCCTGCAGCTGCTGCGCCGGTTGTCCCGGCGCTGGCCCAGCGTGCCGATACTGGTGCTGTCGGCACACTGCAATGCCAGCACCGTGGCCACGACGATGCAGGCCGGTGCACGCGGCTTCCTGTCCAAGGCGACCACGCCGGAAATGCTGCTGCGCGCGGTGGACGTGGTGGCCCGCGGGGGGCGTTTCGTGCCCCCGGATCTGCGCACGCAGCTGAATCGATCACGCTCGCGGCGCATGTCGGCGCCCAGCCTGACGCCACTGAGCCGGCGTGAACGCGAAGTGCTGGGGCTGCTACTGCAAGGCTGCAGCACCGGTGAAGTGGCGCGGCGCTTCCAGCGCTCGGCCAGCACCATCAGCACGCAGAAGAAAGCGGCCTACCAGAAGCTGGGCATCCGCAGCGATGTCGAACTGTTCCGCATCCGCCACCTGCTGGAGTGTGGCTGACGGGCGCGCTTACTCGCCCTGGTACTGCTTTTCCTCGACCAGCGCCGAACCGGCGACACGGTTGATCTCGTTCTTCACCTGCACGCGTTCGCCGTTGGTGCCGTACACGCCGCGCGCCAGCTGGATGAACGCCTCGTCGAACACCTGCGCCGCTTCCTTGTCGCGCAGCTGGTCCTGGATCTCCCACATGCGCTCGTTGATGGCCTTCAGCTGCGTCTTCAGCGCGGCCAGTGCCGGCTGTGCCTCAAGCTGCTGCTGCAGCAGCGGCAGCAGGCCATCAAGTTCGGTGCGCACGTTGGCCAGCTTGGTCGCATCGTCGATGCGCTCGGCCTTGATCTCGAGAATGGTGATCTTGTCGATCAGCTCGCCGATCGATACCGGGGTCAGGATGGCGTCCACGTGGTTGGTTCCTGGAAATAGGCCTGCATGATACCGCGCTCGTTGCGGCGCGGATTTACGCTGAATTTGCGCTGGCGCGGCGGCATCGCCATCGAACCGTTACGGCCATGCCGTCGACACTGCCGTCCCGGCGGACCGACCGCCTTCGACGAGGAAGTGAGTGCAGTGAAGAGCAAGGGGATGATCGTGGCCAGCGCGGCCGCACTGGCGGGGCTGCTGTGCGCCGGCAGCGTGCAGGCGCAGGTGCAGGTGAGTGGCACGGCGGCATTGACCAGCGACTATGTCTGGCGCGGCAGCTCGCAGAGCGACGGCGATCCGGCCGCGCAGGTGGGGGCAAAGGTGACGGTGGGTTCGGGCTGGTATGCCAGCGCATGGGGCTCGAATGTCTCGTTCACGCCGGACAATGGTGCACGCAGCGAGTTCGATCTCGTCGCCGGCTGGTCGGGCGCACTGTCGCCGGACTGGAGCCTGGATGCGAACCTCACCCGTTATGTCTATCCGGGTACCGGTCGCGCACTGGACTGGACCGAACTCAATGTCACCACCACCTGGAAGCAACGCGCCTGGCTGCAGGTTGCCCACTCCAACGATGCCCTGGCCGGCGGCCGTCGCGGCACCTACGCGCAGCTGGGCGTGCGGGTGCCGCTGAACGAGCGCGTGCGCCTGGAAGCAGCGGTGGGGCAGTACTGGCTGGCCACCGCGCAGGGGCCGGACTACCTGCATGGCCAGCTCAGTGCCATCGCCACGTTGACGCCGGCCTGGGAACTGCGCGCCACCGTGCATGACACCGACGGCGGCGCCAAGCGGCTGTTCCCGGGTAATGCCGGTGGACGCTGGGAGCTGGCGCTGCAGGGCAGCTTCTAGTCGGCCGATGCTGCCTGGCGGGTGCGCCAGGCAGAGGGCAGCCACACCAGCAGGGCCAGTACCGCCACCGCGGTACCGGCCACGCACACACCGGTCCAGCCGAAGCGCTGGTAGACCTGCGCCGACAGCAGCGAGCCCAGCGAGCCGCCGATGAAGTAGCCGGTCATGTAACCGGCATTGAGGCGGTTGCGGGCCTCCGGCTGCAGCGCGTAGATCAGGTTCTGGTTGCTGACATGCAGCAGCTGCGCGGCCAGGTCCAGCACCACCACGCCGACCAGCAGTGCCAGCAGCGAGTGCGCCGACAGCCCGAGCGGCAGCCAGGACAGCAACAACAGCAGCAGCGCAATGGCCGTGGCCCGGCCGCTCTGGCCACGGTCGGACATGCGCCCGGCCAGACCGGCAGCCAGGGTACCGGCGGCACCGACCAGCCCGAACAGGCCGATGGTGGCGTCACTGTAGGCATAGGGTGGCTGCGCCAGCAGGAAGGCCAACGGCGTCCAGAAGATCGCGAACATCGCAAAGCTGCAGGCACCGAGCAGTGTGCGCTGGCGCAGCACCGGTTCCTGCAGGAACAGCGTGCCGATCGAGCGCAGCAACGCGAAATAGCCCAGCCCGGCGGTGTGGTGGAAGCGCGGCAGGCCGCGCTGCAGGGCCAGTGCGGTCAGTACCAGCGTACCTGCGGCGATCGCATAGACCAGGCGCCAGTCGCCCAGGCTCGACAGCAGCCCGGCCACGGTGCGTGCCAGCAGGATGCCCAGCAGCAGTCCGCTCATCAGGGTGCCGACCACGCGGCCGCGATGCTCGGGTGCCGCCAGGGTTGCGGCGAACGGCACCAGTACCTGCGCCACCACCGAGAACAACCCGGTGATCGCGGTCCCGGCCAGCAGCCACGGCAACGACGGCGCGCACGCGCTGATCACCAGTCCGCTGGCCGACAACAACGTCATCACCACGATCAGCCGGCGGCGCTCGAACAGATCACCCAACGGCACCAGCAGGATGAGGCCGGCGGCGTAGCTCAACTGGGCAGCGGTGACCACCATGCCGACCTGGCCGAACGGCACGCCGAAGGCATCGGCGATGGTATGCAGCAATGGCTGCGCGTAGTAGTTGCTGGCTACCGCGACGCCGGTGGCGACCGCCATCAGCAGGATCTGCCAGCGCTGCAGGGGAGGAAGGGAAGGGGACACGCGATGTTCCGTTGAAGCAGGGCAGCACAGTGTCCGCCTGCTGCAGGCATGATGGAAATGAATCATCATCATCCCTGTCATCTGGAATTGAGATACCGGCGTGAACCTCAAGCAGCTCGAATTCGCCGTGGCCCTGGCTGAAGAGGGCAACTTCACCCGTGCGGCCGCGCGCTGCCACGTGGTGCAGTCCGCCTTGAGCCACCAGATCGCCCATCTGGAGCAGGAGCTGGGCACCGTGTTGTTCGAGCGACTGCCGCGCCAGGTGCGCGCTACGGCCGCGGGCGAAGCGTTGCTGGTGCATGCGCGGCAGGTGCTGGCCAGCCTGCGCCACCTGCGTGCCGACGTCGCTGCCGTCAGTGGTGAGGTGCGCGGGCTGCTGGCGATCGGGCAGATATCGTCGCTGACCGGCATCGACGTGGTGGCGTTGCTGGCGGGCTTCCAGCAGCAGCACCCGCAGGTCGAATTCCAACTGCGGGTGGACAAGAGCGAGACCCTGCTGGAGCAGGTGCAGTCACGTGCATTGGACGTGGCGCTGGTGGGGCTGGCACCGTCGGCCGATCTTGAAGGCGTCTGCCACCAGATGCTGCAGGAAGAGGATCTGGTGGCCGTACTGTCACCGCAGCATCGGCTGGCCACGCACCGCCGGTTGCCGTTGGCGGCGCTGCAGGATGAGGCCCTGGTCGATTTCCCGCGGGGTACCGGCGCGCGCCGGCAGACCGATGATGCGTTCGCCGCAGCGGGCCTGCCGCATCAGGTGCGTTTCGAGGTCAATCTGATGGAACTGGTCGAGCGCTTCGTCCGCCACGGCCTGGCGGTGGGCATCGTGCCGGTGCTGATCGCCGACGGTTTCGAAGGGGTGGTGCAGGTGCCTCTGCAACCGACCCCGACCCGGCGCGTACATCTGGTCTGGCAGCGCCTGCCGACGCCAGCCGCACGCGCCTTCGTCGATGCCGTGCTCAGCCGCGCAGGCGCAGGCTCAGGCCCTTGAGGAAGTTGCGCAGCATCTGGTCCAGACAGCGCCGATAGTTCTTGTGGCCGGGCTGGCGGAACAGCGCGCCGAGTTCGGATTTGGAGACAGTGAAGCCGATGCTGGTGAAGATCTCCATCATGTCGACGTCGCGCAGCTGGAAGGCCACGCGCAGCTTCTTCAGCACCAGGTTGTTGTCGATGCGGGTTTCCACCGCGCGCGGCGCCTGGCCCTCATCCTGACCGCGCAGGTGCAGGATCAGGCCATCGAGGAAGTGCGCCAGCGCACTGTCGCTCATCGGCTGGAAGCCCGGCTCGTCTTCACGCAGCAGCCAGGCCTTGGCCTGCTCGATATCCACCTCGAACGCCGGATCGGCCATCTGGCACAGGGTCACCACGTGATGGTCGCCGAGGTCCAGGGAGTAGCGCACGCTGCGCAGCACATCATTATTGATCATGGCCCATTGTAGCGGCCCGGCGGCTGTAACCGGACTGTCACCGGATTGCAGCATCGTGAGCGCTGTTCTGCAGGGATTCCCTTCGATGCGCCGGTACCTCCTCTCCCTCCTGCTGGTCGCCAGCAGCTTTGCCGCCACCGCCCAGGACCGCTACGTCCCCGTGGAGCAGCGTCTCAGCGCGGCCCAGCTGGCCGAAGTGGGCCTGGACGCGACCCAGCTGCAGACCCTGAACCGCTTGCTGCGCGAGGCCGAAGCATCTACGCCCGCCGCCGCCCGGGCGCCGGTTACCGCCAGCACCGGCGCGCCGCTGCCGGCCAACGTTCCCGCCCCGGCGGCGATGCACCTGGGCCTGGAAGAGGGCCCGGTCAGCGCCCGCGTGGTCGGCGACGTTGCGGGCTGGGAACCGGGCACGGTGTTCACCCTCGACAACGGCCAGCAGTGGCAGGTGATGAAGGGCCAGATGAAGCTGCGCAAGACCCTGCAGGCGCCGCAGATCGAAGTGATCCCGGGTATCGCCGGGCGCTGGTTCCTGCAGGTTGACGAAGACCTGCCGAAGGCACGCGTGTTCCGCCTGCGCTGACTGCGCGCACCGCAGCGGGCCGATCAGGCAACGCAGGCGTGGACCGAGGGTGCCAGAATGGCGGTCTGGTTTCCCACGGAGTTGTCTGATGACCCGAACCGTCCTGATTACCGGCGCCACTTCCGGCTTCGGCGCCGCTGCCGTCCACCGCTTCGCCCAGGCGGGCTGGAAAGTGATCGCCACCGGCCGTCGCAGCGAACGCCTGCAGCCGCTGGTCGAGCGTTACGGCAAGGAGGTGGTGCACGCGGCCGTGTTCGACGTGCGTGATCCGATCGCCATGGAAGCGGCGCTGCTGGCACTGCCGCCGGCCTTTGGCGACATCGACCTGCTGGTCAACAATGCCGGTCTCGCCCAGGGCACCGCGCCGGCGCAGAGCGCCAGCCTGAAGGACTGGACGACGATGATCGACACCAACATCACCGCGCTGGTCACCCTGACCCATCGCCTGTTGCCGCAGCTGGTGGAGCGCAAGGGCGCCATCATCAACATTTCGTCGGTGGCCGGTGTCTATCCGTATCCGGGCGGCAACGCCTATGGCGGTACCAAGGCCTTCGTCAGCCAGTTCTCGCTGGGCCTGCGCTCGGACCTGCACGGTACCGGCGTACGGGTGACCACCATCGAGCCGGGCATGGCCGAAACCGAGTTCACCGTGGTCCGCACCCATGGCGACCAGGTCGCCTCGGACAAGCTGTACACCGGCGCCAATCCGATGACCGCCGAGGACATCGCCGAGCAGATCTTCTGGGTAGCGAGCCTGCCGCCGCACCTGAACATCAATCGCCTGGAACTGATGCCGGTCAGCCAGTCGTTTGCCGGCTTCCAGGTTGCCCGCGAGGGCTGATCCGCGCCCAGGATGCGTTCTGTAGAGCCGAGCCGATGCTCGGCTTGATGGGCGATCAGCCGAGCGTGGGCTCGGCTCTACAGGCAAAAAAAAGCCGGGCAACGCCCGGCTTTTTCATTCATGCCCGCAGACTTACTGCGCCTTGATCGCCATCGCCTGCAGGCCGGTGCCATCCAGCTTCTGCTTGGCTTCGGAAAGCTCACCGGCGCTGCCATAGGGCCCCATGCGTACGCGGTACACGGTCTTGCCGTTGATCTGCGCCGACTCAACGCGTGCAGCCAGGCCCATCATCGCCAGCTTGGCCTTGGTCGCTTCAGCATCACCGGAAGCGCCGAATGCACCTGCCTGCAGGATGTAGCGGGCATTGTCGGCCGGTGCCGGGGCTGCCGCAGCGCTGGCGGCGGCCGGCGCGGCTGGCGCGGCTTCGCTGCGTGCCGCAGGCGCGGCGGCAACGGTGCTGGCCGGCGCAGTGGTGCCGGCTGCTGGCGTCGCTGCTGCTGGGCGTTCACTTACCGGGGTCGGCAGCGGACGGCTGGTGGCGGTCACCGGCGCGGTGCTGGCAACGCTCGCCGTCGCCGCAGGTGCGGCGGCCGCAACCGCCGGCACCGGCTTGCCTTCCAGGGCGGCCTGCGCGCGCTGCGCTTCGGCCTTGGCCCGGCGCTGGTCTTCGGCACGCGCGCTGGCGGCCAGTTCGGCGTCGGACATTTCAACTTCCTTGCCCGGCAGCAGGGTGTAGAAGTCGTACTGGGTGGCGGCCGGCTTTTCCGGTTCGGCCGGTTTCGGCGTGGCCGGCTGCGTGGCCGGCTGGGTGCCGACATCGCTTTCGCCATCGGCCACCGGCGCCGGCTGCGCGTTCGGGTTCGGCTGCGGACCGGCGCGCAGGAAGCCATCACCCTCGCCCTTGAACAGGTTCGGCGCCGCCAGGAACACCACGGCGGCGATCGCCACGCCGGCAACCAGCCACACCCATCCGGGCGTGCCTTGGCTGCTGTTGCGCCGAGCCTGTGTCTTGCCGCGTCGTGCTGCCATGTCTACTGCGTCTCCTGAGACTTACATTTTTTCCGGGGCGGAAACGCCCAGGAGGTCGAGGCCGTTGGCCAGTACCTGGCGCGCTGCGCAGGCCAGGGTCAACTTGGCATTGCGATCGGTCGCGTCGTCCACCAGTACCGGCGTCCCGTGATACCACGTGTGGAACGCGTGCGCCAATTCGCGCAGGTACTGCGCGACCAGGTGCGGCTCCAGCGCCACGCCGGCCGCTTCCACCACTTCCGGATAACGCGAGATCTCGTTCATCAGGGCCAGCGATGCGTCATCGGCCAGACGGCCCAGGTTGGACAGGCCGGTACCCTGTTCGTAGACCAGACCCTTCTCCTGCGCCTGGCGCAGCAGGCTGCAGACGCGGGCATGGGCGTACTGCACGTAGAACACCGGGTTGTCGTTGCTCTGCTGGCGGGCCAGGTCGATGTCGAAGGTCAGCTGCGAATCGGGCTTGCGCGCGATCAGGAACCAGCGGGTCGCGTCGCGGCCGGCTTCTTCGATCAGGTCGCGCAGGGTGAAGTAGCTGCCGGCACGCTTGGACAGCTTCACTTCCTCGCCGCCGCGCATGACGGTGACCATCTGGTGCAGCACGTATTCCGGCCAGCCCTGCGGGATGCCCACTTCCATTGCCTGCAGGCCGGCACGCACGCGCGCCAGCGAACCGTGGTGGTCCGCGCCCAGCTCGGTGATCGCGCGCTCGTAGCCGCGCTGCCACTTCGACAGGTGGTAGGCCACGTCCGGCACGAAGTAGGTGAAGGTGCCGTCGGACTTGCGCATCACGCGGTCCTTGTCGTCACCGAAGTCGGTGCTGCGCAGCCACAGCGCGCCGCCTTCTTCATAGGTATGGCCGGACGCCTGCAGCTTGGCCACCGCCTCGGCCACCTTGCCATCGGCGTACAGCGAGCTTTCCAGGAAGTAGATGTCGAAATCCACGCCGAACGCGGCCAGGTCCAGGTTCTGCTCGTTGCGCAGGTAGGCCACGGCGAAGCGACGGATCGCCTGCATGTCGTCCGGGTCCTTGGCACCGACCACCAGGGTGCCTTCCAGGTCGACGCTGGCGCCGGACATGTAGGCGCGGGCCACGTCGGCGATGTAGTCGCCGCGATAGCCGCCTTCCGGCCAGCCTTCCTGGTCCGGAGCGATTCCCTTCACCCGGGCCTGGGTCGACAGCGCCAGATTCTCGATCTGCACGCCGGCATCGTTGTAGTAGAACTCGCGCTTGGCGTTCCAGCCGTTGGCATCGAGCACGCGTGCCACGCAGTCGCCGATGGCCGCAGCGCGGCCGTGGCCGACATGCAGCGGACCGGTCGGGTTGGCCGACACATACTCCACGCCCACCGTGCGGCCATTGCCGGACAGGTTGCGGCCGTAATCGGCGCCTTCCTTGATCACGGTGACGGCTTCACGCTGATACGCGGCCGGTGCCAGGTGGAAATTGATGAAACCGGGGCCGGCGATCTCGACCTTGCTGACGTCTTCGCTGCGCGGCAGCGCCTCGACCAGCGCCTGTGCCAGTGCGCGCGGATTGCTGCGCGCGGCTTTGGCCAGCAGCATCGCGGCGTTGGTGGCGAAGTCGCCATGGTCGCGGGTCTTCGGGCGCTCGACCACGAAGTCCGGCGGCAGGGAGTCGACGGGCAGGGTGCCATTGGCGCGCAAGGCTTCGATGCCTTGGCTGATCAGGGCGCGGAGGAGATTTTTCACGAGGCCTGCTGTGAGAATGAGCGGCGGAATCGCCCATTTTAGCGCAGATGCCGGCCCCAACGCTGACCGTGGCCTGCCTGCCAGGGCAGGTCTGGCCGCCGGCTGCTGCCGGGGGCTCATCCGACCAGGCGGGCCTGCAGTGGTGGTAGAAGGCCTCGTTCAGCAAACGAAACGGGACGCCCCTCGCCCACCACGAAGTGGTCCAGCAGGCGGATGTCGACCAGGGCGAGGGCCCGCTGCAGCTCTTCGGTGATCTGTGCGTCGGCGGCCGAGGGTTCCGGGTCGCCGGAGGGGTGGTTATGGCTGAGGATGACCGCGGCGGCGTTGTGCAGCAGGGCTCTGCGCACCACTTCGCGGGGGTAGACCGGGGCTGCATTGATGGTGCCGGCGAACAGTTCCTCGCAGGCGATCAGGCGGTGGCGGTTGTCCAGGAACAGGACCACGAACAGCTCCCGGGCCTGCCCGCGCAGACGGTGCTGCAGGTAGCGGCCGACGGTCACGGGATTGTTGCCGACCGCTTCGCCCTGCTGCAGTTCAGCGGCCAGGTAGCGGTGGGCCAGTTCCAGCCCTGCGGCCAGCGTGCAGCTGCGCGCCGGCCCCAACCCAGGCAGTTTCGACAGTTCGCGGGCGGGGCGGTCCAGCAGCACCCGCAGGGGACCGTGGGCGAGCAACAGGTCGCGCGCGGTCTGCACCGCGTCCCGGCCGCCAAAGCCGGAACCCAGGAACAGGGCCAGCAGTTCGGCATCGGACAGCGACGTGGGCCCGCGGGCCAGCAGCTTTTCGCGGGGACGCTCTTCTTCGGGCCATTCATGGATGGGCATGGCACCCATCATGGCGGTCCTCGTCGACCGCTCCCATAAGCCCTTGCCACATCTGTGGGTCGGCCAAATCCTCAGTCGCGCCGGGTCTGCAGGTAGTCGTACAGCTCCTGGTTGCTCTGCAGGCCAAGCTTGCGCATGGCTTCGGCCTTCTGCCGGCTGATCGTCTTCGGGCTGCGACCGCTGCGGTCGGCGATGGCATTGATGTTCAGGCCGTCGGTCAGCAGTTGCAGCACTTCCAGTTCGCGTGCCGACAACGCAGCCGGTGGATGCGGAAACAGCAGATCGCGGGCCTGCAGGTGGCGCCGCAGCTGATCGGAAACGAACACCTGCCCCGCCATGGCGGCATGCAGGGCCTGCGGTAGTTCGGCGAAGTCGGCGCTCTTGTCGACCAGGCCGTGTACGCCATCGCGTAGCAGGCCATCGAGCAGGCCCGGGTGCCGGGCCCCGGTCAGCACCACCACGGGAAGGTCGGGATGGCGTTGCCGCAGCACGGCCAGCAGTGCGGGACCGTCCGGGCCGGGGCCGGGCATGGACAGGTCGGTGAGTACGGCGTGGCAGGGCTGCTGCAGCAGCAGCTGCAGCAATCCGGCACCGTCGGCAGCGGCACCGGCCACATCCATCTGGTGACGCTCAAGCACGATTCGGATGCCGTGCAGTACGACCGGATGGTCGTCGGCAATGATGATGCGCGGTTGCACGGGGAACTCCTGGGAAATCGAACGGCACACCGAGGTGGCCAGTGACGATTCTGCAAAGCGGGGACGCGAAGAGGTATAGGAAAGTTCCGAAACGGCGTGCAGCAAACCCGGAAAACTCCGTGGGGGCTGTCCATGTGCTGATAGCCGCCCGCTATGTGCTGCGTGCACCGGGACGTTGCTGGCCTTCGGGTAAGCTAACGCCCTCGTTTGCACAGGAATTCCAGGTGGCTGATTCTCCCAACGCTTCCCCGACGCGGATCCGCGCGCTGGAAGGCCAGAAACTGCTCTTGTGTGTCGGCGGCGGAATCGCGGCCTACAAGGCCCTGGAGCTGGTTCGACGCCTGCGTGATGCCGGTGCGCTGATGCAGGTGGCGATGACGGCCGGCGCCCAGCAGTTCGTCACGCCGCTCAGCTTCCAGGCCCTTTCCGGCCAGCCGACCCGCACCACGCTGTGGGACAGCGCCGCCGAACAGGCCATGGGCCACATTGAACTGGCACGCTGGGCCGATCGCATCGTGATCGCGCCAGGCACCGCCGACCTGCTGGCACGCCTGGCCCAGGGCCACGCCGACGACCTGGTCAGCACCCTGTGCCTGGCCAGCACCGCGCCGCTGACCGTGTGCCCGGCGATGAACCATCGGATGTGGCTGCATCCGGCCACCCAGGCCAATATCGCCCTGCTGCGCCAGCGTGGCGCGCAGGTGATCGGTCCGGTCGATGGGCCGCTGGCCGAAGGCGAGTCCGGCCCCGGCCGTCTGGCCGAGCCAGGCGACATCGTCGCCGCCCTGGCTGCCAACGGCACTGCTGCTGCCGCCACTGCGGCGCCGGAAACGCGCGCGCTGCAGGGCCTGCGCCTGCTGATCAGCGCCGGCCCGACCTATGAAGACATCGATCCGGTGCGTTATGTGGGCAACCGCAGCAGCGGCAAGATGGGCTACGCGCTGGCCGCCGCTGCCGCCGGGCTGGGTGCCCAGGTGGTGCTGGTCAGCGGGCCGGTGCAGCTGCCGACGCCGCCCGGCGTGCAGCGCATCGATGTGCGCTCTGCCGCGCAGATGCGCGAGGCGGTACTGAATGCGCTGCCGGCCGACATCTACATCGGTGCTGCCGCCGTTTCCGATTACACCCCGCGCCAGGTGGCCGCGCAGAAGCTGAAGAAGACCGCCGACAGCCAGTCGCTGGTGATCGAGCTGGTGCGCACCCCGGACATCCTCGCCGAGGTTGCCGCGCAGACGCAGTCGTTGAAGCTGGTGGTCGGCTTTGCCGCCGAGACCCACGACGTGGAGAAATATGCGCGCGGCAAGCTGGTCGACAAGCGCCTGGACCTGGTGATCGCCAACCAGGTGGGCATCAGCGGCGGCGGTTTCGAAAGCGACAACAATGCCGCCACGGCCTTCTGGCAGGATGGCGAACAGGTATTCCCGGCTACTTCCAAGCGCGAGCTGGCCGAACAACTGCTGGCGCTGATCGCGCGGAGGCTTCAGGCATGACCCAGGCAAGCAACACCCCCGGATTCTCCGCGCAACCGTTGCAGGTCAAGCTGCTCGACCCGCGCTTCGGCGACAGCTGGCCGCTGCCGGCCTATGCCACCGAAGCCAGCGCCGGCATGGACCTGCGCGCGGCGCTGGAAACTGCGCTGACCCTGCAGCCGGGCGATACCGCACTGGTCGCCAGCGGGCTGGCCATCCATATCGCCGATCCGCATCTGTGTGCGGTGATCCTGCCGCGTTCGGGCCTGGGCCACCGCCATGGCATCGTGCTCGGCAACGGCACCGGCCTGATCGACGCCGACTACCAGGGGCCGCTGCTGATCAGTGTCTGGAACCGTGGCCGCGAGGCCTTCACCATCGAGCCGGGCGATCGCATCGCGCAGCTGGTGGTCGTGCCGATTGCCCGCGTCAGCCTGCAGGTGGTGGATACTTTCACCGACAGCGTGCGGGGAACGGGTGGATTCGGCCATACCGGGGTGCGTTGACAGGGGACATCGATGAGCGGCATCGGGGAAGCACAACGGGGAAAGTCGTTGGGACGGAGCGCGCCCTTGCTGGGCGTGCTGCTGGTACTGCTGGCTGGCTGGTTCGGCTGGAGCGCGGTACAGCAGTGGCGGCAGGCGGCCAGCGGGGACGCACTGGAACAGGCGCGCGACCAGGCTGTGCAAGGGCTGCAGCAGGCCGCCGCCGGCCAGCTGCAGCAGCTGCAGCAGCAGTTGAAGGGCGACCGCGTCCAGCAGGCGCTGCAGGCCGGTGATGCCGCCGGCGCCGCGCTGGCGCTGCGGGAAAGCTGGACCGGCGTCGAGCAGGTGGAGGTGCTGGGCGCTGACCTGGCCGCGGGCTACGCCGATGCGGCCACCTTTGGATACGCACGCCTGGCCCTGCTGGAATCGGCGCTGGCCGACGGCAAGCCAACCCTGCGCGTGGTCCGCGATGGCGGCGGCAACCGCCTGGGTCTGGCCGCGCCGGTACAGCTGGCCGGTGTCGGGCCGGCGGTGGTGTATGTGCGCCAGCCGCTGCTGCGGTTGACCGCACCGCTGGACCAGGTGCAGGCCCCCGGCAACGGTTTCCTGGCGCTGCGCCAGGGAGCACACAACATCGTGGCGCAGGGCGATACCGGCCTGTCCGAGAGCGCTGAAGCAATCGCGCGCCCGGTCGCCGGAACCCCGCTGCGACTGGCCGCCGGGGTGCCCAATGTGGAAGCCGGCCCGCTCGGGTTGGGTGCCCTGGCCAGCGCGATTGTCGCCCTGCTGCTGGCCTTCATCGCGGTACTGCTGGTGGTAGGCCGTGGCCGACTGCCGAAGTCACTGCCGCTGCCGAGCCGGCGCAGCGCGGTGGCCGACGCCGATCACGGCCCGACCCTGCGTGAAAGCCTGCAGATGGCCCCGCCAACGGTAGCCGGCGAGGCGGCGGCCGAGGCTGCGCCGCCGCCGCCGCCACCGGTTCCCGCCGAGGAACTGGCTGCGGGCATCTTCCGTGCCTACGACATCCGCGGCGTGGTCGGCAGCGAACTGACGCCGCGTACCGCCGCGCTGATCGGCCAGGCCATCGGCACCGTCGCCCTTGAGCAGGGTCTGCGCGAGCTCGTGATCGGTCGCGACGGGCGCCTGTCCGGTCCCGAACTGTCGGCCGGTCTGGCCGAAGGCCTGCGGCGAGCCGGCTGTGCGGTGATCGATATCGGCCTGGCGCCGACCCCGGTGGTGTATTTCGCGGCCTTCCATCTGCGCACGGGTACCTGTGTAGCGGTCACCGGCAGCCACAATCCGCCGGACTACAACGGTTTCAAGATCGTCATCGGGGGGGAGACCCTCTCCGGCGATGCGATCACCGACCTTTACCAGCGCATTGTCGAAGGCCGTCTGGTGCAGGCCGCGGAACCGGGTGACTACCAGCAGCGCGAGGTCGCCGCCGACTACATCCAGCGTATTGCCGATGATGTGCAGCTGGACCGCCCGTTGAAGGTCGTCGCCGACGCGGGCAACGGCGTGGCCGGTGCCTTCGCGCCGCAGCTGCTGGAAGCGATCGGCGCTGAAGTCATCCCCTTGTACTGCGATGTCGACGGCACCTTCCCCAACCACCACCCCGATCCCAGCGAACCGGCCAACCTGGAAGATCTGGTGCAGACGGTCAAGCGCTTCGGTGCCGACCTCGGCGTGGCGTTCGATGGTGATGGCGATCGCCTTGGCGTGGTCACCGGTGAAGGCAAGATCATCTACGCCGACCGTCTGCTGATGCTGTTCGCCGCCGATGTGCTGATGCGCAACCCGGGCGCGATGGTGATCTACGACGTGAAGTGCACGGGCAAGTTGTCCGATCACGTGCTGCGCAATGGCGGCAGCCCGTTGATGTGGAAGACCGGGCACTCGCTGATGAAGGCGAAGATGCGCGAGACCGACGCCGAACTGGCGGGCGAGATGAGCGGCCACTTCTTCTTCAAGGAACGCTGGTTCGGCTTCGACGATGGCCTGTACGCCGCCGCGCGCCTGCTGGAGATACTGGCCCAGCGCGAAGAAACACCTGACGAGGTGCTGTCCGAACTGCCGGAAATGGTGGCAACGCCGGAGCTGAAGGTGCCGGTGGCCGAGGGAACCCCGCATGCGCTGGTGGCGATGCTGGTGGCCGCTGCGCAGTCGCCGGACAATCCCTATGTCGGCGGTCGCCTGTCGACCATCGACGGCCTGCGGGTGGACTTCGCCGACGGCTGGGGCCTGGTGCGCGCGTCCAACACCACGCCGGCGCTGGTGCTGCGCTTCGAAGGCAACGACGAAGCGGCACTGGAGCGCATCCAGGCGCTGTTCCGCAGCCAGCTGCAGCCGGTGCTGGGCGACACCCCGCTGGGATTCTGAGGTGGCGCCGGGCTGCGCCCGGCACCCGCCGAATCCACGTCAACGTCAAATTCAACCGCTGGCTTCCTGCGGGATGGCGGGGTGGGTCCGGTTGCGGGGGCCGCTGCAAGTACGTCCATGTAAGCTCGGTCGCCGCATCCATGCGGCTCACGCCCCCGCAACCGGACCCACCCCGCCTTCGACGGATTTCCGGCTGCTCTTGGTAGGTGTCGACCTTGGTCGACACAGTAGATCCACGCCATGCGTGGATGCGCTTCGATGGATGTCCATCCACGCATGGCGTGGATCTACGTGTCTGGTGGGTGCCGACCGTTGGTCGGCACGCCTCACCCCTTGAACCGCAACCCCACGCCCGGTTCGGTGAACAGGTAGCGTGAATCCAGCGCCGAGTCGCCCAGCTTGTGCCGCAGCTTGCCGACCAGGATGCGCAGGTAGTGGGTGTCGTGCTGGTGGGTGGGTCCCCAGATTTCCTGCAGGATCTGCGGCTGGGTCACCACCCGCCCGGCATTGCGCAGCAGCAGCGACAGCAGCGCGTACTCCTTGCGGGTCAACGCCACCAGCTCGCCGTCGATCGCCACTTCGCGGCGCACCAGGTCCACGTGCAGGTGGCCATCGTCGAACACCGGCGGCGTGCCATCGGTCGGCACGCTGCGTGTGCGCAGCAGCGCCCGCACCCGCGCCATCAGCTCCTGGGTACCGAAGGGTTTGGTCACGTAGTCGTTGGCGCCGTTGTCCAGTGCACGCACCTTCTCGGTTTCACCGGCACGCACGGTCAGCATGATCACCGGCACCTGGCTCCACTGCCGCAGCTGCTCCAGCACCTCGTGGCCTTCCATGTCCGGCAGGCCGATATCCAGGATCACCAGGTCCATGTCCTCGCTGGCGGCCATCTGCAGGCCTTCCTGGCCACTCGCGGCCTGGCGCACCTGGTAGCCCTGCGCGCGCAGGCTGATGTCCAGGAACCGGCGGATCTGGGTTTCATCGTCGATCACCAGCACGCGCGGGGCCGGCGCGCAGGCATCAGTCGGGGTCGGACTCATCGTGGGAGGCTGGCTTGAGCAGGGGCAGGGTGATGCGGATCAGGGTACCGCGACCGTCGCGCCCGGGCAGCGCCTGCACGCTGCCGCCATGCGCGCCGATCATGCCCTGGCAGATGGTCAGGCCGAGGCCGGTGCCGTGGCGGCCGCGGTCGCCGCGTTCGACGCTGTAGAACATGTCGAAGATGCGCGCGCGCTCGTCGTCGGGAATGCCGGGGCCGGCATCGATCACGTCGATGCGCAGCTGACCGTCCAGTTCGCGCGCCAGCACCTGCACGGCGGCATCGGCTGGCGAGAACTTGGCAGCGTTCTCCATCACATTGAACACCGCCTGCTCGACCAGTGCCGGATGCACCCAGATCGGCGCCAGCGTCGCCGGGATATCCAGCTCCAGGCGTACCTTTGGCTGGTAGCGCTGCAGGCGGCGGGCGGCAGAGCCAATCAGCTCATCCACGCCTATCCAGTCGCGGTTGATCTTCAGGCCCTCGTGGCCGAGCCGGGTCATGTCCAGCAGGTTCTGGATGTAGCGGTCCAGGCGTTCGCCTTCGATCAGGATGGTGTCCAGCAAGGCGCGGCGGTCGGCCAGATCCATCGCCGCGCCGTAGCTGGCCAGGCTGTCGGCCGAGCCGATCATCGCCGCCAGTGGCGAACGCAGGTCGTGCGACACCGAGGAGAGCAGGGCAGAGCGCAGCCGTTCGGTCTCGTTGCTGACGTGCGCCTGTTCCAGCTCGGCCACCAGGCGCGTGCGCAAGGCGGCCTGGGCGATGTCATCAACCATCGCTTCGGCCAGTTGGCGCTGTTCGGGCAGCAGCCGCGCCTGCGCACCCGGCAGGTACAGGCCGGCCACGCCGATCGCACGGTCCTCGCCGTCCAACAGCGGCAGGAACCACCATTGCGCGCCAGCGAGGGTATCGGTGAAGCGGCCACTGGGCTGGCCATGGCGCAGGGCCCAGTCGGCCGCTGCCAGGTCGGTATCACCGGGCAGGTGACGGCCACCGGCGGCGATATCGGCGCCGATCCGCAGCCATGCCGGAACATCCATGGCCTGTTCCAGCGCATGCCGGCCGGCCTGTGCCACTTCACCGTTGCCGGCTGCGCTGGCCAGCTGCCGGCCCAGTTGCTGGCGCGCACGCGCATGGCGGTTGGCCGCGCGCAGGGCGATCACCTGCATGCGCAGGCGCGACGCCAGGCGTCCGGCAACCAGTGCCGCCGCCAGGAACAGGAACACGGTGATCACGCCCTGCCGTGCGCCGATGGCGAAGGTGAAGCGTGGCGCGATGAACAGGAAGTTGTAGGCGAGGAAACACAGGATCGCCGCCATCACCGCGACGCTGGCGCGGGTACGCGCGGCTACCACCACAACGGCCACGATGAACACCATCGACAGATCGGCCATGCCCACCCAGCGTTCGGCCAGCCACGCCACCAGGCAGGCCAGCGCAGTAGCCAACAGCGCCTGCAACGGCTCGTGGCTGATCCCACGCATCGGTGGCAGCAGGCCTTCACGACGGGAACGCGCCCGCGCCTGCGGCGTGCTGATGATGGTGATCTCGTAGTGCGCGCCGCGCTGGATCAGCTGCTGGGTCAGGGTGCGGTTGAACATCCGCGCCAGTGGTCGCTCGCGGGTGCGGCCCAGTACCAGGGTCGATACGCCGTTGTGCGCGGCGTGGTCGAGCAATGCATCGGCGATGCTTGAACCGTGCAGCAGCTCGGCTTCGCCACCCAGGCGGCGGGCCAGCGCGAACGCCGCATCGATCTCGCGCCGGGTTGCTTCGTCCTGGCGGCGACCCTGCACCGTCACCACCGTCCACGGTGCATCGCGGCGTTCGGCGATGCGTCGCGCCACCCGCACCAGATATTCACTCTGACCGCCGCCATCGATCGCCACCAGCACGCCGCGACGCAGCGGCAGATTGCTCTCACCGCGGGCCGCACGGGCCTCGCGCAGGCTGCTGTCGACGCGGTCGGCCGCTTCCTGCATCGCCAGTTCGCGCAATGCAGTCAGGTTGGCTGGCGAGAAAAACGCCTGCAGTGCCTGTGCGGCCTGCTCGGGCACGTACACCTTGCCCTGCTGCAGGCGCGCGATGAGTTCGCGTGGCGGCAGATCGACCAGCACGATGTCGTGCAGGCGGTCGAGCACGCCGTCGGGCACGGTCTCACTGACGCGCACGCCGGTGATGCGCATTACCACATCGTTGAGGCTTTCCAGATGCTGGATGTTGACCGTGGTCCAGACGTCGATGCCGGCGTCCAGCAGTTCCATCACGTCCTGCCAGCGCCGTTCATGGCGGCTGCCCGGCGCATTGCGGTGGGCCAGTTCGTCCACCAGCACCAGCGCCGGCCTGCGTGCCAGCACGGCGTCCAGGTCCATCTCCTGCAGGTCGTGGCCATGGTAGGCCACATCCTTCAGCGGCAGCCGTGGCAGGCCTTCCAGCAGGGCCTGGGTATCGGCACGGCCGTGGGTCTCCACCAGCCCGACCACCAGGTCCACGCCACGGCGCAGCTGTTCCTGCGCGCGGGTCAGCATCGCGTAGGTCTTGCCTACGCCGGGCGCAGCGCCGAGGAACACGGTGAGCTTGCCACCGGCTTCGCGTTGCAGGCCTTCCACCAGGGCATTGGCCTGGCGGGTCCGCAGATCAGTCATGGGAGCCGCTGTCATGGCCGCCATTGTGCGCGCAGCGGGTGCAGCCCTGCATCACGGCGCGCGTGCCGCGTGGTCCAGGGCGAAGTTCAGTGTCACCACGTTCACCCGTGGCTGGCCGAACACGCCCCATTGCCGGCCCTGCGTGTTGGCCTTCACCAGCGCCTGCACGCGCTCCACCGGCAGGCCTCGTGCACGCGCCACGCGTGCCACCTGCAGCTGTGCTGCCGCCGGCGACAGCTGCGGATCGAGGCCACCGCCGGACTGGGTGACCAGATCGGCAGGTACCTGCGCAGGCGCTACGCCTTCGCGCGCGGCCACTGCCGCAGTGCTCGCCGCCACGCGTTCGGCCAGCGCTGGGTTGCTGCGAGCCAGGTTGGAACCGGCCGCCGCCATCGGGTCGTAGTTGGCCGCCGACGGCCGCGCCTGGAAGTAGCCATCGCCGGTGAACGGCTGCGACAGCCATGCCGAAGCACGCACCTGGCCGCTGCCATCACGCAGCAGGCTGCCTTCGGCCTGCGTCGGGAAGGACAGGCCGGCGAATCCGGTGGCGATGCCGGCGTAGACCGCACCGGCCAGCAGCAGGGTAGCCACGCCCAGGCCGATGGCCGGGCGCCAGCTGGCACCATCCTGCAGCGTCGCCACGCGTGCCTCGCGCTTCAGCTCGCGGGAAAGGGAAGGGGAGTCAGAACGGTTCATGCGCCGAATACCAGGACAAGAAGAAGGTCGATCAACTTGATCGCCGCGAACGGCAGCAGCACGCCGCCCAGGCCGTAAACCAGCATGTTCCGGCGCAGCAGCGCCGTTGCGGTGGCCGGGCGGAAGCGCACACCGCGCAACGCCAGCGGAATCAGGGCGGGAATCACCAGGGCATTGAAGATCAGCGCCGCCAGCACCGCATTGCGCGGGCTCGACAGCTGCATCACGTTCAACGCGGCCATCGCAGGCACGGTGGCGGCAAACAACGCCGGCAGGATCGCGAAGTACTTGGATACGTCGTTGGCCAGCGAGAACGTGGTCAGCGCGCCGCGGGTGATCAGCTGCTGCTTGCCCACCTCCACCACCGCCAGCAGCTTGGCCGGATCCGAATCCAGGTCGACCATGTTGCCGGCCTCCTTGGCCGCCTGCGTGCCCGAGTTCATCGCCAGGCCGATGTCGGCCTGGGCCAGCGCCGGCGCATCGTTGGTACCGTCGCCGACCATCGCCACCAGGCGGCCACCGGCCTGCTCGGCACGGATGCGTGCCAGCTTGTCCTCCGGCCGCGCCTCGGCGATGTAGTCGTCCACACCGGCTTCGGCGGCAATCGCGGCGGCCGTCAGCGGGTTGTCACCGGTGATCATCACCGTGCGGATGCCCATCGCCCGCAGCTGCGCGAACTTCTCGCGCATGCCGTGCTTGACCACGTCCGACAGCTCGATCACGCCCAGCACATGGCGGCCCTCGGCCACCACCAGCGGCGTAGCACCGTTGCGTGCGACCTGGTCCACGCGACCGGCCAGTTCCGCCGGTACGCTGCCGCCGAGCGCCTGCACATGGGCGCGGATCGCATCGGCAGCGCCCTTGCGGATCTGCCGACCGTGCAGCAGGTCGACACCGGACATGCGGGTCTGCGCACTGAAGGCCAGGTAGTCGGCCTGGTCCGGCTCAGCGGTGGTGCAGCCCTGCTCGCGCGCCAGGCGCACGATCGACTTGCCTTCCGGGGTCGGGTCGGCCAGCGAAGAGAGCAGTGCCGCCTCACGCAGCTGGTCGGCGTCGATCCCGGCCAGTGCATGGAAGTGGCTGGCCTGGCGGTCGCCGTAGGTGATGGTGCCGGTCTTGTCGAGCAGCAGCACGTCGACGTCACCGGCCACTTCCACCGCCTTGCCCGACTTGGCCAGTACGTTGGCGGCCAGCGCACGGTTCATGCCGGCGATGCCGATGGCCGGCAGCAGGCCACCGATGGTGGTCGGGATCAGGCACACCAGCAGCGCGATCAGCAGCAGCGGATCCACCTTGACGCCCACCGAAGCACCGATCGCCGGCAGCGTCGCCACCACCACCAGGAAGGTCAGCGTCATCGCCGCCAGCAACAGGGTCAGCGCGATTTCATTCGGCGTCTTCTGCCGGTTGGCGCCTTCCACCAGCGCGATCATCCGGTCCAGGAAGCTGTGCCCCGGCTCGGCGGTGATGCGCACGACGATCTGGTCGGACAGCACCTTGGTGCCGCCGATCACGCCGGAGCGATCCGTACCCGCCTCGCGCAGCACCGGTGCCGACTCGCCGGTCACCGCTGCTTCGTTGATGGTGGCCAGGCCCTGCACGATCTCGCCGTCGGCCGGTACCAGCTCGCCGGCACTGACGATCACGTGGTCACCGGGGCGCAGTTCGGCGGCCGGCACCTGGGTTTCGCTGGCACCGGCCTGCGCCGACGCCAGGCGACGCGCCACCAGGTCCTGGCGGGCGCGGCGCAGCGAGGCGGCCTGGCCACGGCCACGTGCTTCGGCCACGGCCTCGGCGAAATTGCCGAACAGCACGGTGACCAGCAGGATCGCCGTCACCGCCAGGCCGAAGCCCAGTGGCGCATTGCCGGTGAGGGTGATGATCGCGGCGACGATCGTGCCGGCCATCACCACCGCCATCACCGGGCTGCGCACCAGGTGCATCGGCGACAGCTTGCGGACGGCCTCGACGAGCGCGCGGCGCAGGCCGGCGGCATCGAGCAGGGCCGGGCGGGACGCCACGGAAGAGGAACGGTTTGCGGTTGCGTGACTACTCATGGGGGTGTCCTCAGTGCAGTCCCAGGCTCAGGTGGTCGGCGATCGGGCCGAGTACCAGCGCCGGCATGAACTGCAGCACGGTCAGGATGACGATCACCGAGACCAGGGTCAGGGCGAAGGTCGGGGTTTCGATCTGCAGGCTGCCGGCCGATTCAGGCGCCTGCCGCTTGGCGGCCAGCTGCGCGGCCACCACCAGCGGGATGATCAGCAGCGGGAAGCGGCCCAGCAGCAGCACCAGCGAGCAGCTCAGGTTCCACCAGGGCGTTGCGTCGCCCAGGCCCTCGAAGCCCGAGCCGTTGTTGGCGTAAGCCGAGACATACTCGTAGAACACCTGGCTGATGCCGTGGAAACCGGGATTGGAGGTGCCGGCCAGCCCGGGCACGGCCAGCGTGATCGCGGTGAACAGCAGCAGGGTGATCGGCTGCAGCAGCACCAGCAGGGCCAGCAGGCGCACCTGTGGTGTTTCCAGCTTGCGGCCGAACAGTTCCGGCGTACGGCCGGTCATCAGCCCGGCCAGGAACACGCCCAGCAGCAGGTACACGATGAACTGCTGCAGGCCGCAGCCGATGCCGCCCCAGATCGCGCTGACCAGCATGTTGACCATCGCCAGGCCGCCAGACAGCGGGCTCAGCGAATCGTGCATGCCGTTGACCGAACCGTTGGAGACCTGGGTGGTCACCGCCGCCCACAGCGCGGTGCCATCGGCGCCGAAGCGCACTTCCTTGCCTTCCATCAGCAGCGGCGTGGCCGCGCTGGCGCTATGGCCCTCGCTCCACACCATCGCGCCGGTGGACAGCAGCGACATGCCGAGCATGCAGCTGAACACCAGCGCGCCGAAACGACGGCGCCCGGTGAACGCGCCGATCATGAAGATCACCGCCATCGGCACCAGCAGGATGCCGATCACCTCCAGCATGTTCGACACCGGGGTCGGGTTCTCCAGCGGGAAGCTGCTGTTCGGGCCATACCAGCCGCCACCATTGGCGCCCAGTTGCTTGGCCGCGACCATCGCCGCAACCGGGCCCAGCGGCAGCTTCTGCTGCGCCATGCCGGCGCTGGCGTCGATCGGCGTGGCCTGCGGGCCACCGGCCATCGTGGAGGGCACGCCCTGGCTGGTCAGCAGCAGCGTCCACACCAGGCACAACGGCAACAGGAAGCGCACGCACAAGCGCACGACGTCCGCGTAGTAATTGCCCACCGCCACCTGGCGGTCATCGCCCGCGACGGGTGCGGTGACCGATTTCGGTGCACGCGAGAACAACGCACGCAGCGTCGCCACGGCCAGCGCCAGGCCCATCATCGGCGTCACCACCTGCAGGCCGGTGATGCCGGTCATCTGCGAGAAATAGGACAGCTGTGCCTGGCCGGAGTAGTGCTGCTGGTTGGTGTTGGTCAGGAACGAGATCATCGTGTGCAGCGCCGTGTCCCAGCGCATGTTCGGGATCTGGTCCGGATTCAACGGCAACCACGCCTGGGTCATGAACACGGCCTGGGTCAGCACCGCGATCACCACGTTGCTGAGCACGAACGCCAGCACGTAACCGCGCCAGGACATCGAGCGTGACGGATCAACGCCGAGCACCCTGTACAGCGGCTTTTCGATCCAGTGGAACAGCACGTCGACCTTCATCGGCGTGCCGCGCATCACCCGGGCAAGGTACAGGCCCAGGGGCCAGGCCAGCAGCAGGCTGGCGGCAAGAATGGCAAGAATTTCAGTCATGGCAGGCTCCGCTCAGAACGACTCGGGCCGCAGCACGACATAAAGAAGATAGGCGGCGGCAACCAGCACCAGCACGCCACACAGCAACGACAGCCAGGGGGACATGGAATTGAGACCTGGTGGAACCCCTCCACCTCAGGCCGTCATCGTCGTCCCCACCCCCATAAACGCACTACGCGCCGGACCGGGCCGACGCGTAAAGAGTGCATAAATTCCGTGGGCCAACCCGTAACCAGCCCCGCCTGCTGTAGAGCCGAGCCTACGCTCGGCTGCTCATTCCCGAGGTCAAGCGGAGCCGAGCGTGGGCTCGGCTCTACCGGCAATCACGGGGCTTGGCTCGCCGGTGCCACGCCCTTCAGCTCGCGATAGCGCTGCAGGCTGCTCTCGATCTCGACCTTCAATGCCTGCTGCTGCTGTTCGAAGCTGGCCAGCAGCCGCTGCTGCGACTGCAGCTGCGCATGGCGCTGGCTGATCGCCTGGGCCTGCTTGTCGGCCACCTTGCCGCCGGCCAGTTCGCGGTCACCGGCGGCAGCAAGCAGGGCCACCAGCGAATCGCGCAGGCTGGCCACGTTGTACTGGGCGGTCTTGAGGTTGTTGTCGAGCACCTCCTGGCGCTCGGCGAACACGCGCCGCAGCGCGTTCTCATCACCGTAGGTGGTCAGCATCGCCTGTTCGGTGCGCTGGCGGGTCTGTTCGGCCATCTGGTCCAGCTGGACCTGCGCCGCCGCCGTGCTGGCGGCAGCGCGTTCCTCATCGCTCAACGCGCGCTGCACCTGCGCGTTGCGCAGGCCGCTGTTGGCGCTGAACTCATCGCGGGCGTGGTTGACCGCATCGGCCGGCAGCGCATCGCTGCAGATCCGCTCCTTGCCCTCGTTCCAGCAGTACAGCTTCTTGTCTGCGGCCTTGCCGCCGGACTGTGCCAGCAGCGTCTGCGGCATCACCAGCAGCAGGCTGGCAGCAACGATGGCAGGAACTCGGAACATGCGACCTTCCCCTGATGGTCAGCGCGTGGAACGGACGCCGTACTGGGCGCGATAGGCCTCCAGCGGCTGCCGGTAGCCTACAAGTTCCGGATTTCCGGACGCGAAATCAAGCAGGTCGGCCAGTGTCGCCACGGCGATCACCGGGATGCCGGCTTCTTCGGCCACGGCCTGTGCGGCGGAGCGATGGTCGCTGTCCGAGGCGATCTCCTGGCGGTCCAGGGCCACCACGATGCCGGCCGGAATGCCGCCCGCAGCGCGGATGATCGCCAGCGCCTCGCGGATGGCGGTGCCGGCGGTGATCACGTCGTCGACGATCAGCACGCGCTTGCCGGTCATGTCGGCGCCGATCAGCTGGCCGCCTTCACCATGGTCCTTCACTTCCTTGCGGTTGAACGACAGCGGCAGGTCGCGGCCACGCTGGGCCAGCTCGCAGGCCATTGCGGTGGCCAGCGGAATGCCCTTGTAGGCCGGGCCGAACACCACGTCGTACTTGATCCCGGTGGCGTCGATGGCGTCGGAATAGCACGCGCCCAGCTGCGACAGCAGGGAACCGGAGTCGAAACGGCCGGCGTTGAAGAAATAGGGGCTCAGCCGGCCGGACTTGAGGGTGAACTGGCCGAAGCGCAGGGCGTCGGCGGTCAGGGCCAGCTGCAGAAAACGGTGACGGTGGTCGCTCATCAAAACTCGATTCATCTTCATTTGGAGCGCAAATCCTAATCCAGCTGGGCTTTCCGCGCTCGTCCAGCCCCTTCACGCGGGTGTCCGGGGCGGCCCCCGCGGGCTGCTCAGCCCGGCAGGCAACCGGTATGCTTGCCCGGTTTCCCGCCGTAGGTTCTTCCGCATGCGCATCATCAGTTTCAATGCCAATGGCATCCGCTCGGCCGCGACCAAGGGCTTCCTCGACTGGTTCCGTGGCCAGGATGCCGACGTCCTCTGCATCCAGGAGACCAAGGCCCAGGAAGACCAGCTGACCGACCCGATGTTCCGCCCGGACGGCCACCATTGCTTCTACCGCGATGCCATCACCAAGAAGGGCTACAGCGGCGTGGCGATCTACAGCAAGCGCGAACCGGACCAGGTCATCACCTCGCTGGGCTGGGCTCCGTTCGACGACGAAGGCCGCTACATCGAGGCGCGCTTCGGCAACCTCAGCGTGGTCTCCTTCTATATTCCCTCCGGCAGCTCGGGTGACCTGCGCCAGGGCTTCAAGTTCGAAGTGATGGAGTGGCTGCGGCCGATCCTCGAGGAATGGGCGCGCAGCGGCCGCGACTACGTGCTGTGTGGCGACTGGAACATCGTCCGCTCGGCGCTGGACATCAAGAACTGGAAGTCCAACCAGAAGAACTCCGGCTGCCTGCCCGAAGAACGCGACTGGCTCAATGCCCTGTGCGCCGACCACGGCCAGGCCACCGACGTGGCCAGCGGTCGCGGCTGGGCCGATGCCTATCGCCTGCTCAATCCGACCGGCGAGGACTACACATGGTGGAGCAACCGTGGTGCCGCCCGTGCCAACAACGTCGGTTGGCGCATCGACTACCAGTTCATCACCCCGGGCCTGCGTGACCGCCTGCGCAGCTGCTCGATCTACCGCGACCAGCGCTTCTCCGACCACGCACCGTTCATCGTGGACTACGACCTGTGACCGAGGCTGCCAAGCCGGCCGGCTACAAGGGCTGGGCCGGCATCAAGCGTGCGTTCGGCACGCCCTCGGCGCTGACCATGGCCCTGCTGGGCTTCGGCAGCGGCCTGCCGTTCCTGCTGATCGCCTCGCAGACCCTGTCCACGCGCCTGCGCGATGTCGGCCTCGATCTGGGCAGCATCGGCCTGATCAGCCTGGCCAGCTTCTTCTACCTGCTCAAATTTGTCTGGGCACCCCTGCTGGATCGCTACGCGTTTCCGTTGCTGGGTTTCCTGGGCCGCCGCCGCTCGTGGCTGCTGGTCTCGCAGATCCTGGTGCTGGTGGGCCTGGTTGCACTGGCGTTCGTGCGGCCGGAGCAGGGCGTGTGGCCGCTGGTGGCCTGGGTACTGGTGGCGTCGTTTGCAGGGGCCACCCAGGATTCGGTGGTCGACGCCTACCGCATCGAGATCGCGCCGCAGACCGCGCAGGCCGCCCTGGCCGCCACGTACACGCTGGGCTATCGCATCGGCCTGATCCTGGCCGGTGCCGGCGCGTTGTATCTCGCGCAGTTCGAAGGCTGGATCATTGCCTATCTGGCCATGGCCGCCCTGATGATCCTGCCGATCATCACCACCCTGTTCTGCCGCGAGCCCGAGCGTCCGGCCAACGCCGTGCAGCGCCGCATCGACATTGCCGAAGCGTTCGTACAGCCGATCACCAGCTTCTTCAGCCGCAACGGCATGGCACTGGCATTGGCATTGCTCGCGTTCGTCGGGTTCTTCAAGTTTCCCGACCAGGTCATCGGTGTGATGGCCGGTCCCTTCTATCTCGACTCGGGCTTCGACAAGGCCGACATCGCCACCGTATCGAAGCTGTTCGGCGTGTGGATGGGTATTGGTGGCGCGTTCATTGGCGGTATCGCCGTCGCCGCCTTCGGTTTCCGCCGGATGCTGCTTGTCGCAGCGTTGGGTGTGGCCCTGTCCAACCTGGCCTTCCTGCTGATGGCGCACAATCCGGGGCAGTTGTGGGCGTTCTACGCTGCGCTCAGTGCCGACAACCTGTTCCAGGGCTTCGCCGGCACGGTGCTGGTGGCATTCATGTCTTCGCTGACCGATCGCAACTTCACCGCGACCCAGTACGCCCTGCTGGTATCGCTGGCCAATCTGCCGGGCAAGTTCGTCGGCGGCGTCTCCGGCTACATCGTGGAAGCGACGTCCTACAGCACCTTTTTCATGCTCAGCGCCGTCACGGTGGTGCCGACCATGCTGCTGCTGGCCTGGCTGTGGCCACGCATCCTTGACCGTGGGCCGTCGCCCGCCGCCTGATTGCCTGTCCGCGCTTACTGCGGGATGATCGCCCCGACGCGCCGAGGGGGCGGTGCCTTGCGAACGGGGAAGTGAGCATGGCCGACGTAGTGCTGCGGGACCTGGACCCGCTGCTGCTGGAACGCATCAAACGGGTCTCGGTTGCCCGCGGCTGGACCCATGAACAGACCTGCGCGGCCCTGCTGGAGCAGGGCCTGTTCAGCAGTGAACTGGAGGTCCGCTCCGGCTTCGGCGATCCCGAAGTCGACGCCCTGTCCGACGCGATTGCCGCACTGCAGGCCCTCCCTGCCGGCCAAGGCTTCGATTAGCCCCGCAGGACCGGCTGCCCAGTAGATCCACGCCATGCGTGGATGGGGCCAACCCTCACGCCAAGTGAATCGCCCCGAGAATCCGCGGCCCCTTCGCCCCGGTCACGCTCGGCAGGTTGCCCGCCAGCCCGTCCATCGTCCGCTGCGCCAGCCACGCAAACCCCATTGCCTCCACATACTCCGGGTCCAGCCCGTGCAATGCCGTGGATTCGACCACCACGCCCGGCAGTCGCGCCGCCAGCCGCCGCATCAACTGCGCGTTGCGCACACCGCCGCCGCATACCAGTACCCGGCGGGTGTCCGGCTGCTGGGCCAGCAGCGCATCCACCACCGTCGCCGCGGTCAGCTCCAGCAGCGTCGCCTGTACATCGGCGGCGGCAAACTGGCCTTCCTCCATGTGCGCTTCGGCCCACGGCAGGTGGAACTGCTCGCGCCCGGTGCTCTTGGGCGGCGGCAGCGCGAACCACGGGTCGGCGCGCCAGCCGGCCAGCAGGCTGTCATCCACCGCACCACTGGCAGCGTAGGCACCGTCAGCGTCGAAGCTGCGCCCGGTATGGCGCTGGCACCAGGCATCCATCAGCGCATTGGCGGGGCCGGTATCGAAGCCACGCACGACGCCTTCGCGCGGAATCAGGGTCAGGTTGGCGATCCCGCCCAGGTTCAGCACCGCACGGTCCTCATTGGCTGCACCCAGCATGCCCAGGTGGAAGGCGGGCATCAGCGGCGCCCCGTGGCCGCCGGCGGCAACGTCGCGGCGGCGGAAATCGCACACCGTGGTGATGCCGGTCAGTTCGGCGATGCGGTTGCCGTCGCCCAGCTGCAGGGTGAAGGCCGGGTCGGCCAACGGTCGATGGCGCACGGTCTGCCCGTGCGAGCCGATGGCCCGCACCTGCGAACGGTCGACACCGGCCTCGTCCAGCAGCTGGTTGGCGGCGGCGGCGAAGCTGATCGCAATCCGCGCGTCCAGCTCGCCCAGCTCTTCCAGCGACTGCAGCGGACCGCCTTCACCGAGGGCTACCAGCCGCGCCCGCAGTACCGGCTCCCAGCGGGCGGTCAGCCCATGCACGAAGCGGCAACCTCCGTCGGCCGGGAACTGCACCAGCGCGGCATCGATGCCGTCAGCGCTGGTGCCCGACATCAGGCCCAGGTAGAGGGGAAGGGACGGATCGGCAGTGGTGTTCATGGCGGGCATAAAAAAAGGACACGGCAAGCTTGTGCTGCCGTGTCCTCCTTCGTCAACGCAGGGCTCAGCCGCGCTTGCGGCCTGCCGGTGCCTTGTCCTTGGCGCTGGCCACCTCGGTGGTCGCGCTTTCGGCGGCCGGGGCGGGGCTGGCGTCGGCGTAGATCAGCTTCTCCATGCCCTGGATGCGGGCCATCGCCGGCGCGGTCTGCGCCCGGAACGCCACCAGCTCGGCACCCTTCAGCGGCTCCGGCGGCGGCATGGTCACCGTCAGCGGGTTGCGGTGTTCGCCATTGACCCGGAACTCGTAGTGCAGGTGCGGGCCGGTCGCCAGGCCGGTCGAGCCGACGTAGCCGATCACCGTGCCCTGGGCCACGCGCTGGCCGTTCTTGATCCCGGCAAAGCGCGACATGTGGCCGTACAGGGTGGTGTGGCCACGGCCATGGTCGAGGATCACCACGTTGCCGTAACCGCGCTGCACGCCGACGAACTGCACCCGCGCGTCGCCGGCGGCCATGATCGGGGTACCGGTGCGTGCGGCGTAGTCCACGCCCTTGTGCATGCGCATCTTGCCCAGCACCGGGTGCTTGCGCGCGCCGAAGGTCGAGCTCAGCCGCGCGAAGGGGATTGGCATGCGGATGAAGCTCTTCTTCAGCGAACGGCCGTTGATGTCGTAGTACTCGGACTTGCCGTTGCGGTCGAAGCGGAAGCCGGAATAGGTCTTGCCACCGGTGGTGAAGGTCGCCGCCAGGATCTTGCTGGTGTCCACCTTCTCGCCTTCGCGCCAGGTTTCATCCATCACCACGCTGAAGCGGTCGCCCGGCTGCAGGTCCTTGGAGAAGTCGATGTCGTACTTGAAGATGTCGTCGGTCATCGTCGCGATTGCCGATGGCGACAGTCCGGCGCGGCGTGCAGCCGCATACAGCGAACTGGTGATCTCGCCGCTGGTGACCACCGTCCGCGTGGACGTCTCGCGTTTGGTCACCGTTTCCTTGATGTCATCGCCGCTCAGGCTCAGCTCGACCCGGTTGTCGGCATCGCGGTCGAAGCGGATGCTGCGCAGGTCACCGGACAGCGGCATGTCGAAGGCGATCTCGGCGCCCGGGCGCAGCTTGGTCAGCGATTCGCGAGCCCCCGGATGGTCCAGCACCCGGTGCAGGGTGGTTGCCGGGATGCCGGCCTTGTCGAACAGGTCGCTCAGGGTCTGCCCGCGCTGTACCCGCAGCACCTGCCAGCTGTCGCCGGGGATCTGCTGCTGGCGGGCCATTGCCAGCGGCGGCAACGGCAGGGCCAGGCTGGTGTGGCTGTCGGCGTAGGGGGCATCGATGGTGTGGGAGAAGCCCGGCACGATCGTGGCCACCAGTGCGCCGATGGTCACAAACAGGCTGGCGTGCATCCAATGACGGCGCGTCCAGCGCTCATTGAACGCAGCGGGAAGGTGTTGCCTCAGCTTCCGGTGCAGGGCGTTGTCGTGCAGGACGTGGAGTCGTTCCTGGAAGCGCTGCTTGCGTGCGCGGCCTTGATCGGAATTGAGCATCAGATGTCGGTCTCTGGCTGACCCGGGAACGCGGGCCCAAACGCCGGTAACATAGACACCTAACAAATTCGCGTCAAACCCTTGTGCCTATTGGCTTTTGTGAAGCCGATCGGGTTAACTTCGCTTTAACACCCCATATAAGAAACGGCGTTGCCGGGAGTAGTCACGTGTCCTCGATTGAAGAAGCCCTTGCCCTGATCGGCCGCGGTGCCGACGAGATCCTCAAGCTCGAGGATCTGCGCGCGCGCCTGCAGGAAGGCCGCCCGCTGCGCATCAAGGCCGGCTTCGACCCCACCGCGCCGGACCTGCATCTGGGCCACACGGTGCTGCTGAACAAGATGCGTCAGTTCCAGGACCTCGGCCACCAGGTCATTTTCCTGATCGGCGACTTCACCGGCATGATCGGCGACCCCTCCGGCAAAAGCCTGACCCGCAAGCCGCTCAGCCGCGACGACGTGCTGGCCAACGCCCGCACCTATGAAGAGCAGGTGTTCAAGGTGCTGGACCGCAGCCGCACCGAGGTCCGCTTCAATTCGGAGTGGTTCGGCAAGATGAGCGCGGCCGACATGATCCGCCTGGCCGGCCAGCACACTGTGGCGCGCATGCTCGAGCGCGACGACTTCGCCAAGCGCTACGCCGCCCAGCAGTCCATCGCCATCCACGAATTCCTGTACCCGCTGGTGCAGGGCTACGACTCGGTGGCCCTGGAAGCGGACGTCGAGCTCGGGGGGACCGACCAGAAGTTCAACCTGCTGATGGGCCGTGGCCTGCAGGAACACCACGGCCAGAAGCCGCAGGTGGTGCTGACCATGCCGTTGCTGGAGGGCCTGGATGGCGTCAACAAGATGTCCAAGTCGCTGGGCAACTACATCGGTATCAGTGAACCGGCCATCGACATCGTCACCAAGACCATGAAGGTGGATGACGCCCTGATGTGGCGTTGGATCGAGCTGCTGTCCTTCGATATCAGTCAGGCCGAAGCGGCTTCCCTGCGCGAGCAGATCGCCGCTGGCCTGAACCCGCGCGTGGTGAAGCTGCGCCTGGCCCGTGAACTGGCGACCCGGTTCCACGACGCCGCAGCGGCCGAACAGGCGATTGCCGGCTGGGAAGCGGCTGTCACGGGGCAGGGCGACATCACCCAGCTGCCGCTGCAGGACGTGGCGATCCCGGCCGAAGGCCTGCGCATCGCGGCGCTGCTGACCGCTGCCGGCCTGACCCCGAGCAACTCCGAGGCCAACCGCAAGCTCAAGGAGCGTGCGGTGAAGGTGGACGGCGAAGTGGTGGAAGACGGCCAGCAGGTGCTGCAGCCGGGCTTCGAGGGCCTGCTGCAGGTCGGCAAGCGCACCTTCGCCCGCGTGCGCCTGGTCGCTGCCTGACAACAAGGAAGGGCCGGCGCAAGCCGGCCCTTCCTTGTGCTCTTGTAGAGCCGAGCCCACGCTCGGCTGCTTCTGCTCTCCGCGGAACAGTCCCTGCCAGGACCTTCTGGATGAACAGATGCAACATCCGATGAAAAAAGTTGCCACACCCCCTTCACAAAGGCCGCGAATAGGGACATACTTTCCCTCCCCCGTCGCAGGGGTCGCCAACAAGGGGCTTCAGCGGCACAAGGGACGCCATCACCGACGAACGAGATGATCGAACGAAAGGTGTTGACGGACTCGAAAAGTCCGGCATAATAGGCGGCTCGCTACGAAGGAAACTTCGCAGCACACGGGAACGGCGCTGAGGCCACTTCCCCGGATCTTTGAAAGTATGCGCAGGTATCTTGTGAAGGCGCCTGCAGGAAGGATGATTGTCCATCTTGC
>NZ_PEJT01000005.1:0-381447 GCF_002750935.1 Stenotrophomonas sp. LMG 10879
CGACGTTAAGGTGCGGGATGGGGATCGCTCGGCTCGTCTGTCGGCTGCTACCCGCAGATATCATGTTGACGGTCCCTCCACCCTGGCTCCTACATACCTCGTAGGAGACGGGAGGAACATACAAGCCATGCTCGGCTGATAGCGCACGGATACCGCAACGAAGAGCAGCCGAGCATGGCTCGGCTCTACAACAGGCTCGGGTCAGGCCTTGTCACCACCGCGGTCCACGCAACCCCAGTTGAGGATGCGGGTGCCGGCCGGCAGCACGCGGCGGAAGAATTCCACCTTGGCCGGCTTCGGGTTGACCACCACCGGCGCTTTCGCCGCAAGCAGCAGCGGCAGGTCGGCAGTGCTGTCGGAGTACGCGATATCGATGTCGCCGTAGCCGCGCTCGCGCAGCATGCGCATCTTCTCTTCGTTGTGGCAGTGCCGGGTCGGCCCTACCCCGCCCAGCCGCGGCCCCACTTCGGTGCCGATCACCGGCACGTCCTGGTGGGCGACGAAGGCCAGGATCGCGCGGGCAAGTTCCGGCGGTGCGCCGGTGGCCACCACCACGCGATCGCCCTTGGCACGGTGCGCGGCAAATACCTCCAGCGCCTGTGGCAGCAGCTTGGCGCGCATCTGCGCTTCATTGCGCAGCACGTAGGCGTCAATCACCTTGTTGAACTCGCGCGCGCGGTGCAGGCCGAAGCTGCCGATCCAGACGTAGACCGAGATACCGGCACGGCGGGTCGGCAGCATCGCCACCATCGGCCCGGCAATCGGGGTGACCAGCAGCGCCGCCAGCATCCGCAGCGGGTTGCGCTTGATCAGCGAGGCGAACAGGTGGGTACCCGAATCGCCGTCATACAGGGTGTGGTCGAAGTCGAAGACCACCAGCGGCGCATCCTCGCGCGGCGTTGGATAGTACGTTTTCATGCTGCGAAGAATAGCTGACGCAGACCCTCGCCCGGCTCTTCCACGCGCATGAAGGCCTCGCCGACCAGGAACGAGTGGATGCCGGCATCGCGCATCAGCGCCACATCCTGCGGGCCGAGAATGCCACTCTCGGTGACCAGCAGGCGGTCACGCGGCACGGCCAGGCGCATGTCCAGCGTGGTCTGCAGCGACACCTCGAAGGTGCGCAGGTTGCGGTTGTTGATGCCGATCATCGGCGCTGGAACCTGCAGCGCTCGCTCCAGCTCGTCGATGTCGTGCACTTCCACCAGCACGTCCATGCCCAGCGACATCGCCAGTTCGGACAGCGTGGCCAGCTGCGTGTCGTCCAGCGCGGCGACGATCAGCAGGATGCAGTCGGCGCCGAGCACGCGCGCCTCAACGACCTGGTAGGCGTCGATCACGAAGTCCTTGCGCAGCACCGGCAGCGTGCAGGCTTCGCGCGCCTGTTGCAGGTAGGCGTCGGCCCCCTGGAAGAAATCGACATCGGTCAGCACCGACAGGCAGCTGGCGCCGCCGAACTCATAGCTGACCGCAATGTCGGCCGGGCGGAAGTCGGGGCGGATCACGCCCTTGGACGGGCTGGCCTTCTTCACTTCGGCAATCACCGCCGGATCGCCATTGGCCACTGCGGCCTGCAGCGCGCGCACGAAGCCGCGCACCGGTGGCGCATCGGCCAGCGCGGCCTGCAGCTCCTCAAGCGGGCGCTGGGCGCGGCGCTGGGCTACTTCTTCGGCCTTGCGGGCCAGGATCGTCTGCAGGATATCGCTCATCGTCGTCGGGTCGGTGCTGGGGCGGTGAGGACGACCATTATCGGCCATCGGGTGGGTCAGGCTGAACCGCGCGCTCAGGCAACCAGCGCGCGGGTGGTGTCGACATACTGCTGCAGGCGGGCACGGGCGCTGCCATCGGCGATGACCGCGCGGGCGCGGGCCAGGCCGTCGCCGATATCGCTGGCCACGCCGGCCACGTACAACGCCGCGCCCGCATTCAGGGCGACGATGTCCAGCGCCGGTCCCGGCTCGTTGTCGAGCACCGCACGCAGCATGGCGATGGACTGTTCCGGGCCATCCACGCGCAGGTTGCGGCTGGCCGACATGGCGATGCCGAAGTCTTCCGGGTGGATCTCGTACTCGCGCACCTTGCCGTCGCGCAGCTCACCCACCAGGGTGCCCGCGCCCAGCGAGATCTCATCCATGTTGTCGCGGCCCCAGACCACCATCGCACGCTCGGTGCCCAGCTCGCGCAGCACGCGCGCCTGGATGCCCACCAGATCGGGATGGAACACGCCCATCAACACCGACGGTGCGCTGGCCGGGTTGGTCAGCGGACCGAGGATGTTGAAGATGGTGCGCACCCCCATCTCGCGACGCACCGGCGCCACCACCTTCATCGACGGGTGGTGGATCGGCGCGAACATGAAGCCGATGCCGGTCTGCTCGATGGCCGCGGCCACCTGCGCAGGCTGCAGCTCGATCGCCGCGCCCAGTGCTTCGACCGCATCGGCACTGCCGGATTTGGACGACACGCTGCGGTTGCCGTGCTTGGCCACGCGCGCGCCGGCGGCGGCGGCAACGAACATCGCGCAGGTGGAGATGTTGAAGGTATGCGAGCCATCGCCACCGGTGCCGACAATGTCGACCAGGTGGGTGGTATCGGCGACCGGTACGGCCAGCGCGAATTCGCGCATCACCGTCGCCGCGGCGGCGATCTCGTCGATGGTTTCCTTCTTCACGCGCAGGCCGGTGAGGATGGCGGCGGTCATCATCGGCGAGACGTCGCCGCGCATGATCTGCCGCATCAGGTCAACCATTTCGTCGAAGAAGATCTCGCGATGTTCGATGGTGCGTTGCAGGGCTTCCTGGGGGGAGAAGCTCATCGGAATACTCCTTGGATCAGGCAGCCGGGCGCTGCAGGAAATTGCGCAGCAGCGCGTGACCATGCTCGGTGAGGATCGATTCGGGGTGGAACTGCACGCCCTCGACCGGGAACTGGCGGTGGCGCAGGCCCATGATCTCTTCGATCGAGCCATCCTCGTTCTCGGTCCACGCGGTCACTTCCAGCGCGTCGGGCAGGCTGTTCTTGTCCACCACCAGCGAGTGGTAGCGGGTGGCCTGGTAACCGTCCGGCAGGCCCGCGAACACACCCTTGCCTTGATGGCGGATCGGCGAGGTCTTGCCGTGCATGATGTTGCCGGCGCGGATGACCGTACCGCCGTAGACCTGGCCGATGCCCTGGTGACCCAAGCACACGCCGAGGATCGGCGTGGTCGGGCCCAGGCGCTGGATCAGCTCCAGCGACACGCCCGCTTCGTTGGGCGTGCACGGGCCGGGCGAGATGACGATGCGCTCGGGTTTCTGCGCGGCGATCTCGTCCACGCTCATCGCATCGTTGCGCACCACCTTCACCTCGGCGCCCAGCGTCTGCAGGTACTGCACGAGGTTGTAGGTGAAGCTGTCGTAGTTGTCGATCATCCACAACATGGTCAGGTTCCGTCGCTTATCAGGAAAATGGCGTACACGTTTTCGGTGTAGGTGATGGGGCCGGCTTCGATGGATTCGGGCAGGCGCGAGCCCGTGGTCTCAATGCTGTTCATCGGCGCCTCGGGCGAGGGCGGCGAAGGCGGCGTCACCAGATCGCCGCTGCTGGGCCAGCTGCCTGCTTGGATTCCGTAGGCGAAGTTCGGAGCCACATCGGAAATGCTGTACAGACCGCGCAGCTGGGTGCCGTAGGCCTTGGCCAGGCCCTGCGCGGACTCGCGGGTCTTGGCTGCGGCCTCGCCCTTGAGTTCACGGCGCAGCGCCACCTCGCCCGAGTACGTCGGGGCCAGGCTGCTGACCTGTACGTTCTCGTTGGCCTTCAGCGCCCCCAGCACATCCTGCATCGCCTTCACGTTGGCAAAGCTGGCGCGCAGCTGGCGTGACACGCGGGTACCGATGAAGACCTGCCGGCTCTGCTCATAGCGTGTGGCGGGGCCGATGCGCAGGTTGTCCGCGCGCACGCTACCCTCCACCGCTTTGTGCTGCTTGAACAGCGCCAGTACGCGGGCGACGTTGTCCTGCACGCGGCGACGTGCGGCATCGGCATCCATGTCGGTCTCTTCGATGTTCAACTGCAGGCCGAACCGGTCCGGCATCACCAGCCGGCGCGCCTCGCCCTTCACCAGCAGGTGTGGCTGCGAGGGAATGGTGTTGGCCTGTGCCCACGCAGAGGGGGCCATCGTGGCCAGCAGCGACGACCACAGCAGAACGCTCAGCAGCTTCATGCGGTACTCCTTGTCTTGAATGGAAACAGCGAAGGGTGCTGCGGCGCAGGCCACAGCACAGGGAAACTCACAGGCCCTTGGCGGCCTGGGCGACGGCGCGGAACAGCGCGCGGCCCTTGTTCATCGTCTCGTCCCATTCCTTGTCCGGGTCGGAGTCGTAGACGATGCCGGCGCCGGCCTGCACATACAGGCGGCCGTCCTTGATCACCGCAGTGCGGATCGCGATCGCGGTATCGGCATCGCCGTGCCAGCCGATGTAGCCGATGCTGCCGGCGTAGACATTGCGCTTGATCGGTTCCAGCTCGCGGATCACTTCCAGCGCGCGGATCTTCGGCGCGCCGCTGACCGTACCGGCCGGGAAGGTGGCGCGCAGCACGTCGGCGTAGCTCAGGCCCGGCTGCAGCTGCCCGGTCACTTCGCTGACGATGTGCATGACGTGGCTGTAGCGTTCGATCACGAACTGCTCGCCCACTTCGACGGTGCCGGCCTTGGACACGCGGCCGGCGTCATTGCGGCCGAGGTCGATCAGCATCAGGTGCTCGGCGCGTTCCTTCGGGTCGGCCAGCAGCTCGACCTCCAGCGCCTGGTCCAGCTCCGGCGTGGCGCCGCGCGGACGGGTACCGGCGATCGGGCGCACGGTCACTTCACCGTCCTGCAGGCGCACCAGGATTTCCGGCGAGGAGCCGACCACCTGCAGGTCGCCAACATCCAGGAAATACATGTACGGCGACGGGTTCAGTGCACGCAGCGCGCGATACACATCCACCGGGCGCGCCTTGAACGGCACGCTCAGGCGCTGGCTGAGCACCACCTGGAAGATGTCGCCGGCACGGATGTATTCCTTGCTGCGCTGGACCGCGTCGACGAAGCCTTCGCGGGTGAAACCGGAAACGAAATCGGACTCGTCCAGCACGTCGCTGGTCAGCGGTGCCGGATAGCCTGCACCCGGCGCACGCAGTTTGGCGGTCAGTGCATCCAGGCGGGCCTGGGCCTGCTCGAAGGCGCCTTCGACACGCGGATCGGCATGCACGATCAGGTACAGGCGGCCCTTCAGGTTGTCGAATACCGCCAGCTCATCGGAGTGCAGCAGCAGGATGTCCGGGGTACCAAGTTCGTCACGGCCGGCCGGCGAGGCCAGGCGCGGCTCGATGTAGCCGATGCATTCGAAGCCGAACCAGCCGACCAGGCCACCGGTGAAGCCCGGCAGGCCTTCCAGCTTCGGCACCGAGTGGGCGCTGCGCAGCGCCTCGACCTCGGCAAACGGGTCGGCGACCTCGCGGGTTTCCAGCACCTGGCCGTCCTCACGCACAGTCAGGGTGTGGCCGTGGAAGGCGTACACGCGACGTGCCGGCAGGCCGATGATCGAGTAACGACCAAAGCGCTCGCCGCCTTCGACGGATTCAAACAGGTAGGTATTGGGGCCGTCGGCGAGCTTCAGATAGACCGAAAGCGGCGTGTCCAGGTCGGACAGCACTTCGCGGACAACGGGAATATGGGTGTGGCCTTCAGCGGCCTGCTGCTGAAACTGAGCGTGCGAGATCAAGACGACTTTCCTTCCGGGACACAGCGTTATGGGGACGGACGACGGCAACAGGCCACCATCGCCACCAACGGCGTGCGGAAGAAAGGGTATGCGGGGTCGTCAGGCTGGACACCCAATGACTGTATCGCAGCTTTGGCCGCAGGGAAACCCTTTGGCGACGGGCGGTTTGTCTTCGCCCTAGCCCATCCGCCGCGCCTGTTCCTGGCTCTCCTGCACCTGCTGCTGGGCCAGCGACACCCCCTGCGCCTGCTCGCGACTGGCGTTGATCGCATCAATCTGGGCGGTGCTCGCGCTGAGCGGCTGGGCCATGCCCGCCGCCACCTCGACGTGGGCATGGCGGCGGTGCGCGGCGTTCAGGTCGGGCGTATCCACCGCGAAGGCGCGGCGGTGATCGTCGCTGAGCACCACGTGGGAAATGGACTCCAGCCCCTCGCGCTTGGCCTGCACGGCCAGTGCACCGGCGAGCTGGTCGCTCTGCACGTTCGGCACGCGGTTGTGGGCGGCATCCAGGGCGTGCACGCCGGTCTGTGCGCCATTGAACAACCGGTAGTCGGTGTGACCAGGGTCGTTGATGCCGGGCGCGCGCGCAGTGGGTTCTGCCGCCACGCCGGCGCGACGACCATCCTCCGGATGCTGTATCCGCTGGTGCTGCTCGACCAGCTTGCGGGCGGCGGCTTCCTGCTTGATCAGTTCCGAATCCAGGCTGGGGATGACGGTCGGATCCATGCCATGGCGGGCAGTCGCCTCGCTGAAGGCCGGCATCATGCCGCGGATGACACGTTCGGACTTGTCGAGGTTGTGCAGCCTCATTGCGTCCAACGGCAGGTTGCCGGTCGGCACGTGGGTCGCTGCGGCAGCCCCGATGCCCACCGCAGCACCACCCAGCGTGGACAGGGTAATCGGCGCCTTGGCGGTGATGCCCTTCAGCTGGGACGCCACCAGGTCATAGCCACGATCGACATGGGCGCCGGCGGTGGCGAACCCGTTCTGCAGCTTGCCGGCCACCCATTGGCCGTCGTGGCTGATGGCAGCGGCCACGCGTTCACCCGCCGCACGCGTGCTTGCGGCGTCGGCAACGGCCTGTTTCGTCGCGTGCTGCGCATGGTGCTCGCCGTGGTCACGGACAGCTTCGGCCTGCTTGGCAAGCCGGCCGGCGACGTTGTCCGCGCCCACCCGGTCAGCCACCCACGACAGTGCGGACAGGCCATGGGAGCGGGTTTGCGATTCGACGCGGTGCAGCGTGGCTTCGATGCTGCCGGTCAGTTCGCGCCCCGAAGCGATCACCGTACTGGTCGCCCGGGTGCTCACCTGCAGGCTGGTGGACCCCATGTTCACCACCTGGCCGATGACCATGCCTTCGGTCTTCAGTACGCGCTCGACACCATCGCCCACCTTGTCCAGCGCATGGGCAGTGACGGCGCCGGCCCGTTCGACCTGCTCGCCGGCCAGGCGACCGCTGCGCATGCCGTACGCCGTGGCATGCAGCACGGTGGACAGCGGGCCCGCCAGTTCCGCCACCTGGCTGGGCGGCGCCACGTGCGGGCGATCGACGAGTGCCCCGTGCGCGTCGCGGGTCTTGGGCTCAAGCAACAGCTCGAGGCGCCCTGCCGCGAGCGGAATATCGCGCAGCGCCTGCTGGCCCGGCTGGCTCGCCAGTTGTTCGATGAACTGTGCAGCGGAGGTCTGCGCACCCGGGGGCAGCA
Source organism: Stenotrophomonas sp. LMG 10879 (assembly GCF_002750935.1). Lineage (NCBI taxonomy): Bacteria > Pseudomonadati > Pseudomonadota > Gammaproteobacteria > Lysobacterales > Lysobacteraceae > Stenotrophomonas > Stenotrophomonas sp. LMG 10879. The sequence goes on from NZ_PEJT01000005.1 coordinate 7,448, forward strand.
TCTCGCGCAGCTTTTCACCGACGACCTTCTGCATGGCCGGATCCTTCAGCACCATGCCCAGTTCGTTGGCAAGCACACCGTAGCCACGACGCTGATGCTCGCTCAGGCGGTGCATGCCGTTCTGCACATCGTTCAGCACCTCACCGGTGGTCTGGTAGGTGTGCACGGACTGCTGCGTGTCGAAGGTCGGCAGGCCGTTGTCCTTGGCATAACGCGCCGGGGTTGCCGGATGCAGGCCGGCGGCGTTGAACGTGGTGGCACGTGCGCCGGTGACTGCGGACGCGGCGGAAGCCATGCCGCCGCCGAGGGAGTGGCCGGCGATTTCGAAGCCGCCGGGCAGACGACGGTTCATGGCTACGGCAAGTTCCATCGCGCGATCGTAATAATCGCTGCGCATGCCGATGCCCTGCTGACCGTTGTTGAGGAAATCCTCGCCGCCGGATTCACGTTTTCCATTGGGCGCCAGCGGGTCAAGAATTTCACCCGTGGACCCCTTGTAGACCACGACAGGTTTCGCATCCTCACCGAAGACGCGCTTGTCGGGGATATAGATCTCGGCGCGGAATCCGGACTTCCTCGGCTGCAGCATTTCCTTGAGTTCAGCGTCCGAGATGTTGATGCCAGCTTCGCGCAGCGCGTCGGGATCACTACTTGCGCGCACCCATCCTACCGGGGGCTTTCCCTCGTGCTTCGCTGACTTATACACGTCAGCAGCCAGTCCTGACATTTCACGCGCATGGTACGTTTCCTGGAGGCGCTCAGCTTCCTTTTCGTTCCCACTGTCGCGCAATTGCTGCACGAGAATATTCTGCTCATTGACTGCGCGGGCACGCGCCTCGCTCTCCGAACCATTCATGGCAAACTCCATTGCACCTTGAAGTGCCGCTTGTTTCGCGGCACCTATGGATTACCAGAACCTTTTGCTAGTGTCACGTCATCAGCAAATAGACAGGAAAAAAATGACCGTCATTTTTCACAATATGACGACAAAATTCCTCACAAGTGTGGCATGGATCACGCTTCTGCTTGTGGCAGGGTGCTCTGGAACGTCTGCACACGGTGCCGATGGCTATTTCGAGGGAGCGGCATTACGGCTGGCCATTGCTGCTGAAAGCGGCGACGCCGATGCCATACGTCACCTCGTAAAGGACGAGGGCGTCAACCCGGACAAGGCGTTTTCAACGCGGGACGGAATTCCGCTGATCGCATGGCCGCTGCGGGCCCGCAACATCGAGGGACTCAAAGTGCTGCTCGACGTTGGGGCAGACCCCAATGCGCGTGAGTCAAAGCAGATGAATGGAGAACTGATCAGGTTCGACAACGCGATGGTCTACGCGGCCAAGATGGACGATCCTCGGTTCCTGGAACTGCTGCTGAAGCACGGAGGAGATCCCAACACACGAAACGTCAACAATGAAACGCTTCTCTTCCAAGCCTTCATCAGCGGGAACCAGTGGAAGAATGTCCAGACCCTGGTCAAGAACGGCGCAGACGTGAATGGATCCAACCGCAGAAGCCTGGGAGACGACACCGTCCTGAGCTGGTACACAGGAAGAGGCGCATTCGACTACGCATACTGGTTGCTGGAGCACGGTGCAGATCCCACCATTCCCGAGCACGTATCGGAAAGTTCGGGAAGATCTGCTCGGCAATTGATGGTTGAGGACATCTACTGGGAGATCACCACGCCGGACAACCTGCCGTGGCAGAAGAAATGCCAGCAGTGGCTGATCGAACGCAACATCCCCCGCCCGCCAATGCCCGAACACATCCGCAGGAAGCGCGAGGCATTCAAATTCCCGAGCAAGGAAGAAGACATTCCGCTGCTGTAACCTGCGTTCTTAGCCCCGCGACAGCAGCACGCAATCCTCCGGCAGGTGCATCCGCACCCTGCCCGCCACGCATTCGATGCGGAAGCTGCGTGCCTGCACCGGTTCGCCGTCCAGGTTCAAGGTCAGCGGCTGCGGTGCGTCGATCTGCAGCCAAGCCAGCTGCGCGCGTGTAGCGACACGTTCCAGCGCCGCTTCCTTGCCACCGGTCAGCATCTGTCCAAGGGTGGCGGCGACTTCGCCGTCCAGCTCCGGCACCACGGTGACGTCCAGCAGGCCGTCATCGATCAGTGCCTGCGGGCACAGCTGCTGACCACCACCGGCCTGACGGCCGTTGCCGATACCCAGCGCGATGAACCCACCTTCCCACTGGAAATCCGGCCCGCTCAGGCGCGCGGTGATCGGTTCGATGCGCCCGAGCTTGGCGATGCCGGTGATGACATACGCCAGACCGCCGAGCATCTTCTTCAAGCCCGCATCGGTTTCCACCGTGACCTGGGTACCGAAGCCGCCGCTGGCGAGGTTGGCGCACCACCATGGCTTGCCGTCGGCATCGACACGCAGCAGATCCATCGGACGCGGCGTACTGCCGGCAATCAGTGCGAAGGCCTCCTGCGGCTGCACCGGAATGCCGGCAGCGGTTGCGAAATCGTTGGCGGTGCCCATCGGCACCAACGCCAGTGAAGGCAGCGCCCCGGCCGGCTCGTCACGATGCGCCAGCGTCTCGGCCACCGCGCTCAGCGTGCCGTCGCCACCGGCCGCCACGATCACGTCCACGCCGTGGTCGATGGCCTCGGCCACGTAGCGCTCGGCGTCACCGTCTTCCCAGGTCACCCGCACTTCCAGCTGCACGCCACGGTCGCGCCAGTGGCCCACGGCCTCGCGCAGGTCGTCGTTGCCTGCGGACTTGCCGTTGAGGATCAGGCGCCAGCGCGGTGTGCTCATGCGGTGCTTCCAGGGAAAGGTGGCACAGGCTAGCAACCGCGCGTTCGGGGCCAGTGAAAGGCGGTGGCAACCGTTCAGCCAAGCGCAATGACTGCGACCCTCAGGGGATGTTCTTGCGTATACAGCGGCTCGTCGGTGACGGTGTCGGTGTCGAATTCGTCAGACGCATCACTTCCCTCGAAACACATGAATCGAGGGTTGTTCCAGTCATCAAGCACGATGGGCTGCACAACGCTGCGGATATCCGTTGTCTCGACGTGGTGGCAGCCAAATGGCAGCTTACCGTGCACGGATGACACCAGGCTCAGGCGCAGCTGGCGCACGTTCATGTCATGCCAGCAGTAGAACGTCATTGCGTGGCCTGCGACCTGCGCGGACCGGTGCGCGGCAACCCTGTGAATGAAGGCAACCACCTGCTCGACATCCAGGGTCACCTCCGCCGGCGGAGAGAATGCGCAGAGATTACCGTGCGCCTCAGCATTGATGTATTCCAGATCCATCACCAGCGCATCTTCTGCTGCAAACTGAAACCACGATTCAAGCAGGTCAGCGACATCGCTCTTCATCAGCCCATTCTAGTGCGCCTGCGCCACTCCCGGCAGGGTCGTTGACGACATCATGTCATCCGGTTGTCACCGAACACCCGGAGAATGGAAGGCCATAGCAGGGACGACGGATGGAGGCAGGATCAGCCTCCCACGCATGCAGCAAGGCCACGCCAGTGTTTGGCGTGGCTTTTTTTTGCCTGCCAGGCGCATCCACGCATGGCGTGGATCTACTGTGCCCACGCACCGTCTTCAGTAGATCCACGCCATGCGTGGATGCATTCCGCCTCAACCGTTGGCGAAATCGTGCAGCGCCTCACCTTCCAGCCGGTACACCGTCCACTCGTCCTGCGGCTTGGCGCCGGCTGCGGTGTAGAACTCGATGGCCGGCGTGTTCCAGTCCAGCACCGACCACTCGAAGCGGCCGCACCCTTCAGCCACCGCCTGCCGGGCGATGTACTTCAGCAGCGCCTTGCCCGCACCGGAACCACGCTTTTCCAGGCTCACGTACAGGTCTTCGAGGTAGATGCCCTTGCGGCCCAGCCAGGTGGAATAGTTGTAGAAGTACACCGCGTAGCCGATGGCTTCGCCGTTCGCCTCGCAGATCAGCGCGCGGGCGGTGGCGTCGGCGCCGAACAGGCTGTCAGCGATGCCGATTTCATCGGTCTGCACCGAATGCTCGGCCTTCTCGTAGATCGCCAGTTCGCGGATGAAGCGCAGGATCAGGCCAGCGTCGGCGACGGTGGCCGGGCGGATGTTCAACACGGCCACCGTGCTCATGGCTCAGCCCCGTGCCGCAGCGACGTTGGCGCGCATCTGCGCGATCACGTCCTGGTAGCTGGTCTTGGCGTTGAAGATGGCCGAGCCGGCGACAAAGGTATCGGCACCAGCGGCAGCGATCTCACCGATGTTGTCGGCCTTCACGCCACCGTCGATCTCCAGGCGGATGTCACGGCCGCTGGCATCGATCTTCTTGCGCACCACGCGCAGCTTGTCCAATGCCGACGAGATGAACGCCTGGCCGCCAAAGCCCGGGTTGACCGACATCAGCAGCACCAGGTCGAGGTCGTCCAGCACCCAGTCGAGGATATCCACCGGGGTGGCCGGGTTCAGCACGATGCCCGGCTTGCAGCCCAGCGAGCGGATCAGCTGGATGGTGCGGTGCACGTGGCGGCTGGCCTCCGGGTGGAAGCTGATGTAGGTGGCGCCGGCCTCGGCGAAGTCCGGGATGATGCGGTCCACCGGCTCGACCATCAGGTGCACGTCGATCGGCGCGGTGACGCCGTGCTTGCGCAGCGCCTGGCATACCATCGGGCCGATGGTCAGGTTCGGCACGTAGTGGTTGTCCATCACGTCGAAATGGACCCAATCGGCGCCAGCGGCCAGGACGTTGTCGACTTCTTCGCCCAAGCGGGCGAAGTTGGCCGAGAGGATGGAAGGAGCGATGAGGCAGTTGGACATGGCCGGGGCCTTCGGAACGGGGAAAGGGGTCTCCCGCCCGCAGGCGGGACTGTGGGGTCAGCGCTTGCGCAGGGTCTTGATGCGGTCGTAGGCGGCGTTGATGCGCCGCGACTTCTGCTCGGCCTGCTGCTGCAGCTCGGGGGCGGCGCCGCCCAGCTTGTCGGGGTGGTACTGGGAGATCAGCTTGCGGTAGGCGCGCTCGACCTCGGCATCGGTGGCCTCGGAGGTCAGCCCCAGCTCGCGGTAGGGGTTCTCTTTGTTCAGGCGGAACCAGTCCGAGTCGAAAGCGTGGCCGATCAACAGGCCGACCACCGCGCCGAACAGCGGATTGGGCCGGAACAGCAGGGCCCCGGCGATGAAACCGAGCAGTTTTCCGTACCAGCGCATGGCGCTCCGGGGTCGGCCGACGAAATGGACGCTCATTTTACGTCACAGCGGGCCCGGACCGCTTTACACTAGGCCGCCCGCTGGTCAGCGGGCCCGCCGGGTCCGTTGGGCAGCCGTATCGACGAAGCCCCAGGAGTGCCCGTGCCAACCACGCTGTTGCAATCCGATCTCCCCGGCCTGCCCTTGCGCCACCGCGGCAAGGTGCGTGATGTGTTCGATATCCCGCGCGAGCGGCTGCCGGCCGGTACCCCGCCGGGGGACTACCTGTTGATGGTCGCCACCGATCGCCTGTCGGCGTTCGACGTGGTCCTGCCCGACCCGATTCCGGGCAAGGGCGAGATGCTCTGCCAGGTGTCCAACTTCTGGTTCGCCAAGACCGCGCACCTGATGCCCAACCACTTGACCGGCATCGATGTGGCCAGCGTGCTGCCCGAAGGCGTGGACGCGGCCCTGTACGCCAAGCGCGCGGTGGTCACCCGCAAGCTGAAGCCGGTGCCGGTGGAAGCGATCGCCCGCGGCTACCTGATCGGCAGCGGCTGGAAGGACTACCAGCGCACCGGCAAGGTCAGCGGCATCGACCTGCCCGACGGCCTGCGCCAGGCCGAGCAGCTGCCAGAACCGATCTTCACCCCCTCGACCAAGGCCGCCGTGGGTGACCATGACGAGAACATCGACTTCGACGCGATGGTGAAGACGGTCGGTGCGGAGATGGCCGAGCGCGTGCGCGACGCCACGCTGCGCATCTACAAGTTCGCGGCCGATTACGCGCGCGAGCGCGGCATCATCCTGGCCGACACCAAGTTCGAGTTCGGTACCGACGCCGATGGTCGCCTGTACATCATGGACGAGATGCTGACGCCGGATTCCTCGCGCTACTGGCCGGCCGACGAGTACGAAGTGGGCACCAGCCCGCCGAGCTACGACAAGCAGTTCGTGCGTGACTACCTGGAGACGCTGGACTGGGGCAAGACCGCCCCGGGCCCGAGCATCCCGGCCGAGATCATCGAGCGCACCCGCGCCAAGTACGCCGAGGCGCTGCAGCGCCTGGCCGGAATCAGCGTCGACTGATTCCCCTGCGCCCCCGGCCGGCCTGGCTGGGGGCGGTTTCCTGCGCCCCCCGGCAGCCAGGCATGGCCTGGCTCTACTGTCGGTTTCCCGGGGTAGTGCCGGCCGCTGGCCGGCAACCTCGGCGAACCTGCAGCCAGGCATGGCCTGGCTCTACTGGCGGCCCCGGCCGGGGTATGCTGGCCGCATGCAGACCACCACCCAGCTTGCGCGTCCGATCGACCGCTATTTCGCCAGCTACTCCGACGACCACCGCAATGTGGTCAACCAGCGCATCCACCTGGTGGCGGTGCCGGCGATCCTGTGGTCGGTGGTGGCCCTGCTGTGGTGCGTGCCGCCGCTGATCACCTGGTTCCAGTACGGCATCTGGTCGGCGTTCGCGATGTTCAGCGCCTGGTGCTTCTACAACAAACTGTCGCGCCCGCTGGGCATCGGCATGCTCATCCAGTTCTTCGTGTTCGGCTGCCTGTGCCGGCTGCTGGAAGCGGAAATCGGCTTGCACAACCTGCGCTCGCTGGCCATCGGCGTCTTCGTCGTCGCCTGGATCGCGCAGTTCATCGGCCACAAGTTCGAAGGCCGCAAGCCCAGCTTCCTGACCGACCTGACCTACCTGCTGATCGGCCCGGCCTGGGTGATGGCCAAGGCCTATCGCAAGCTCGACTGGCGCTACTGACCAGCGTCGCCGCATCGACGCGTTCGTTTCCTGAACGGGCAGATGCCATCACCCACGCTGCACGGCGCGCCTGCCAGCCTGCCGCGGTGACCTCCCCACCTTGCCCCGCCCAGCGGCGGCGGTCCCTGTGCGACAGGGGCTGCGGTCTCCCTGCGTGGGCGTAGGGTGGACCTGCCAACCGGGTCCTGACGGGGCATCCGCGCCGCATGCTGCATCGCAGAAAAAATGAATCAGCGCACGTTACATGCAATTGATCGCTGTTCAATGGGTTTCGGCGACATTTGGCGGCCTGTTATGCTCCCTGACCTGCTCGTGAATCATGGATTCCCTGCATGCTCCCCAGCCTGCCCCTGCTGCTGGCCCTGCCGTTCCTCATGGCAGTGGCTGTCGCAGCCTTCCCCCGTAGTTCGCGCTCGACTGCTGCCTGGCTGGCGGCGCTGGCGCCGTTGGGCGGGCTGGCGATCCTCGCCTGGCTGACCCCATCGGTGCTCGATGGCCAGGTGGTGCGGACGATGGTGCCGTGGCTGCCGCAGATCGGCCTGGACTTCACCCTGCGCCTGGATGGCCTGGCCTGGATGTTCGCCGGGCTGGTGCTGGGCATCGGTGCGCTGGTGGTGCTGTATGCGCGCTACTACCTGAGCCCGCAGGACAGCGCGCACCGCTTCTACACCTACCTGTTGCTGTTCATGGGCGCCATGCTGGGCATGGTGCTGTCGGGCAACCTGTTGCTGCTGATGATCTTCTGGGAAATGACCAGCATCAGCTCGTTCCTGCTGATCGGTTTCTGGTCGCATCGCCAGGACGCCCGCGAGGGCGCACGGATGGCGCTGGTGATCACCGGCGGCGGCGGCCTGGCCCTGCTGGCCGGCGTGCTGCTGATCGGCCGCATCGTCGGCAGCTTCGACCTGGACGTGGTGCTGGCCGCCGGCGAGCAGATCCGCGCCAGTGCGCTGTACCCCTATGCGTTGTTCCTGGTGCTGGCGGGCATCTTCACCAAGAGCGCGCAGTTCCCGTTCCACTTCTGGCTGCCGCACGCGATGGCCGCGCCCACCCCGGTGTCGGCCTACCTGCACTCGGCCACCATGGTGAAGGCCGGCGTGTTCCTGCTGGCGCGCCTGCATCCGGCGTTGGCCGGCAGCGATCTGTTCTTCTACACGGTCAGCGGCATTGGTGCGATCACCCTGCTGATCGGCGCCTGGAACGCGATCTTCCAGCATGACCTGAAGGGCCTGCTGGCCTATTCGACGATCTCGCACCTGGGCCTGATCACCCTGCTGTTCGGCCTGTCCACGCCGATGGCGGTGGTCGCCGGCGTGTTCCACATCCTCAACCACGCCACCTTCAAGGCCTCGCTGTTCATGGCCGCCGGCATCATCGACCACGAGACCGGCACCCGTGACATGCGCAAGCTCGGTGGCCTGCGCAAGCTGATGCCGTTCACCAGCGCGCTGGCGATCATCGCCTCGCTGGCGATGGCCGGCATCCCGCTGCTCAATGGCTTCCTGTCCAAGGAAATGCTGTTCGCCGAAGCGCTCTCGGCCGGTGGCACCGACACCATGCGCACGGCGGTGTCGATCGCCGCGCTGCTGGCCGGTGTGTTCGGCGTGGCCTACAGCCTGCGCTTCGTGCACGACACCTTCTTCGGCAAGGGCCCGCATGGCCTGGACCGCGTGCCGCACGAGCCGCCGCGCTGGATGAAGGTGCCGGTGGAGATCCTGGTGGTGATCTGCGTGGCGGTGGGTATCGCCCCGGCACTGACGGTGGCGCCAATACTGCACGCAGCAGCCGCCTCGATCCTCGGCAGCGCGATGCCCGAGTACAACCTGTCGATCTGGCATGGCTTCAACCTGCCGCTGGCGATGAGCGCCGCGGGCGTGGTCGGTGGCGTGGCCCTCTACTTCGGCCTGCGCAAGCTGATCGATCTGCACGCGGTAACCAACACCACGCCGGGACGCAACGTCTTCCACCACCAGCTGGACCTGCTGTCGGCCGGTGCGCAGCGGCTGACCGCCGGCATCGCCAACGGCAGCCTGCAGCGCATGCTGCTGGGCCTGGTGCTGGTGGCGATCGTGGTCGCCGCTGCGCCCTACATCGCCAACCCGGCCTCGCCGGAATGGACCAAACCGCAGCCCATCCCGCTGCTGGGCTGGGCACTGTGGCTGGTGATGATGTCCTGCGCGGTGGCGACGCTGCGCATGTACAAGCAGCGCCTGCTGGCGGTGCTGCTGGTCGGCGGTGTCGGCCTGATGGTGGCGCTGACCTTCGTGTTCCTGTCCGCACCGGACCTGGCACTGACCCAGCTGCTGGTGGAGATGGTGACCTTGGTGCTGATGCTGCTGGGCATGAACTACCTGCCCGCACAGTCAGGCCCGGAGCGGCCGCGCTGGCGCAAGCGCCGTGATGCGCTGATCGCAATCGTGGCCGGTGCCGGCCTCGGCGCGCTGGCCTACAGCGCGATGACCCTGCCGCCGAACACCATGGCCGGCGAACTGCTTGCCCGCGCCCTGCCCGAGGCGTACGGCCAGAACGTGGTCAACGTGATCCTGGTCGACTTCCGCGGCTTCGATACCTTCGGCGAGATCACCGTGTTCGGTATTGCCGCACTGGTCGTGCATGCGCTGCTGCGGCGTACGCGGATGGCGCCGGAGCAGATCATGCCCGGCCCGCCGATCAAGCTGCCGGTGCCGGCCGATCTGGCCCAGATCATGTTCCCGCTGACCCTGACGGTGTCGATCTTCCTGTTCCTGCGCGGCCACAATGCGCCGGGCGGTGGCTTCATCGCCGGCCTGGTGCTGGCGGTGCCGCTGCTGATCCAGTACGTCATCCAGGGCACCGCATCGGTGGAATCGCGCTTCGGCTTCGACTACATCCGCTGCATCGGTACCGGCCTGCTGATCGCCATCCTCAGCGGCGCCGCCTCGATGCTGTTCGGTGTGCCGTTCCTGACCAGTGGTCACCTGGACCTGCACCTGCCGTTGATCGGTGATGTACCGCTGGCCAGCGCGATTGGTTTTGATATCGGCGTGTACCTGGTGGTGTTCGGTGGCGCGATGCTGATGCTGTCGATGATGGCCACCGTGAAACCCTCGCGGACGCGCACCGCGCGCAAGGGCGAGATCGACCTGCAACGCCGCTCGGCACGAACGGGGGAGATGCACTGATGGAACTGGCCCTGGCCTCTGCGATCGGCGTGCTGACCGCCATCGGCATCTACCTGCTGCTGCGCGCGCGCAGCTTCGATGTGATCCTCGGCATGACCTTCCTGTCCTACGCCACCAACCTGCTGATCTTCGCCGGTGGCCGCGTGGTGCAGGGCAAGGCGCCGGTGCTGCAGGAAGGCGTGGAAAGCCACCTCGGCAACTACACCGATCCGCTGCCGCAGGCGCTGGTACTGACTGCAATCGTGATCGCGTTTGCGATGACCGCCGTCAGTATCGTGCTGGCCATGCGCAGCCGCAGCGACAACCACAGTGACCATGTGGACGCGCACGAGCCGGACGACGATGCACCGCCGCGCCGGGGCGAGGACCGCGCATGAATCATCTGGTGATCCTGCCGATCCTGGTTCCGCTGCTCGGTGCTGCGCTGTCGCTGTTCGTTGAACACCGGCGCTATGGGCCGAAGGTACAGCGTGCCGTGGCGTGGACATCGCTGGCCGCACTGGCGGTGGTGGTCGGCCTGCTGTTCGCCGACACAGCAGGCGGCGACATCCGCGTCTACCTGCTGGGCGACTGGCCGTCGCGGCTGGGCATCGCGCTGGTCGCCGACCAGTTGTCCGCCTGGATGCTGCTGACCACCCTGCTGCTGGCCATTCCCTGCCTGCTGCACGCGTGTTCGGGCTGGGATCGGCGCGCACCGCACTTCCATGCGCTGTTCCAGTTCCAGCTGGTGGGCCTCAACGGCGCCTTCCTGACCGGCGACATCTTCAACCTGTTCGTGTTCTTCGAGGTGATGCTGATCGCCTCCTACGGCCTGCTGCTCAGTGGCGGCCGTGGCCTGCGCATGCGCATCGGCCTGCACTACGTGGTGTTCAACGTCACCGCCTCGACCCTGTTCCTGATCGCGCTGGGCCTGCTGTACGCCTCGCTGGGGTCGTTGAACATGGCCGAGCTGTCGCAGCGCATTGCCGAGGTGCCGCCGGCGCAGCTGACCCTGGTGAAGGCGACGATGGGGCTGTTGCTGCTGGTGTTCTGCGCCAAGGCCGCACTGATGCCGCTGTACCTGTGGCTGCCCGAATCGTATGCGCGTGCACCGGCGGCGGTGGCGGCGCTGTTTGCGATCATGACCAAGGTGGGCCTGTATGCCGTGCTGCGCATCCAGATGCTGTGGTTCGGCGAGGATGCGGGAGCGATGGCCGGCTACGGCCGTGACTGGCTGCTGTGGGCCGGTGTAGCGACGCTGGTGCTGGGTGGCCTGGGCGCATTGGCCGCAGCGCGCCTGCGCGTGTTGATTTCGTATCTGGTGATCGTTTCGGCGGCGACGCTGTTCATCGCGTTCTCTGTTGGCACGCCGAAGGTGCTGTCGGCCGGCCTGTATTACCTGCCGCACAGCAGCTTCGTCGCCGCCGCACTGTTCCTGGTCGCCGACCTGATCCGACGCCGCCGTGGCGGCGCCAGCGACCGCAAGGAAGTGATCGCGCCGATGCCCGGCAAGGAGACGCCCGCCGTGCTGTTCCTGATTGCGGCGGTGTCGGTGGCCGGCCTGCCGCCGCTGTCCGGCTTCCTGGCCAAGGCCGCACTGTTGGCCGGCATGCCCGCGCAGTACACCGGCGCGGTGTGGACGGCGGTGCTGGTCAGCAGCCTGCTGGTCATCATGGGCCTGACCCGCGGCGGCATCCGCCTGTTCTGGCGCGTGCCGCTGCCCGATCCCGATGCACCGCCACCGCGCAAGGCACCGCTGCGTCGCGTAGAGCTGTTTGCCGCCTGCATCCTGCTGGCGTACGGCATCGGCATGACGCTGTTCGCTGCGCCGCTGATGCAGCACACCGACGCCATCGCCACCCAGCTGCTGCAGCCGGGCGATTACGTGCAGCAGTTGCGCGCGACCACGCCGGAGATCCGCCAGCCATGACCGCCAAGCGTTCCCCGATCCGCCGCCTGCTGCCCTCGCCTGCGCTGAGCGTGATGGTGGTGGTGTTCTGGCTGCTGATGTCCGACAGCTTCACGCTCGGCCAGTTCCTGCTGGGCCTGCTGCTGGGCGTGGTGATTCCGCTGTTCGCTGCGCGCCTGGACCGCGAGTTCGCCCGCATCGGCACCCTGCGGCCGCTGCCGAAGCTGGTGTTCGTGACCCTGTGGGACATCCTGATGTCCAATATCCGCGTGGCCCTGCAGGTGCTGGGCCCGGAAAAGAACATCCACCCCGGTTTCATCTGGCTGCCGCTGGACATCGCCAACATCCACGGCATTGCCGCGCTGACCAGCATGATCACCCTGACCCCCGGCACGGTGTCGGCCGCACTCAGCGACGACCGCAAGTTCCTGCTGGTGCACGTGCTGCACCTGGAAGACCCGCAGGACCTGATCGACACGATCAAGCGCCGTTATGAAGCCCCATTGATGGAGATCTTCCCATGACTGGATTCCAGATCATCCAGACCACCCTGGTGGTATGCATGCACGTGGTCGGCCTGGCCATGCTGCTGGCCACCTGGCGCCTGCTGCGCGGGCCGACCGTGCCCGACCGCATCCTGGCACTGGATACGCTGTCAGTGACCGCCATCGCCGAGCTGATGCTGTTCGGCATGTACCTCAATTCGGCGATCTACTTCGAGGCGGCGTTGATCATCGCCATGCTCGGCTTCGGCAGCACCGTGGTGCTGAGCAAGTTCGTGCTGCGCCGGGACATCGTCGAATGATCACCTTCATCCAGATCGCGCTGTCGATCCTGCTGCTGTTCGGCTGCTTCTTCATCCTGGTCGGCGCGCTGGGGCTGGTGAAGCTGTCCACCTTCTTCAAGCGCCTGCACGCACCGACCAAGGCCAGCACGCTGGGCGTGGGCTGCGTGCTGGTGTGCTCGGTGTGTTACCACATCTTCCTGGGCCAGGACCCGCAGCCGCGCGAGCTGCTGATCACCGTGTTCCTGTTCATCACCGCACCGATCAGCGCGCACCTGATGGCCAAGGCGGCGTTGTCGCTGCTGATGGAAACGCGCCCCAGCCTGCCGGGCAACGAGCGTGCGGAAGAAGAACAGCTGCCGCCGCCGGAACCGGAGCGGGAAGAGGAAACCACCACGCGTTGACGGTGGGTGCCGACCGTTGGTCGGCACGCCCCCGGATAACCGCCAGTAGAGCCAGGCCATGCGTGGCTGCGAGTTCGCCGAGGTTATTGGCCAGCGGCCGGCACTACCTCAGACCGGTGTGACCAGCGCGATTTCCAGCCCCAGCCAGGCCACGAACGCGCCCAGCAGCACCGCACCTTCGATGCGGCTGATGCGCAGGTCGCCGCGCAGCATCGGGTACAGCACCAATGCGAAGGCCAGCAGCGCCGGCAGTTCCAGGCGCACGAACGAAGCCGGCAGCGCCAGCGGCTGCAGCAGCCCCATCGCACCGATCACCAGCATCAGGTTGACCACGCTGGAACCGAGCACGTGGCCCAGCACCATGTCGCCGTGACCACGGCGCGCCGCCGCGACGGCGGCTGCCACCTCCGGCAACGCGGTGCCGATCGCCACCGGCAACAGACCGACCAGCAGCGGCGTCCAGCCCAGCGCAGCACCGAAATCAGCGGCAGCACCGACCACCAGGCGCGCGCCCCAATACAGCGCCACTGCGGCAATCAGCAGACGCAACACGTTCAACGGCAGGCTGGTGCGACTCAGTGCCGACTCGGCGATGATCGCCTGTACCTCGGCGCTCTCATGGCGCCCGCGGCGCAGCAGCAGGAACTGCACCACCACGAACCCGGCCACCAGCACGCCAGCCTCCCAGCGCAGCAGGCGGCCATCCAGCCCGAACACGATCAGCAGCAGGCCCGCGGCCAGCAGCGCCCACCACAGCACCGTCTGCAGGCGGGCACGCAACAACAGCGGCGCAGCAATGGCAGCCATTGCCAGGGTCAGGCCGAGGTTGACGACGCTGCTGCCGACGGCGTTGCCCAAGGCAAGCTCGGGCTGGCCGACCACCAGCGCGCGGGCGTTGACCGCCAGCTCCGGCAGCGAGGTGGTGATGCCCAGCAACAGCAGGCCGGCGGTGAATGCGCTGGCACCGAAGCGCTGCGCCAGGCCGGAAACGGCTTTGACGATGGAGTCCCCACCCAGGGCCAGCAACAGCAGGCCGAGCAGGAACCAGGCAATGGCAATGGCGATCATCGAGCACTCCCCAGCGGTCGTGGCGCGATTCTACGCTCGGCCCACCCGCTGCGGGTGAGCCGAGGAGGGTGGATCAGCCGCAGCCTTCGGCGTAGTCCACCTGCGGCGTCCTGCCGACCCGCCAGGCACCGACCTTGCCGTCAGCGCCGAGGGCGAAATCGATGATCGCCGCGCCCTCCTGCGCCGGGCGCACGCGCAGGTGCTGGGCCTTGTCGTCGTACTTGTCCGGGCCGACGTCGGCGCGCTCGGGATAGAGCACCTGCAGCTCGCCCAGGGTCATGCCGACGCGGCCGCCACCGGGGGCGACGATGGACGGGCTGCGTACGTCGTAGCGGACCAGCTTGCGCGCCTCGAACATCAGGCGCGGGTCCTCGGCGTCCTGCGGGCGCAGGAAGTAGCAGCCCTCATTGGCATCGTCGGCCGGCAGCGGCTTGCCGGCGGCATCGGTGCCCAGACCCTGCAACGGCGTGCCGAAGCCACTGCGGACCTCGGCGATGCCGGCGCCCAGCGTGGCGCCGCCGAAGCCATCCAGGCGTGCCGGGCTGTCGCGGCGCGGGTCCACCGGCGAAGCGGTGGCCAGATCGGCGTCGGCGGGGACGGAGGCATCCTTCGCCGGTGCGGTGGCGGCGGCAGGTGCGTCCGCCGCGGCAGTTTCGGGACTACGGTTGCAGGCGGCCAGCGACAACAACAGCAGGCCGGCGATCGGGAGGTGCTTCATCGGTGCGGATCCTTGGCACAGGGTGGGTGCACGCTACCCCAGCGCGCGTGCAGGCGCTGCATTGTCATCGCGGTTTCATCGCCCTCATTCAGGCTGGGCAAGCACCGACTTGGCTGTCCTCCCCATGCAACCGCGCAAGACCGACCTCGCCCGAACCGCGCTGCAGGCCCACCGCGCGCCGCTGGACATGCGCCAGCGACGGCTGCTGATCCTGTGCGATGGCCAGCGCAGCATCGCCGAGCTGACCACGCTGCTGGGGCAGGACGCGGCAGCGATGGTGATCCAGCTGATCCAGGCCGGCTACCTGGTGACCGCTGCGGACACCGCCGCCTCCACGCAACTCGCGCCGGTGGTGGCTGCTGCCCCGCAGGCGCCGTCAGTCGCCGCAGCTTCCGCCGCGCCCGTCGAGCGACGCCGCTCGCTGGTCGCCGCGCGCATCTATGTGCTGGGAATCCTGGAGATGCAGCGGCATCCCAATGCAGCGGCGCTGTTCCGCGACCTGCAGCAGGCGCGTGCCGAAGGCGAGGTCCTGCGGGTGATGCAATCAGCGCTGCAGGTGTTGCCGGCGCTGACCTCGGAAGGCTACTGCCAACGCGTGCGGCAGCGGCTGATGGAGGCATTGCCGGTGGAGCATTGCGACGCGTTCGCGGCCATCGCCTGATCCGGCGAACAGCATCCACGCATGGCGTGGATCTACTGCATCACGAACCCCGATGGATCCACGCCGCGCGCGGTATCGCGCCACCCGGTAGATCCACGCCATGCGTGGATACGGTATCGCGCCACCCGGTAGATCCACGCCATGCGCGGATGCGGTATCGCGCCACCCGGTAGATCCACGCCATGCGTGGATGCGGTATCGCGCTTCCCAGTAAATCCACGCCATGCGTGGATACGGTATCGCGCTTCCCAGTAGATCCACGCCATGCGTGGATGCGGTATCGCGCTTCCCAGTAGATCCACGCCATGCGTGGACGCGGTATCGCGCCACCCGGTAGATCCACGCCACGCGTGGATACGGTATCGCGCCACCCGGTAGATCCACGCCATGCGTGGATGCGGAATCGCGCCACCCGGGAGATCCACGCCATGCGTGGATGCGGTATCGCGCTTCCCAGTAGATCCACGCCATGCGTGGATACGGACGATCAACGGAAATTGTTGCGCAGGCCGTTCCAGCACTGCTGGTAATCGCCCTGCCGGTGACCGGCGGCCAGCGCCTGCGCGGTCGGGCGGATCACCCCACGGGTCTCGAACATGAAGGCCATCGTGTCCTTGATCACGTCCGGCTTGGACAGGTCTGCACTGGAGGCTTTGTCGAAGGTCGGCGCATCCGGACCGTGGCCACTCATGCAGTTGTGCAACGACGCACCGCCCGGTACGAAGCCTTCGGCCTTGGCGTCGTAGGCACCATGCACCAGGCCCATGAACTCGCTGGCAATGTTGCGGTGGAACCACGGCGGACGGAACGTGTTCTGCGCCACCAGCCAGCGCGGCGGGAAGATGGCGAAATCCATGTTGCTGGTGCCCGCGGTGTCGCTGGGCGAGTGCAGCACCAGGAAGATCGACGGATCCGGGTGGTCATGGCTGATCGAGCCGATAGTGTTGAAGCGGCGCAGGTCGTAGCGGTACGGTGCGTAGTTGCCGTGCCAGGCGACCACGTCCAGCGGCGAATGATCGATCGGGGCACGCCACAGGCGGCCGTCGAACTTGGCAATCAGTTCGAAATCGCCGTCGATGTCTTCAAACGCGGCATGCGGGGTCTCGAAGTCGCGCGGATTGGCCAGGCCGTTGGAGCCGATCGGGCCCAGGTCGGGCAGCTTCAGCAGCGCGCCGTAGTTCTCGCAGATGTAGCCACGGCTCGGACCGTCAGGCAGCTCGACACGGAAGCGCACGCCGCGTGGAATCACCGCGATCTGCTGCGGTTCGATCTCGATCACGCCCAGCTCGGTCAGCAGCCGCAGGCTGCCCAGCTGCGGCACGATCAGCAGCTCGCCGTCGGCGTCGTAGAAGTAGCGGCCGACCATGTCACGGTTGGCCGCGTACAGATGGATACCAACACCGGCATGCGCGTCGGGCGAACCGTTACCGCCCATCGTGTACAGACCTTCGACGAAATCGGTCGGCAGCTCCGGCAGCGGCAGCGGGCTCCAGCGCAGCTGGTTCGGCGAAGCGGGCTGCGCACCGAAATCGCCCTGCAGCTGCGATTGCGCGAACGGAGTGAACTCGCCATGGGTCACCGCTGGGCGGATCCGGTACAACCAGCTGCGGCGGTTGCTGCCGCGCGGTGCGGTGAACGCGGTGCCGGTCAGCTGCTCGGCATACAGGCCATGGGCCACCTTCTGCGGCGAATTCTGGCCGACGGGCAGTGCACCGGGCACGGCCTCGCTGGCGAACTCGTTGCCGAAACCGGACTGGTAGCCGCGGGCGGTGATGGAGGGGGACATGGGGGTTCCTGGAAGCCTTGGGGAAGCCGCCGGGCATGGCCCGGCGCTACCGGTGGGAAGGTGCCGTTGTGGAAACGTTACAGCACGCCGCGACGGATCTGGTCGCGCTCGATGCTCTCGAACAGCGCGGTGAAGTTGCCTTCGCCGAAGCCTTCGTTGCCCTTGCGCTGGATGATCTCGAAGAAGATCGGGCCGATGCAGTTCTGGGTGAAGATCTGCAGCAGCTTGCGCTGGTGGGTTTCCGGGTCGGCGTCGATCAGGATCTTGTTCTTCGCCAGGCGGGCGACGTCCTCACCGTGGTTCGGCACGCGCTGGTCGATCACGTCGAAGTAGGTCTCCGGCGTGTCGAGGAAATCCACGCCCTGCGCGCGCATTGCTTCAACGGTCTCGTAGATGTTCTCGGTGAAGCAGGCGATGTGCTGGATGCCTTCGCCCTTGTACGCGTCCAGGTACTCGTTGATCTGGCTCTTCGGGTCGGACGACTCGTTCAGCGGAATGCGCACGATGCCGTCCGGCGCGGTCATCGCCTTGGACACCAGGCCGGTCTTCAGGCCCTTGATGTCGAAGTAGCGGATCTCGCGGAAGTTGAACAGACGCTCGTAGTAGTCCGACCACTGCTGCATGTTGCCGAAGTACAGGTTGTGGGTCAGGTGGTCGATGAAGGTCAGGCCGAAGCCCTTCGGGCGCAGCTCGGCGCCGGCGATCAGCTCGTAGTCGCCATCAAAGATGCTGCCGGCATCGCCGTAGCGATCCACCAGGTACAGCATGCAGTCGCCGATGCCCTTGATGACCGGGGCGTTGACCGCCTTGCTCTCCGGCTTGAAGGCGATGGCTTCGGCGCCATTGCCCAGCGCGGTCTGGTAGACCTCCGCGCCCGGCTTCTTGAAGCGGATGGCGAAGCCGCAGGCGCACGGGCCGTGCTTCTCGGCGAAATCGGCAGCGAACGAATCGGGGTCTTCATTGACCAGGAAGTTGACGTCGCCCTGGCGATAGACGGTAATCGGACGCTGCTTGTGCTTGAGCACCGCGCTGAAGCCCATCTTGCGGAAGTACTCGTGCAGCTCGGCACCACGGCCGGCCGGTGCGGCGAATTCGACGAACTCGAAGCCGTCGATGCCCATCGGGTTTTCGAAGGTGGTGACCTGCATGCCGGGGTTGGGATGCGAGGCGGACGGGACTGCGGTATTCATGGCGTGGCTCCGAATCGGTGCCGCATCGGCACAAACCAGGTGCGGGCGGGGTTGGACCCGGCGAGAATGCAGGGTACGGACCCAACACTTATAGTTACACTTGAAACCACCAGCAAGGTGCACCGCAACATGAGCCCCGCCGATCCCGCTTCCACCCGCCTGCGTGCCTCCCACGTCCTGCTCGACCTGGAACAGTTCCTGCCGTACCGGCTGAGCGTGCTGTCCAACCGGGTCAGCGGCAACATCGCCAAGCTGTACGGCGACCGCTATGGCCTGGCCATCCCGGAGTGGCGGGTGATCACCATCCTGGCGCTGTACCCCGGCTCGTCGGCCAGCGAGGTCTCCGACCGCACGGCGATGGACAAGGTGGCGGTCAGCCGTGCCGTGGCGCGCCTGCTGGAACGCGGTTTCATCAAGCGTGAGACGCATGGCGATGACCGCCGCCGTTCGGTGCTGGCGCTGTCGGCGGCGGGGTTCGAGGTGTACGAGACGATCGCGCCGATGGTGATCGAGATCACCCGCAAGCTGATGTCGGTGCTGAGCGAGGAAGAGGAGCAGGTGCTGGAGAAGCTGATCCTGCGCCTGGCCGGCGATGGCCTGGAGCGGATGGGCGAAGGGGTCTGACCCCTTCGGGGCGGCGCCCCCCGCCGCCCTGGGTCGGTGTCGCCCTTGGTCGACGCCTGGATCCACGCCAAGCGTGGATGATGTCGCGGGCTGCGCTGTGAGGGATCCGGCGCAGGCCATTGATGACGTGCAACGCGCGACGTTCATGGCCCGCCGACGAACGGTCTTTCGGCCGGGTTCGACTCGACGTGTCGCGTTTACCACCTGATGTTTCGGCATCGGGCCGGTAGAGTCCTGATCGACAGAGCGGTTGTATCGAAATTCGCGCATCGAATGGCATTGCCTATTGGACTGCCGGTCCCATCGGCCCGAGGGTAGGCGCGCAGCGGAGCACCGCTGCCGGGGTTGAAAGCCCGATGATCCGAAGGAAACCACGCCGCACCCGTCGCCGCCCATCGCGGGCGGCGACGACTCGCGCTGCCCTGCTTTGGCGGGCGGTGCGTGGGGCCGCATGGCCGCCGTTCTTCCTTCGGATCACGGTCTTTCAACCACGCATCGCCTGCCGCCTTTCCGGCGGCCCCTCCCCGGAGCTTCGCCATGACTCGCCCCCATCATCCCCCTGCCGCTCCCATCAACCGCGAAGCCGACCTGCAGCGCATCGACGAGGCGTTGGCCACACTGGAAACCGTCACCGAGGCGTGGCTTGAACATCATCGCCTGAAGGCCTGCCAGCCGGGCCTGCTGCTGTCATTGAACCGGCTGCTCGACCTGACCAGTCTCGCCAAGGGCTATGCCAGTGCGCTGCGGGTGATTGCCGAACCCTGAGGGATGGATGGAAGAGCATCCACGCATGGCGTGGATCTACGCGGAGTCCGCACGCAATGGGGCAGTAGATCCACGCCATGCGCGGATGCGGAACCACCAGCACCAGCAGTAGATCCACGCCATGCGTGGATGCGGCCTCACGCGCGGATGGCCCACGTACTCAGCTCAGATGCTTGCGCCGTGCATGGATCCACGGCACCGCAAGCGCGCCGATGGCGCCACCGGCAAAGCCCAGCGAGGCAGCAACGGTGGCCGCTTCAACGGCCCCGGGCAACGCCAGCGCGGCAGTGACCAGCAGCAGCGACGGCAGGCCGACGAAGGTGCCCAGGAAGAACGGCCAGCGCGGCGACCAGGTGTTGAGCTGCAGCAGGCTGACCGGCTGCCACGCCTCGGACGCGGCGTCTTCGGCGATCTTCGCGACCACTCTGCCCAGATCCACTTCCGGCAGCAGCTTGCCCGGACGGGCGGCGGCAATCGCCTCGGCCACGGCCTCGACGGGCGGGAAGCTGCCCGGCCATGCCACCGGTGCGGGCACGCCATAGGCGGTCAGCAGGGGCACGCTCAGCCACGGCGCCACCAGCGGCCGCAGCCTGCGCCGGCCATGCACGCACCAGATCTGCGGCTGGCCGTGCGCGGTCACGCTGTACAACGCCAGCTCGCCCGGCGGCGGGTAGCCCAGCATGGTCACCCGTGCCGCCAGGCTGTCCTGGTCCATCGCACGCAGGAAGCCGGGGCGGCTGCGCCCTTCCTGCATCCAGGCCAGGCCGAGCGCGCCGACCAGATAGGCCTCGGCGACATCCTTGCTGCCCGCGGTGGCACGGTCATCGCTGGCCAGATACCAGGCCAGTGACTTCGGTTCGGGTACGTCGGCCAGGCCCCAGCGGCTGTCATCGCCCAGCACATGGCGCACCGGCAGGCGGGCCGGTGCGGTTTCACCACGCTCGCCGGGCTGCAGGAACGGCAGCACGCCCTGCACGAAACTGGACAGGTCGATCGCGCGCACGCCGTTGCCGTGCCATTCCGGCGGCAGCAGACCGGCCAATTGCCCTTCGGCGGCCAGTCGATCCAGCCGTGCCTTCTGTTCCACCAGCTTCTGCACCGCGCCCTTCAGCACCACGTTGTCGGGCAAGGCGATCTGCGGCAACCGATGCCGCGGCGGTGCGAGTTCGAGGGCTTCCGCGCCGGTGCCGGCGTCGTCCAGCAGGGCTTCCTGCGGCGGCAGGCTCACGCCATCAGGCGCCTCACCTTCGACCAGAGTGCTGGCAGATTCGGGCAGACGTTCGGCGTGGTCGCTGTGCATGGGCGCTCCGGTCGCGCCGTGTGGCGCAGTGAGGTCCTTGCCATTAACGGCCGAAGGGTAATGATCTGTAGATCCACGCCACGCGTGGATGGCCGAGCAGCGGGCGGCAGGCGCCGGACGCTACCGCGGCGTTGGCGGCGCCCACTGCTTGAGGAACGCCATCACGCGTGCGGTCTGCACGGTCCTGCCCTTGTGCATCGCTTCGCTGGGCTGTGGCGCCAGCAGCGTGCCGTCGGCATCGATCACCAGCAGGTGCGGGTGTTCGCCTTGCAGCGGCGGGAACTGGCCCAGGAAGGCCGCGTTCGGGTTCTCGGCGCTGTCGTTGACCTTGACCCACACGTAGTGGGCATCACGGAAGCGGCGCAGGTCGCCATTGCCTTCCACGGCTTCATCCAGTGCATGGCAGGGCTCGCAGGTGGCGCTGCCCACTTCCAGGATGATGCGCTTGTTGCCGCGCTGGGCTTCGACCTTGGCCGTTTCCAGGTCGGCAACGGGGTCGCGGGCCGGGTCGAACTGCGCGCCAAGCCCGGCGATGGCGGCGATATCAGCCGCCGCCGGAGTATTGCCCGAGGCCACCGGTTCGCTGGGGTCAGCGACCGGTGGCTCGGTGGGGCGGGTATCCAGGGGCTGCGTGGGTTCGGGGGCCGCGGGAGGTTGAGGCTGCGAACAGGCGCCGATCAGCGCCGCACACACCACTGCCACCACTACACCACCGAACGTTGTACGCATGCCCACTACCCTCTCATTACTTCACGCCGTGCATCAGCTTGTTGATCAGCGGCGCGACCAGGAACAGGACCACACCCGAACCGATCAAGGCCCAGAAACCGAAGGTATACCCCTTCAGGGCCGATTCGACCGTCATGCCGCCTTCACCACTGACCGCACCGGCGAAGATGCCCGACAGGTTGTTGCCGATGCCGGTGGACAGGAACCAACCGCCCATGCCGAAGCCGACCAGGCGCACCGGGGCCAGCTTGGTCACCATCGACAGGCCGATCGGCGACAGGCACAGCTCACCGACCGACTGGATGACGTAGACCATGAACAGGGTCCAGAACGGGATCTTGCCGTCCACGACCATGGTCGACAGGGCGAACATCAGCAGTGCGAAGGCAGCGCCGTTGAACAGCAGGCCGAGGCCGAACTTGCGCGGGATGGACGGATTGGCGCGGCCCAGGGCCACCCAGATCCAGGCGATGATCGGCGCCAGGGTGATGATCGCCACCGAGTTGACCGACTGGAACCACGCGGTCGGGAAGGTCCAATCACCCAGCTGGCGGTTGACGATGTTCTCGGCCAGGAAGGTGAAGGAGCTGCCGGCCTGTTCGAAGAACATCCAGAACATGACGTTGAAGGCGAAGATGATCAGCATGGCGATCACGCGGTCGCGCTGCACCTTGCCCTCGCGGATGCCTTCCACCAGCAGCAGCACGGCCAGGGCGGCAAACATCACGCCGAGGATCCAGGCCAGCGCGGTGGCGCCGGTGGCGAGCAGGAAGTAAGCCACCGGAATGGCGAACAGCGAACCGACCAGCACCATGATGATGCGGCCGAAACCTTCAGCACCGACCGGCGGTGCACCGATGCCCTTCAGGCCCGCACGACCGATGTAGAACCACACCAGCGAGACCAGCATGCCCACGCCGGAGGCGATGAACACGACCTTGTACGACGGCATTTCCGAGGTGCCGAAGACCTTGCGGGCCAAGTACTCGGTCAGCACCGGGGCGATCATCGCGCCGATGTTGATGCCCATGTAGAAGATGGTGAAGCCCGAGTCGCGGCGCTCATCCTTCAGGCCGTACAGCTTGCCGACCATGGTCGAGATGTTCGGCTTGAACAGGCCGTTGCCGACGATGATCGTGGCCAGGCCAAGCTTGAAGATGTGCTCCTGCGGCAGCGAGATCATGAACAGGCCGACGGCCATGATGATCGCGCCGGTCAGGATCGAGCGCTGGTAACCCAGTACCCGGTCGGCCACGTAACCACCGAAGATCGCGGCGGCGTACACCAGCGCCAGGTAGGCGCCGTAGATGCGGCTGGCGTCGCCTTCACCGGCGGCGTTGCCGTTGTAGAACTGGGCAACGATGTACAGCACCAACGCCCAGCGGATGCCGTAGAACGCAAAGCGCTCCCAGAACTCGGTCATGAACAGCATCCACAACGGGCGCGGGTGGCCCATCGTGGTGTTGAAGTCCGGCAGCGCCGGCTCTGGGGTGTTCGCAGTGGCGTTTACGCTCATGCGGAATTCCTGGTTCGGTGGATGGAGGCACGTCCAATGTGCGGTGAAGCAACGCGCGAGGATCACCGAATTCTGGCGTTCACGTCAAATACACGCCGTTTGAGGCAGGTCGCGGCCTGCTCGCTGAACTTGCATCTGAAACGATCCAGCCAGCCGCGGGCGACCAAGCTGAATGGGGGTCAGGCCAGATCCGGCGGGGGCGCGACCTGCAGGGTGGTACGCACCTGGAACAATTCAGGGAAGAAGGTCAGTTCCAGCGCCTTGGCCAGGAAGCCCACGCCGGAGGAGCCGCCGGTGCCGCGCTTGAAGCCGATCACCCGCATCACCGTGCGCATGTGTCGGAACCGCCACAGCTGGAAGGCCGTTTCCAGGTCCACCAGGTCCTCGCACAGCGCGTACTCGCGCCAGTAGCGGTCGGTGTCCTGGTAGATGCGTTCAAAGACCGGCTGCAGTGCGTCATCGGCCACATGCGGCTGGGTCCAGTCATGCGCCTCGTACACCGCCGGCACCGCGTGGCCGAAGCGGGCCAGGTACTTCAGGAACTCCTCGTACAGGCTCGGCGCCTCCAGCACGGTGCGCAGCTGCGCCTGCCCGGCCGTGTCGTGCTCGAACACCTGCAGCATCTGCGCGTTCTTGTTGCCCAGCAGGAACTCGATGTAGCGGTACTGCAGCGACTGGAAGCCCGAGGACGGGCCCAGCACGTCGCGGAACCCCATGTACTCGGAAGGGGTCAGCGTTTCCAGCACCGACCACTGCTCGGTCAGCTGGCGCAGCACCTGCTTGCTGCGCGCCAGCACCTTGCGGCACTGCCAGACCTCGTCGCGCTGCAGGAAACCGATCGCCGCCCCCAGCTCGTGGCCCAGCAGCTTCAGCCACAGCTCGGAGGTCTGGTGCTGGATGATGAAGAGCATCTCGTCGTGATGCGGCGGACTGGACAGCGGCTGCTGCGCGCTGAGCAGCTGGTCCAGCCGCAGGTAGCCGCCGTAGGTCAGCCGCCCCTGCAGATCGGTGTGGATACCGGCTTCGAGATCGCGTTGGTTGTTGTCGACGGACATGGGCGGGACCAGATCGGGGGCGGCAAGGGTAGCGCGTTGCCGCCGCGCTGGCAGCCGTGATGACCGTACCGGGGCGTGCGGCGCAGCTGTGGAACGGCCGTTGCGCGTGGAACCGTTTGCGCCGTTCTACTGGCGCTCAGCCCAGGGCGCGTTGTGATGCTTTGCAGCAATGGCTGAATACGTTGAAGTTATTGGCATCAAGCACGCGGAAGGGGGTACAAAGGCCGGCAGGCCGTGCTGCGCCGCAGGAGAGCTTTTTCGTACGCATTCCTTAACATGGCGATTCATATCATTTGTAACTTCTCTGTCGAAGGTGCAGTACGCAATGACGGTTGCCGCTGAGTTCAAGATCGAATACCTGCAGTATCTGGACACGGACGGCACGCTCGTCCGCGATGACCTGCCCGAAGCCCTGCGCGACCCGCGCGCGTTGCTGCCGATGTTCAAGCAGATGCTGTTCGTGCGCGTGTTCGACGGCAAGTCGATCGCGCTGCAGCGCACCGGCAAGCTGGGCACCTACGCGGCCTGCCTCGGCCACGAAGCCGCGCATGTGGGGATCGGCGCCTCGATGCAGAAGGACGACGTGTTCGCACCGTCCTACCGCGAGTACGGCGCGATGTTCATGCGTGGCGTGCGCCCGCACGACGTGCTGATGTACTGGGGCGGCGACGAGCGCGGCAACGACTACGGCGGCAATGCGGCCAAGGACTTCCCGTTCTGCGTGCCGATCTCCACCCAGTGCCTGCACGCCGCAGGCGCTGCGCTGAAGTTCAAGCTCAACAAGGAACCGCAGATCGCGGTGGCCGTGTGCGGCGACGGCGGCAGTTCCAAGACCGACTTCTACGCTGCGCTGAATTCGGCCGGCGCCTACAAGCTGCCGCTGATCCTGTGCATCGTCAACAACGGCTGGGCCATCTCGGTCCCGCGTTCGGCGCAGACCGGTGCCGAGACGCTGGCACAGAAGGGCCTGGCTGGCGGCCTGCACTGCCTGCAGGTGGACGGCAACGATCTGATCGCGGTGATGGCCGCCATGCTGCAGGCGCGCGAACGTGCGCTGGCCGGCGACGGCGGCACCGTGCTGGAACTGATGACCTATCGCCTGTCCGACCACACCACCGCCGATGACGCGCGCCGCTACCGCGACGACGCCGAAGTGAAGGATGCCTGGCAGCGCGAGCCGATGCTGCGCCTGCGCAAGTACCTGACC
Source organism: Stenotrophomonas sp. LMG 10879 (assembly GCF_002750935.1). Classification (NCBI taxonomy): domain Bacteria; kingdom Pseudomonadati; phylum Pseudomonadota; class Gammaproteobacteria; order Lysobacterales; family Lysobacteraceae; genus Stenotrophomonas; species Stenotrophomonas sp. LMG 10879. The sequence continues at coordinate 33,209 of NZ_PEJT01000005.1, forward strand.
AACGCCGGTGTCTGGAGCGAGGAAGAAGAAGCGGCCTGGACCGCCGAGTGCGGCAAGCGCGTGGACGAGGAAGTGAACCTGTACCTCAACACGCCGGTGCAGCCGGTCGAGGCGATGTTCGATTTCCTCTATGCCGACCCGCCGCAGGACCTGCTGGCCCAGCGCGCCCAGGCGATCGCCCTGGAGCAGCGCCATGGATGAGATCAAGAACGGCGCGTCCAGCGCGCACACCAACGCCGCCGACAGCGCTGCCGTCGCGCGCGGAGAACAGAACATGACCGACACCCCGATCACCCTCATCGAAGCCATCACCCAGGCACTGGCCTGGGAGCTGGAGCACGACAAGTCGGTGCTGGTGCTGGGCGAAGACGTGGGCGTCAACGGCGGCGTGTTCCGCGCCACCGCCGGCCTGCAGCAGCGCTTCGGCGCCGACCGCATCCTCGACACCCCGCTGGATGAAACCACCATCGCCGGCCTCACCATCGGCCTGGCCGCACAGGGCATGAAGCCGGTGGCCGAAGCCCAGTTCGACGGCTTCATGTACCCGATGGTCGACCACATCATCTGCCACGCCGCGCGCCTGCGTTACCGCACGCGTGGCCGCCTGCACTGCCCGATGGTGCTGCGCGTACCGTGGGGTGGTGGCATCCGTGCACCGGAACACCACAGCGAAGCCAACGAAGCGATCTTCACCAACGTGCCGGGCCTGCGCGTGGTGCTGCCGTCCTCACCGCAGCGCGCCTATGGCCTGCTGCTGGCCGCGATCCGCGAGCCGGATCCGGTGATCTACATGGAGCCCAAGCGCATCTACCGCCAGTACAAGGAAGTGGTCGTCAACGACGGCGAAGCCTTGCCGCTGGACGTGTGCTTCGTGCTGCGCGACGGCACCGACGTGACCCTGGTGACCTGGGGCGCGCAGGTGAAGGAAGCGCTGGAAGCGGCCGACAAGCTGGCCGGCGAAGGCATCAGTGCCGAAGTCATCGACGTGGCCACGCTGCGTCCGCTGGACTTCGCCACGATCGCCGAGTCGGTGGCCAAGACCGGCCGCTGCGTGATCGTGCAGGAGGCCCCGAAAACCGCGGGCTTCGGCGCGGAAATCGCCGCACGCCTGGCCGAGGAATCGCTGTACGACCTGCTGGCGCCGGTCGAGCGCGTTACCGGCTACGACACCCACATTCCGCTGTTCCGCCTGGAGATGAAGTATCTGCCGAGCGTGGAGCGGATCGTGGCGGCGGCCAAGCGCGCGGTGGCGGCAGGCTGACATGCGGGCCCGCCTTCTCGGGGCTTACCGCAGCCAGTATCCCAACCCGCTCCGGTTCCGCACCGGCCAGATCGTCGAAGTAGGCGTACGTGACGAGGAATGGCCGGCGTTTGCCTGGGTGCGCACCAGTGATGGGCGCGCCGGATGGGCACCGGTAGCGTGGTTGCAGCTGTTGGACGATGGTCGCGCAGAAGCCCTGCGCGACTATGACGCCCGCGAGCTGGATGTGGAGAACGGCGAGATGGTCAAGCTTCATCACGAACACGGCGGGTGGTGGTGGTCCGAGCGCGCCAATGGCGCGATGGGCTGGTTGCCTGCCCGCGAACTGGAACTGCTGGAAGAGAACTGCAAATGAGCCAGACCAAGAACTTCAACCTGCCCGACCTGGGCGAAGGCCTGCCGGACGCGACCATCGTCGAGTGGTTCGTCAAGGAAGGCGATGTGATCAAGCTGGACGAGCCGCTGGTCTCGATGGAGACCGCCAAGGCCGTCGTCGAAGTGCCCTCGCCGTTCTCCGGCACGGTGCTGAAGCTGTCCGGCGCTGCCGGCGACATCATCCCGACCGGCGCGGTGCTGGCCAGCTTCGCGCTGGACCCGAACCTGCCGCAGCGCGCTGACGGCCAGGACACCGGCCACAGCCACGGCCATGCCGCTCCGGCGGCTCCGGCCGCACCGACGCCGCCGCCGCTGCCGACCGCAGCCGCCCCGGTAGCTGCCGAAGAAGCCAAGCCGGCCGCCGCCGAGCGTGATGACGCCGGCACCGTGGTTGGCGCGATGCAGAGCTCCAACGCGGTGCATGCCGAACAGGCGCTGGCCGTCGGCGGCGTCAAGGCCGTACCGGCCGTGCGTGCCACCGCGCGCAAGCTGGGCGTGGACCTGAGCCGCGTGCGTGCCACCGGCACCGATGGCGCGGTGACCATGGCCGACGTCAAGCAGGCCGCTGCCGATGGCAGCGCGAAGATCGGCGCCGCACCGGCAGCGGTTGCTGCACCGGCTGCTGCCGCACCGGCTCCGGCGCAGGTAGCCGCGCCGGTCCAGTCCGACGCACGCACCCCGCTGTCTGCCGCTGGCAAGCCGATGCGCACCCAGCCGCCGGGCGTGGTCGCCAAGGGCCAGCCGGAACCGCTGAAGGGCGTGCGCCGCAACATGGCCCGCGTCATGGCCGATGCGCACAGCAAGGTCGTGCCGACCACCTTGAACGACGACGCCGACATCCACGCCTGGCTGCCGGGCAACGACGTCACCGCGCGCCTGGTGCGCTCGATCGTGGTCGCCGCGCAGAAGGTGCCGGCGATGAACGCCTGGTTCGATGGTGAAGCGCTGACCCGCACCCTGCATGCGCAGGTGGACATCGGCATCGCCGTTGATACCGACGACGGCCTGTTCGTGCCGGCGCTGCGCAACGCCGACATGCTCGACGCACGCGGCATCCGCGAAGGCGTGAACCGTCTGCGCGAGCAGGTGGAAGCGCGTTCGATCGCGGCCTCGGAGCTGAGCGGCTACACCATCTCGCTGTCCAACTTCGGCATGTTCGCTGGCCGCTACGCGACCCCGGTCGTGGTGCCGCCGTGCGTGGCCATCGTCGGTGCCGGTCGTGCCCGCCACCAGATGACCCCGGTGATGGGCGGCGTGGAAGCGCACAAGGTGATACCGCTGTCGGTGACGTTCGACCACCGCGCCGCCACCGGCGGTGAAGCGGCCCGCTTCCTGCGCGCGATGATGGACGATCTGGCGCTGGCCAGCTGATCGACCACCTGATCGGTGGGTGCCAACCGTTGGTTGGCACATGAACTGGAAAAACGCCGGGCATTGCCCGGCGTTTTTTGTGCGTCTTCATCCACGCATGGCGTGGATCTACTTCGCGCTGATCAATCGCGCGCGACCATGCCCTCGGCGCGGCTGTAGACACGCAGGCGGTGGCCATCGGGATCGACGCCGACGAAGGTGTGGCCAAATTCCAGCGTCACCGGTGCCTGGGTGATCTGCACGCCAAGCGCGCGCCATTCGTCGTGCATGCGATGCACCGTTGCTGCATCAGCCACCACCATCGCCAGTTCGGCTGCACCCGCCTCGGCGGTGACAGGCGGCTGCACGTCATCGCGTTGCCACAGGCCCAGCGCGGCGCCATCGCCAAGCAGGAACAGGGCGAAGCCGGGCGACTGCTCGACCGGGGGTTTGCCGAGGATGCCGCTGTAGAACGTGGCGCTGGTGGCGACGTCGTTCACGTACTGCAGCAGGGTGCTGGGCTTGAACATGGGGAAGCTCCGTTGTTGGGAGCGTTCATGGTGGCCCTGCCCTGCTGACAGATCCTGTCAGCAGCAGCGAGCCTGCTAGACGGCTGTTGCCCTGGCTCTGGTAGAGGTCGAGCTTGCTCGACTGCTCGAGCCTTGGCCCTGGTAGAGGTCGAGCTTGCTCGACTGCTCGAGCCTTGGCCCTGGTAGAGGTCGAGCTTGCTCGACTGCTCGAGCCTTGGCCTTGGTAGAGGTCGAGCTTGCTCGACTGCTCGAGCCTTGGCCCTGGTAGAGGTCGAGCTTGCTCGACTGCTCGAGCCTTGGCCCTGGTAGAGGTCGAGCTTGCTCGACTGCTCTCCGCGAACAGCAAAAGCGTCGAGCAAGCTCGACATCTACCAAGAGCGGAGAGCAAAGATCAAAAGCAGTCGAGCAAGCTCGACCTCTACCAAAGCTGGTCCGTCACGAACGGTCCAGCCAGTCCGGGGCGATGCCCTGCGCCTTCTGCCAGCGCCGCAGCAAGGTGGCGCGTGGCACCAGGTAGCACTCTGCCAACGCACGCACCTGGCGAATGCGATCCAGGCGGAAATGACGGAAGTCCTCGCGGCCCTCGCACCACGCCGCCAGCATCGGCACTTCATCGAAGTAGCCCAGTGCGAACGGCCAGACCACGCGCTCGGTACGCCGTCCCTGTGCATCCTCATAGGCGAACTGCAGCCGCTGCTGCGTACCCACCGCTTCGCGCACGGTCTGCAGGCGCGCCGGGGGCACCTTCGCTGCCGTACGCGATGGGCCCACCCGCAGGCCGCTGTCACGCAGTGCTTCGCGGCGTGCTGCTGGCAGCACATGGGCGATGCGTGCCAACGCATCACGCGCGGCCTCGGCCAGCGCCGGCTCGGTGCGTGCCGCTACCCAGCGCAGGCCCAGCACCAGCGCGTCGATTTCCGCCGGTGGCAAGGTCAGCGGCGGCAGCACGTCGCCCGGTTCCAGCTGGTAGCCGACACCGGCTTCCCCGCGCAGGTCGGCGCCCTGTTCGCGCAGCGTTTCGATATCGCGGTACAGCGTGCGCAGGCTGATGCCCAGCTCGTCGGCCAGCGCCTGCCCGGCCACCGGCCGGCGGTGGCGGCGCAGCACCTGCAGCAGCTGGGTCAGACGCAGCGCGCGCGACATCAGTCCACCAGGTCTTTCGAAGCCACCACGTGCTCGCCCGGTGCCGGCGCCAGTGCCGCGTTCACCAGCGCGCGCGCGATACGCGTGGCCGGGTTGATACGCCACGCACGCGGCAACACCGGCCGCAATGCACCCAGCACCTGCAGGGCGAACTGTTCGCCGCGGCGCGCCTGTGGGCGGTGGCCGCCGATCAGGCCCGGCCGGACCAGGGTCAGCGAAGCGAAGCCCAGCGCGCGCAGGTCGCGCTCCAGCTCGCCTTTTACCCGGCTGTAGAAGATGGCCGAACCCGGATTGGCCCCCGCCGCCGAATTCAGTACGAAGGCACGCGCGCCCTGGGTCCTGGCCAGGCGGGCGAAGGCGAGCGGGTAGTCGTGGTCGATCCGGTAGAAGGCCTCGCGGCTTCCCGCCAGGGCCATCGTGCTGCCCAGCGCGCATACCACTGCATCCACCGGTGCCCAGCCCGGCGCATCCGGCAGCTGATCGAAGTCCAGCACCGGGGCGTGCAGTTTCGGGTCGCGCAGGTCCAGCGGCCGTCGGGTCGGGGCCACCACAGCGCGGCAGCGTGGGTCGTCCAGCAGCATCGGCAGGGCCAGCCCGCCCACCAGTCCCGTCGCCCCCAGCAACATCACACGCATACCCACCTCCACTGCGGCATCCTGTCGCCCATCCTATCGGTTCAAGCCACCGCCAGTTGCGCCGATATGCTGTGACCAGCCTCCCTGCCACCCCAGGATTCGTTCCATGACGGACCAGCCCGACCCCCGCCCTGCCCCCGGCACCGCCATCGGACCGCCTGCGCGCGTGCGCGCGGTGGTCGATGACGGGCGCGGCGATCGGGTGGTACTGCAGGGCGGCAGCGGCGTGGCGTTGCAGCAGCTGTTTGCCGCGGCCGATGCGCCTGAGCCGCTGCTGGCCGCCTTCGCCAATGGCATGGCCACCCTGCCCGGCGAGCTGGGCGACATGGGCGATCGCCTGCAGTCGGCGCAGGCCAGTGCCGACTGGCCGCGTTATGGCCGGGCAATGCGGCAGCTGATCGACAAGTACATCCGCACCATCGACCAGCACTCGCCCGATGGCCAGCCCGACAGCCTGCGCCTGTCCGAGCAGCTGAGGTTGCTGCTGGGCGGCGCGGTGGTGGCGCTGCTGCAGCACGATCCCGACTTGCGCGAGCAGGCCCAGGCACTGGCCGTACGCCTGCGCCAGTGGCAACCGGGCGCGGCACTGGAGCCGATCGAACAAGGTGCGCGCGAGCTGGGTCACCAGATCGGCGTGCGCGCCGAGAGCTGGCAGGAACAGCAGGCGCTGCTGCTGGAATTGTTCGCACTGCTGCTGGAGAACGTCAGCGAGCTGCTGGATGACCGCAGCTGGCTGCAGGGCCAGATCGCAGCCGTGCGCCAGCTGCTGGCCGGACCGCTGGAAGCCGAATCGGTCGAGCGCACCCGCGCCGAGCTGCGCGAAGTGATCTACAAGCAGGGCCTGCTGCGGCAGGGAATCGACGATTCGAAAGCGGCCATGCGCGGGTTGATGGGCGAGTTCATCGAGCGCATGGACGGCATGGCCGCCAGTACCGGTGAATACCACGACCGCATCGGCAGCTACGCGCTGCAGCTGCGCGAGGCGCGCAGCATCGCCGACCTCAACCACCTGCTGCAGGAAGTGATGCAGGACACCGGCAAGGTGCAGCAGCAGGCCGCGCAGGCACGTGATCACCTGGCCAGCGCACGGCAGGAAGTGGAACGCGCCGAGCAGCGCATCAACCAGCTGGAACAGGATCTGCGCGCGGCCGGCGATCTGGCACGAATCGATCCGCTGACCCAGGCCCTGAACCGGCGTGGCCTGGATGAACTGCTGCAACGCGAACTGGCCCGCGCCGCGCGCAACAACTCGCCGTTGGGGCTGGCGGTGATCGACCTGGATGATTTCCACCAGACCAACGACGAACACGGCCACGCCGGCGGCGACGCGCTGCTGCAGCACCTGGTGGCGGTGTGCCGCCTGCTGCTGCGTGCCACCGATGGCATCGCCCGGCTGGGCGGCGACGAGTTCGTTCTGGTACTGCCGGAAACCCCCGGCGCGGACAGCATGGCCACCGTGCAGCGCCTGCAGCGTTCACTGGCGCATCGCGTGCTGACCGTGCAGGACCGGCGGGTACCGGTGCATTTCAGTGCCGGGCTTTCGCAATGGCAGCCGGGCGACGATGCCGATACGTTGCTGCGGCGCGCCGATGACGCCCTGTATGTGGCCAAGCGCGAAGGCAAGAACCGGGTGCACGCCGGGTAGTTCGCGAGCAGATGCCAACCTTGGTTGGCACGCGCGACAAACAACCCGCCGACCAAGGTCGGCCTCTACCGGGCAAGGCGCTGGAAACCGCTTGGTAGGTGCCAACCTTGGTTGGCACGCGCGGCAAACAAACCGCCGACCAAGGTCGGCCCCTACCGGGCAAGACCCCTGCGCTACTTGCCGCGCAGCTTCTGCACGCCGGTCACCACCGCCAGCACGATCGCACCGGCGATGATGCCGACCACCATGTTGCCCAGCGCGTTGACCAGCCAGCCCCACTGGCCTTCGCCGCCCAGCGCCTGCACCGCGTGGTGCAGCGCCGGCACGTTGTGCACCAGGATGCCGCCACCGACCAGGAACATCGCCGCGGTACCGGCCACCGACAGGAACTTCATCAGCCACGGCGCCGATACCAGCAGGCCACGGCCGACCGCCGCCAGCGCCGCGCCCTTGCGCGACAGGTACAGGCCCAGGTCGTCAAGCTTGACGATGCCGGCGACCAGCCCGTAGACGAACACGGTCATCGCCAGCGCGATCACCACCAAGGTGCTGACCTGGTTGATGAACGACGCCGTGGCGACCACACCCAGCGACAGCACGATGATTTCGGCCGAGAGGATGAAGTCGGTGCGGATCGCGCCCTTCACCTTGTCCTTCTCCCACGCGACCATGTCCACCTGCGCATCGGCCAGCGCCTTGCGCCGCTCAGCCTGATGTTCGGCGTCCTCGTCGGCGGAATGCAGGAAACGGTGCGCCAGCTTCTCCACGCCCTCGAAGCACAGGAAGGCACCGCCGATCATCATCAGCGGCACGATCAACGGTACGTTCCAGCCACGGCTGTGCAGCCAGGCTTCCAGCGCGCTGATCGCCAGCGCGGCGGGCACCAGGATCACCTTGTTCACCAGCGAGCCCTTGGCCACCGCCCACACCACCGGCAGTTCGCGGTTGGCATTGACGCCGGTCACCTGCTGCGCGTTCAGCGCCAGGTCGTCGCCCAGCACGCCGGCGGTCTTCTTGGCGGCGACCTTGGTCAGCACCGAGACGTCGTCGAGCAGGGAGGCGATATCGTCGAGCAGGGCAAACAGGCTGGCACCGGCCATGGGGGATCCAGTAAAGGGAATGAGCGGATTCTGACCCATCCTGCACCGCCTGCGGTAGCGGATTCACCGCGCGCCTACCGTTGCACAGGGACACTGCAAGCGTATTCCGATCCCGCCGGGCATGGCCCGGCGCTACCCGGCCGCCAGATCACGGCCGCCGGGTCGTCGCTTTCGAGGAGTTCTGTTTGAGCAAGCCGCCCGCCGCCACAGGCAATCCCCCGCTGATCCGGGGCATGAACCGGCGCAGCCAGATCCTGCGCCTGTTGATGCGCTACCGTCATTCCGGCGTGTTCTCCGGCATGAACCTGGACGCTGCCGGCAGCCACACCGATGTGCCGCCCGATGGCAATCCCGAGCAGTTCGTCAGTGACCTGGAAGCGCTGGGGCCGACCTTCGTCAAGCTCGGGCAGATGCTGTCCACCCGCCCGGACATGGTGCCGGTGGAGTTCGCCACCGCGCTGGAGCGGATGCAGGAGAAGGTCGCTGAGATCCCGGTCGAACGCATCCACGCCATCGTCGAACAGGAGCTGGGCGCACCGGTGAACAAGCTGTTCGCCGCATTCGATCCACAGCCGCTGGGCTGCGCGTCCATCGCCCAGGTGCATCGCGCAGTGCTGCATGACGGCCGCGAGGTCGCGGTGAAAGTGCAGAAGCCCGAGGTGGCCGCGCAGCTGCGTTCGGACCTGGACGTGCTGCGCAGCTTCGCCCTGGCCGCCGACCACCTGACCCAGATCGGCCGCCGCGTGCGCCTGCGTGACTGGCTCAACGAATTCTCCAAGACCCTGATGCAGGAGCTGGACTACCACGCAGAGGCTGAGAACCTGTCGCGCTTCGGTCGCCATCTGAAGCCGTTCCGGCGCCTGTGGATTCCGCAGCCGCTGTGGGACTACTGCAGTCATCGCGTGCTGACCATGGAACTGGCCAGCGGCGTACGCGTGGATGCCATTCCCGATGTGCGCCGTACCGAACAGGCGATGGACCCACTGGCGGCGGCGCTGATCCGTGGCTATCTGGATCAGATCTTCGTGCACGGCGAGATCCATGCCGATCCGCACCCGGGCAATCTGCGGGTACTGCCCGATGGGCGCCTGGCGATCTTCGATCTGGGCATGGTCGCGCACATGCCACCGCGCCTGCGCGAGCGGCTGCTGAAGATCCTGTTCGCCGCCGTCGATGGCCGCGGCGAGGAGGTGGCCGACGACCTGATCAGCATCAGCACGCGGCTGGAGGCGTTCGATGAAGAGCGTTACCTGCGCGAGACCGGCCAGCTGATCGCACGCTACGCAGCCAGCGCGAATTTCTCCGAAGGACGTGTGGTGCTGGACATGGTGCGCATCGCCACTTCGTCCGGATTGCGTACGCCGCCGGAGCTGAGCCTGCTGGGCAAGGCGCTGCTCAACCTTGAAACCGTATGCCGATTGCTGGCACCGGACCTTGATACGCGGCGCATCGTCGAGCGCCAGTTGCAGCACGTGATGCGCGCGCGTCTGAAGAAATCCCTGTCGGCCGCCAACCTGGCCAGCGAAGCCATGGAGGTGCAGCAACTGCTGCGCGATGGGCCACGCAAGCTCTCGGACATCATGGCGCTGCTGGCCGAGAACCGCCTGCAGATGAAGGTGACCGGGCTGGAAGAATCGCGGCTGATGGAGAACCTGCAGAAGATCGCCAACCGCGTGGCGGCCGGCATCATCAGCGCAGCGTTGATCATGGCGGCGGCGATGATGATGAAGATCGATACCGGCTGGCATATGTTCGGCTATCCCGCCATCGCACTGGTGCTGCTGTTGATCGGCGTGGTGCTTGGGCTGGGCATCGTGACCAGCGCCTTGCTGTTCGATCGGCGTGCGCGTTCGCGCGAGGAACGTGGACATCGATAGCGTTGATGCGTTGTCGTATCCACGCGTGTTGTGTATCTACGAAAACAGCGCATTCATGCGGTTTTTAATGCAATCGAGCGTGAGTTTTCACGCTCGATTTACGTTCGCGGCGTGATATCGCACGCGCGATTTCAACAAACATTTCAGTCAGGTTCGTGCATGCACTATCGGGTCATCGGCCTGTCATGCAGATGTGCTTGCAGCAGCGCCGGTCGGATGGACACGCGTCGGTACGACGTCCATCGCCACCCCGTCACTGCCGAAGCTGCCTATGCTCTGGATTCTGCTGCTGTCGCTGTTGCTGCTGTCCTGGTTGTTCCTCGCGTCCGCAAAGTGGGTGTGGTGGAAAGCAGGTCTGTTCTCGCTGTTGCTGCTGGCGCTCAGTGCGTGGTGGCTGATCGACAAGCTGTCCGGCGACGGACTCAACGCCGCCACCCTGTACCACCTGGGTGCGGACATGGAAGGCGCCGGTGTCGCCGACTTCAAGGGCTATATCGCCGGCTTCATCGTGCTGGCTGCCGTGTCGCTGCTGCCGCTGTTCGCTACGCGGGTGAAGCGTTGGCGCCGACCCACGGCCGGTGGTGCGTGGTTTGCCGGTTTCGCCGCGCTGTGGGTGGCCACGGTCATGATCAGCCCGCTGGCGCGCGATGGCCAACGCCTGTACCAGCAGCTGCGTCCGGTGGATTTCGCCCGTATCGCTCCCGAGTACCAGATCCCCACGCAGGCCCTGCAGCGCCCGCGCAACATCGTGTGGATCTACGGCGAGAGCCTGGAACGCACCTATCTGGATGAGGCCGTGTTTCCCGGCCTGATGCCCAATCTCAACCGCTTGGCCGCCAAGTCACTCGATGTCCGCGGGCTGGCCTCGGCCGAGGGCGGCGGCTGGACCATCGCCGGTCTGGTGTCATCGATGTGCGGCGTGCCGCTGACCACCTCGCAGGGCGATGAGAACAGCATGGACCGGATGGGCAGCTTCCTGCCCAAAGCCGTGTGCCTGGGCGACTATTTGAAGCAGCAGGGCTACACCAACCACTATCTGGGTGGCGCCAACGGCCAGTTCGCCGGCAAGGGCCAGTTCCTGGCCAGTCATGGCTTCGACGAAGTGCATGACCTGGCATGGTTCAAGCAGCAGAAGAAGATCGGCCGCATCCACTACTCGGCGTGGGGCGTGCATGACGACGTGCTGCTGGACACCGCCTACCAGCGCTTCGAACAGCTGTCGCGGCAGGACGCACCGTTCATGCTGACCACGCTGACCATGGACACGCACCACCCGGCCGGGCATCTGCCGGTGGCCTGCAAGGGCGAGCGCTACCAGAGCCAGTACGGCAACATCGGCATGCTCAACGCACTCAAGTGCACCGACCGCCTGATCTCGCAGCTGGTCGAGCGCATCCAGGCCAGCCCGTATGGCAAGGACACGCTGATCGTGATCGCCTCCGATCACCTGGCCATGCCCAATGACCTCAGCCATATCCTGACCAGGCAGAAGCGCGAGAACCTGCTGCTGTTCCTGGGTGACGGCGTGGCCCCGCGCCAGCTGGCCGCCGAAGACGGCTCGACGTTGGATTCGGGTGCCACCCTGCTCAGCCTGCTCGATCCGAACCTGCAGACGATGGGCTTCGGCCGTTCGCTGCTGGACGACAAGCGCGCGCCGAGTGCCAGCGCCGCCGCGCGCCGCGATGGCGGCCGCGACTACCCGCAGTACCTGGCCTTCGCCCGCTCGCTGTGGCTGGGTGAACCGACGCGGCAGCTGAAGATCGACGGCGACGACCAGGTCGTGGTCGGCCTGCAGCACGTGCAGCCGCCGGTGCTGCTGGAGTACGACAAGGACTGGGACTTGAAATCGGTGTATCTGGAAAACACCTCGCGCCAGTTCGACGATGCCGACCCGGACAACACACTCGCCTACGTCGATCGCTGCACCGCGTTCGAGGATGGCTCAGCCGACGGCGACTGGTGCGCGCTGCTGGTGAACCGCGACAACGGCATCAAGCTGTACCGCGATGGCCAGCTGCGCAACGGCATCGACGTGGATGCACCGCTGGATGCGTTCCAGGGCCCCCGCCCCAGCGTGCGCCAGGCACACATGATCACCCAGAAGGGCCGCCGCACCCGCGCGGGCCAGTACATGCTGCAGCTGGTGGCGAGTACGCGCCCGGATCGCGGTTTCTGGATCGAAGCGGTGTCTTCGCAGCGCAAGGTGGTGCTGGCCCAGCAGTGGGTGCAGCCCGATGCCGACGGCAAGATCAACGTGTCGTTCGGTCTTGATCACGAGGTGGACGATCTGGAAATCCGCGCGTGGTTGAACCACGCCGAGAAGCTGGCAGTGGATACGTTCGCACTGGTGCCCTCACGCGGGCGACCGCGGGGGTAAAGGGGTTCTTTCGGCAGGGCTGCGCCCTGCACCTGCAGAGGCGGAAGCAAAAGCAACGGCGGCATTTCGTGGGGTGGCGGGGCGGTGTCGGATTGCGGGGACGCCGCAAGTACGTCCCTGTAGGCTTGGCAGCCGCATCCATGCGGCTGACACCCCGCAATCCGACACCGCCCCACCTCTGACAGATTTCCGCAATCTGGTAGATCCACGCCATGCGTGGATGTTTTTCGATCAATTTTCGAAATATTCGATTTCGATGGACATTCATCCACGCATGGCGTGGATCTACGTGTCGACCAAGGTCGACACCTACCAACCGCAGCGCGGTCGACACCCACCAAGAGCAGGCAATGCCATCCCGACAGATCGCGGAAATCTGTCGAAGGCGGGGTGGGTCCGGTTGCGGGGGCGTGAGCGCCATGGATGGCGCGACCGAGCTTACATGGACGTACTTGCAGCGTCCCCCGCAACCGGACCCACCCCGCCTCCCCACAGGAAACCCGCTCTTGCTTCGGCCGTTGCTGTTGCCGTTGCTTCGGCAGGTGCAGGGCGCAGCCCTGCCGACCCACCCTCTTACTGCTGCGGATCCCGGGTGATGTGGATGTCGGTCGGCGTGGACAACGGGATGTTCCGCTCAGCCAGGATCTGCAGCAGGCTGAAATACAGATCGCTGCGCGTGCCGTACACCTGTCGCGGGCTGGCCACGTAGGCGAAGCTGTTGATGGTGATCTGGCCGCCGGCGATGCTGTCGATGTAGACCGACGGCGCCGGCTGCTGCAGTACCGTGCTGTGCGCACCGTAGGCATCCAGCAACGCCTGTCGCAGGCCCGCGACATCGGTGCTGGCCGGCACCGCGAACTGGATCTGGATGCGGCCCTGGTTGTTGCCCATCGTCATGTTGCGGATGGTCTTGGTGATCAGTTCCGAATTGGGCACGATCAAGGTGGACTTGTCGCTCACCTGGATCTCGGTCGAACGCACGTTGATCCGGCGGATGTCGCCTTCCTGATCGCCCAGTTTCACCCAGTCACCGATCTTCACCGGCCGCTCGGTCAGCAGGATCAGGCCGGACACGAAGTTCTGGATGATCGCCTGCAGGCCGAAGCCGATGCCCACCGAGAGCGCGCTGACCAGCAACGCCAGGTTCTTCAGGTTCAGGCCCATCGCGGTCAGCGCCCACAGCGCCACCAGGATGATGCCCACGTAGCGGGTGATCGTACTGATTGAGTTGCGTGCGCCCAGGTCCAGCTCGGTCTTGGGCAGGTAGGTGTCGGTCAACCAGCGCTGCAGCAGCTGCGTCAGCCCCAGTCCGACCAGCATCACCAACAGGGCAATGGCGATCCGCGCGGGCTTGAGCGTGATGTCGCCGATGGAGATGCCGTTGGCCAGCGACGCGACGCGCTCGACCACCGAGCCGATGTTGCCGAACGGTGCGGCCAGCGCCAGCAGCGCGACCAACACCACGAACGTGCGCAGCACGGCTGACAGCAGCACGCCGGCCTGCTCCAACCGCGACACGCTGAGGCCGGTGCTGAGCAGGATGGTCTGGCCAACCTTGCTGTCAGCGTTGAGCAGCCAGGTGGAGAAATCGTCGACGAACTTGAACAGCAGGGTTGCGGCCAGCACCACGATGCTGCCGCCGATCAACTGCTGGTTCACGAACTTGGCGAAGTTCACATAGCCCATCAAGGTGGCGATGATCGCGGCCACCACGGCGATGTTTCCGGCTACCCGTGCCAGCACCAGCCAGCTGCTGCGGCGTACCGGAACGGCCGCGCCCTGGCCGTCGGCCTGTGCTTCCAGCTTCGCCTCGGCCTCGGCGGTCTGCCGCCGATGCAGGCGCGCCAGGGTCACCAGCATGGCCATGATCAGGCCCAGGTAGGTCAGCGCGATCACGCCGTCCAGCGCCACCGTGGTGACATCGCTGGTGCGCGTGGCGCGATCGATGGCCACCAGCACCGTGCTCAGCCAGGCCAGTGCCGCAGCGCCCCAAGCGTACTTGCGCAGTTTCAGCGCGGCGGTGTCATCCAGGTTCAGCAGCCGCCACGAAGGCCGCTTGGGTACCAGCAGGCAGGCACTGAGCGCGGAGATGAAGGCCGCCGCGAACGTCGCCGCCTGCACGCCTTCGGCCACGCTCTGCAGCCGCGGCGGAATCGCGCCGATGGCATCCAGCGCGGCCACCAGCACCACCACGGCGTAACCGGGCAGCAGGGTGCCTACCAGCAGCAACCACATGGCCAGGCCGGAGCGGCGCAGGCGGCCGTCGGGGGCGCGCTCGGACGCGGCGAAGCGGCGCCCCAGCGCGCGCAGCCACAGGCGCAGCGGGAACATCATCACCAGTGCCGCCGCCAGCCCCAGCAGCAGCGTGCCCCAACCATGGGTGGCGATGGCCGTGGTCAGCGCCGCACGGCCCTGTTGGGCCAAGGGCGTGACGCGAGCGATGTCGTTCGGCAACTGGTCGGCCACCTGTCGCCACAGCGTCGGCGACAGCGGCGAGGCGACCTTGCGCCCCAGCTCCTCGGTGCGCTGTGCGTTGCGCTGCTTGTCGATGTCCGCGCTCAACTGCTGCGCACGCACGGCGCTGGACTTCGCCTGGGCAATCGATGCCACCAGGGCATCGCGCTGGCGGGTCAGCGTCCGCCGCTGCGCGGCCAGCTCCGGCGGTTCGGTGGTGTCCTTGGGCGCATCGCCCAGCTGCGTCAGCTGCTCGTTGAGCTGGTCCAGCTGGGGCTGCAGGGTCTTTTCCAGCGCCTCGGCATCGCGCTTGGCCTGCGATGCATTTTCCGACAGCGTGCCCAGCGTTTCGGTGGCTTCGGCATCAACGCGCTTGCGCTCAACATCCTTCAGCGTGCTGTCGATCTGCGCCAGCTGCTGCTTCGGTGTGGGGTCGTCATCCTGGGCCAGCGCCGGCACAGCCAGCAGCAGCGTGCAACACAACAGCAGGCCCAACCACGGGCCACGCACCAGGATCGTTCGGAAGAAGGAAGACAAGCCAGCCACACCGGTTCACGCGGACCACCGCGCCTGCGCGCGACTATACGGCAGGTGCTGTAAACGGCGGATGCGCAGGCGCTGGTGGGTGGCGGCGGCTCAGTACTTCAGCCGCAGCTCTTCTACCTGTGGCTGCTGCAGCGCGTACCACTCCTGGAATTCTTCCTCGGTGATCTCGTCCGGTGCGTACACCGCGATCGGATGCCAGGCATGGTCGGTCGGCAACGGCTGGCGCGGCCCGGCGCGCAGGCTGTAGGCCACGCCTTCGTAGTCCACCAGATCGTCAACCTGCGGCCACTGCTCGCGGGCGAACTGGGTTTCACTCTTCAACAGGATCACCTGGTACATCGGCACCTCCACTGCGGTTGGATCGGAAAAACGCGGCGCTGGCGGAAGCATACCGCTGCACCGATGACGGCACGCGCTTCGCCGGGGCGACGGAACGTTCTGGACATGGCCCTCGCCCCGGCTTCACCCGCCCGTGGCAGCGTCCTCGGCATCGTGGAGGTCCTCTCCTGCCACGCCTGACAATGACCGACCTGCCGCCCCTGAAGACCGTCACCGACCTCAAGCTGCCGCGTTACCTGGGCACCTGGTACGAGATCGCCCGCCTGCCGATGCGCCACGAGCCGGAGGGCTGCACCGACGTGTCGGCCCATTACCAGCTGCTCGACAACGGCAACGTGGGGGTCACCAACCGCTGCCGCATGGACGGCGAGGTCGAGGAAGCCACCGGTGAGGCGTGCGCGATCGACAACGACAGCGCGCGGCTGGAAGTCAGCTTCCTGCCCAAGGGCCTGCGCTGGCTGCCCTTCGCCAAGGGTGACTACTGGGTGATGCAGGTGGCGCCGGACTACAGCGTTGCCCTGGTCGGCAGCCCCGATCGCAAGTACCTGTGGCTGCTGGCGCGTGAGCCCCGGCTGGATGCCACCGTGCAGGAACATTATCTGGCAGCCGCACGCCTGCAGGGCTTCGATCTGTCCGAACTGATCCAGACCCCGCATACCGGCCACCCCACCGCCTGAGCACGAACGCGCATGGACCTGAAGAGTGGCTACCCGTGGTGGGCGGTGCGCAACGGCCTGATCCAGGCCTTTCCGCCGCTGGAACAGGATCTGCACTGCGATGTGCTGGTGGTCGGTGGCGGCATTACCGGCGCGCTGATTGCCGATGAGTTATCGGCCCATGGGCACGACGTTGCGGTGATCGAGCAGCGCGACATCGGCTGGGGCAGCACCGCAGCCAGCACCGCGTTGCTGCAGTACGAGATCGACACCCATCTGCTGGAGCTGGCCTCGCAGTATGGCGAGGACGCGGCGGCGCTGGCCTACCAGGCATGCGCGGATGCGATCCCGGCCCTGCGCCAGGTGGCACGCGGCTTGAAGGAGGTGGATTTCAAGCAGATGGACAGCCTGTACCTGGCCAGTCGCCGCCGTGACGTACCGCGGCTGATGGCCGAAGGTGAGGCGCGCCGTGGCATCGGCCTGGATGCCCGCTGGCTGGACCGGGAGGCGCTGCAGGAACGTTTCAGCGTCGATGCCGGCGGTGCGCTGCTGACCCGCCAGGCCGCGCGCGTGGATCCGTACCGCCTGGCCTATGGGCTGCTCGAGCGTGTGCGTCGGCGCGGCGGCGTGGTCCATGACCGCACCGTGCTACATGCCCTCACCCCCAGCACGCGCGGCGTGACTGCGCGCACCGAATCCGGCATGCAGATCCGTGCCCGCCACGTGGTGCTGGCGATGGGCTATGCCAACCAGCAATGGCTGGACCCACGCGTAGCCCGCAACCGCAGCAGCTATGCCTTCATCACCGACCCGATCAACGCCGACGAGCTGGGCTGGCTGCAGCGCACGATGGTCTGGGAGAGCGCGCGTCCCTATCTGTACCTGCGCGCCACCGGCGACCGCCGGTTGCTGGTGGGCGGGCTGGACGATGCCATCGATATTCCCGCCCGCCGCGACGGCCGGGTGGAAAGCAAGGCCCGCAAACTGATGAAGCAGCTGCAGCAGTGGTTCCCGCACCTGCAGCCGACCCCGGCGTTCTCGTGGGCGGGCACCTTTGCCGAGACCGCCGACGGCCTGCCGTTCTTCGGCCCGCATAAGCAGTGGGGCCCGCGGGTGCAGTTCGCCATGGCCTATGGTGGCAACGGCATCACCTATTCGATGATCGGCGCCGGGCTGTTGCGGGCCGGGATCGAGCGGCGCCGGCACCCGCTGCAGGAGCTGTTCGGGTTCGGGCGGTTGTAGCGTGCAGCCAGGCATGGCCGGGCTCTACCGCAAGCGGGCGCCGACAGGCATCATTCAAGCAACGCCTGCTAGCGTCGGCCTGTACCGCCGCGTGCTGCGCGGCCCCTCTCCGTTGGAGCGCCGTCATGATCCGCCCCCTGACCCTGCTGCTGTGCCTGGCCGCCCTGCCCGGGACCGCGTTGGCGCAGTCCGCCGCTGGCGCCACCGCGCCGCAGGCCTCCGGCCTGGACCTGTCCGTGCCGCAGACGCCGATCCGCTATCTCAACGATCCGACCCTGCAGCAGGATCCGCCGGGCACGTTCTACGGCGACAAGACCGGCCCGCGCGTGAATGGCGACGGCCGGATCGCCGACGTGACGGATGACAAGGTCAAGGTGTCCGGCAGTTTCACCACCGGCATCGGCTACGCCAAGAATTACGGCAACACCCACTACAACGCCGCCACGCTGAATCTCAGCAAGAACTACACCAACGATGAAGGCAAGACCCGCGGGGTCAACGTCAACATCCACGTGAGCGAAGGCAAGGGCCCGGGCTTCTTCGGGCCATATGGTGGTGGCGGCTACTACGGTGGTGGCCCGGGCTATTGGGACTACCCACCGCCTTACGGCTGGTAATCCGCGCCCTGGGTAGGTGTCGACCTTGGTCGACACGCTTTTCCGGCCCTGTGCCGACCAAGGTCGGCATCTACCGAAGCGCAGCTCGACCCGGCCAGCGGCCGGCTCTACCCGGTAGCTGTCGACCTTGGTCGACACGCCCACCCCAGCAGGCATCAATCCAGCCAGCCATCACGCTCGCTGTGCAGGATGCGGCCGTCGTAACCACTCAGGCGCACTTCCACACGCTGGTTGCGGGCATTCCGCGCTTCCAGCGACCACGTCGCACCATCGCGTTCCAGCGAATGGATCTCACGCAGCCCCTGCGACTGCGCCTTGGCCAGCACCTGTTCGGTACTCAGCAATGCGCGGCTGTCGTGCTCGTCGAAGATCTCGCCGGTCTTCGGGTCCACGTACACCTCGCTGAAGCGGCCGTCGGCACGGCTGACATCGGCTTCCCACAGGCCGTCATCGCGCTCGATCTCATGGATCTGGGTGTAGCCGGCCTTGCGCAGGGTCTGTTCGACCTGGGCCATGCCCAGCGGTGCGGCCTGGGCAGCGGGAGTGACGGCGAACGCAACGACAGTGGCGAGGGTGAGCGACTTCAACATGGGGGTTCTCCTGTTCGGTGCCGGACCATCCCGGCAACGCCACGATGCGCCGCGTGGTTAACAGCCACTTAGCCGCCGCTGTTAGCCAATGGTTAGTTGGCGGCGGCACACTCGCGCCTGTTCCCCCATTCCCCATCATCCACGTGCCGATCCTGTCTTCCCTGTCCCTGCTGCTGGCGCTGGCCAGCGCTCCGACCGCCACCGGCCCCGCCCAGGACCCGGCGCAGCAGGTCGCGCGCCGGGCCGTGCAGCAGGGCCGCTACGTGCCGCTGGAAAGCGTGGTGCGCGATGCACTCAAGCGCCACCCCGGCCAGCTGCTGGAAGTGGAGCTGGACGATGGCGTATACGAAGTGGAGATCCTGCGCGCCGACGGCGTGGTGGTGGAGCTGGACTATGATGCGCGCAACGGCAGGCTGCTGAAGACGGAGCTGGACGACTGATGCGCATCCTGTTGGCCGAAGACGATGCCGCATTGGCCGAGCGCCTGCAGCCGCTGCTGGAGCAGGCCGGTTACGTGGTCGACGTGGTGGCCGATGGTCGCCAGGCCGAGGAGATCGGCCAGGTGGAAGACCTGCAGGCCGCCATTGTCGATCTGGGCCTGCCCGGGCTGGATGGCCTGAGCGTGATCGAACGCTGGCGCGGCAATGGCCGCGACTTTCCGGTGCTGGTGCTGACCGCACGCGGCCGCTGGCACGACAAGCTGGCTGGATTCGACGCCGGCGCCGACGACTACCTGACCAAACCCTTCCAGGCCGATGAACTGGTGCTGCGCCTGCGCGCCCTGATCCGTCGCAGCCGCGGCCATGCCAGCCCACGCCTGCAGTGCGGCCCGTTGCAGCTGGACGTCAATGCCGGGCGCTTCGATCTGGATGGCCATGCACTGGCACTGAGCCCACAGGAATTCCGTCTGCTCAGCTACTTCATCCACCACAGCGGCCAGGTGATCGGCCGCGACCGTCTGGGTGAGCACGTGTTCGATGGCGGCCACGATCCCGATTCGAATGCGCTGGACGTGCTGCTGGGGCGCGTGCGTCGCAAGCTCGGCACCGACCTGATCCAGACCGTGCGCGGCCAGGGCTGGCGGTTGGCGGCGCCGTGAGCCGGCAACCATCACTGCGACGCCGGCTGCTGCTGGCCGGTGGCATCGGCCTGCTGCTGGTCTCGGCACTGGCCAGTGCGCTGCTGGGCGAACTGTTCAAGCGCAGCGCGCGCGACCGCCTGGACAACGAACTGCAGCAGGACATGCTGACCCTGCTGGCGCAGGCCGAGATCGATGCCGACGGTCAGCTGCAGCTGCGCCAGGAGCCCAATGACGCGCGTTTCCAGCGTGTGTTCTCCGGCGCCTACTGGCAGATCGCCGATGGCAGCGGCAAGGTGCTGCTGCAGTCGCGTTCGCTGTGGGACGAGACGTTGCCCGTGGCCGCCAATGGCGCGGCCGAACGCAATCTGCCTGGCCCGCTGCAGCAGTCGCTGCGCGCGCGCGTACAGCAGGTGCGCCTGCCACGCGCGAACGAACCCTATGTCGCCGTGGTCGCCACCGACCGCAGCGCACTGGACGCGGATGTGGCCGCGTTCCGCCAACGCAGCGCCATGGCGCTGGCGGTACTGGTCGCCGCGTGGCTGGCGGTACTGGCCAGCCAGGTGCATTTCGGCCTGCGCCCGCTGCAACGCCTCGGTACGCAGCTGGAGCGTGTGCGCCGCGGCGATGCACAGCGCATCGATACGGCGGGACTGGGCGCTGAAATCGCGCCGCTGGGCGACGAACTCAATGCACTGCTGGACCACCAGCAACGGATGGTGGCGCGCGCGCGTACCAGTGCACAGGACCTGGCGCATGCGCTGAAGACACCGCTGAGCGTGCTCGCCGCCGAAGCCGATGGTGAAGGCCGCGCGTGGCGCACCACGCTGCGTGAGCAGGGCGCGCGCATGCAGGCCAGCGTCGATCGCTATCTCGCCGCCGGGCTGACCGCTGATCATCGCGAGCGCACGCCGGTGGCGGCGGTGGCGCAGGCGATGTGCCGGTTGATGGCCCGGGTGCATGGCGACCGTGCGCTGCAGTTCCAGGCCGAGGGCATTGCAGAGGACCTGCAGTTCGCCGGCGCCAGCGCCGACCTCGAAGAAATGCTTGGCAACCTGCTCGACAACGCCGGCAAGTGGGCGCAGCGGGATGTGACAGTAACGGCGCGGGTGGACGAAGGGCAGTTGCGCATCGATGTGCGCGATGACGGTCCAGGTCTGGCAGCCGAGGCGTTGGCGCAGGTCACCCAGCGCGGCGTGCGGTTGGATGAGCGCGAAAGCAGCAGCGGCCTGGGGCTGGCGATCGTCGGTGATATCGCCGCCAGTTATGGCGGGCGGTTGGCGTTGGAGAATGCGCAGCCGGGGTTGCGCGCTACGTTGTGGTTGCCGGTGGGGTGACGCGCCGCTGCGCTCGCCGGGCATGGCCCGGCGCTACCGGATCACGCGCCACCCGGTAGGCGTCGACCTTGGTCGACACGCATCAAGCATCAACGATGATGCATCCACCAGCAGTCGATGGCATCCAGCACGATGTGGATCATCAAACCAATCCCCACCAGCCGCGTCTTCTTCGGAACGCACAGGCCCGCATACACGGCAATCGCCGGCGCGGTATGCAGTGGATGGAAGCCGATGCTGCAACGGTTCGGGGCGTAGATCGGGTCGGCCAGCAGATGGTCCAGGTCGATGATCCAGCCCAGCAGCAGCAACAGCCACGCCGAGGCGAAACGCTTGCGCCAGAACAGCCATGCCAGCAAGGCTGGCACGGCGGCATGCAGGAACAAGTGGAAGATCGCGCGCGCGCTCATCAGACGGGACTCATCACCGCCGGTAGCGCCGGGCCATGCCCGGCGTTCCCGTCACCCTCAGATCAGCGGTTCGTCGGACAGGTAGGTGTAACCGGTCAGGCCCGCTTCCAGCGCTTCGGACAGTTCCTGCGCGCGCTCCGGCGACAGGTCTGCCGATGCCACGCGGTCGGCGTAGGCCGCACGCAGGTCATCCAGCTTGTAGCCCACGTAGTCCAGCATCACGTCGGTGGTGTCGCCGCGACGCTGCTGGGTGATGGCGTAGCCATCGGCATCGGCCAGCACTTCCACCGCGTCGGTATCACCGAACAGGTTGTGGATGTCGCCGAGGATTTCCTGGTAGGCACCGACCATGAAGAAACCGATGCGGTAGCTTTCGCCGTGCTTGATCGCGTGCAGCGGCAGCGAGCTGTCCAGGCTTTCGTTCTCGACATAGGTCTTGACCATGCCATCGGAGTCGCAGGTCATGTCGGCGATGATGCCGCGGCGATCCGGCGTTTCGTTCAGGCGCTCGATCGGCACGATCGGGAACACCTGGTCGATCGCCCACGCATCGGGAATCGACTCGAACACGCTGAAGTTGACGAAGTACTTGTCGACCAGGCGTTCGTTCAGTTCATCCAGCGCCGGGCGATGGCTCTTCTCGTCATAGCTCAGGCGCGCACGCACGCCGTGGGCGATGGCATAGAACAGATCGTCGATGCGCGCACGCTGCGGCAGGTCGATCTGGCCCAACGCATAGCTGGACAGGCCTTCGGCGTGGAAGTGCTGTGCTTCCTGGAACAGCTCCACCGCCGGACGCACGTCCAGCTCTTCGTGGATCTCGCGCAGGTGACGGATCGAGGCCGGCTCGTCGTCGTGCTGGTCCGGCACGCGGCCTTCCTGCGCCTGTTCCACTTCGGACACGTTGGCGATCAGCACCGCGTGGTGCGCGGTCATCGCGCGGCCACACTCGGTGACGATGCGCGGCGGGGTCAGGCCGTGTTCTTCGCAGGCATTGGCCAGCGGCTGCACGATGTTGCTGGCGTACGAGTTCAGGCCGTAGTTGATCGAGCAGAAGCTGCGCGACCGGGTGCCTTCGTAGTCCACGCCCAGGCCACCGCCCACGTCGACGTGGGTGATCTTCGCACCCAGCTGTGACAGCTCGACGAAGTAGCGGGTGGCTTCGCGCATGCCGTTGGCGATGTCGCGCACGTTGGAGATCTGCGAGCCCATGTGGAAGTGCAGCAGGCTCAGGCAGTCGGCGTACTCGGTATCGCGCAGCGACTTCCACAGGTCCAGCAGCTGGCGCGGCGAAAGCCCGAACTTGGCCTTGTCGCCACCGCTGTTCTGCCACTTGCCGGCGCCCAGCGAGGCCAGGCGCATGCGCACGCCCAGGCCCGGCTTCACGTCCAGCGCCTTGGACTCTTCCAGCACCAGCTTCAGCTCGGACGGCTTCTCGATGACGATGAAGGTCTGCAGGCCCAGCTTGCGGCCGATCAGGGCCAGCCGGATGTACTCGCGGTCCTTGTAGCCGTTGCAGACGATCAGGCCACCCGGGCGCGACAGCGCCAGCACGGCCATCAGTTCCGGCTTGCTGCCCGCTTCCAGGCCGAAGCCCTCACCGTGGTGGCTGGCCAAGGTGCCGGCCACGCCGCGGTGCTGGTTCACCTTGATCGGGTACACGGCGGTGTAGCCGCCCGGGTAGTCCCAATCCTGCTGGGCCTGGGCAAACGCCGCCTGCAGCTTGCCCAGGCGCTGGCCCAGGATGTCCGGGAAGCGCACCAGCAGCGGCAGCTTGGCGCCGGCCGCGCGCGCGGCATCGACCACCTTGGGCAGCGACACCACCGGGCCATCCGCCCCGGTCGGTCTCACCACCATGTGCCCGGCCTGATCCACGTCGAAATAGCCATCCGCCCAGTGCGGGATCGAGTAGGTCTTGCGGGCTTGGTCGAGGGACCAATCGGTCATTGCAGTCGGCCTTGTGGCAAATAAAAGGGGGGGCATGATAACGCCTATATGCCCACAGGTTCGTTATCATGCGCGCCCGCGCCCGCGGCAGGTTCCAACCTGAACGGGCCGATCCGTCCGGATGCGTGGCACCCCGCCTTCAGCCCGGCTCCATCCCTTCCGAACAGGAATGCTTTCCCATGACTGACAACAGCAACTGGTACATCGAACACTTCGAGCGCACCGGCTCGGCCATCGGCTACCGCATCACCGGCAAGCTGGACGAAGTGCAGTCGCCGTTCCAGAAGATCGAGATCTTCCAGACCACCGACTGGGGCAACCTGATGACCATCGATGGGGCCATCATGCTGACCAGCAAGGACAACTTCTTCTACCACGAGATGATCAGCCACCCGGTGCTGTTCACCCACGCAGCCCCCAAGCGCGTGGTGATCATCGGCGGCGGCGACTGCGGCACCCTGCGCGAAGTGCTCAAGCACAAGGGCGTGGAGAGCGTGACCCAGTGCGACATCGACGAGCAGGTGACGGTGATGGCGCGCAAGCACTTCCCGGAACTGTGCGATTCCAACGACGACCCGCGCGCCGAGCTGATGTTCGATGACGGCGTGGCCTACATGGCCAACTGCCCGGCCGGCAGCGTGGACGTGGTGATCGTCGATTCGACCGATCCGGTCGGCCCGGGCGAAGGCCTGTTCAACAAGGCGTTCTACGAGAGCTGCTTCAAGGCCCTGAAGGACGACGGCATCCTGGTGCAGCAGTCCGAGTCGCCGCTGATGCAGCTGGAGCTGATCAACGAAATGCGCACCGAGATGGGCAAGGCAGGCTTCGGTTCGTTCAAGACCCTGCCGTTCCCTCAGCCGTGCTACCCCACCGGCTGGTGGAGCGTGACCCTGGCGCGCAAGGGCGACAGCAGCTTCGACTTCCGCCAGGCCGATTCGGCCGCCAAGACCTTCGACACCCTGTACTACACCGCCGCGCTGCACACCGGCGTGCTGGTGACCCCGCCGTTCGTGAAGGCGGCGCTGAAGGGTTGATCCTGTAGAGCCGAGCCCATGCTCGGCTGCTTCTGCGCGAAATGCAGCCGAGCATGGGCTCGGCTCTACAACAGAACGCGCAGGGCCCAAAAAACAAAAACCCGCGCTGGCGACAGCGCGGGTTTTTGCCTTCTGTAGAGCCGAGCCCACGCTCGGCTGTTTTTCCCTTACAGCGCCCAGATACCAGCGATCACCGCCACCACCAGGCCCCACTTGATCACCTGGTAGGCCACCACGCTGCGCTCGCGCAGGGCCTTGGCCTTCAGCCGCACTTTGTAGACGCTGCCGAAGGCCTTGTTGACGCCACCGGTCGGGTCGCCCGGCAGGTTCGGCGAGGCGCCACCGGCCAGCAGCGTGGACGCCATCAGGCGGTTGAACAGGCCCGGCAGGCCGAAGCGCAGCGGGCGGGCGATATCGCAGAACAGGATCACCCGGTCATCGGGCGTCTCGTTGTGCGCGTGGTGGATGTAGGTCTCGTCGAACATCATCCACTCGCCGTCGCGCCAGCTCTTCTTGATGCCGTCCACTTCGATGTAGCAGGCATCGTTGTTGGGCGTGGCCAGCCCCAGGTGCAGGCGCAGCGAGCCGGCGAACGGATCGCGGTGCGGGCGCAGTTCGCTGCCCGACGGCAGCTGCGCGAACATCGCCGCACGCACGTCCGGCAGCGATTCCAGCAGCGCGGTGGTCTTGGGGCACATCGCCTTGGCCGACGGGTGCGAGGGGCCGTACCACTTCAGGTAGAAGCGCTTCCAGCCGCGGCGGAAGAACGAATTGAAGCCGGCATCATTGAACGTGCTGGAGGCAGCAATCGCCTGCGCATCGCGCAGCGCCAGCGCCTCGTCGCGGATCATCTGCCAGTTCTGCCGCAGCGGCTCCAGCTGCGGGAATTCCTTGCCCGGGTCCAGGAACGGCGTGGTCGGCACCTTGGAAAACATGTACATGACCACGTTGATCGGGGCCATGAAGCTGGAGTGGTCCAGCAGCTGGCGCGACCAGCGCGCACGGACCTTGCCACGGAAGTGGATGTACAGCACGCAGGACACGAACAGCGCCGCAAGCACGATTTTGATGATCAAAACACTTTCCTCCAGCACACGCCGGACAGGGAAACAGGGCGATGCGGCCGCAGGGCCGGCATCAGTGGGGGAACGCGGCAGGAGACGGGGACGTGCCGGGTGGGTGCGGCCGTCGATGTCGCGTGTAACAGCTTATGGTCGGCAGGCCGTGCGCCGGGGTCAAGCCGGGCGTGCGCAACGTTCAGTGCCGCGTTGCTGAACGGGTGGCCTACACTGCCTTGATGCCGTTGCCCCAGACCGATCCCTACCCCGCCCTCAGCGCACGCTACGGCGACTTTTTCGCCCTGCCCGCACAGGCCGCGGCGCCACGCAGCGAGCTCTTTGGCTGGGGCGGCAGCCGGCTGCGAATGGACCGGCATGGGCCCGCCGACGCCGGTCTGACCGTACTGCTGGTGCATGGCGCCGGCGGCTACGGGCGGATGTTCGCGCCGCTGGCGGCAGAGCTGGCGGCAGCCGGGCACGAGGTGCTGGCGCCGGATCTGCCCGGCTATGGGCTCAGCCCCGCGCCCTGGCAGCAGGTGGATTACGGCAGCTGGAAACAGGCGTTGCTGGCCCTGATCCACGCCGAGCATGGGCGACGGCCGCGACCGTTCGTGCTGCTTGGCGCCAGCATCGGCGGCTTCCTGGCCTATCTGGTGGCGGCCGAATCACCGTGGGTGCGTGGGCTGGCCGTCACGACCCTGGCCGACCCGCGCAATCCAGTGGTGCAGGCAGCGCTGGTCCGCCCGCCGTGGATGCGCGCCCTGCTGCCGGGGCTGCGCCCGCTCAGCCGGCTGACCCGCGGCCTGCGCGTACCCGTGCGCTGGTTCACCCACATGCAACGGATGTCGCGCAATCCAGAACTGACCGCGCTGGTCTGCGCTGACCCACTGGGGGGTGGCAACCGCGTGCCAGTGGGGCTTATGGCATCGCTGTTTGATACCGCCCCGGCCATGGAGCCCGAAGCATTCACCCGCTGCCCGGTGCTGATGGTGCACCCCGCCTGCGACGACTGGACGCCGGTGGCGATCAGCGACCGCTTCTACCAGCGGCTGGCCGCGCCGAAGCAGCGGGTGCTGCTGGATGAATGTGGCCACTTCCCCATCGAGCAGCCGGGGCTGGACCAGCTGCGCGACGCACTGCTGCCGTTCGTTGCGCGCATTGCTGGGCTTGACGCTACGGCAAGTGGCTGATTTCAATGGCTCTGCGCGGAAGTGAGACAGAATTGTCCGAATGTATGTGACGAACTGTTCCAGCCACGACGCCGACATTTCTCCGACAAATCGTGGAATAGCGAACTCACCGGTACTAAAATTGGCTTAACGAAAGTTTAGCCAGTTCCCCCAGTCGTACCGGTTCGCTTGACGCTTCAGCGCCGCCCACCGGGTCGCCCGAGACCCCAGATGATCCCTTCCATTACCCCCTCCCCGTCCTGCGGCGATGACGCCGTGGCGCCGCTGCTGCTCAAGCGCGGTGAACGCTTCCTCGCCCCCGATGTCTACCGCACCTGCCTGGACGGCCGTCCGGCGGTGGTGAAGGACTACTCCCGCTACCGTGGCACCCCGCTGTCGCCGATTGCCCGGCTGATGGTGCGCCGCGAGGCGCGCATGCTGGAGCGGCTGGGCGGCTGGAAGCACGCCCCAGCCCTGCTCGGCACCCTGGGTGGCCTGGCGCTGGGCATGGAATTCATCCCCGGCCAGACCCTGAGCACCGCGCAGGCCGTGGGCAATGAAGTGTTCGAACAGCTGCAGCTCGCACTCAGCCGCCTGCATGCCGCCGGCATCACCCACAACGACCTGCACGGCACCAACGTGGTGGTCAGCGCTGGCGTGCCGGTGCTGCTGGATTTCACCTCGGCCTGGCGCGTACCGCGCTGGCTGCGCCGCAACCCGCTGAGCCGGCAGCTGAGCCGCAGCGACATGAAGAACCTGCTGAAGATGCGCCAGCGCGTCACCGGCCAAGCGCCAAGTGCAGCGCAGGCCGCGCTGGTGGCCGACCCGGGTTGGGTGGCGGCCGTGCGCCAGGGCTGGAAGCGGTTCTACAAGTGGGCCAAGCGCCGGTAGAGGTCGAGCTTGCTCGACCGCTTTTCTGTAGAGCCGAGCCCACGCTCGGCTGCCCTTTGCACCCGCCGAGCGTGGGCTCGGCTCTACAAAAACGGCTTACAACGCGTCCGCGTCCAGCTCACCGGTACGAATGCGCACCACACTACCCAGGTCGTACACGAACACCTTGCCGTCGCCGATCTTGCCGGTGCCCGCCGCCTTCACGATGGCTTCCACCACCACGTCCACCTGATCGTCGGTCACCGCCACTTCCAGCTTCACCTTCGGCAGGAAGTCGACCACGTACTCGGCGCCGCGGTACAGCTCGGTATGGCCCTTCTGGCGACCGAAGCCCTTCACTTCCGTCACCGTGATCCCGGTAACCCCGCGCTCGGCCAGCGCTTCGCGCACGTCGTCGAGCTTGAACGGCTTGATCACCGCCATGACCATCTTCATCGTCTATCTCCTGTATTCCGGCGTGGAGGATAGCGCCTGAACGCGGCCGGTGCGAAACCCGCAGCGCCTGTCCGGCAGCCCGGGGCCAGCAGTATCCTTACTGCCGAACAGCTGTGGCCGCGCCGGATGCGCAGGCCCACCACCCCACGGAGCACCCCATGATCGACCTGAACCAAATCGATGACCTGGCCCGTCGCCTCAGCGACCTGGTGCCGCCGGGCCTGCGCGAATCGCGCGAGGAACTGCAGGCCACCTTCAAGAGCGCGCTGCAGGCGGGGCTGGCCAAGCTGGACCTGGTGACCCGCGAAGAGTTTGAAGTGCAGCGTGCGGTGTTGTTGAAGACCCGCGAGAAGCTGGATGCGCTGGAAACAGCGGTGCGCGAGCTGGAAGGACGCAGCAAGGCAGAATGAAAAAAGGAGGCGCACCGCGCCTCCCACTTACAGAGTATTTCCCTGATGGGGCCTTGCCGCAAGGCCCGCCCGGCGCCCTAGACTCGCCGGCCTGTCGATCCGGCAGGACAGGTAGGGGTAGTGCCGATGGCACAGGACACCGAATGGACACCCGTTTCGCATGACACCTGCGACCAGGTCGCCGGGCCGTTCTATCACGGCACCCGGGCTGACCTCGCGGTAGGCGAACTGCTGAGCGCGGGATTCCGCTCCAACTATCGCGACAGTGTGGTGACGAAGCACGTCTACTTCACGACGATTGCCAAGGGCGCTGGGTTGGCTGCGGAGATGGCGCGGGGTGAGGGGCGGCCGCGTGTGTATGTGGTGGAGCCAACCGGGCCGTTTGAGGACGATCCGAATGTGACCAACAAAAAGTTTCCTGGGAATCCGACGCGGTCGTATCGGAGTGCGGAGCCGTTGCGGATTGTTGGTGAGATTGCGGAGTGGGAGCACTACGACGCTGAGTTCGTTCGGCAGTTGAGGGAGTTCGTTGCTTCGGGGAGCGCGGAGATCATCAATTGATGGGGGGCAGGCGCTGACGCGGCATTTCGGGGGACTCTGCCGTAGGGACTTAAGCTGGTAACACCTAGCCGGGCACGTGCCGAATCCTTCCAAATGCCTGCACGAAAGGCAGTGGGCGCTGCACGCAACCGAGCGTTGAACATCACAAGCAGATGCGCTTCCGCTCACCATATAAGCGACGCTTAGAGGCAAGAACCCTCTCGCAATCGCAGGCCCAGTCGCGGCGGTTCTCGTGCACGAGATCATCAGCGACAGTAGTATGGCGAAACTGAAAAATGGAGTTCCTTTCGTCCTTCGCCTGCAAGCACCTTGGAGCCTGCAAATGCTTCATAGGAAATGAATCCTCTCAATGCACCGTGCGGTTCAACGCGGTGCTCCCCACAGCCCCCTGGGCAATAGGCGCTCATCAGCCCACTACGGGCCTGCAGCCGATCTCCTCCCGCCAGCACAAACGTGTCATCTCTGGCTACAGAAAAGCCACCTGTGGCGTCCGGCCAGCTCTCCTTTGAGACGCACAACGCGCGGTCGTCATTCGAGACGAGTGAAACATCAAAGCGGCGCTCTTCGGCCCTATCGACAACATCCACCCTATAATTTTCCGCGGCAGGGCGGATGATTCCATGCGAGCAGGAGCACAAGCCTCCTGCCAGAAAAACCACAAGGGAAAATCCAAATAAATTCTTCATCGGGCAAAGTCCATTAGATGATCTGGATTGGTCAGTCGCTGTGAACTGGGGAACTGCTCAAAGCTATCCCTCTCCGCCGGCGAGCCAAACTTGTATCCCTTCTCACCATTGAACAGCGTGTCTTTGTATCCAAACACAGCATGCGCGGTCTCATGCCCGGCCGCCCAAGCAAGAGTCGATTGGCTCCTGAACTCGGCATGACTTGTATTCACGATTACTTGTGCCGAACCACTCGTGGGGACAGCAGCCAATGTTCCGGCATTATTACCTCCGTACTTGGCATCAATTTGAGCGGTCGTCATTCCGTTGGCAGGAATCGCGCCCGCCCCGGTATCCCGGAGCGCAGCTGCCATGCTCGACATGTCAGACGCAACTTTTGTCATGTTCTCGACTGTACCGGAACCTTCGCCAAAGTTGCGCTCAAATGCTCGAGTAAGGCTTTTCAGACCCTTCCCACTCGACAGCGCGCCTGTAATTCTATCCGCCGCCTTCTCAAGGCTCTTGGCGGCACTCTGCTGCGCTTTGTCAAATCCTTTCCATTCCCTGTCTGAAAAACCAGAGCCACGGGAAAGTCTTCCGTCAGGGTCCCTGAATCGATACGGATTGTCATCCGCATACCAGTATCGATTGAATGCTCCAAGCGGACCTCCGTAGGCGGTTACTGGATCCACAGACAGGAACCTGCCCACCTGTGGATCGTAGTAGCGCTGCTGCATATAGGAGAGGCTGTTCTGACTGTCGCTGACATGCCCCGCGTAGCCGATCCCGTCATTCAGTGGCCGATTCAGAAGCTCGCCATATGGATCATAAAAACTGCGCTCGACCACACTGCCCGAAGCGTCAGTAACTGCGACAGGTGAACCCAACAAATCCGGATGCGAGTACTTCAGAAGCGTTATTCCTTCCGGCCCTGATTCCAAAGTAGCAACAAGCATCGCACCTAAGTAAAGATACTCCCGAATTTTCCCATCGCGCTCGCTTTGCTGCCTACGAATCTTACCTTGGCTGTCATACATGGAAAGGATCGATCCGCTGCCCTGCAACCATGCCAGAACACGACGCCCATGACCGTCATAACGGTAGTTTTCCGGTCCTGGGGCTGAACGCAGTCGATTTCCCATGTCGAACACGAAGGCCTGCCCATTCCGCATCGAGAGATTTCCCTGTGCGTCATATGCCAGTCCCATCGTAGTCGCGCCGTCGCTCGACATCACGTTGGTCAGCCGGTTGGCACCATCATAGGCATAGAAATGATCCTTGCGGCCCAGCAGTCTGGCGCTCTTGATGTTGTCCAATACGTCATAGGCATAGCGGACAGTGCCATCGCCGCCAAAGGCGGCCGAAGCCGCCTGCGTAAGGCGACCGAGACCATCATAGGCCATCTGCCGGTTGCGACCGGAATCTATTGTGTCGAGAATCGAGTTCAGGTTGCCAACCGCATCGTAGCTGTAATTCAGGCCGATCACATTGGGCGATGCAGCGATGCGGGAGGGAAGCTGCCGGGTGTTGAGCACCTGCTCGAACTGAATGCCGTTGCCATATGTGAACATGCGAATGCTGCCATTTGCATGATACTCAGCGCCATTCACGTAACTGCCGACGCGGCTTGGCTGGCCCAGAGCATTCGGATCCAATGCAATGAACATACCACTCGGGTACTGGATGCCGGAACGCGATGCGTTGGCGTCGTAAGAATAGCCGAGCCCCCAAGTGAACCAGCCGGGCTGTGATGTGGATTCGCCCGTCATCAGCCTTCGCTTGTTGTAGCTGTACGCATTGGTAGTCTGGTTCGCCCCACCGTCGTTGAGCGTGACTATCTGAGTTGGAAGCCCATCTGCGGCGTAACTCCAAGTCTGGTTTCCATTCCCATCGGGGAACGTCAGCGTCGAAATCCTGTTACGCGCATCGTACGCCCGATCAATACGTCGCCCGGATCCTTGGGCCGCCGCCAGATCACAGTTGGCGGCATCCGGAAGGTTCAAACCACTGGCAGTCCAGAGAGTGTTGCCAGCGCCATCCTGGGCGATGACCGTAGCCCCAGACTCTGGCTCTATGGCCTTGCACAGTTCCCCGCCAGCGCCGTACACAAGCGTGCGTTGCAAGCGCACGCTGCCGTCTGCATTGCGACGTACGATCGCCGCCGGCCGCCCATAGCGATCCCGTGGAATATCGGTAAATTCCCCTTCGGGCGCGCTGATGGCAATTGCATCAGACTGCGCCGGTGTACCGAACGCAACGTACTGCACGCGGGTGGTATAGCCTCGCGGATCCACCGTGGTGCGTCGATTGCCCGCCTCGTAGGTGATGACGCTCGTTGCCACTCCGGACTCGGTATCCTGGGAAACCGATGTGGGGCGTCCCAATGCATCGTACTCGGTCCAAGTACCCTTCAATGGCGGCAGCGTTACGCGGGTGTTGGTATTGGCTGTAGCATCCCCAAATCGACCTACCCCTTCCTGGTTCATCCGCCACTGCAACGGGTACTGCCCGGCGACCGAAGGTGCGGTGATCGTAAATAGAAATTCGACAATGCCATTGGGCGGCACATCATAGGGCAGGGGAATACGCGCGGCGCTCCACACGGTATTGTCGGCAGGATTCTCGGTCGCCAGTGCGTATCCCGCTCCGCTGCTCCACGTCGTCTCGCCTGTGTTGCGGAAGCGCAGCCGCATCTGCATCGTGCTACCTGTCTCCATACCGATCGGGAAACCGCCCCCCTCTTCGGTTCGCGCGTTGTTCACAGGTGCCGTTACGCTCACCGCCACATTCGGCGTGGCGGGCCCAAACCAGCCCTTCCCATCAGCCCACATCTGCCGCTGGAAGTTATAGATCCCCGGCGCTGTAGGCGCTTGCATCGGCACTGGAATATCAACTGTTTCCCCAGGCGCTACCGCACGAGGGAGCGCAATGCGCGCGCTGCCCCAAAGTGTTGAATCGGTAGGGTTCTGGGCCCCCAACCAGTGGCTACCCGGATACCACGTGGTGTCGCCGGTGTTCTTCATGCTTACTACGGCGGATTGACTTCCCGCAGTCTTCATTTCATTGGCTACGAATTGACTGTGGTACTCAGCGCCGTTGACCGGTTGCCAAATAAAGAAGCCGATCTGGCCTGAAGCAAGCCCAAACCAGTTCCCATTCCTGTGCATCTGGAATGCCACGCCATACCAGCCTCCATTGGCCGCGCCCGTGCTGGGAACTAGAGTGATGTTGAAGGTCGCTGTTGCTCCCGGCGGCACTGTTCCTGGGACGGATAGGCTTGAGGACTGCCAGTACGCCGGATTGTCGTTGGGCATGCTGAGTGCATATCCGCCTTCCGGCGTCCATGTAGTTTCCCCTGTATTCCTCATCGTGACCGTCGCCACGAACGGCTGGCCGGCCACCACGCGATTTGTTGACAGAGAGGCAGACACCATCTCGGCCGAGTTAACAGGTTCCGGAGGGGCATTGACAGTAATGACTACAGGCCCACTCTGCAGCGACCTGACAATCTCCTCTCCGTTGAGGTTGCGGATGCCCTGCGCCGTCAGCATGTACTGATACGTTCCTGGCGGCAGACCATGCACCGTGTACGCGCCATACGCGAAATTGGTAACCAGCGCGCCGTTCTGCGTCAGCCGGACGTTGTCGATGTACTCGGACTTGGGACCCGCATTGGTACTCCCGAACTCAACCGTCATGGTCACAGTTGCTGGAGCTGTATAGACGGTCTGCGCCGGGCCGGTCAGCCTGACCCAAGCCTGGGCGTGCACTGCTGGACTAAGCGCAAGCGCCATGATCATCAGCAGCAATGCGCCAAACCAGCGCGACTGAATGCCCGATTCCATCATCGTCGGAATTCGCATCAGGGCCCCTCCACGCGATATCGACCGGGATAGGACTGGAAGATCGTCCTGCCGGCGTGGTCATAGGATGTGATGACCTGCCGCAGCGTTGAACCGCGATTGGCCGTGTCGTACTCCTCGGTAAGTACAGGACGCATCAATGCGTCGTGCCACGTTATGCGCCGTGCATTGCCGATTGATTCCGTGCGACGCCAGTGCCCCGCTGCCAGCCCCCGTTCAGACCCTGTGGTCCGCAGGTAGTTGATGATCGAATCATTCCACGCCACGTTGTCGCCGCCGGGATACCGGATGAGCGCCAAGCGGCCGACCGCGTCGTAGCCGTAGGAAGTGGTCGCCGCGGTTTCGTCGGTTCTGCTCAACAGCCAACCGTTGTCGTCCACCGTGGCGGAGATGCTGGTGCCATCGGCGTACAGGATGCGCCGAGGCGTGCCCCGCTTGTAATCCTGCAGTTGCGTTGCGTTGCCGTTGCCATCAACCACCTGCGTGATGTTCCCCAACGGGTCATAGGCCAGCGTTTGCCTCAGCTTGCCGAACACCCATGTGGACTGCGGGAGGGACTGTGCATTGAACTCGGTGCGCTGTTGCTCCACACCGGTCTCGACATCTTCCACGCGTTCTTTCTGGCCCAAGGTCCAGCTTGCGAGATCGTCATGAAGTACAACCCTGTCTTTGGCCACGCCCAGGTCACTTCCACTGTAGGTCTGGACCGGCCTCGCAAAGAGGTCGAATAGATCCACCCGCTCGGTATATGCCGTGGCCTCGCGCGTGGTGACGACCTGCTTCTGCGGCTCGATGAGTCCTTCGGTTGGGGTCATGATGCTCAGCGATTGCCCCACCAGAGGAATGAACTGCCCAGCAGCCTCTTCCTTGCTCAGATACTGGTATTTCACGCCTTGAAGCGTCACACCCGCAGCATTGGCGGTTCGGGTCTCCAGCACCTTGCCTTCATCGACGCGCGGCCGCACGCCGAACAGATAGCTGGTGACGCTTCCGTCAGGCTCGGTCACCGTCGTCCAGCGACCCTCGGCTGAAAAGCCATCCTGGAAGCCGTAGGTGGTTGTCATTGATGGCAGGCCCGGCCCACTGATGGTCCGCTGCTGCAGGTTCCAGACACCGATATAGGGCGTCTGCTCAGGCGACGAGCACGGGCTGATGTCGGTAGCGCGGTAGAAGTAGCGATAGGCCAGTGAGTAGGTAGACACCGCACCCGCCGGATGACCAACCGCATAGCTGTAGGGGCCGTAGACGGTTCCCATACGAGGATCGCACTCGGAGCCCTCCGGCGTAGGTCCAAAATTGGGGGGGCGCAGCGTGCCGCTCGCGGTGTAGGTCCACCGCGTACCGTCGGGAAGCACCACGGCCGCCAGTCCACCATCGATACGCGAGCCAAGTACGCCGGGTTCACGGTACTGGTAGGTCCATGTTCGACCGTGGGCCGAGGCACTTGTAATGCGGTCGCCGGAGTAGCCAAGGGTGATGGCACGTCCGTCACTGCTGGTGATGGACGTCAGCTTGTCGCCGTTGTATCCATAATTGACCCAGTTGCCGAAACGATCCTCCACGCGCGTAGCCATGAAGAAGACATGGGTTCGTGACAGCGACCGGGTGGGTGCCAGTGGATTATCCTTGTAATTCATCCGGGTCATTTCGCGCGTCACGACCCAGTTGAGGTAGTACTTCGTCCCATCCGGCGTGACCGCCAGGAACGCCTCGCCAGGCACTCCGTTCTCGGTCTGCGGCAAGCACCGGACGCGCACATTGCCGGCTGTCACCCATGGATAGCTCTGCGCGTCAGTGGGCATCGGGACGCCGGCTGATGCAACCAGCATCTGCGCGCTCCCTTGGCCGGGCAGATTCAGACCGTAGCCATTCCAGAACACGGTTTCCGGGTAGTAGGAAATGCCGCCATCGCCAATGTAGGGCCGCTTCTGCTGTGTGCAGCGCTGGAAGCGGCTCGCATCGTTGTCGGGCCCGACCACCCATCCGCGGGCGCTGAAAACACCCTCCAAGTGTGGAACGTCGACATCCCAATCGTAGAAGCCGGCAAGGTCGCCAGGCTTGCTGTCCTGATACAAATAGCGCTCACTGATGCTGCGCTTGCGGCTCAGCGCCACAGGCGGTCCAGCGTTGCCCGGGATGGCGATGTCTGTGACCGAAAAGCTCAACTGCCCGTTGAACAGAGAAATGCTCTCGCCGAAGGCACCTGCATCAAGCTTCCCAAGCTGCTGGGCCTTGCCAACGCGATTGGCGTATTCGGACTCGGCCTCCACGAATTCCTGCGCCGAAGCCGACGTTGCAGCGA
Source organism: Stenotrophomonas sp. LMG 10879 (assembly GCF_002750935.1). Taxonomy (NCBI): domain Bacteria; kingdom Pseudomonadati; phylum Pseudomonadota; class Gammaproteobacteria; order Lysobacterales; family Lysobacteraceae; genus Stenotrophomonas; species Stenotrophomonas sp. LMG 10879. Next base: position 69,106 of record NZ_PEJT01000005.1, read on the forward strand.
AGCACAGCAACACTGGAGCGAGCCGCCACCCATTGCATCCCATGATGTCCCCCTGGCGAGAATGAACAATCCGTTCATACAGCGCTGCCGATTTTGCACGGTCACCCGCTCTCACACTCGTCAGAAAAACCCGCATTGCCCTGTAGGCTTTTTCTTAACGGGCCCGACCAGCCCCTACGTTTGTGCTCGAAAAGTGCGACCGAACGGTCTCAAGATGCCGTCACAGGGTTTCGCGATCGGTTTAACTTGGCGGGCTGAAGACCGAACCGGCTGTTACCTCACGGAGCCCCCCCATGATCGACCTGAACCAAATCGATGACCTCGCCCGTCGCCTCAGCGACCTGGTGCCGCCGGGCCTGCGCGAATCGCGCGAGGAACTGCAGGCCACCTTCAAGAGCGCTGCAGGCGGGGCTGGCCAAGCTGGACGTGGTGACGCGCGAAGAGTTTGAAGTGCAGCGTGCGGTGTTGTTGAAGACCCGCGAGAAGCTGGATGCGCTGGAAACGGCGGTGCGCGAGCTGGAAGGCCGCAGCAAGGCAGAATGAAAAAAGGAGGCGCACCGCGCCTCCCACTTACAGAGTATTTCCCTGATGGGGCCTTGCCACAAGGCCCGTCCGGCGCCCTAGACTCGCCGGCCTGTCGATCCGGCAGAACAGGTAGGGGTAGTGCCGATGGCACAGGACACCGAATGGACACCCGTTTCGCATGACACCTGCGACCAGGTTGCCGGGCCGTTCTATCACGGCACCCGCGCTGACCTCGCGGTGGGCGGGCTGCTGAGCGCGGGATTCCGCTCCAACTATCGCGACAGCGTGGTGATGAACCACATCTACTTCACCACGATTGCCAAGGGCGCCGGGCTGGCTGCGGAGATGGCCAAGGGTGAGGGACGACCGCGCGTGTATGTGGTGGAGCCGACCGGCCCGTTTGAGGACGATCCGAATGTCACCAACAAGAAGTTTCCTGGGAATCCGACGCGATCGTATCGGAGTGCGGAGCCGTTGCGGGTTGTTGGGGAGATTGCGGAGTGGGAGGCCTACGACGCGGAGTTCGTTCGGCAGTTGAGGGCGTTTGTTGCGTCGGGGAGTGGAGAGATCATCAACTGATGAACGGGGCGGCCGTGCTTTGGCTGACGGAAAAGCAACGCAGCAGGCTTTCGAACGTTATCCACTTGCGGCCAGACATGGACCTCTCGGGCTAGGGCGCCACGGTCTAGGCCGTACTGGTGCCGTGCCAAGGCACGCACCCGCGGGGGGGGGGTACTATCAGGCTCATTCTTTCCTGTCCGGATTCGAGGTCGTTGGCCACCAAACCGCCGGCCGGCGCACTGGCCCGCCCACTCGGCTGCCGAGCGCGCCATGCTGGATTGGAACCTGGCGCGCTTGGTCGACGTGCACGAGGCCACACCTTCGATGGCCGGCGCAAGCTGCGGGGTGTTCAACCTTCCTGGAAGAGATATCAGTCTGACCAAATGGCTAGGCCGCGTGCCTGAAGCCGAAGCCCCCCCCCTCGGGGTTGAACTCAGCCACAACGACGTGCTATAAACGGGCTGTAGACGGCGCCCAATGACTACGCTGCTTAGCAGCCGTAGTCGGCGGGCGCCATTTTTTATTCCGGGTTTGCGTATGTATTGACTGCGCCTGTTCCTTGCAGATACTCGCGGAACACCAAATATTCAATCCTTCGCTTCGATTCTTTAGTCAGCTTGTTCGGGTACGAAGAGCGTTTGTGAGTGGAGTGATGAGCCGGATCTAGGGTGTCCACCAGTGAGTGGAGGACAACCCCATAGATGAGTAATTTCTGCCGCGTCGATCTATCGCTTGTCTTCCCAAGGAGATCGGTCAAAGGTTGACACCAGCTTTCTGCAGATCTGCTGCCAGCTAGTTTCTCGCCAAACTCAACGACTCCGATCGTGCGCAAGCCGCCGCTGGCCCGTAGGTCTGTTGTGATCTCACCAATGGCCTTCTGATGCGTTCTATTCACCAATCGGATGCGCTGTGACTCGAAACATGTGATGAATTTACTCAACTGTCTCCCCCGCGCATCCCCGGAGATAGAGACCCCCAAGCTTTCTGCTCTCAAGATTTCGACCCGCCCCCAGAAGCTCGCATATAAATACGCGAGCCCAACAAGGTCAGTGTCAATTTCATTACCAGACTGCCCTGCAAGCGGCACGAAGTCTCTTTCAGCCAAAGAAATCGTTTTTCCGACAATTGCATCAGCGGCTTTCAATAGAGGGTCGAGATGGACATCAACAATGTCTTTCGCGGCTTTACGCTGCTTCCAGTGCGCCCGTATTGGCGCGATGAAGAACTGCTCAATGAGTGTGGATGCCAACCCTCCGGACACAGCAGCGATGAATAGCGTAAGCCATATCGATTTTTCCTCTTCCACGAATATTTCATCCTTTTTTACGTCTAACAATCTGGTGACCGGACCCGCGGAGCCAGCCATATCCTTCACTCATGGCGTCTGGAATAACGACGCCTTTCCCTGATGCCGCAAGAGCTTAGGGCGACCGGCTTCGGCCCGCAAGCCGATGCATGGCCGGTTCGGCCGAGCGCCCGATGGTTGCTCTAATGCTCTAAGAGGCAGTTCAACTTCCACTCGGAAAAAAGCGCTCCACCCGAATGGACCTTGCTGATCTGCCGCCCACTGATGGCTGCTGCCGCCCGGAAACGCCCCCAGAAGGCGGGCATTTGCAGGTCAGTCCCTCGCGTGGGACGATGGCATCTAGAGCGACACTCAGAGCCGAGGGGGCACGATGAGGATTAAGTCTGTTCGAATCAAGAATTTCAGATCTTTTGAAGATCAACTCATCACACTCGACCCCTATACTTGCCTTGTAGGCCCCAATGGCGCGGGCAAGTCCACCCTTCTTAATGCGTTGAATGTCTTCTTTTTCGAGGACTCTAGCGCGACCCCCGTCACCTATCTAACCGCAGAAGATTTCCACCAGAAGCAAATTGACAAGCCTGTCGAGATAACAGTAACTTTTCATGAACTATCTCCCCGCGCCCAAGAATCCCTGAAGGATTACTACCGTAACGGCGAGCTTGTTGTTTCTGCCATCGCTAGATTTGAAGATGAAAAAGGCAAGGCTGTCGTCGAGCAGGTAGGCAGTCGCATGGCGATTGCGGACTTTGCCAGATTCTTTGAGGCATGGAAGTCCGGCGCGCCCGCAGGGGATCTCACGCAGATTTTTGATGAACTTAAAGAAGCGTATCCAGGGATACCCACCCCCGCAGGCAGATCAAAGGATGCGCGGCGGGATGCCCTCCGAGCTTATGAAGGTGATCCGGCGAATACGCATCTGCTAACGCCCCTGCGTAGCACGGATCAATTTTACGGTATTGCGGGAACATCCAAGCTCAGGCCCTTCATCCAATGGGTCTATGTCCCAGCGGTGAAGGACGCTACCGAGGAGCAGTCAGAGAGCCGTGAGGGGGCATTGGGTAAACTCTTGGCGCGCACAGTCCATGCCCGAGTAAATTTCAAAACCGACCTAGCTGCTATAGAGCAGGCCGCACAGCAACAGTACCAAACGCTTATGGACGCCAATCAAGGCGTCCTAGACGAAGTGGCAACTGCCTTGTCTGGCCGATTGAGCCAGTGGTCGCACCCCGAGGTTACGCTGCACATAAACTGGAACAGCATCCCAATCAACGTCAAGACGCCAACAGCCAAGGTGTTGGCAGGCGAACAAGGTTTTGAAGGCGATTTGGCGCGGTTTGGGCACGGTTTTCAGCGATCCTATCTCCTGGCATTGCTTCAAGAGTTGGCCACCATACCGGGAGATGATGCCCCGACTTTGATCCTAGGCGTGGAAGAACCGGAGCTGTATCAACATCCTCCACAGGCGAGGCACCTTTCACAGGTACTCCAGCAGTTGGCCGCGAGCGGCTCTCAGGTGGTTTGCACGACTCATAGTCCATACTTCGTTGACGGCTCAAATTTTGAAATGGTCCGGCTGTTCCGAAAATCTCCACAGAGACGTGCGACAGTTACTTTTTCACTGACTCGCCAGCGGTTCTCCGACCGCTTCGCTGAGGCAGATGAAGCAGCACCCCTGCAGCTCTCAGCAGTAGAGACGCAGCTCAATCAAGCCTTGAGGGGCGGCATCAACGAAATGTTCTTCGCAACAAAGTTGGTGCTGGTTGAAGGCCCGGAGGATGCCGCCTACTTAATGACTTGGATGGCCTTGACAGGGCGATTCAACACGTTTCGAAGTCAAGGAATTCATATTGTCCCAACAGAAGGAAAGAGCAACCTAGCAAGGCCTCTGATCATTGCTCAAGAGTTGGAAATTCCAGTCTTCGTCATCTTTGATGGCGACCGCGAGAAAGCGGCTCATGCGGCCCAGACAACAGACAATCGCCGCTTGCTGCGAATACTGGGCTTGGACCAAGCTCCCCTTTTCCCCGCCGATCCAAGCTGGGGACACAATCATGTCCAGTGGCCAGATGAGCTTTCAAGGATCGTCGATACTGAACTAAACGACTCAATCGGACAGGCGGCTTTTGGCCAGGTAGTTAATGAATCTCGCCAGCATTGCGGATTTGCTGCTGACGTGAACAAGCATACGATGTTTGTGGAAAAGAAGCTTACCGCCTCGCATTCCCGGGGAGGTGCCTGCCCCACCCTTGACCGGGTTTGCGACGCAATTCTGGCCCTTTGACCCAGGTCTTCCGAACGGAAATTGGTATGTTGCGCGGATGTAGGGTTCTGGTCGAATTCAACGCTTCCCAATCCCTATAATTCTTTCAAATCCTAGTGTTGGACAGGGGTATTTTATGCGCTCCGTTGAGACGCGACCGCTTCCGGCCAGGACGGGACGCTCGCAATGCCGGAATCAGGCCCATCGCCGAAGCGGGTTGACCTTGAAAGATGTGCTGGACCGACCCCTACTTGAACATACCCAACAAATCCTTGTCCTCATGCCGCTGCTCCCACGTAGAGAGAAAGCAGAAGCTCACGCCGCTTTGCACGGCAGCCTTCTGAAACACGGCCAGCTCTTCCTTCGTGATCGGATACTCAACCGGGTCAAAATGCAGAAGCGCCCACGGCTTGAAGAATGAGAACCCAGGCAGGAGTTCCGAGAAGACTTCCTTCAGCTTAGGCTGGATGGTGGAGAAGTCCCTGATCGCCCCCGCGCGATTTCCAAGGGCGTAACACTGGCGACGAATCGTTCTGTCTCCACCCACCACCCGCGCAGTGAAGTGGTCCTGGCGCACTTGAACGTAAATCAGCTGGCGGCGAAAGATCCTCATCCCCATCTCAACGGCACCTGCTCAATGGCCGTCCGTGTAACTGCATGCCTGCCATCAATGCGCAGGCTCCGCCTTCAGCGCGCTTGAATCCCTTCGCAGCAGGTAAAGCGCCACCAGGAACGGCCACAGCGAGTTGATCGACGAGAACACGCGCTGGGTCAGCCCCCTGAACCCTTCCGGATCCGCTCCCACCACGTTCAACCAGAGATAGACGATGCTCGCGATGCTCACCACAGCGGTCACGGCGTACGCCCTTCGGTTGGCGGACCACGCACTCAACTCGATATGCGACATCGCCGGTGCAATGATGTTTGCGATGCCTATAGTGTAGAAGCCGTGCATCGGGTGACCCATCGGCCAGAGCCCGTTGGTCAGCATCGAGACGCCAAAGACCATCCAGCAGACGGCACCTACGGCAATCCGGCGACCGGACTCCCGCCATACCCCAATGGAGAACGCCACGAAGCCGACGCCGGAGCCGATGGCCGCAATCCTGCCGCAGATGCTTGCGAGCGTTGGCGCCTGAAGCAGCTCGCTGGCGTGCTGCGCAAGCGGGTTGTAGCCCGGCGCGAACACGGCGGCAACGCTGGTCCAGAACAAGAACCACGGAAGCGGGACCAGACCCGCGCAGAGAAGAAGTCGGTTACGACGTAACACGTACAGTGGTCCTTGTTTTGGCCTGCGCCAGTGGGTGGAATCCGTTCAAGTGCTGCAAAACCTTCCTGCTGCAGGCAGGACAGTTCTGCGTGACTACATCGGTAGTCAGAATGTGCGTGGCGCCCTGAGGGGGTCAATAGGCAGAAAGTCATTCCCGCCCGGATGCGATGCCGGCAACGGCGTCGTGGCAAGGCGCCCTCTCTGGCCCGTCCTGCGCTTCTACCAGCCCACGCGGTAAAGTTGCGTATCCCATGCTCAGGTTTGCCATGCCAGCACTCGACCAAGATGACATTGCCGGCGCACATCAAGAAGTACAACGACTTCTTGGCCGATGCATTCTGCGCCTGCAGCAGTACGAGCAATTGCTGAAGGCCATGCTTGCCGTGAGCAGCTTCTCGGGTACCGCGGAAACACTGCCATTCGCCTTGGATAATCGCAGGGCTGAGATCAGCGGCAAGACAATGGGGACGCTGGTCGGCCGCCTGACGACCGAGTACGTGACGAAGGAAGGCGGCGAATTCCCCGACGACGTTCCGGTTTCTCGGCCCGATTCATGCTTTTTCGCTTTCCGGATGCAGACCAGTCTTTCAGATGAAGCGCATGCGGCCCTCCAAGCCGATCTACGCGAATTGGTGGAAATGCGGAACGCGCTTGTCCACAGCTTCATCCAGCAGCACGACCTCCAGACTGTCGATGGATGCCTGCAGGCCCAGGATGCGCTCAGCAGCTCTTACACCAAGATCGACCATCACCTCCAACAACTGCGCCCCCTCGCTGAAGATATGGACAGGACGAGAGCTGCGTTTGCGGAGTGGATGCAATCACCCGAACTCCAAGAGCTTGTGGGTAATGGCATCGCGCCTGATGGACAGATCCACTGGCCCATCGCGGGTATTGTCAGTGCGCTGAGGCAAGCCTGCCGGGAACGATCCATCGATGGCTGGGTGAATCTGGACACTGCGGCTCGTTGGGTTTCCGAGCATCATCCGGAACAGACCCCGAAGAAGTACGGCTGCGCCCGCTGGCGGCATGTCATTCACGAGTCAGGGCAGTTCGAGATGCGGCATTTCACTCACGATGGACAATTCGGGGCGTGGTTCCGCGAGCGCGTCAGTTCGAAGAGTTGAAGAGGCACTTCCGCCAGCAACAGCCATGGCAGCCACGAGCCGTTACCGACTGCACGATGTCGCATTTGCCGCACCCTGCATCTTTGGCGGAAGGTTCTGACGACTCCGTCCCAGAAGTGCCGTTTTCCTAGCACAGCAAGGCGCTCGCCCCTTTCCGCGCTATGCCACAATGCCAAAAACGTCTTGGGTTTTGGCGGCATTGACCCCTCCCCCTTGGCATTCCGCACAACAGCAGGTAATCGTTACTGCGCCACCCTGCATCGGTGGCCGGGCCTCGAAAACCCGCTGTTGTGATGATGTTTACGCTTGCCAGCCGGCACCGCCCTGCGTGGTGCCGGCTGGCAATCCGTCTGCCGGCTATGGCGGGCGGTGCGTGGGGGCCTTGCGCCCGCCGGGGATCATCACACGCCGGTTTTCGAGCCACGCATCGTCCGCCACCTTTATCGGTGGCGGCTTCTGCCTGCTTGCACGGAGCCTGCCATGACCACGCCGCACTCCCCTCCCCCGCGCCCCATCCAGGAGGCGCCCTCGCCTGCACCTGCTCTGGACCCCAACAGCCTCATCGCCATCCTGCGCAGCATCGGCGCAGGCGCTGCGGCCGATGGCCAGCCGTGGCCCGAACGCCATCACCTGCGCAGTCGGCAGATGCAACTGTCGGACGCCGACTGCGCGCTGACGGGCCAGCGCATCGTGCAGGAACTCCTGCTGGCCGCCGAGCGCACGCGCCAGAACGGTGAGCCCGACCAGTACGTGGGCGACCGGGTGATGGAAGGGCTGGTGATGGCCGATATCGCACTTACCGCCTTCATCCACGAACGGGTGCGCCCACGGGAGTGAGCGCATGAAGAAGTGCGGTTTTGCCGCGGTGGCGGCGTGCATCGTCCTGATCGGCGCGATGTGGGCAGGCTGGCCCGAACCGGCAGGCGAGCAGGTGTGGGCCTACCAGAAGCTGCGCCCGGCCGATTACCGGCTACTGCACAGTGATGCACTCGGCTTCGTTACCGCGAAAGAGGATGAGGGCTTTGAACTGCACACGCGCTATGCCGGTGTAACGTCCTTCGAGATCCGGTGCAAGGGCGTTCTGGTGATGGACGTGGAGAATGCCCCCTCACGCGTGCTGATCCGGATGCCTGCCGATGCACTGTGGCGGGCGCCGGATATCGAGCGCCTGCGTCTCAGCTTCGTGCGTTGGTTGGATCTTCACCAGAGCCAGGGGCAGCTGCTGGTGGAAAGTGCTGGGCCATCGTGGGTTGAGGCGCGGTTTGGGCGCTTCGGCGGGGCGCTGCCCGGTGGGCAGCGGTGCTTGCTGGGTTCTGGACAGTCCTTTGCAGGAAGCTCTATAGCCGCCTCGCCAACAGTCGAGGCCCGAATGCCATCAACGGAAGATCAATAAGACGACACCGACTGCGCCTAAAGACTCAACGCCCGACCTTCAACATATTCTTCGCACACCCTGAGGTGAATGGCGGTAGAGCTACCTAGACTTTGGAGAACCTCACGAACAGATGACCAATTAAGCCCTCCCAACCCCGCGCCCACGCGAGGCAGCGCTATCTCAGAGATATCCTTTGACTCCGCCATTTTAATCATTTCCCGGAGACTCTTATCAATCGCCCAAAGCTCAGCCGGAGTCTTCCAGCTCTTCTGTGTCCCGAGATTGAAGACCGCCTGACCGGAGGACTCCCAGTAAAAAACATCGCCAAGAGTAAACTCCCCCGCCTTGCACCTTCGGCGATACTCTTCATACATCGCCGGGAATCGTCCTTTAAAGGACACAGCAACCCCCTTACCCATAGCTCCAGCGCAATTACATCCATGAGCCAGCGCTACGACGCCTGGCGTTGCGAATATATCCCCACATTCAAACGTAACAGCCATTATTGCGACTTCCTCGCCCGACCCCAGACCACCTCAAAATCAGGAGCGGTAATCTCATGCTCTGTACCAAGGCCAATTATCGAAAGAGGTTGATCGGCGAGCATGAAACGATCATCGCTCTGCCCCTCCTTGTCGCACCAGATGATCGAATCACCGTAGATCTCCACCTGCCGAGTAATCTCATCACCTGTCGCCTCAAGAAATATCAAACCCTCCCCGAGAATGGACTCCGCACAGTGTTTAAAATATTTCCTGGTCATGGCTTCAATGTGGTTCCCGAATTGACAATGCGCCCTGAAATATCCAAAGGGCCCCCATTGGGGTGGAGATAAGTACCTGATCGAGGATTCACAATGTTCAACCCTGTAACATCGATCTCAACAAAGTGGCTCATCTTACCGATGCGGGCAGGGTTGCCCGGGCGAGCGAGTGTCATGGTGATCCAGCAAACACCAGACCTAGACACCATCGCAGTCATTGCCACCCTTCACCAGCGCCCCAACTTCCCGCAGGAACTTCTGGATATCCGCAGCTGAGCTGCACATGCTCTCCGGCGCGACGTCGAAGCTATTCCCCCCCGCCCGCTTCTGGAATGCCTCCAGTTCAGAGCGGCATTGCGCCGCCAGCTTCCTGGCATCCAGCTTCGCAGCAGCCTGAATCACCGGGCCGCCTCGCGAAGCGACATAGCATTTGTAGTCCTCTGAAAGTGCCCCGTCCATGCGGAAGCGTGAGAGTTCCAGCAAGTGTTTGGGGGCAGAAGGGCTTCTACTGCCGCCTATAAGGGCGAGCCCAAGTTCCGCGCCATCAGCCCCCGCGCATGCATAGGGGCTCTGCGAACACAGTGACCTGCTTTCCGAACTCTTATGCACGGCCAACGAGGCGAGAATGGCGTGCTCTGCCATCCTGATGTCCGCCGCAAGTCTCTGGGCCATGGGACGGGCCGACGCCGAGCTTACAAGCGCGACACATAGAGCGAGGCATGGAATGAGCAATTTAGCCTTCATTGACTTACCAGAGGCGTGGAAGAAGAAACGCACGAACGATCTGCAGGATGTGAAGCGCATGGTGCCGCATTTCAGGGTCCGATCCCACCGCTGATGCGGCAACGTTCTTATCCTGGACATGGAAACAAGCGTGGCGGCGCTGGCGGGTGGCGGCAACCCGCCCTGCTCCGGCGAAACTCCGCTCGCGCTCCATGGTGCGCTGCCTTCTTTTGGAAGAGCTTCCCGAGTGGAACCCACGACTGCGACGCAGGGGACCACGGCCGAGTCAGCCGCATCGCCAGCCATGCTGTCGCACGGTTGGCAGGTTTCCCCGTCCCGAATTTTCCCGAGATTCACTAAATCGGGTATCGCGGCACCGTTTCGGTGGAACTTGTGGCTGCGCTGAAGCCCCGCTAGCATCGGCTCAACAGCTTTCCCGTCCTGCCCCCGCATCCATGATGGAAGCCCCCGTGACCGAATCGACCCCCATTGAAGTTTCAGCCGAAGCCGCATCTCATCAGGGCGAATTCTTCCTGATCGACGCCGGCCTACTGGGCAATGGCAAGGTTCCCGGCATAGAGATCGCCAACGAAGAGAAGCTGATCGACCCGGGGATGAATGTCGTCTCACGTCCTGACGGAACGCCAGACCAGTATCCGGAACGTCCCCATCTGGTTCATGTACCGAAAAAGGGCGGAATGCCACGCGATCTGGAAGAGCTCGCTGGCATATGGATTGTGTCGGAGCCGTTGAAGCAGCTGTTTGAGCAGGTGGACGCCGAGGCGTTTGCATTTGTGGCCTGCGACTTCAGCCTTGCTGACGGCAGCCCTGGCCCTCGGTACTACCTGGGCAATGTGCTGCGCAGGCTCGATGCCCTGGATGAAGCCGCTTCCCGCGTGAGGATCAAGCTCGACCACAATTATCAGACCGGCGAGGACGAGAAGCTTTACAGCCTCGCCGGCGGAGCGAGCCTGGTGTTCAAACAGGATGTTGTGGGAGATGCCCATATCTTCCGCCAGGATCGCATGGGAGCACCGCCCATCTGCGACCGCGCGATGTTTGATGCTTTGAGTGCGGCCAACTTCTCCGGCGTACGGCTGCGCGATGTAGCCGATATTTAAGACGAGCTCTTTCAAACGGATTCTTGAATGAGGTGGTGCGCATGGCCGACACACCGGTTTTTCAGGGACACCATCTGATCGAACAGATTGCGTTCGAACAGAGCCAGCTGCTGAAGTCGCTTGCCAGGAGTGGTCATTTCGCGCTCCACGGCCCCGACAACATTCTCAACCTGCCCGCGAACCCTGCGCTGGCGACCAGGCTGAGTATTTCGCCACACTCAGGCGGGCCGTTGAGTGCGTACTCGGATCAACTGAAGTTCGTTCTCGACGACCTCGCGGAAACATCCGATGGCCGAGCCTTGCTGTCGAAGGACACGCCGCCGGATGTGCGGGCGGCCGCGGCCGAGCGTATGGGTGCCCGCATCCAGAACCTCGAACATACCCTTCGCGCCGGCATCCTCAACGGCGACCTGGTCACCAACACGCCCGAGAACATGACCCCGGCGGAAGCCAACGCCAAGGTCCGCACCTTCTTCTCTGATCTGGACGGCTACCAGCGCACCCACGCCACGCAGATTGCGGAACTGAAGACGCTCAATCCGTCCGAGTTGCGCTGGCGCGGCGTCACCCAGTCCGAAGCCAACGTGAGGTTGGCGCTGGATGCCATCGACGAACCCGGCAACTCCACCCTGAGCGAGCGCTGGGGTGGCCGCGCATCGTTGGGCACCGCCATTCAAGAGGCCAACCAGGGCGGCCGCCTGCCGTTGAGCGAGCACACCGCCGTCCGCGTGCGCACTGCGTTCAACCCGGAAATGCCACTGACCATCGTGCGCCCCGGCCCGGCAACCACGGCTCCGGAACTGGCTGGCACTGCAGGGCGAGCGGGTGCTGCGGAAGGTGCCGCCGAGGCTGCTGCCGCCGCGCGCGGACAGATTACCGGCGCCCGCGTACTCGGTGCCGCGGGCGTCGCCGCACTGGCCGTGGACTTCGCCATCACCGGCCACCGCGTGGCCGAGTTGCGCAGCGAGGGCAACGATGCCGGCGCAAAATCTGCTGCCACCCACTTCGTGGGGCGTACCGCGGGCGGCTTCGGCGGCGGTTTCCTGTTGGGCGCAGGGTACGGCGTGGTCACCGGCTCGTGGACCGGGCCAGGTGCGCTGGCTACCGGGCTGTTGGGCGGCGTGGCCGGTGGCTTTGCCGGTGAGTACTGGGCCCAGTACCAGGACAAGAAAGCCGTCTACACCCAGGTGGACCGCAGCGGCAACGAATGGAGCCGCGACCCGGAGGATGCAAAGGGCACCTGGAGCCGCAGCGTGCGCACGCCGCAACCCGATGGAAGCTACCGCGAGACCACGATGCTCGCCGGTGGCCGGCTGGTGGATGAGCTGAACTACAAAGCCGCCAACGACTCCTATTCGCTGGGCATGGCCAACCTGCCCAAACCGCAGAATCCCTTCAAGCTGGATGCAAGCGGAGAGAACACGCCCCCGCGCGAGCCGTTCGAAACCAACCGCCACTACGTGCGCAACCCGAACAACGGCGAATGGAACCTCTCCATCCACGCAGTGATTGATGGACGCGTCCCGTTGGACTACAGCGTGTCCGTCAGCCCGGAAAAGGCCGGCCAGCTGGAACTGGAGTCGCAGCGCATCATTGCCCAGAACGCCGCCAACACGCCGGAGGCGCTCGCCGCCCGTTACCAGGTGGCGTTCAGCCAGTACAACTGGCACGAGTTCGCCAGCATCGAGCCGGTACCGGAGGTGATCACCAACGCGCAGAACCAGACGCAACCCTTGCGCGCCTCGAACGGCGAGAAGTACACACAGGATGCCAACGGGCAGTGGCACACCCCGGGCTGGGTGTATGGCACCAACCCGGCCGAAGGCAGCATCATCGAGGAGCTCAATCGCACGCGTCAGAGCCAGCAAGCCGGTGTGCAGGAGCTGGCTTCCATGGCGGACATTGCCCGGGCCAATCCCACGCCAAAGGAGTACGGCCTGCGCAGCCAGGTGGTGGACGCCTACCAGAGCGCCGGCATTGTGCGGAACGCAGAAGAAATTGATGACGCTGTAGCTGCTGTTGCCCAGGATCACGCACGCACCGTGCCCAGCTTCGGCACTTTCATGCTGCAGGTACAGAAGGATGGCTCGCTGGCCACATTGGCCGGGAAAGATGACGAGCGCATGCAGATCGTTTCCGTTACCACGCCGGCGGAGATTGCACAGGTACACGTGCAGCGCACGACTGCACCGCAGGAACAGCCACCCACGGGCATCCCGCCGCGCGCGCCCACCCCACCTGAGCCTGCACCGAGCGCACCACCGCCACACACCACCACGCCGCCTGCACCTGCCACACAGCACAAAACTGAAGTAGGCCAACACCACAGCACAGCCCCACGCCCGGAGGACGCCGGGCTGCTGGGGCAGTTGCGCTCGTCGGTGGCCATGCTGGATGAAAAGAACAACAAACCATGGGACCAGAGCAGTGATCGCCTGCTGGCCAGCGCCTACAGGCTTGCGGCAGAGGCCGGGTTCAAACCCGGCGACAAAATAGACATGGCGTTGAATGAGGCCACCGAAACCCGTGCTGCGGGTACCACATTGTTCGTGACGCGCTCGGGGCCGGGCGCGTCATCAGACCCCGCCGCCAACCGGGTGCAGATGCCGACGCAGGACGCGCTGGCGGCGGCACCGGAGCAGCAGTATGCCGCGGCCAACCGGAGCCTCGGTGCTCAGGACCAGGAGCGGTCACAGCAGCTGGCACAAGCGCAGACGCAGGAGCAGGAGCAGAGCCGGCAAGGACCGCGGATGGGCTGATGGCAGCCCTTCGCCGCTGAGCAGGTACGACGCTACGGATCAGCTGCCGTTGGGGTGTTGGTCAACGCGCACAAACACCGGGTTGGAGTAGAACCACAGATCCTGCCAAGGGTCGTCGCCGGGTGCGTCCCACACCGCCTCAACAGCCCCGGTGCTGTTACCCCGCACCCGCACGAACCCGCCGTGCGAGGGCACCGGCAGCGACCAGCGCGCTATGGTCCACTCGCCGTCGCGCGACCACGTGGTGGCATCAAACCCGCGTCGCTGCATCTGCACGCTGCCGTCGTCCCCCTTGCCCCCCACAATCAGCTCGATGCGCTTCAACGCCGGGTGCTGCCCGTTGGCGTTGGCATGCGTCGGCTGCCGTACCCGTACCTCCACCTGCATGGTCTGCGTGGCGGCAAGCGTTACCGTATCGCCCGGGCCGCCGCTGGTATCGCCAGCGGTCACTCGCAGCGACAGCGCGTCGATCAGGTCGCCGGTCACGGTGAACATGCGGCCGTGGCGCAACGCATCGAGGATGTCGTCCGCTTCCGGCCGCGCCCAGGTGTAGGTCTTGCTGTACTCCCCCGGGTCATAGTCGCGCCCACCGTCGCGCAGGTTCACGTGCGAATCGGAATTGGCGGTGATCCAGAAGCGCATGCCCTCGGCCAGCATCTGGTCCCAGATGCCTCCCACCTGCGCGGTCATCTGGTCGTAGCCCCCCATCGTGGGTGCGTCTGCGTTGCGGTACAGCCCGCGCTCGGTGCGGATGGCCTGGTGGCCCGGCGCCCCCTCCATGCCCACCAGCACGTTCGGTGCGGCCGCGTGCCAGCCGCGCAGTTCGTCGGGCGTCACCTCACCCCATTCGCCCACGCCGGTTGCGGTGCGCGACGGGTGGTTGATGAACATCAGCGGTGCGGGGCTCAGCCCGCGCAGATAGGCCAACGCCGCCTGCATCTGCGCTTCGGTATCGCGGCTGCCTTGCAGCGGCTCGCTACGGCTGAAGTCGCGCTCTGCGGCCACCAGCTGGTCCCGCTCTGCCGGGCCGGGCGCGATGATCAGCGAGGCGTGCTCGCCGGCCGGCACATCGAATTCCATGCCATTGAACTGGATCACCTCGGGAACATCGGCGCGTGCCTGCACCAGCGCGGGATAGGCGTGGTCGCGGGTGACCGCAGCGTGGCCGGGGCCGCCGTGGTCGGTGTGCACCATCCAGCGCAGGCCGAAGGCTTTGGCCTGTGCGGCGTTGTGGCTGCGGCTGTAGGGCGAGTCGCCACCGCGCACCGGGGTGGGCGGCGTGGTGCTGTGGTCCCAGTCCACGCTCCATTCGCTGTGTACGTGGTGGTCGCCGGCCAGCCATTGGCGGCCGCTATCGGCCGTGGACGCAGATGCATGCGCCGACACGGCAAGCACTGCCAGCATCAGATGATTCTTCATGATGAACTTCCTGAAATGCGCGCGGGCGGCATGCGGACCTTTGCTGTCCGCACACCGCGCGCGTCAACCTACGTTTAGAAGTCTGCGCGCAGGCCCAGGCTGATGCGGCGGCCAGAGGTTTCATCCATGGTCGGGAAGGCCGGGTCCATGGTGTAGCCGCTGGTGCGTTCGTTGGTGAGGTTGATGCCCTTCAGGCTGATCTTGATGTTGTCGGTGATGCGGTAGCCGATCGACACGTCCATCTGGCCATAGGCGTCGCGCCAGATCGGGTACAGGTTGTAGCCGATCGATTCGACGTAGGCGTCCTTGTGGTTGTAGGACACGCGGGCATCGAAGCGCGAATTTTCGTAGTAGGCGGTGAAGTTCCAGGTCTTCTCAGAAAGACCCGGCATCGGCGTGCGGATGCCCAGGTCCGATTCGCCGGCCAGCGAGCTGTCCAGCAGCGTGTAGTTGGCGTTGATGCCGAACCCCTCCAGCCAGGGCGCGAACATGTTCAGCGGCAGCTGCGCCACCAGCTCCACGCCGTCTACCTGGTAGGCACCCTTGGCATTCACCGGCTGGTACACGTCGAAGTCGTAGGTCCCGTTGAGGCTGCCGTTGGCGTTGTAGACCGCCACGTCTTCCACCACACCGGTAAGCGAGTTGATGACCACGCCGTCGATGTTCTTGCGGAAGTAGCTGGCGGCAAACAGCGCGCCGTTGTCCAGGTACTTTTCCAGGCCGATTTCCCACTGCTTGGCGTAGGTCGGCTTCAGTTCCGGGTTGCCGTCGGTGAAGCGGTAGGAACTCCAGCTGGCGGTACGCTTGTAGGCGATGTCGGTCAGCGCCGGGCGCATCATCACCTTGGATGCGGCTGCACGCAGCAGCAGGCCGGGGGAGAGTTCGGCGGTCATGTTGAAGCTGGGCAGCAGGTCGTCGTAGCTGCCGTCCTTCGACACCGGGGTATCGGTGTAGCCGGTGCTGCCGTTGGCCAGCTGGATGGGGTGATAGCCGAACGAATCGACCTTGGTATCCACATACCGCGCGCCGGCGTTGATGGTGAGCGGCACGCTGCCGATTTCGAAGGCGAAATCGGTCATGGCGTAGAAACTCATCACCTTCTCGTCCACCTGGTAGTACTGGCCCGGGTCGAAGGGAGTGTGGAACCCGTCGTAGCGGAAGGCGCTGCGGGCGTAGTCGTTGGAGATCTGCTGCCAGTTCAGCCCTTTGTTGGAATAGCGTCCGCCCGGCACGATGTCGCTGATGTTTTCCAGCGGGCTGTCGGCCATGGTGCGGGTATTGACCCAGGCGGCGCTGCCGGCAGTCGGCCCGGTGATCTTCAGCTCACCATACTGGCGCTGCTTGGAACGGTCGGTGTAGCGCGCACCGAACCTGATGGTATGCAGCGCCGGCAGGAAGGCCATGTCCAGCAGACGGGCCACGTTTACCTGGGCGGCGTACTTGTCGTCCTTCACTTTTTCCAGAGTGGTTTCATAGGCTTCGAACAGGTAGCGACGCGGGTCGTTGTACATGTCGAAGCTGCCGGCGGCGGCCGTGGGAAGGGTTTCACCACCGCTGCCGGTCCAGCGGGTGCGCGAGGGCGCATAGGCCACATGCTTCAGGTTGGAGAAGTCCGAGGTCTTCTCTGCACCGGAATAGCCCACCAGCGCATCCACCTGCCAGTTGTCGTTCTTCCAGTCCATCGCCAGGCTGTACTGGCTGTAGTCGGTCTTGTTGATGCGTTCCTTGCTGAGCATCTCGTGCTGGGTGGCGGTGTAGGACACATCGCGCAGCACCACCATGCCGTACTCGGACAGCGTGGTGTTGTCGTAGCCGTGGATGGTGTCGAATGTGCTGCGGCTGGACGCGGAATAGGCCGCCGCATCGTACTCGTCTTCGGTGCTGTCGTAGCCACCCACCATGGCATCGAAGGTCAGGCTGAAGTTGCTGCTGGGCTTGTACTGCAGCGAACCGGTTGCGCCCCACTTGTCCTGTTCGTTGAGGTAGACGCGGTCGCCCACCTTGTCCTGGAACACCACGCGGTTGGTCTGGTCGGCATCATTGCGGTTAGTGATGTTCACGCCTGCATCGCGCCGCAGCACGGCCTGTGCCTGGGTACCACGGGTGCCAGAGGCGGTAAGAAAGCGCGAGGACGGGCGGAAGTTGATGCCCGAGGTGGAGTCGGTGCGGTTGGTACGCTTGGACTGCGAGTAGGACACCAGCGCGCCCCAGTCGCCCCAGGTATCGGCAGCGAGGAAGGCAAAGCGCGGGTCCACTTCTTCGGAAATGCTGTTGTGCGCGCCCTCGGCAGAGACCACCAGCTTGCGTTCGTTGTAGTCGAACGGGCGTGCGGTGGAAATCTTCACCGAACCGGCAATACCGCCCTCTTCATCGGCAGCGGTAGGCGATTTCTGCACGGTCACCTGCTGGATGATCTCCGAGGCGAACATGTCAAATTCAACATCGCGCCCACCACTGCCCGAAGCGGTTGCCAGGTCGTTGATGGAAACGTGGGTGTATTCCGAAGGCAGGCCACGCACGTTGACCTTGGTGCCCAGGCCCTTGCTGCGCTCGATGGTGACGCCCGGCACGCGTTGCAGGGCTTCGGCGAGGTTCTGTTCGGGAAAGTCGGCCACGTCGGTGGCCACGATCGAGTCGGAAAAACCGACGGTGGCGCGCTTGATGTCCACGGCCTGTTCCAGGCTGCGGCTGTAGCTGCCGGTCACCTGGATGGTTTCCAGGTTGGCGGCTTCGGCAACGGGGGCACCCACGCTGCCCTGGAGCAAAGCGGTGCCCGCCACCAGCGCCGCACCCGTGGGTGCCTGTGCGGACGTCTGCGCCGGTGCGGCCGTGGCCTGCGCTTCGATGGTGACGGTGGTGGCGTTGAGGTAGCGGTAGCGCAGCCCGGTGCCAGCCAGCAGGCCGTTGAGCGCCGCATCTGCACTGAGCCCGGCAGGCACGCCCGGCGTGCGCGGGTTGCCTGCACTCTGGGCGTTGTAGACGAACTGCAGGCCGGTCTGGCGCGACAAGGCGTTGAGCGCCATGTCCAGCGGCTGCGAGGCGATGGCCTGGCTGGCCACGCGGGCCGGTTCTGCGGCGTGGGCAGCGGCAGCGGTGACCTGCAGTGCCAGAGCGATGGAAAGGAACAGTGTGCGGCGCATCGTGGGATCCAGTGAGGAAATGGCGGTGGTCGCGGAACGGGTGTGTTCCTGCTTTCCCCAACTACGAGGGCGCAGCGCGCCGATCGGGCACCGCTGTTTCGATGAATTTTTTCTTACAGCGGTGGCGCGGCACGCCGTTGCACGTGAATACCGTCGGCGCTGTGCTGGGTGACCAGCGTCGGCTGCTGGTCAAGAAACGCGCGCAGCGATGCCACGTCATCCGCACGCAGGTTGCCGGTCAGACGCAGCGCGCCGGCGTCGTCGCTCACGTGCAGGCGCAGGGTATTGCGCCGGTTGAAGCGGTCGGCCACGTCGCGCAGCGGTTCGTCGCGGAACACCATACGACCGTTCCACCAGGCGGTCATGCTGGCGGCGTCCTCCTGGCTGATCCGCACCTGCTGGTCGCGGTAGTCGACCTGCGCCGCCTGCCCCGCGCCCAGATCGGCCAGCATGCGGCCGCGCCCGCCATCGCCGCGCACGTGCACACGCCCTTCGCTGACGCCGATGCGCGCCTGCTCGCGCAGCAGCGAAACATCGAACGTGGTGCCGATGTCGGTGACCTGCAGGCCGGCCGCGTGCACCGCGAAGGGTCGACGGTCCTTGCCGACCACGAAACTGGCCTGGCCGCGTTCAAGTTCGACGCGCCGCCCCAGCAGGGACATGCGTACCGACATCTCGCTTTCCGCGTCCAGGTGCACCACGGTGCTGTCGGCCAGGGTGATCTGTCGCGGCGCACCGTGCGCGGCCACATAGTGCGCGGTGCGCGGCCAGGCCACGGTGGTGGCCAGCCCCACGGCCAGCATCAGCGCTGCGGCCACTGCAATGCGGGGCACCCCGCGCGCAGGGTGCTTGGCCCGCGTTGCCGGCGCAGCGGCCGAGCGCGGTGAAAGACGCACCACGTTATGGACATTGGCGGCTGGCGCGGGGGCCTGCAGCAGCGCATCCACATCAACCGGCAGGGTGCGCAGCGCATCCCCGAGCGCACTGGCTACCTCGCTGATGGCCATGTACTCGCGCAGGTGGTCGGGCGAAACCAGCAGCCACTGCATGAAGGCACGCTGCTGCGAAGGACTGAGGTCGCCCTCGCGCTGCAGGGCATGCCAGTGCGCGGCGGCCTGGGTGAGCGCCGTGGGATGTTCAACGCGCATGCTTACGGCCTCCCTGCCGGTTCGGCCATTGCCCGGCGGCACACCGACAGCCCGCGCACCACGTGCTTCTTCACCATGTGCGGGGATACGCCCATGCGCTCGGCAATCTGCTTGTAGCTCATTCCATCGCGGTACTGCATGACCAGCACCGCGCGGGTGTGTTCGGGCAGGGTGGCCAGCAATGTCTGCAGGTGCTGGCGGCGCTGTTCGCGTTCGGCGGCATCTTCCACGCATTCCCCGCTGGCCAGACTCTGGCCCAGGTGTTCGATGTCTTCGATGGGCAGCGTGGACCAGCGCCGACGCGCGGCCTGCTCGCGCGCCAGGTTCTGCGCAACGGTGAACAGGTACGCTTCTGGATTGGCGATCGGCTCGCCATTGCCCTCATGCGCACGCAGCAGCCGCAGATAGGTCTCCTGCACCAGGTCTTCGGCATCCTGGCGCGCGCCACGGCGCACGAAGAAGCCGCGCAGCAATGGCGCGTGGTCTTCGAACATGCGCGCCAGGCGCCGTCTTGCCTGCTCGGCCACCGGTGTCGCCTTTACCCCCTGAAGTGCGCCGCAAGGTAGGCGTCGGAGATGACGAGCGGATGACGGTTGTGGTTCGGGTGGGGCATTTCCCGGTCAAGCGCTTGACCCAGTGTCGCTTCCTGCGGTGGCAGGGCTTCCCCGTACGCCCCTTGCACTCGCGCTGAAGCGGCGTAGCCAAACGCGCGCGCCGCGTTCTTCTCAGGCACCACTGACGTCTTGAAACGCAGCTTTACACCATATGCGCGCTGCAGCCTGGCGAGAATTTCCTGATACTTTCGCGCGTCCCGTGCATCCCCACGGATCCTGACTTCGGCCTCGTTGTCACCCACATGGCCGGTCAACCCGACGAAGCCCGGGATGGCTGCCTGTACTTCGCGGCGGATGTCTTCCAATCGGTTGGAAAATTCTTCGCTGGTGAAGGGATGCCCCGAGGAAAATTCCATGCGCACGCTCCCTGCCGCGGTCGCCCATTGCCGGGGTGCAACGGCGCCCTCGCCTTTCAGCCTCACCAGCACATGAAAGTCTGGCAACTGCTCGATGCTGATCCCGGCCAATCGCGCGACGTACTCCTGCTGGATGTCCTGGATGAGCGGCGCCATCGCAGTCTCCAACTGGATCCGTCGGATTGCTTCATCGACCGATAGAGAACTGACTCTGGAAAGAAGATTCCTGACCGCAACGGCCGTCTCCTCGTCCAGCTCCCTCTGCTCCTTCTCTGAAGCATGCTGTTGAGCGTATGCAGTGCTGAAAGCCATGCCGCCGAGTAGAAGCGCCAGTGCACTCTTGAGAACCCTGCTTCCCTTCATTTGGCTTTCCCCAATAAATACCCATCGCATGATGACTGCTGCGCATGCCCTTTTTGCTCCATGTCGTGGCGCTGATGGAGAGCGCAGAGACCTATATCTAGCGCAGGCAGATGCAGCACTTCCATCGTCCGCGCCTCCAGACTCTGGCTCAGACGTCGAATCGAGCGTCCAAGTGGTGGCTGCCAGCCAGCGGCAGTTGCCACGCAGGCGCATCACTTGCAAGTCCCGATGGCATGCATGAATGGATCTACAGGACGCGCCCCGCATAACGCGGGATCTCAGGGACCGAACCCCAGCGCCATTGCAACGACTTCTGCATCCTTGATGTAGAAGCATATGCTCGATCCGCTGCCCGAGAACCCACAGATGCGCTCGACATTGAAGCTGCCCAGCGTTTCCTGCTCAGTGTGGATCTGACCATACCTGCGCGCTGCACTAGCCGCCCGGGAAGCAGGGTCACCGATTGCAACTCCCTTGAGTTTCAGCTTCCGCAAGCTCTCGGTTCTACCTGCGGCAGGTTGCCCCATGCTGATCGAAGAAACGCGGATCTCGTCGACGGTTCGGTACTTTGATGTGACATCAGGATTGGAGGTAATCAGGACCTCCCATCGGGTAGTTGGGTCCAGGTATCTGCGCCGTATCAGCCCAGCGGCATCCACGATCTTTTCGCCATCGCCATATCGACGCACGACGTCCTGTTCGCTGTAGACGTGAGGAATGAAATCGCCGTCGCGGAATGCTTTCGATACAAAGTCCACACGAGAGATATCTGCAGCAAAGCCCACGGCTGCAGGCAACAGGCCCAGCGCAATCAGGATGAAAATGCGTGTCTTCATGACGTCTTCGTCTATCCATGGGAGGGGATGATCACAGGACAGCCGTGCGTCATCCGCTGACAACGATACGGGTTTCCGAGGTGCACTCGCTGTGGTGTCTGGCTCGAGCAGATCGCTGAGGCCTGATCGGGCCAGGAAGAGCTGAAGTACCCCTAGGAGTATCACCTGACTTCCCTGATGGTTGCCACCCTTGGTGGGCTGACACCATCGAGAACCCGTTCCATCAGGAAACCACACATGAGCCTGGCGCTGGTCCACAGCCGTGCCCGCGCAGGGGTCGATGCCCCATTGGTGCGGATCGAGGTGCATCTCTCCGGTGGTCTGCCCGTCACCCAGATCGTCGGCCTGGCCGAGACCAGCGTGCGCGAGTCACGCGAGCGCGTGCGCGCTGCCCTGCTCTGCGCGCGCTTCGACTTTCCGCAGCGGCGCATCACCTTGAACCTGGCCCCAGCCGATCTGCCCAAGGAAGGCGGGCGCTACGACTTGGCGATTGCCTTGGGCATCCTCGCCGCCAGCGGCCAGGTCGATCCGCAGTCGCTGCTGCAGTACGAGTTCCTCGGTGAGCTGGGTCTGACCGGTGAACTACGACCGGTGTCCGGCGCGCTGCCCGCCGCGATTGCCGCCGCCGAAGCGGGGCGCATCTTGATTGTGCCCCCGGGCAACGCTGCCGAAGCCGCCCTCGCCCAGCACGCCGATGTGCGGGTGGCGCGCACTCTGCTGGAATGCTGCGCCGGGCTGGGCAACCCGCGTCTACTGCCACAGGTGGAACGCTTGGACACCACACCATTGCCGCTGCCCGATCTGGCCGATGTGCGCGGTCAGGCGCTCGCGCGCCGGGCGTTGGAAGTGGCGGCGGCCGGTGGCCATCATCTGCTGCTGATCGGCAGCCCCGGCTGCGGAAAGACACTGCTGGCCTCGCGCCTGCCCAGCCTGCTGCCGGATTCCGAAGAGATCGACGCCCTGCAGTTGGCGGCCATCACTTCGGTCAGCGGCGAAGGGCTGGACCCGAAGCGCTGGCGACAGCGGCCGTTCCGGGCGCCGCACCACAGTGCGAGCGCGGCGGCGTTGGTGGGTGGCGGCAATCCGCCCTGCCCTGGCGAAATCTCGCTGGCGCATCACGGCGTGCTGTTCCTGGATGAACTGCCCGAGTGGAACCGCAGCGCGCTGGAAACCCTGCGCGAACCGCTGGAATCGGGCCACATCCGCATCTCCCGCGCGGCACGCAGCGTGGTCTACCCCGCGCGCTTCCAACTGGTGGCGGCGATGAACCCGTGCCCCTGCGGTTGGGCCGGCGACCGCAGCAATCGCTGCCTGTGCAGCGACGAGCGCATCACCCGCTACCGCGCGCGGGTATCGGGCCCGTTGCTGGACCGCATCGACCTGCACATCAACGTGAGCCGCATGGATGCGGTGGAGCTGCGCGAGAGCACACCGCTGGGTGAGCCCAGCGCCAGCGTGCGCTCGCGGGTGGAAGCGGCGCATGCGCGGCAGCAGGCGCGTGGTGGGCTCAACGCGCACCTGCCGCCGGCCGCGCTGCGCGCGTGCACGCGCTTGAGCGAGGCCGACCAGGACCTGCTGGAACAGGCGATCGAGCGCCTGCAGCTGTCGGCGCGGGCAATGCATCGCATCCTGCGGGTGGCGCGCACGATTGCTGATCTGGCCGAAAGCGGAACCATACAGACCGCGCACCTGGCTGAGGCCATCGGCTACCGGCAGTTGGATCGGGGCAAGCCAGGTACCTAGTGCGTCACCGCATGCACGGAGGAATCAGATTCATCTGATATCTGCCATGCCACCTGCGCCCTGACCATTTCCGCGAGCCCATACACAAGGAGATGCGGTTTTGCTCAGGATGCTCATCATGGGCGGGCAGGAGGCCGCCCGTCAGCGGATATCACGGACGATAGGACGGCGCGGCCTGATCCGCATGGAATCGATCTACAGCGTGGACAGCGGCCTGTCGGTGCTGGAATGGCGCAACTACGACCTGGTGGGAACGTTCCTGGCGGCTGGCCTCGGCACGCGCCTGCAGGAGTCGTACGTGCTGCGCGATGCGAAGGTGCAGCTGGTGCTGTTCGGCATGGGGCTGAGCGAGGAGGTGGCCAGCATCCGCCTTCGCCTGCGCGCGCAGGGCCTGCCGTCGCCGATTCTGGTCCGGACCGACTTCGACAGCTACGACGAGTCACTGTTCTGGCGATCGCTGACGGCACACATGATCCTGCCGTCGGTGCAGGAGGGCGTTGGCCCCCTCCCCGCCACAGGCGACGCGTGCGACCATGCAGGGCCCAGTCCCTAGCGGTGCCTGCCTCGCCAGGTGCCCGCCCAGCCATACATGAGCACTCCCCAGCCGCCGCACCTGCCGACCTCCGATGCATCCACCCCGCTGACACCTGCGGCAACCGGCGGCGGGCCACTGGGTGAAACCAAGATGCGCGAAATCGCGGTGCGGATCTCGCAGTACTTCCGCGATTTCCTTGAGTCGGATTTCAAGCGCGCGCAGGCGCCCCGGCGCCGCATCGTGCTCACCAGCGATTCCGGCTTCCGCGCGGGCATGCGTACCGCGCCCTACCCGGCGTTGGACAAGGAGCTGTGGAAGCTGCTCAGCCGCCCCTCCGGCGAGGAACTTTCGTTCACCATCGGCCCGCGCAGCTACACGCGGCCGATCAGCGCGACGCTGCGTCGGATTGTCGAAGAGCAGGTGAACGCCATCAGCGAGACCGCCATCGCCACGGTGCGTGTGGCCGTGTTGGATAAGGCGCGCGCCAGCATGGCCGGTGCCCTGGAAGACCCGGAAGCCTGGGTGGAATCGGTGCAGGGCAGCCTGGTGGATGCGATGTGCGTGCAGGTGGTGCGGCCGCTGATCGCGCATCTGGCCGGCCCGCTGCAGGGCCAGGCGTACTGGGTGATGGATTCGCTGCACGCGGCTGAATCGGACCTGGTCACGCGCTCGGTTGTCGATCTGTACCAGACACTGCCGGAAGTGCTGGCACGCCTGCTCGCCACCGGCGACGAGCTGCCGTTGCAGCAGGCCTGCGAGCACCAGTTGACCCGCGACGGCACGATCAGTGCGCTGATGGCCTTCTTCGAGAACTTCGTGGCGGCCGATGCCTTCCATGAGTTCCGCGACCTGGAAACCTATGTCGCCACCGGCGATGGCCTGCAGCTGTATCTCTACGTGGGCACGCTCAAGTACGCAGGCGTGCAGTACCCGGTGTTCTATCTGCCGCTGGATGTGGTGCGGGCCAAGGATGGGTCTGGCTATACCCTGACCCTCAGCAACCGCCTGTTCGCCAACCGCCGCGCGATCGACTTCGTGCTGCAGGAGCTGGCCGTGGGCATGGCGCGCGAATGGGTGTCGCCGATCCAGGAGCGCATCCAGTACCTCGACCCGGCACAAAGCCTGTTTGAAGTGGCGGCATCTCTGTTCCGCCAGGTGGCCAATGCGGTGGATCTGGGCGGTGAAGTCTCGCTGTCCTCGTCCGCCAGCGAGGCGTCCACCGCCACCGTGGCGCTGTCGCCTGCGCTGCACCTGGCTGCGTTCGAGCGCGCCGACGAAGCGCTGCTGAATGATTTCGAAGAGATCATCGACCAGGCCCGCAACGGTGGGTCGAAGCTGGTGGACCTGTTCCACGGCATGGTGGAAGGCGTGCTGATGCGCAACCCCGAACCGATCGGGGAACGGGTGGAATCGGCGTGGGATGCGCTGCCGCTGGTGGAGCGCATGGTGTTCGATTCGCCCATCCCGTTGAACGAGGAACAGCGCAAGATCCTGCTGGCCGTGCGCGAGCCGCAGGGGCGGATCGTGGTGGTCGAAGGGCCGCCCGGCACCGGCAAGTCGCACACCATCACCGCCATTGCCGCCGACTGTGCGTTCAACAAGAAGAGCTGCCTGGTGCTGTCGGACAAGACCGAAGCGCTGGACGTGGTGTACGACAAGCTGTCCGATGCGATGAGCCGGGTTCGCCACGATCGGGATTTCCCCAATCCGATCCTGCGGCTGGGCCAGCAGGCAGCCAACTTCAAGCGCCTGACTTCCACCGGCACCATCAGCCAGATTTCGGCCTTCGCCAAGGCCATGAAGGCCAACCAGCCCGCCCTTGAGAGCGAGCGCCAGGACACGGCGCAGACGCTGCGGCAGGCCATTTCCAGCACCGTGCAGACGCTGGGGGGTGTCTCGCTTGCCGCCGTGAAGGCCATGCACGAGCAGGAGGCGGAACTGGGCGAACGCGCGCCTGCGGTGCTACAGCAGGTGCACGCGGTGATGGATGCCAACGTGCTGGCCGAGCTGGAAGCGGTGACCGCACAGGCCGACGTGCTTGAAACCTATCTGGCCGACCTGTTCGGCAGCACGGACTACACCCCGGCGTCGCTGGACGAGCGCATCCGTCGCGATGCAGTGACAACGGCCTTCCTTGCCGACCGACCGGTTGACGGCTGGGAGCTGTTCGAGTCGTTGGATGCCGACCAGGTACGGCTGCTGGGCACGATCCTGCTGCAATACCAGCAGCTGAAGATGCCGGTGCTGGGCTATCTGTTGCGCGGCAACGCCGTACGCGGGCTGGAACTGCAGCTCAACCAACTGGGTACCACCCGCCCGCTGCTGCTCAAGCACGATGCAGCAGCGCTGCAGGCCATCGTGCAGGGCGCAAACGCGTTGCGCATGAAGCTGGAGGCCGAAGGCCTGGGCGCGCAGCTGCCGGCCAGCTACCGGCAGATCGCCCACGGCGCCGCGCCGGGACCGGGTGCGGCGGTTGCACGGCAGGCAATGACCCTGCTGGCGCGGCTCAATCCTGCCATCGTCGAGACCCTGCTGGCCGAGCCGAAGGACGACCCGGCGCTGTGGGCGCTGACCCTGCGCTTCCTGCAGGGCTGGATGGCCACGCGCAAGGCCTTCGTCGACGCGCCGCAGTACGACTATGTCGGTACCAAGACCAAGCTGGAACGCCTGAACACCTCGGTGATGAATGCCCACGTGGATGGGCGCCTGATCAGCTTCATGGACCATCACCGTGCCGACGCCCGCGCGCTGGCAGGGGTGATCGCCAACCGGCAGAAGTTCCCGGTGGACAAGTTCGAGAGCGTGCGCGAGTCGTTCCCGGTGATGATCGCCAGCATCCGCGAGTTCGGCGAGTACATGCCGCTGGCGCCGGACCTGTTCGACGTGCTGGTGATCGATGAAGGCTCGCAGGTCTCGGTGGCGCAGGCGCTGCCGGCGCTGCTGCGCGCGCGCAAGGTGGTCGTACTGGGCGATTCCAAGCAGTTCTCCAACGTCAAGGCCGCCAACGCCAGCATCGCGCTGAACGACAAGTACCGCTCGGACCTGGTCAACTACTTCCGCACCAACGTCAGCCAGCAGGCCGACGTGCTGGAACGGCTGGCCATGTTCGATGTGAAGCGCTCGGTGCTGGAGTTCTGCTCGCTCTCGGCCTCGTACTCGGTGATGCTGCGCAAGCATTTCCGCAGCTATGCGGAACTGATCGGGTTCTCGTCCTCCACCTTCTACAACCACCAGCTGCAGGCACTGAAGATCCGCAGCCGGCCGCTGCAGGAAGTGATCCGCTTCAGCCAGGTCGATGCCAGTGGGCACCGCACCAGCCGCAGCACCAACGACGCGGAAGCGGCGTTCATTGCCGAGCGCCTGGTGGAACTGCTGGATACGGATGCGCCGCCCACGGTGGGCATCATCACGCCGTTCCGCGAGCAGCAGACGCTGTTGTCCAAGGCGTTGTTCAACCATCCGCGCGGCCGCGAGTTCGAAGACCGGCTTCGGCTGAAGGTGATGACGGTCGACTCCTGCCAGGGCGAGGAACGCGGGCTGATCTTCTATTCGATGGTGGCGACCGCCGGCCAGGATGCCTTGAACTACATCTTCCCGATCAGCCTGACTGGCGCGGTGGATGCGGTGGAGGACAAGCTGAAGGTGCAGCGCCTGAATGTCGGCTTCTCCCGTGCGCAGGAGGCGATCTGGTTCGTCCATTCGATGCCGGTCGATGCGTTCCGCGGCGCAATCGGCAATGCGCTGCGTTACTACGCCAGCCAACTGGAACGCCCCGCGCCCGACGCCGCGCAGACCGACGCGCGCAGCCCGATGGAATCGAAGGTGCTGCAGTGGCTGCAGCAGACGCCGTTCGTACTCGCACATGGCGATGCTGTCGAGATCATTCCGCAGTTCCCGGTGGGCGACTACCTGCGCCAGCTTGACCCGACCTACCAGCATCCGGCGTGGCGCGTGGATTTCCTGGTGACCGTGCAGACCGTGCGCGGCGCACTGCAGATCGTGATCGAGTACGACGGCTTCGAGTTCCATTTCCGCCGCGACAAGCCGGTGCATGTGGGCAACCACGAGCGCTATCTGGTCGAGGCCGATGTCGAGCGACAGCTGACGCTGGAAAGCTACGGCTATCGCTTCCTGCGCATCAACCGCTTCAACCTCGGCAGCGACCCTGTGCAGACACTGTCCGACCGGCTCTATCGCCTGATTGAAGTGGCCGGTACGGAGATCCGCTCGGCTGCGGTCGATCAGGTGATCGAGCAGGTGCAGGGGCTGGAGTCGAAGGAAAAGAAGGTCTGCAGCCGCTGCGGGCAGATCCGCAGCCAGGAGGAATTCTTCGACCCTGACCTGCGCGCCGGTGCCGGCGGGGTGGGACGGATCTGCATGCCCTGCAAGGTCAGCTGACGGAGACGGTGTCGCGCGTGGCGGGTGATGCGGGGCGGATCAGGATCCCATCATGCGGAGGGGATCCTGGCCGCGTACCGCCACCGCTGCCAGCCGGCGGCTGACGAGCGCGTAGAGCTCCTCCAGCTCGGCGGCGCGGTCGGCGGTCATGTTCGCGCCGAACAGCACGCGTGACAGCGCGCGCTTGTGGGTGTCGTCGGGATGGCGCGCCCGCGCCCGGTATACGGTCTGCAGCACCAGCCAGGCCAGGCGGAAGCCGCCCCCGGGCAGGGGCCGGACCACGCGGTCATAGACCTGCCAGAACTGGTACTCGGCCTCCAGGTCGACCGTCGGTGCGGCGAACGGCACCGGACGCGGACGTCCATGGGCGCGTCTGCGGACCGGAGGGAAACGGGGGTTCTGTTGTGCCATGCGTACAGGATGACCCAGCAACATTGTGGGAACCTTGCGTTGGTGCCACGAAATCAGTGCAGATCGTGCAAACAGCGGATGGGGTCGGAGCCCTTTGCGTGGCAAAGGGATCCGACCCCGTTCCGTATCTCAGAACGACATCGACGTGCTCAGCATCACCTGCCGTGGGGCGCTGCGCTGCAGGGTCTGGTAATCCCCCGAGAACGACGAACCGGCGATGGTGGCAGTGCCGATGTTGTTGCGGTTGAACAGGTTGCTCACGTCCAGTCGCAGCTCCAGCCCCGGCACCAGGCTGTCCGGCCCCAGCTTGTAGGCCGTGTATGCGTTGACCTGCCAGAACGTCGGCACGCGGATGTCGTTTTCATAGGTGAAGGGCTGGCGCAGGTACGAGGTGCTGGTGGCACCGAAACGCCAGCCGCCGAAGTGCGCGGACAGGTCACTGACCAGCGACAGCTGCGGATAGCCCGGCTGTGCGTTGCCCTTGATCGGGTACACGGTATCGCCCACCACGAAATCGCTGTCGTAGTACGAGCGCGCCAGTGCGATGCCCTGGTAGAACTGCAGATGATCGGTGAGGTCGGCGGTGATGCCGAGATCGGCGCCGATCACGTGCATCTTCGGCATCAGCCGCACCGTATTGATCTGTGCGAACTGGGTGCCGACCGCCGCCGACAGCAGGCGGTTGCGGATGTCGTTGTAGAACACATCTGCAGTAACCGTCAGCCGGTCGAAGCGATGGCTGGCACCGACGGTCAGGTTCCAGTTCTTCTCCGGCCGCAGAGTGCCGGCCACGCGGTCGAACTCTTCCTGGTCGGTGATGGTCCAGGCCGATGCGGTGTAACCGATGTTGCCGCGCTGGGCCACGCGATAGCCGTTCATGGTGTTGGCCAGATCGATGAAGGCATCGGTCCGGTCGGTCGGGCTCCAGTACAGCGACACGTGCGGCAGGAAGTTGCTCTTGGCGCGCAGCGTGCCGTTCACCGGCCGCTCCGGCGCGTCGCCGATCCCACCGCCGGTGGTGCTGAAGTCCACCGCCTTGAAGCCCAGCCCCAGCACCAGCGTCTCGGTGACAGCGTAGTTGTCATGCAGGTAGAACTGCCGTGAACGGGTCACCCAGCTGGATGCGTTGTCGGTCTGGAACGCCGGCCCGTACACATCGAACGGCCCGGTGGCCTTCAGTGGCTTGCCCTCGCCCAGCAGCGGCTGCTGGTACCACTCGGTCTTGGCGGCCGCCTTGCTCTTCTCCTGCCAGAAGCCGGTGGTGATGGTGTGCGCACCGGCCTCGAACTGCAGGTTGAACATGCCACCCAAGCGGTTGAGCCGGGGCGTCTGCACCTGTTCGGAGAAGGGCGCGCCGTTGGGTGACGGCACGGTCGGGTCGGTCAGGGTGGCCTGGGTGTGGCTGTTGGCGTTGTACAGCTGCACGTTCCCGCTGAGCGCGGGCGTGATCTGGAAACGGTGGTTGATCGAGGCGACGCGGTCGCGGGTCACCTGGCCGGTGTCGTACGGAATCAGTTCGGACAGCTCACCGCAGGTGTAGGCGCCGCAGGATTTGTCGGCGTTCTCCGGCGAGGCTACGTAGTACGCCCACGCATAGTCCGGATAGAAGCTGTCGGCCTTCCAGCCCAGCTTGCGGATCATGTCGAAGGAAATGTTGTTGTAGCCCCACACCGCGGCCTTGCTGTCGGACAGGAAGACGGTGAAGTCACCCCACGCCACATCCTGCTGGGCCTTGAGGTCGCCGCGCAGGAACTTCTGCGTGCCGGCGCCCTGGTACTTGTCGGCCGACACCCGCTGCAGGTCGACCAGCAGCTTCGGGCCGTGCTCGCCCAGTTGGCCGCTCTGGCCCGAGACGGTGGTGACCAGCGTGTTGTTGCTGCCCACGCCCTGCTTGATGCGCAGGCTGGGCGTGTCCTGCAACTCTGCCAGCCGGTACTCGAGGCTGCCGCCATTGACGCTGCTGGAGAACACGCTGACTGGCGCACCGCCCGGGCTGACCGTGATCGAGCCGATGCCATCGGGCACGCCGACATTGACCACGCTGGTGCCGGTGAGCGAGAGGAAGCCGTTGTCGTTCAGCGGCACGCCTTCGAAGGTGATGCCCATTTCATTCATGCGGAAACCGCGCACGAACAGGCTGGTGGCGGAGATGTCCAGGCCGAGACCGTCGGTGGCGGTGTAGCTGGCGCCCGGCACGTTCTTCAGCATCGACAGGCCGTTGTTGCCCGACACCATCGCATCCAAATCGGTGGCGTTGATGACGTAGCGATTCGGGCCGACCACTTGGGTGGGCGTGCCAGCGGCACCGCGCGGCGTAGCGACGACCTGCAGCGCGTTCAGGGTGGTGGGGGTGTCGTGCGCGGCGTCGGTGGACTCTGCGGCGTGCAGCGGTGCAACGAGAGCGGTGCCGATCGCCAAGGCAATAAGCGTAGGTGGAGTGTTCATGGGCAGATCCAGGGTGCAGGGGGAAGGTGGCGCAGGCGCACGCCCAGCGCGATGCAGCACCGGTGTGCGGCGCGCTGGCTGGCGGCGATTGCGTTGAAGGAATGACGGCGCGGTGCGCGCCGGTCAGCAGCGGAGGGAAGCGGTGATCTTCCGGGTGATGCGGCGGGGTGATTTCGACGTGCGGAATTCTTGCATCTGCCCGCCCATACCGCCATTGCACCGTGGTAAAGCGCGGCTATACGCAGGTATCGCTTTCGATGCTGCACTATCACTTGCACGTTGCAATGTGATGTATGTGCGCTCCGTCAGCCTTTCGACTTTTCGTGCCTGGCTCGACTTGTGCCGCCCTGGAAGCTGAATGATCATGTCCGCGGCGGCCGCGCGGACCTTTGCGATGCCTTCCGCACACGCTGCCATGCAAGGCTCCGACGCGTTAACTCGACACTTCAAAGGACGAACGTCATGTTGAATGGATTGAAACCGCTCGCCGCAACTGCACTGTGCCTGCTCGGCCTGTCCGCCTTCGCCGAAAATGCTGCCGCCGCGCAATGGGTCGACAGCGGCCGCACTGCGTACTTCAAACAAAGCCCCTTCTCCAGCGCATGGGAACACACCTGCACGACCGGCGGTACGCCGATCCAGGACTTCCCGGGTACCTGCGCCAACGATCCGTTCAGCGGCTGGACGACCAACTACAACGCCGCCAGCGCATCGGCCAACAACCAGCTCAATGCTTGCCACTTCGACTCGCAGAAACTCGGCTCGGCCTGCTACGGCCTGGCGTATGCGATCAATGGGCAGGTCTACGCTGGCGGCCTGCCCGCCGCGTGCAACGTCGGTGCCCGTGCGGTGGTTGTTTCGACCCGCATGGAAACGATCGAGATCCAGAACCATGAGCTCGATGTAGAGAGCGTCCAGTCGGGCAACGAGTACGTCTGCCAGTAAAACCGTTGGTGGGACGCCGCCGCCGTGCGCGGCGGCGTCCTTCTTCACATTACCGGCTTACTGCAGCACGAAGCGCTCGATCGCCTGCGCGACGCCGTCTTCGGAATTGCTGGCGGTTTCAAAACGCGCCACGGCTTTCACCGCATCGATGGCATTGCCCATCGCCACGCTGGTGCCGGCGTACCGCAGCATGGTCAGATCGTTTTCCTGGTCGCCGATGGCCATCACGTTGGCGCGGTCGATACCCAGGTGCTCGGCCAGCTTCTGCAGGCTCGGCCCCTTGCCGGCGCGACGGTCGAACACTTCCAGGAAGAACGGCGCGCTCTTCAGCACCGCGAAGCGCTCGGTCAGCGCAGCCGGCAGGCGCGCGATGGCAGCGTCCAGCACCTCTGGTTCGTCGATCATCATCAGCTTGATGAAGGACATGCCCGGGTCCATGTCGGCCACGCGGCGGTACGACAGTGGCATGCGCGAGAGATGCGAGTCGGCCACGGTGTAGATGCTGATGTCCTGGTTGGGCGTGTACATGCGCTGTGCGTCCAGTGCCTGGAAATGCACGCCGATCTCGCGGGCGACCTGTTCGCAGTACACGAAGTCGTCGAAGCTGAGCGGATACTCGACCACCGTCTCGCGCGGGCCGATGCGCTGCACCAGGCCACCGTTGCAGGCGATGCAGTAATCGTCGTCGCCCTCGATGCCGAGTTCCTGCAGGAACGGCGCCAGGCCGGGAACCGGGCGGCCACTGGTCAGCACGATGTGCACGCCCAGCGCGCGCGCCTCGGCGATGGCCTGTTTCACGCGCGGAGTGAGCTTGTGGGCGGGGTCCAGCAGGGTGCCATCCATATCGATGGCGACCAGTTCGATGGTCGATTGCCTGCGACCCATGTCCATCATCTTCAACCAGTGCGGGGGATGCCCATTTTAGGCCAGGCCGCCGCACAACGCCGACCTCATGCATCGTTCACCTCCGCGCGGCGCTGGCCGGGGATACTCATGGGGCCTGTGCGTCCCCCACCGCAGGACGGCCCTATCGACCGCCCTTCCCTAGACACGCTTTCGACGCATGACCTACCAAGCGCCAGACGCCAGCGACACCGCCCCGCTTGCCCAGCAGATTGAAGACCTGATCGACGGCCTGCCCGGCGACCACATCCGCGTCGGCACCCTGCTGCACGCACTGGGCGACGAAGGCCTGATGCTGGTGGTGATCCTGCTGTCGGCGATTTTCCTGATTCCGGTGTCGATTCCCGGGCTGAGCACGGTATTCGGTGCGTCCATCCTGCTGATCGGCCTGAGCCGCGTGCGCGACCGTCCGTTGTGGGTGCCGCAGCGATTGGCCGACAAGCAGATCGCCACCGACAAGCTGAAAGCCAACCTGGGCCGTGCCCTGAAATGGGTGCATCGGATGGAGCGGCTGTCGCGGCCGATGCGGCTGGCAGCGATGGTGCGCTCGAAGAAGATGATGCGGCTGAACAACCTGGCGCTGGTGTTCGCGACGATCCTGCTGATGCTGCCGGCCGGACCGATTCCTTTCAGCAACACGCTGCCGGCGCTGGCACTGATGTCATTTGCGATCGGCTTCATCCAGCGCGATGGCGCTGCGGTGGCGGCCGGCTACGGCTTCGTGGTGGCGTCGGTGGTGTACTTCGGTGTGCTGCTGGGCGGTGTGGGCTTTGCGGCCGAATCGGTGTTCAGTGGCTTCCGCAGCGGGTCGTCGGCGCTGTAGAGCCGAGCCCATGCTCGGCTGCTCTTCCATCTGGGCGTGGAAACCCCGCGCTGCGCACGTCAGCCGAGCATGGGCTCGGCTCTACAGAAAGCCTGCGAAGTGCGGACGGCCGGCTACTTCGCCGACACCCGCCACACCACGTCGCCCACATCGTCGGCGACCAGCAACGCGCCTTCGGCATCGATGGCCATGCCGACCGGCGCGCCCATCAGCGTCTTCTCATCCTTGGACGCGAACCCGCTCACCACCGCTTCCGGGCGGCCGGCCGGCTTGCCGTCCTTGAACGGCACGTACACCACTTCGTAGCCGCTCAACGGCGAGCGGTCCCAGCTGCCGTGCTCGCCGATGAAGGCACCGCCGTGGTACTTCGCCGGCAACGCCTGGCCGGTGTAGAACAGCAGGCCCAGCGGTGCCACGTGCGAGCCGATGGCGAAGTCCGGGCGAATTGCCTTGGCCACCAGGTCCGGCCGCTGCGGCTGCACGCGCTCGTCCACGTGCTGGCCGTAGTAGCTGTAGGGCCAGCCGTAGAAGCCATGCTCCTGCACCGAGGTGAGGTAGTCCGGCACCAGGTCGGCACCGATCTCATCGCGCTCGTTCACCACCGCCCACAGCTTGCCGGTGCTCGGCTCCCAGTCCAGGCCGGTGGGATTGCGCAGGCCCGAGGCGTAGATGCGGCTGCCGCGGGTGGCCACGTCCACTTCCAGCACCACCGCGCGGCGGTACTCGACGGCCAGGCCGTTCTCGGTGATGTTGCTGTTGGAGCCCACGCCCACATACAGCTTGCTGCCATCACGGCTGGCCAGCAGTTCCTTGGTCCAGTGGTGGTTGATGGTGCTGGGCAGGTCGGTGAACTCGCTGCCCTTGTCGGACATGCGGGTTTCGCCGGGCACGTAGTGGTACTTCATGATATTGCCGGTGTTGGCCACGTACAGCGTGTCGCCGATCAGCTGGATACCGAATGGCGAGTGCAGGTTTTCGATATAGACGTGCTGGGTCCAGGCGTTGGTACCCGGCGTGCGCCGCAGCAGGGTGACCCGGTTGCCGCCCTTGCCGGCCTTGCCCGAGCGCGCCTTCACCTTGCCGGCGATCCATTGCTTGGGCGTGGTGACCGGCTCTTCGCCGGGGCCATTGCCTTCCACCACCAGCACATCGCCGTTGGGCAGCGACAGCAGCCGGCGCGGATGCTGCAGGTTGGCGGCGATGCGCTCGATCTTCAGGCCATCGGCTACCGACGGTGACTGGCCCTCGGCCCAGCCCACGCCCTTGGGCACCTGCATCGGTGGCATCAGGTAGTTCTGCGGCGCAGGCAGCGGTGGTTGCGCACCGGATTGATCGGCCGGGTGGTACTCGGCTTTGCCGGCACAGGCGGCCAGCGCCAATGCCAGCGAGAGCACGCCCACGACGGGCAGGATGCGCTTAGCCATGACGGGCTCCTTGCAGCACCGGCTGCTGCAGCGAAAGCAGGATGAAACCGAGCGCGATCAGTGCCACCGTCAGCGCGGACAGGAGGGTACCCGGTACCGCCGCCGCATAGGCGTCGCGGCTGTGCACGAAGGCGTTCCAGATGGCCAGCACGATGGCGACCAGGTTGAGCAGGAAATCGAGGCGGTCGGTGCCGGTGGCGGTGCCGTTGCGGCGCCAGACCGCGAACAGGTTGATCAGGCGCGGCAGGATGGCGATCAGCAGGCCGAACGTGATCAGCCATGCCGCCGACTTGCCCCACATCACTTCAGCGGTGTTGAGGTAGAGGATGTCGAAGATGAGGCCGGCCACGAAGAAGCCGAACGGTATCGGGTTCAACAGGCTGAAGAGTGTAGTGCCGAGGCCGCGGTGGGCCTGGGCGACAGGGTTGACCATGGTCGTGCTCCGTACGGGGAAGGGCTGCACGGGCTGTAGTAGCACAGCTGCCCGGGAAGCGGCGCGACGACGCCCTGTAGTGCCGAGCCATGCTCGGCAGCTCTTGCCGCAGCGGTCGAACGGTTTCCACGCTACGCCGGTTCGTCTGCACGTATCTCATGGAACGGCAGCATGGTCTCGAAGCCGAATTCATGTTCCATGCTGATGCGGACCAGGCCGCCAATCGCGTACCAGCTGGTGTTGGCGTGTACATCGATGCCACGCCAGCCGCCCTCGGCCAGCAGGTCCAGCGTCTGTGCCCGGGGCATCTTCTCCCTCTCCTCCCTCAGCAGCGCGCGGCGGTGCCGTTTCATCAGCAGGCGCAGCTGCTTCACCGTGGTGATGTTGAACGCGGTGAGCACGGGCGGCAGCTCGGCGATGTCGGCGTCGGTCCAGTAATCGTGGCGCCGGTGATACATCGACAGCACCACCTTGCGGATGGTGGCCACGGTGAGCGGGGCCAGATCGGCATGGGCGCGGGCATTGGGGCGTGTCATCCGCTGTCCTCCGGGGGCTGCAGGCATGGTGGCATGGCGGGGGTGTGCCAACCAAGGTTGGCATCTACCGGCGCTCAGGCCAGAGCGGCGCAGTCGTGATTACCAGACGGCATAAGTGTTTGTGACGCATTTGGCACATCAGCACATTGGCTGTGTGAAGAGGTAGGGGGTTGTTCGTTGTGTCGCGTTTGGCTCGTTGCGATGGGGCAGATCCGCCCCGCCGTCCTGCCATGCCGATTCACAACAGAAGGATTCGTGTATGAAGCGACACACGCAACGCTCCGCGCCACCGCGCTCTGCGCGCCTGGCCCTGGCCACTGCCCTGGTACTGGGCAGCCTGGCCCTTACCGCCCAGGCGCAACAGGCCGACACGCTGGCGGGTATCCAGTGGCATCTGCTCAATACCGGGCAGACGGTGCCGGCCGATACGCTGCCGGTGGCCGGCAACGATCTCAATGTCGATGGCCTGTTCCGCAATGGTATCCGCGGCCAGGGCGTGGTGATCGGCATTGTCGATGACGGCCTGCAGATCGCCCACCCGGATCTGGCCGCGAACGTGGCGGCGGTGGCCGGCAAGAACTTCGCCAATGGCTCCAACAACCCCACGCCATCCAATCCCGATGCCGACAACCACGGCACGATGGTGGGCGGCATCGCCGGTGCGGTGGGCGCCAACAACCTGGGCGTGCGCGGCGTAGCCCCGGCGGCGACGCTGAAGGGCTTCAACGTGCTGGCGTCCAATGCGCAGGGCAACCAGCAGAGCAACATCGAATACGCCTGGTGGGATGGCGCAGAGTCGGCCGATGTGCAGGTGTTCAACAACAGCTGGGGCGCAGGCCCTGGCAACCCCAACCTGCCCGTGGCCTACAGCCAGAACACGGTGAGTTCGTACGAGCAGGCATTGTCGGGCACCCGCGGTGGCCGCGGCGGCATCTACGTGAAGTCGGCCGGCAACAACTTCAACAACGCCTCGATCAGCCAGACCCAGGACGTCTGCACCACCGACACCAAGAACCGCAACACCGGCTGCGTGCCGGCCGGTCGCGATCCACGCAACAACCTGTTCAACGTGATCACCGTGGGTGCAGTGCGCGCCGACGGCGTGCGCTCGTCGTACTCGTCCACCGGTTCGGCACTGTGGGTG
Organism: Stenotrophomonas sp. LMG 10879; assembly: GCF_002750935.1. NCBI lineage: Bacteria > Pseudomonadati > Pseudomonadota > Gammaproteobacteria > Lysobacterales > Lysobacteraceae > Stenotrophomonas > Stenotrophomonas sp. LMG 10879. The sequence continues at coordinate 106,515 of NZ_PEJT01000005.1, forward strand.
TCGGCGTTTGGCGGCGAGTACGGCCTGCAGGCGCAGTACGCGCCGAACCTGGTGGCACGTGCGTACGATCCGGCCATCGTCACCACCGACGTGACCGGCTGCACGCAGGGCAGCAACAAGAACACCAACCGCCAGAACACACTGGACAGCAACCTGTCGGCCATCGACAGCACCTGCAACTACACGGCGAAGATGAACGGTACGTCGGCGTCGGCGCCGATGGTGTCGGGCGTGGCGGCGCTGGTGCTGGAGGCCAATCCGAACCTGTCCTACCGCGATGTGAAGTACATCCTGGCCACCACCGCTACCCGCAACCACCCGAACCAGCCGGCGGTGACGCTGGCCGACGGTCGCACGCTGGTGCCGGGCTGGACGGTGAACGCTGCCAACCGCGCGTACAGCAACTGGTACGGCTTCGGTGTGGTCAACGCGGCGCGTGCGGTGCAGGTCGCCGAGACCTTCCAGTCGCTGGGGCCGCTGCTGGACACCGGCTGGCGCACCACCACGCGCACCGTTGCCATCGGCAACACCACCAACGCTGCCGCGCGGTTGACCTTCCAGGTGGCCAATGGCGCACGCAACATCGAGTCGGTGCAGCTGGGCTTCCGGGTCAACCACAGCAACACCCGCCAGCTGCAGTTCGTGCTGGTTTCGCCCAGTGGCACGCGCAGCGTGGTGCAGCCGGCGTTCACCGCCATCGGCTCGGGTACCGGTGGCGTGCAGCGCAACTTCACCAACTGGGATCTGCTGTCCAGCAATGCCTTCCTGGATGAAAGCGCCACCGGCACCTGGACGCTGGAAGTAACCGACATGGGGCAGGCCGCGAACGCTGCATCGCGCGGCAACCTCGAATTCTTCAAGATCCGCGTTCTGGGGCACTGATGATGAAGACGACCATTCTGTTGAGCACGCTCGCCTTCGCGGCGATGACCTCCCCTGCCTGGGCACAGAGCTCGGGGCAGACCCCACCGGCCAGGAGCCTGTCCACCGTGGATGCGCAGGAACTGAAAGCCTCCGCCACCGGCCGATCGTTCGATGTGGGCGGCGCGCGTTTCCAGCTGTCTCCTTCGACCACCGTGAAGCAGGCCGCCGGCGGTCAGTTCACGATCACCCCGCAGGCCGCGGCGACCACGACCAGCGCGCGCAGCAAGCGTTCGCTGGATGGTGCAGCAGCAGGCGGCGCTGATGCCGGTGCCGGCAAGTTCGCGGCGGCGGTATCCAATGATGGTGCTCCGGTGGTGGCGACCTCACGGGTGAAGGTGTTCTTTACCGATGCGGCGTCTGCACAGCGCGCGGCGAAGGCCACTGGCGGCACCGTGGTGAAGGTCTCCAAGGCCGCAGGCCTGGCCATCGTGGAGTACCCGTCGGTGAACGCGGCGCTGGATGCGAGCACCCGGCTGCTGTCGACCGCGGGCGTCAAGGCAGCCGAGCCGGACGTGGTGCAGTGGGAAGAGAAGAAGTGATCTAGGGCGTTGCGTGGTGCCCCCGGTCGGTTGGCTCTCCTGGCCGGCCGGGGGATTGGTGCATGGGTGATCGTGTCGACCAAGGTCGACACCTACCGGGGACCCTCACCGCGAGCGTGCCGTGGACGTGTAGAGCCGAGCCCATGCTCGGCTGCTGTCCCTAGTGAATGTCGCAAACGCCACGTGGCACGAAATGCGTCCAGCCGTATCCTGATGTCCTCTCAATCGAGCCGGGTACTCGGCGGGGGCTGCACGTTGGATGTTGCTATCATTGGAGATCAGTACGCCGCACTGCAGAAGTTCGTTGCAGCGATTTCCGCAAGGAACCGCGAAGTGCTGTCAGAGCGATTTCTTGTTCCAGTAGACGTCATCGACGAGATCTTCGAAGCAATCAACGACTATTTTGACGAAGGAGTGGTCCTCACAGTTCCGATGACTGGAATGGCTGCCATTCCGGGGGATTCGCGACCACCCGTGGATGCCTATCGAGCCAACGCCGGGACCGTTATTGTCGATTGCGTACTGTTCGCTGACGGAATTCCTGACCAAGCATCCTTCATGTCGAGTTCTTGGATGACTCCGACCGTCTCCACTATCGATACGTCGGCTCTTGGCGCCGTGAGTCAGCCGCGACCCTGTCGGGACGGGTCGCGCTGAGCCGAGCATGGGCTCGGCTCTACAGCTGTGCCAACCAAGGTTGGCACCTACTAGGAGCAGATCCGGACGAGCCAACCAAGGTTGGCACCCACCAGCGTCAGCGCGCGGCGAGTGAGTCGCTATGGGCGAGGCTACAGCTGGCCAGTGCTTCACTGCCGGCAGCCGGGTGTTCCGGCTCCAGCAGCAACCGCTGCACGTCCGAGAACAGCTGTTCCACCGGCATGCCATAGGGTGCGAACAGGCGCAGGCGGCCCTGGCGGTCGAACACGTAGCCACCCGCGATGTGGCTCATCGTGTAGGTATCCGGCAGCTGCCCGGGCTCTTTCTCGTAGAACGCCTTGAAGTCACTGGCCATCGCCGAGAGCTGCGCTTCATCGCCCACCAGCGCGATCGCCTTCGGATCGAACGCGTGCACATAGGTGTGTGCGACTTCGGGTGTATCGCGCGCCGGGTCCACGCTGACGAACACCACCTGCAACTGGTCGGCATCCTTGCCCATCAGGTGCTTGACCTGGCTCAGTTCGACCATGGTGGTCGGGCACACGTCGGGGCAGCTGGTGAAGCCGAAGAACAGGTAGGTCACCTGCCCCTGCAGGTCCTTCGGGCCACGCAGGGTGCCGGCGCTGTCGGGCATGGTCCAGTGCTGGCCCAGTTCCTCGCAGGCGATGTCCTTGGAATAGAAATCCATGCGCGACTGCGCGCTGCAGCCGGCCAGCAGGCCGAGTGCCAGGCCTGCGGCAAGCAGCGGCAGGCGAAGGGAACGAACAACGGAAGCAACACGCATCACGGGTACCACCAACACGAGGTGGGCGCGGTCTCGGTCAGGCCTGCCCTGGGGGAGAGAGGGCTGAGGTGCCAGGGCGATCGCGCACTCCTTGCCGATCGCCCCGGCCACGGTCAGTTGATCATCATGTGGTAGTGCATGCTCCAGATGATCCAGATCGACAACGCGACCACGATGAACAGGATCACCAGGGTGAACACGAAGCTGGCCAGGTTCCAGCCACCTTCGGACTTGCGGTCCATGTGCAGGAAGTACACCAGCTGCACCAGGATCTGGGCGACAGCAAAGCCGACCAGCAGGAACAGCGTGACCGGCCGCGACAGCACCGGGTTCATCACCAGTGCGAACGGCACCACCGTCAGCAGCGCGCACAGCACGAAGCCGATCAGGTAGGACTTGGTGGAACCGTGCGCATTGCCGGCGCGCGAGGTTTCGACGTGGGTCATGTCAGAAGGCTCCGATCAGGTAGACGAAGGTGAAGACGCAGATCCACACCAGGTCCAGGAAGTGCCAGAACAGGCTCAGACAGGACACGCGGGTGATGTTGGTCGGGGTCAGGCCACGGCGATACACCTGGTGCATCACCACCGCCATCCAGATCAGGCCGCTGGCCACGTGCAGGCCGTGGGTAGCGACCAGGGCGAAGAACGCCGACAGGTAGGCACTGGTGCTGGGGCCGGCACCTTCATGGATCAGGTGCGAGAACTCGTACAGCTCCATGCCGATGAACGAGGCACCGAGCACGAAGGTCACGCCCAGCCAGCGCAGCACCGCTGCCTTGTCCAAGCGGTGCATGGCCAGCACGGCCTGGCCGTAGGTGATGCTGGACACCAGCAGGATGAAGGTCTCGGCCATCACGAACGGCAGCGAGAACAGCTCCTTGCCGGTGGGGCCACCGGCGTAGGCGGTGCTGAGCACCGCGTACGAGGCGAACAGCGAGCCGAACAGCACCAGGTCGGACATGAGGTAGACCCACATGCCGAACACTTTCATGCCGCCCTGTTCGTGGGCATGGTCGTGCTCATGGTGATCGTCGTGGACCAGCGCATCGCTGTCCAGTTGCGGACGGGTCAACAGGTTCATGCGCGCACCTCCTGCAGCTTGGCGTGGTTGGCGGCTTCGGTACGCGCCACCTCCTCGGAGCTGACGTAGTAATCCACGTCCTCGTTGTAGGAGCGCGCGATCAGGGTGACGATCATCGCGATGAAGCTGGCACCGGCCATCCACCAGATGTGCCAGACCAGGGCGAAGCACAGCACCAGGATCCAGACATTGAGGATCAACGGCACGCCGGTGTTCTTCGGCATGTGGATCGGTGCGTACTTCTTCGGCGGCGGCGGCAGGCCGCGCTTCTTCGCTTCGTGGAAGGCATCCAGCTCATCGGCCTTGGGCACCACGGCGAAGTTGTAGAACGGCGGCGGCGACGGCGTGGCCCATTCCAGCGTGCGTGCATTCCACGGGTCGCCGGTGAGGTCGAGGTTGCGCTTGCGATCCCGCACGCTGACGTAGATCTGCACCAGCATCAGGATGATGCCCGCGAACACGAACAGCGCACCGATGAACGCAGCGATCAGGTACGGCGTCCACGCCGGGTTGTCGTACTGGTTCATGCGCCGGGTCATGCCCATGAAGCCGAGCATGTACAGCGGCATGAAGGCCAGGTAGAAGCCGATCACCCAGCAGGCGAAGGACCACTTGCCCAGGCGCTCGTTGAGGGTGAAGCCGAACACCTTCGGGAACCAGTAGACGAAGCCGGCCAGGTAGCCGAACAGCGCGCCGCCGATGATGGTGTTGTGGAAGTGGGCCACCAGGAACAGGCTGTTGTGCAGCAGGAAGTCCGCGCCCGGGATGGCCAGCAGCACGCCGGTCATGCCACCGATGGTGAAGGTGACCAGGAAGGCGATGGTCCACAGCATCGGCACGCTGAACTCCACGCGGCCGCCGTACATGGTGAACAGCCAGGTGAAGATCTTCACGCCGGTGGGGATGGCGATGATCATCGTCATGATGCCGAAGAAGGCATTGACGCTGGCACCCGAGCCCATGGTGAAGAAGTGGTGCAGCCACACGATGAAGGACAGGATGCCGATCGCCAGGGTGGCGCCGACCATCGACGTGTAGCCGAACAGCTTCTTGCGCGAGAACGTGGCGGTCACTTCAGAGAAGATGCCGAACGCCGGCAGCACCAGGATGTACACCTCCGGGTGGCCCCAGGCCCACACCAGGTTCACGTACATCATCGGGTTGCCACCCAATGTGTTGGTGTAGAAGTTGAAGTCCAGGTAGCGGTCCAGGGTGAGTGCACCCAGGGCCACGGTCAGGATCGGGAAGGCGGCGATGATGATCACGCTGGTGACCAGCACGGTCCAGGTGAACACCGGCATCTTCATCAACGTCATGCCCGGCGCACGCATGCGCAGGATGGTGATGAACAGGTTGACGCCGGTCAGCAACGTACCGATGCCGGACGCCTGCAACGCCCAGATGTAGTAATCGACACCTACCCCTGGACTGAACTCGATGCCCGACAGCGGCGGATAGGCGACCCAGCCGGTCATGGCGAATTCGCCGACACCCAGCGAGATCATCATCAGCGCAGCGCCGACCACGAAGATCCAGAAGCTGAAGGCGTTGAGGAACGGGAACGCCATGTCGCGCGCGCCGATCTGCAGCGGCACGATGATGTTCATCAGGCCGACCACGAACGGGGTGGCCACGAAGAAGATCATGATCACGCCGTGCGCGGTGAAGATCTGGTCGTAGTGCTCCGGTGGCAGGAAGCCATCACTGCCCGGCCCGGCGGCCGCCAGCTGTGCACGCATCATCAGCGCATCGGCGAAGCCGCGCACCAGCATGACCAGCGCGACGACCACGTACATGATGCCGATCTTCTTGTGGTCCACGGTGGTGAACCAGTCGCGCCACAGCACGCCCCACAGCTTGAAGTACGTCACCGCGCCGAGCAGCGCGAGGCCACCCAGCACCATGGCCGCCAGCGTGACCACCACGATCGGCTCGTGCAGCGGCACGGCCTCCCACGTCAATTTACCCAACATGTTCGTTACTCCTGGGAAACCTGGGCACCGGCGGCCGTACCGGCCGGGGCCGCAGCAGCGGTGTTCTCACCGACACCGATGAACTGGTCGATGACTTTCTTGAACAGCAGCGGTTCAACGCTGGAGAAGTGCTGCACCGGCGCGTTCTTCGACGGTGCGGCCAGCGCCTTGAACTGATCGAAGCTGAGCGCATCCGGCGCGCTGCGCACCTCGGCCACCCAGCGATCAAAGTCTTCGTTGCTGCTGGCGGTGGCGATGAACTTCATGTTCGAGAAACCATGCCCGCTGTAGTTGCCGGACATGCCACGGAACTGGCCGGGCTGGTTGGCGATCAGGTGCAGCTGCGTGCGCATGCCGGCCATCGCGTAGATCTGCCCACCCAGCTGCGGGATGAAGAAGGTATTCATCGTCGAGTTGGAGGTGATGTTGAACGCCAGCGCGCGGTTGGCCGGGAAGTTGAGCTGGTTGACCGTGGCGATGCCCAGGTCCGGGTACACGAACACCCACTTCCAGTCGGTGGCGATCACGTCCACGTGCAGCGGCTCGCCGGCCACGTCCAGCGGCTTGTACGGATCAAGCTCGTGGGTCGACTTCCACACGATGACCGCCAGCACCGCGATGATGATCAACGGCACGCCCCAGACCACCACTTCCACCTTGGTGGAGTGCGACCAGTCCGGCGTGTACTTGGCCTTGGTATTACCGGCGCGGAAGCGCCAGGCGAACACGAAGGTCAGCACGATGGCCGGCACGACGACGATCAGCATCAGGCCGATGCAGATCAGGATCAGGTCGCGCTGTGCGATCCCGACCATGCCCTTCGAATCCAGCAGCACCCAGTCGCAGCCCGTCAGGGCGATGCAGGCCAGGGCGACCAGCGCCAGGCGGATGCGGTTCCAGCAGATATTCATTGGAGGTCAACCCTGTTGAAGATGCGCGCTTGACCGGCTCGCCTGCGCGCAGCGCCCGGGCGTGGAGCGGCTACACTGTGGGTACGAGGTCGCCTACAAACAGGCGAGCCAATCCAATCAAGCCCATACAAGATACAGCATTGTATGGACTTGTGCATCTGCACGTATGGAAAAATCCGACCGATGACGCCTCCTGCTGCCGGCCGCCGCCTGAAACACCCCAACCGGACCTGGGTTCGCCCCTTCCGCGAGGGCGCAGGACCGCTGTACCTGCAGATCGCCCAGCAGGTGCGCGAAGCAGTGGACGATGGCGTGCTGCGCCCGGGCGACCGCCTGCCGCCGCAGCGCGACCTGGCCCAGCAGGTGGGGGTGGATCTGACCACGGTCACCCGCGCCTTCGCCGAACTGCGCCAGGCCGGCCTGCTGGACGCGCAGGGCGCGGGCGGCACCTTCATTGCGATGTCCGCCGGCAACCGCAGCACCTCGGTCGACCTGAGCATGAACATCCCGCCGCTGCTGGGCAGCGCGCCGTTCGCACAGGGCATGGAGGCCGGGTTCCAGCACCTGGGCCAGCAGCTGGGCCAGGGCGAGCTGATGAGCTATCACGTTGGCGCCGGCAGCCGCGACGACCGCGCGGCGGCCGTGCAATGGCTGGCGCCGATCCTCGGCCCGGTCGCCGCCGAGCGGGTGGTGATCTGCCCCGGCGCACAGACCGCGCTGTGCGCGCTGATCTTGGCCCGCACCCAGCCGGGCGAACTGATCGCCGCCGAACAGCTCACCTACCCGGGCCTGCTGGCCGCCGCGCGGGTGCTGCAGCGGGGCGTGGTGCCGGTGGCGATGGACGCCGAGGGCATGCTGCCCGATGCGCTGGAAGAGGCCTGCCAGCTGCGTCGGCCGCGCCTGCTGTACCTGGTGCCGACCATCCAGAATCCGACCACGGCAACGATGTCGGCACAGCGCCGGCAGGCCCTGCTGGCGGTCGCGCGCCGGCACGAACTGACCGTGGTCGAGGACGATCCCTACTGGCTGCTGGCCGGTGATGCCGCCCCGCCGCTGGCGGCGCTGGCCGACGGTGGCTGCCCGGTCTACTACATCTCCACCCTGTCCAAGTGCCTGGCCCCCGGCCTGCGCACGGCCTACCTGGTGGTGCCGGCCGGCCAGCCGATGGAGCCGGTGCTGGACGCCCTGCGCGCCATCGCGCTGATGCCCACCCAGTCGATGGTGGCCGTGGCCTCGCACTGGATCCGCACCGGCCAGGCGCAGGCGATGGTGCAGCGCTTCCAGCAGGAACTGCGCGAGCGCCAGGCCATCGCCGCCCGCTACCTGCCGGCCCGCCGCCAGGCCCATCCGGCCGGCCTGCATGTGTGGCTGCCGTTGCCGCCGCGGCTGGACCAGTACCGTTTGATCCAGGCCGCGCAGGAACAGGGCCTGGGCATCGCCAGCTCCGACGCCTTCAGCGTGGAGGAGCCGCCACCGGGCAACGCCATCCGCCTGTCGCTGGGCGGTGCCGTGGACCAGGAGGCCTTGGCCGGCGCCCTGGCCAAGCTGAACGAGATTCTGTCCGAGGCACCCGACGCGCGGCATTCGGCGATCGTCTGAGCCACCCCGTGAGCCATAACCATACAAGATGATATCTTGTATGCAATGTATGGACCGAGGGACGTGCCGTCGATGGCCGCCGACAAACTGAAGTTCCACCTGGTGATGGCCGGCTGCGGCGGCTTCGTCGTGCTGATGCTGGCCGCCCTGGCCTGGGTCTGCCTGCAACCGCAGACCGTGGATGTGCAGGCCGCCGAGCGCCACGCCATCGAACAGTGCCTGCAACGCAGCGAGGACGCGGCGCGCAGCGAGATCCAGCGCCGCGCCCAGGCCGATTCGTGCCGCGAGATGCGCAAGCAGTACGTGCACAAGTTCGGCGAGGACGGCTCCTGATGGGCGCAGCCGCGCCGCGTCCACGCCGCTCGATGCTGCCGGTGATGATCGCCCTCGCATGCCTGTTCATGGCCGGCGTGGCGGCGGCCCTGTGGCAGTACTTCGGCTATGGCGAGCAGTCCACGTTCGCCGAACAGGCCATCGTCTTCGATGACTCGCAGCTGCGGTTGCCGGCGGAACTGGCCGGCGACACCGGCCGCATCCGCGTGGTGCATTTCTGGGACCCGGCCTGCGGCGTGTGCAACCGCGAAACCGGTGCGCACCTCAGCTACCTGATCAGCATGTACCGACGCGCCGGCATCGACTTCTATGCGATCCGCCGCCCCGGCACCGAAGGTGAATTGCCCGAGCCGCTGCGCAACAAGGTGATCACCCTGCCGACCATCGACGGCATCGAGAACATTCCGGCCAGCCCGGCAGTGGCGATCTGGGACCGCCATGGCCACCTGGCCTATGCCGGCCCGTACAGCATCGGCATGGTCTGCAATTCGGCCAACAGCTTTGTCGAACCGTTGCTGGACAAACTGGTGCGCGGGGAAACCGTGCGCCCGAAAGGACTGCTTGCCGTGGGCTGCTACTGCCCCTGGCAGGCCAAGCGCTGAGGACGCGCGATGACATCACCGATGCTGGCCGGCGCAGCCGCCACAAACAACAACGGCGGTCACCTGTCCGAACCGACCGATGGTTATGGACAGGCTCCCGCCGTTGGAAGCAACGATACGCCCCGACATCCTCCGTACATGCCGCGACCCGATGTCGCAGGGCCTGGCGTCGCAGGGCTGGGCTGGGTGCAGGACGTGCACGTGCACAGCGGTCCGATCTACCTGCGCATCGTCAACACGCTGGAACGCACCATCAATCGCGGCGGCCTGGCGCCCGGGCAACGCCTGCCTTCGCAGCGCGCGTTGGCGCAGCAGCTGGGCGTGGACCTGACCACCGTGACCCGTGCGTTCGATGAAGCACGCAAGCGTGGACTGATCGAAGCACGTGGGCCACAGGGCAGCTTCATCGCGCCGCCCAAGGCCGGTTTTGATCAGGCCGTGGATCTCAGCATGAACGTGCCGCCGGTACCCGACGCCGATGCACTGGCGGACATGCTGCGTCGAGGCGCAGCGGCGGTGCTCGCGCGCAGCAATGCGCCGAACCTGATGACCTATCACCTCGGCGGTGGCAACCCGACCGATCGCCACGCGGCAGCGCGCTGGCTGCAGCCGATGCTGGGTACGGTGGACGACGCGCGCCTGCTGCTGACCGAAGGCGCGCAGGTGGCCTTGGCGGCGATCCTGGTCAGCCAGGGACGCGAGGGCGATGCGATCCTCTGCGACCGCTTGGTGTATCCGGGCCTGCTGCAGGCGGCCGCCGCATTGGGACGGCGGCTGGTCACAGTGGAGGGCGACGAGGAGGGCATGTGCCCCGATGCGCTGGCACGCCGGGCGCGGGAATGTGGCGCGCGCCTGGTCTACCTCAATCCCACCTGCCAGAACCCGACGGCGCTGACGGTACCCACCGCGCGGCGCGAGGCGCTGGCGCGGGTGCTGGAGCGCGAAGGCCTGCTGGCGATCGAGGACGATCCGTACTGGCATCTGGCCGTCACCGCGCCGATTCCGCTGGCGACACTGGCGCCCCGGCACGTGTTCCATGTAGCCACCCTGTCGAAGGTGATCAGCCCCGGCCTGCGTACCGCGTTCGTGCAATGCCCGAGCGCCGCCCACGCCGAGGCGATGGCTGCCGCACTGCGTGCCACGCGCTTGATGGGCCATCCGCTGGTCTCTGCGCTGGCCAGCCAACTGCTGCTGGATGGTTCGGCGCAGGCGCTGCTGGTGCAAGTGCGCGAGGAAGCACGCGAGCGTACGCGGATGGCGCGGTATCTGTTGGCACCGTCATTGCTGGAGCGCGCCGATGGACTGCATGCGTGGTGCCGGGTACCCGCGCCATGGACCGACGCCACGCTGGTGCGTACGGCGCAGCTGCAGGGTCTGGCGATCGCACCGTCATCGGCATTCTGTCCGCCGGGCGCAGCGTTCGCGAGCGGGGTGCGGTTGTCGTTGGGGTTGGCTGCGGACCGGCGGCAACTGGAGAACGCGCTGCGGCGGATCGATCGGTTGTTGTTGTCCGATGCGCTGCCGGCGATCGAGCGGTAGGCGGAGAGCATCCACGCATGGCGTGGATCTACTGGGCCAATTCACGCCATGCGTGGATGTGGTGCCAACCAAGGTTGGCATCTACCAGAGCGGTGGGCGTTCAGGCCAGTGCGGCCAGCGCCTGCACCAGCGCATCCATCTGCGCGGGGCGGGTGAACACCGATGGCGTCACCCGCACGCAGGCGCCGGAATCCAGGCCATCGCGATGCGTGGTGAATATCCGGTGCTCCTCCAGCAGCCGCTTCTGCAGCGCCTGGTTGTCTTCCACCGAGGCATGGCCACGCAGGCGGAAGCTGGCCAATGCACTGGCCAACGCCGGATCGGGCGACGACAGCACCTCGATATGCGCCATCTGCCGCGCTGGCACCGTCCACCGCTCGCGCAGATAACGCAGGCGCGCCTGCTTGTTGGCTGCACCGATGCGCTGATGCAACGCGATGGCCTCGGGCAGCGCCAGATAGGCAGCGAAGTTGACCGTGCCCGTGTGCACGCGGCTGCCCACTCGACCATCGTCGGTCTCACCCATGTAGGGATCCAGGTCGGCCACGCGCCCCTTGCGTACGTACATCGCGCCCACGCCCACCGGTGCGCCGATCCACTTGTGCAGGTTGATGCCAACGAAATCGGCCTTCAGCGCCGGCACCGCGTAGTCGATCTGGCCGAAGCCATGTGCGGCATCGACGATCACATCGATGCCACGCGCACGCGCACGCTCGGCGATCTCCGCCACCGGCAGCACCAGCCCATGGCGGTGGCTGACCTGGGTCAGCAACACCAGTTTCAGGCGCGGCAGGCGCGCGAACGCGTCATCGTAGACCTGCAGGATCTGCTGATGGGTTGGCACCGCTGGCAACGCAATGCGCTCGACCTGCACGCCACGACGCTGCTGCAGCCAGCGCATGGCGTTGATCATGCTGTCGTAGTCGACGTCGGCGTACAGCACCTGGTCGCCCGGCTGCAGGCGGTTATAGCCGCCGATCAGCGCCAGCATCGCTTCGGTCGCGCCGCGGGTCAGCGCGATCTCGTCCGCCCCGACACCGAGCATGTCGGCCACCTGCCGGTGCACGGCCATGTACTGCGCCGGGAACGCATGGCGGCCGTACCAAGCGTTGCCACGATTCACTTCGGCGGTGTGGCGCTGGTAGCTGGCCAGGGTCTCCCTGCCCATCGCGCCCCAGTAGCCATTCTCCAGGTGGTTCACTTCATCAGTGATGTCGAAGTGGCTGGCGACGGCGGACCAGTACGACTCGTCACGGGCCAGCACGTCCGGCGTCGTGGAAGGTGCGGGAATGTCCATTGGTACAGCGTAGCGCGCGCCTGCCGGGGCAGCCAGCGCGGCCAGCGCCGCAGCCGCCGGCAACAGCGCACCCGCACGCAGCAGGGAACGACGGCGGCCGTCCATCAGAAGGTCAGCCGGTACTGCGCGTACACATTGGCGCCGTCGGTGTCATACGGCGCGTTGCGCGAATAGATCAGGCCACGGCTGGCCTGGAACGTGGCTTCATCCGGGTAGCGGTCGAACACGTTGTCGGCACCCACGCGCAGGCTGTGGTGTTCGTTGATGCGATAGCCCACGGCCAGGTCGAGGAAGGTCATCGCACCGAACTGCTGGTAGATGTCGCCCGTAGCGTTGCCGGTGGAGTCGGTCCACTTGCCGTAGTAGCGCACGCGCGCCATCAACGACCACGCGCCGACGTCCCAGCTGCCGGTGAAGCTGCCCTTGTGCTCGGGCAGGCGGTCTTCGAACAGCACGCGCTGGGTCTCGTTGGTCGCCACCGAGGTGCTGCCGTTGTCGACGCGGGTCTGGTTGTAGTTGTAAGCCAGGGTCAGCGTCATGCGCCCGGCGCCCAGATCGCGCAGGTAGTTGCCGACCACGTCCACGCCGGTGGTGGTGGTGTCGAAATCGTTGGTGAAGTAGTTCACCGAGGTATAGCCCAGCGGGTTGGGCGTGCCGGCCGGAATGGCGAAGCTGGCCGACTGGCTGAAGCGGTCGCTGAGCGTGATCCGGTAGACGTCGACCGACCCTGAAAGCCCCATGTCGGTGCGCCAGGTCAGGCCCAGCGAGGCGGTGCGCGACTCCTCCGGGGTCAGCGGCTTGGCGCCCAGCAGCTGCGCCAACGGATCGCTGGGCGACAGGCGGCCGCTGGTGAAGATCTGCAGCGTGCGCGTGTCCAGGCCCTGGGTGGTGCTGGTGGTGTTGAGCTGGGCCGGCGTGGGCGCGCGGAAGCCGGTGGAGAGCGTTCCGCGCAGCGCCACGTCGGGGGTGATCGCAAAGCGTGCCGACAGCTTGCCATCCACCGTGCTGCCGAAGCTGGAGAAATCTTCATAGCGACCGGCCGCGCCGATGCTCCAACGCTCCCCCAGCGGCACTTCCATGTCCACGTAGGCGGCCTTGCTGCGCTGGCTCCACTGCCCGGCCTGGCTGGCCGAGAAGCCCGGCGCGCCGTTGGAATTGGCTTCCAGGCCCGCCGCCGCACCGCGGCCCACCGCATACGAGGCAGGGTCGCCGGCGCGCACCTGGTAGGTTTCCTGGCGGAACTCGGCACCGAAGGCGACGTTGATCGGCTTCGACAGCGCGGCCATGTCCCATTCGTAGTTGAAGTCCGCATTGGCGTTCTTCTCGGTCTGGGTCAGCCGGCCGAGGTCGAAGGAGGTCGGGCTGTCCGGGCCAAGAGATGCGTTGACCGAGTTGTCCAGGCTGTAGTCGATGGCATTGCGGCCATACGAGGCGCTCAGGTCCCAGCGCAGCTTGGGCGTGATCTCACCGCGCAGGCCAGCGACCAGCTGCAGGTCGTTCTGCGTGTTGCCGTACTGCGGGCTGAAGCCCACCGGATACAGCGAACGCAGGTTCCAGCCCGGGAAGATGCTGGTGGTACGGTACGCGCCAGTGGTGGTATCCGGGTTACGCCAGTTGAAATCGCTGACGCCATCGCTGTGGCTGTACAGGCCGAAGGCATAGAGCTCCAGGGTGTCGCTGGCATTGGCCTTCAGGTTGAAGCCCACGCGGCGGCTTTCCAGCTCCGGCTGGCCCCAGCGCTGCACCGGATCGGGTACATCCAGCTCCGGATGCGCGGCCTGGAAGGCGATGGCGTCCGGACGCTGGCGGGTGCGCGAGGTCGCGTCGGAGTTCGACGATTCGGCGAACAGGGCCAGGCTGCCGTAGTCCCCCAGCGCCCAGCCGGTGCGCGCACTGAAGTCGCGCGAGCCGCCATCGCCCTGCGCGTACTGCGAATAGCCGGCGGTGATCTCGGTGCCGGGGCTGTCTTCCAGGATGATGTTGATGACGCCGGCGATGGCATCCGAGCCGTACTGCGCCGACGCACCATCGCGCAGCACTTCGATGCGCTTGATGGCACTGGTCGGAATCTGCGCCAGGTCCGCGGCCTGTGCGCCGCGGTTGCCAAGCAGAGCACTGCGATGGAAGCGGCGGCCGTTGACCAGCACCAGCGTCTGGTCCGGCGACAGGCCACGCAGTGTGGCCGGCCGCACGAACACCTGGCCGTCGGCCATCGGCAGGCGCTGCACCACGAACGACGGCACCAGCTGCGCCAGCACGTCCTTCAGGTCGGTGGAGTCGACCGACTGGATGTCCTGCTTGGTGAACACGTCCACCGGCGCCAGGGTTTCAAACTGGGTGCGGTTGGAGGCACGGGTACCGGTGACCAGCATCGCGTCAAGCTGGGTGGGTGCGGTGTGGCTGCCACTGCTGCTGGTGCCTGCCGTTCCGGCATCTGCTGCGATCGCGCCTCCTGCGCTGACCAGACCAAGGGCGAGGAGGATGGAACGCGACAGCTTCGAACGATGCACGGCGGAACTCCGGGAAGGCACGACAGGGCCAGGTGGGACCTGGACAAGGCGCGCAGTCTCGGGCTGCGATGTGAAGCAGCGATGACGTGGAGACGACAGTTGCAGCGGTTACGGTGCGGGTGCTGCCCGTAGCGGGCCTGCGTTACCCGGCAGCGTCGTCGTCGAAGCCGAAGGTGGCGGGCCGCACCGTCCGCAACGGGATGAACAGTGCGAGCGCGAAGACGACCAGGAAGGGGGCGGAGAGGAACCCCGCATCCTTGCTGCCAAAGGCGATGAAGTTGGCATGCAGATCGCCGATCCACTCCAGCCGCATCAGCACCAGTACCAGGCCCCCGATCGTTGGGCCCGGCAAGCCGCCGTGGCCGGCCATCAGCAGCGTCGGTGACAGCAAACCGGCCAGGAACGCGAAGCCGACGCGGTACAGCCATGGATTACCGCGCCAACGCGGCGCCCAGCGCCACATCAGCACCAGCAACGCCAAGGTCAGCAACGCCGGTACGACGAGAACCGCGATCACCAGTCCGATCATCCGACCGACTCCACTGCTGTGATACGGCGCGTGTTCTCTGGCATGTCCCTGGCCTCCATCGTGTCCATGAAGGCCGCATTGTTGCCGGTGCAACGGCAAACGCAAAGCCCCGCCACCGCAAGAACTGCTAAGCGCCCCACTCCCTCGATCCGTTACGCTGCCCGGCATTCGACCAAGGAACAGCGCGATGAGCGCGGCAGGCAAAGCGTTGTGGTACATCGAAAGCCATGCGGACAAGCCGCTGGCGCTGGCCGACATCGCGGCCGCCGCCGGACTGTCGCCGTTCCACCTGTCGCGCCTGTTCCAGGCCCGCACGGGTACGTCGGTGGTGCGCTACCTGCGCGGACGGCGCCTGACCGCCGCTGCGCAGCAGCTGGCCAACGGTGCCAGCGACATCCTGCAGGTGGCGTTGGCGGCGGGCTACAGCACGCATGCCGCGTTCACCCGAGCCTTCTGTGAGCAGTTCGGGCAGACCCCGGAGCGCGTGCGCGAACGCGGTCTGGCGGAGCTGTCGCTGGTGCACGCGATCCGCCTCGACGATGCACCGCAGGCCTGCAGTGAGGCGCCCAGACTGATCGACTGCACACCGTTCCAGGTGGCCGGCATCGGCATGCGCCACACCCGCGACAGCGGTGGTGCGATTCCCGGGCAGTGGGCACGGCTCAATCGCGAATGGCCAACGCCGGCACCGGTCAGTTTCGGTGTGTGCTGCAACAGCGACGACGATGGTGGTTTCGATTACATCGCCGCGCTGCCGGTGAACGCCCTGTCGTCGGTACCGGCACACTGGCAGCGGGTGGATGTGCCTGCGCGCCGTTACCTTGTGGCCTGGCATGGCGGCCATATCTCCACCATCCGCTCGACCTGGTTCTGGCTGCTGGACCAGTACCTGCCCGCCAGCCACCTCAACCTTGCCAACGCGCCGGACCTTGAACGCTACGACACCCGCTTCGACGAGCACAGCGGCCACGGTGGCGTGGAAATCTGGCTGCCGGTCGATCACCGCCCTGCCTGACCCGGAGAGACTGACGATGCACGCAACACGATGGATGCTGATCCTGCTGCTGGCTTCGCTGGCGCCGATGGCGATGGCGGCCGCGCCCGTCACCGCCGGTGAACGCCTCGGCGTGACAACGCTGGAAAGCGCGGCGATACGCGATGGCGCGCACCGCGATGTGCTGCGCTTCACCGTGTGGTACCCGGCAAGCCCGGGCAGCGACGAAACGCCGCTGACCATCGGGCCAGCGGATGCGCCGCTGTTCGAGGTGGGGCGCGCGGCGAAGGACGCCCCCATCGCCGGCGGGCGCCTGCCGACGCTGTTGCTGTCGCACGGCAATGGCGGCACCGCGCGCATGATGGGGTGGCTGGGCACTGCGCTTGCGCGTGCGGGCTACCTGGTGATCGCCGTGGACCACCCGGGCAACAATGGCGCCGATGAGATGACGCTGGCCGGCAGCGTGCTGACCTGGCTGCGCGCCGACGACCTGAAGGCCGCGCTGGCCGCAGTAAAAGCCGACCCGGATCTGGGGCCACACATTGATGCGTCGCGGCTGGGCGTGGTCGGCTATTCCGCCGGTGGCTTCACCGCACTGCTGAGCGCCGGCGCACGGCCGGACATGACGCGGTTGCTGGCGTTCTGCCAAGCGCACCCGGACGACGGCGTGTGCAGACCGCAGCAGGAAGCAGCCGCACATACGATGGAGGCGCGTCTTGCTGCAGCGGCATCGCCGCAACTTCAGCCGTACGTGCAGCAGGCGCAGGATGATCGTTCGATTCCCGGTGTCCGCGCAGTCTTCGTGCTGGCGCCGGCCATCGTGCAGGCATTCGCACCGGAGCAGCTGAAGGCGTTGCAGCAGCCGGTGGCGATCGTGCTGGGCGCTGCCGACGAGGTGGCGCCACCAGCGACCAACGGCGATGTGGCGGCGGCGCTGATTCCGAAGGCAACGCTGCACACGCTGCCGGGTGTCGGCCACTACGACTTCCTGTCCGGGTGCACGCCGCTGGCGAAGGAGCGGCTGCAGGCGCTGTGTGTAACTGCGGTACCGAAGGAGCAGACGCATGCGGTGGTGGTGGAAGACGCGGTGCGCTTTTTCGGTGAGGCACTGCGGTAGACGCTGTCGAGCACGGTTTGACGTCGGCGGTTGACAGCAACGATTCGTTGCGCAGGTGATGACGCGGCGCGAAGGTGCGCGGGACTACACTGCACCCAGCGCTACACGGAGGATCGACCATGCGCCTGCTGCACCTCACCCTGCCGGTATCCGATGTCGCCCGCGTTGCCGCTTATTTCCGCGACGTGCTGCAACTGGAGGTGGCCGGTGACCAGGTCCGCATCGGCTGGAGCACGATCCAGCTGCAACCTGCCGGCAACCACCCCGTCGGCGGCGTGCATCTGGCCTTCAATGTGCCGGACAACCGCTTCGCCGAGGCCATGACCTGGCTGCGTGCACGCACGCCCTTCCAACGCAACCCGGAAGGCCTCGATTACTTCGCACTGGAAAGCAGTTGGCAATCGCAGTCGGTGTATTTCACTGGACCCAATGGATTGATCCTGGAACTGATCGGCCGCAGGCGCTTGCCGGCCAGCGACCGCAGTGGCGCCTTCCATGGCAGCGAGTTGACCTGCCTGAGCGAGGTTGGCCTGCCCAGCCACGATGTCGATGCGGTGCGCCAACAGTCCAGCCAGCGTTTCGGTCTGCAGCCGATCAGCACGCCGTCGCCACAGTTCGCGCCGATGGGCGATGACGAGGGCCTGCTGATCGTGGTCGCCGCCGATCGGCGCTGGTTCCCCGAGCAGAAAGACCTGCCCAACGCGCAGGGACTGCAACTGCAGGTGGGCGATGTGAGCGGCAGCGGCGAACTGCACGATGCCGTGCTGGGCTGGCGGGTACAGGCGGCCTGAGCTACCAGCTGCCCGAGGCGCCTCCGCCGCCGCTGCGGCCACCACCACCGGACCAGTCGCTGGAACTGCTCGAGGACGAACTGGACGACGAGGTACTGGATGGGGAGCGGTAGTCCCTGGACGAACCGCGGCCGCCGCGGGCTTTTTCGCCGGGCAGCAGGGTGAACACCCAGATGAAGTACAGGAACAGCGTGCCCACGCTGGACACGATCGTCGCCAGCACGCGGGCGTTCTCGTCGCCGGCCCGGTCGATGGCCAGCAGTGCGCCCAGCGCATAGCCACCGGTCAGCAGGACCAGCACCACCAAGCGGATGGTGAAGCTGTTGCGGTTCTTCCGCCAGCGCGCACGACCAGCCTGCACCAGGAAGAACACCATCATGGCGGCGATGCCGACCGCCAGGTTCAGCAGCGTGTGCAGCGCAAGGCTGGGCGGCAACTGGCCACGCGCCAGCATCACCACGAAGAAGCCGGTGCTGACGGCCAGCATGCCGTACAGCGCGATGCGTACGCCGCGGCTGCGATGCCAGCACCAGCCCAGCAGCGTCGCCACCAGTACAGCGGGCACCATCACGAAGAACAGAGCCGGCAGCACGTAGCGCGGCAGCAGCAGCGTCGCAGACAGCACCCCCGCGGCGATCACCGTCGTCACCAGCAGCGGCCGGCCCCAGGCCGGCAATGTCGGCCACGTCGGCTTGGGCATCGTCGCATTGGCTGCCTGTGCCTTGCGCCGCCGCTCGCGGCGGTTGCCGGTGAAATCGGCTTCGGTCCTGGTCGCCAGCAGACGCGGAGGTGATCGCCACAGACCCGCCAGGAAGCCCGCCAACAACGTCAGCGCGACGACCGAATCCCCCGTGCGCCAATCCGGCGGCAGCACGTTGCGTGCCAATGAATCGTCCCAGGGCGGCAGTTGCTCGCCATCGACCAGCGCCACCAGCACCGCGGTGCCGTCCAGCACGCCTTGGTCCAGGTCTCCCTCGCGCAGACACGGTACGATCGCCTTGTCGATGATGCGTGCGGCATACGCATCGGGAATGGTGCCTTCCAGGCCATAGCCAGTCTGGATGCGTACACGCCGATCCTGCACCGCCACCAGCAGCAGCACGCCATCATCGACACCCGCGCGGCCCAACTGCCACTGGTCGAAGACGCGCTGCGCATAGGCTTCGATGCCCTCCTCGCCAACGCTGGGCACCACCAGCACCTGCAGCTGCGCGCCCTTGCGTGCCTGCAACTGCAAGGCCTGCTCGCGCAGCGTGGCGCGGGTGCTGGCCGACAGCGCGTCGGCGGTGTCCACCACCGGATCATCCAGTGCCGGAATCGGGACTGCCGCCAGCGCCAGCAGCGGCAGCAGGCAGAACAGCAGCGCGAGACCTGCCCACTGCCATGCGTCACGCCACTGGCGCACCCTGCTCATGGGGCTGCCACTCTCTGCGCGTGGGACGTCCGCCGGGGCGCCTGGTGCCGTGCTCGGCAATGGCGGGGTGGTGCGCATCCTGCAAACCAACATCTGTGCATTTCCTCGCCCAGGAAAGGGAAAAGCCGACCGGGTCGCCCCGGCCGGCCTCCTTTGCCACACACCTCGTGGCAGGCAGCGGTCAACGGCCCATGGCCACCCGCTGCTGCTCGTCCTGCACGTGCTGCTGGGAGGGCTCATGCTTGGCCAGCATGGCAGCACTGGTCTCCTGCACGCTCGGTGCCGTCTGGGTCATGTCCACCGCAGTGCGGAAGCCGGGAACGGTGCCCATCACGAATGCCTTGCCATCCTGCAGGGTCACACCCTGCAGCTTCTCCGGCGAATCGATGCCGGCAGCCTTGGCCTGCGCGGTCACATGCGCGGCCATCTCGTTGCAGATCATGCCCGGCATGTGGCCACGGATGGCGTTGTGCAGCGGCGTATCCGGATGCGCCTTGTCGCCCAGTTGCGGCCCCTTCGGCGCCGCCTCGGCATGGCTGCGGCCTTCGGCCAGCTTGCCCAGCGTTGCCGGACCGGCCACGCCATCGGCGGAGAGCCCCTGCTGCTTCTGGTAGGCGGTCACTGCGTCCTTGGTATTGGCGCCGAACCTGCCATCCTCGCTCAGCCGGTTGCCGTGGCTGTCGCGCACACCCAGGCGGTTGAGCTCCTTCTGCAGCGCAGTTACTTCCTCGCCCTTGGCGCCCTGGCGCAGCACGCCGCCGTGGTCGCCCTCATGCGCATGGCCACCCTTGCCTGTTTCCTTCAGCTTGCCGTGGTCCCAGAAATCCTGCGGGCTGAGCAGCTTGCCGTGCGGATCCTTCAACTGGTAATGCACGTGCTGGGCATACTGCCCCGCACCACCCGGGCCACGCCCGCCCATGGTGCCGATCGGCTCACCCGCCTTGATCGGCTGGCCTTCCTTCACCTGGGTCGACTGCAGGTGCAGGATCTCGTGCGAGTTGCCCTGCGCATCCTTGATCTTCACCGTGCCGTAGTCGCCACCGACGAAGGTCACCGTGCCGGAAATCGGCGCGTTGACGGTCGGGTGCTGCAGATTGCGGCCATGCTGGCCACCGACATAGTTGAAGTCGGTGCCGCCGTGCGGCTTGTGCGCGCGGTGTTCGCCGAACTCACCGGTAACGTGCGGCTTGACCCCGTTCTGCGGGGGCAGCATCACCTGCATGGTCTGCTCGAAGTTGCGGGTCTGGCCTTCGGCATGCGCCGCTGCCGGCTTGGCCTGCGCGGCCGCAGCCACGGCGGGGGCCGCGTGGCTGCCATGCGACTGGCCATGGGTCTGACCCAGGCGCTGCTCCACGAACTGCTCGTACTTGTCCACGTACGGCATCACTTTCTTGTCAGACAGGTTCAGGCCGCCGTAATCGCGGGTCGGGCCGTCGTGATGGTACTTGTAGATGTATTCCTCACCCTGGCCACGCTTGTGCGCCAGGGTGCGGTTGTCGATGTAGTGCTCAACCAGTGCATCGGACTGTGCGCCGACGTCGAAGCGGTTGCGGTTGTTGAGGTGGTAGTGGTTGCCGGTCTTGTCGATGAACTGGCCCAGGCCCGAGGCCGAGGTGGTGCCAGCGGCGGCGTCAGGGTTGAAACCCGATTCAACGCGGGCGATGGCCAGTACGTGCGCGGTTTCGCGCGGGGTCAGGCCCTTCTCGCGCGCCGACTCGATGAGGGTGTCGATCACCCGCGACTGTACTTCCGGGGACGCATCGCCCCACCGGCGGGAATTGCCATGCAGGCGGCCGTCGCTCTGGTCGATCGGCTCGCGGTAGTGGCTCCACGATTTGATGCGGTCACTGCTGTAGGCCGCCCCGCGGGGCTGGACCATGTCCTGGTAGATGTCTGCCATGTCTGTGCTATCCATTCTATGAAAAAGGGAATTTCCTTAAGGGGTACTGCTCCTGGTACATCCAGTACTGCGGTACTGCGATCACAGCGCGCGTGCGACGTCCTGCCGCCGCGCTCAGTCTTCGATGTAGTTCACCTCCGGGTGCTTGATGCCGAGCGTGTCGATCAACTTCTCGTACTCGTCGTTGTTGGGCTCCTGCTCCTCGCCTTCGGTGCCACGCAACGGCGGCGTGCTGTGGGTCAGCTGGCGGCCACTGGCGTCGTACAGGTAGTACCACTCGCAGAAGCTGCAGCCGAACGGCAGTTCACCGTACTGCACGACGAAATACGGCGTGCCGCTGCGGTCCTGCACACAGGCCAGGCCGACAGCGGTATAGCCGTCCATCTCCTTGGGTACGGCAACGGCCTGGCGTGCGCCGTCCTTTTCGATTTCCAGCGTGGTCAGCCGGAAAGCGTCCGTGTCTTGGGTGGGCAGGGCCGCCAGGTGCAGGCGGGTGCCTTGGCAATCGATATGCATGCCGGTCTCGTCGCGCGTAAGGGAGGTGGGAAGGGCCGCAGCGGCGGCCGCAGGTGCGGCCGGCGTCGTGGCCGGCTCAGGGGAAGCGGGGGCCGCCGCCGGTGCAGCCGCCTCGGGGCCGCTGCAGGCAGCAAGCACCAGGGCCAGCACGGGGGCAACGGGAGACAGACGCATGCGGTGCTCCTTGGTTGAACCACACGACCGCCCGCAGGCGGCCGCGCGGAGGATCAGATCGATTCGTCCTCACGCTTGACCAGCTGCCAGCACGGCTTCTGGGCAAAGGTGTAGGTCTGCTGGTCGCTGGTATCCGGGGTGCGCATCTGCACCTGCACCTGGCCGCCGGGCAGGCGGGTCACCTGCATCTCGCGGCCCTGGCGCTGCAGCGTGGCCGGGTCCGGCATCACCGGCCATTCGACCTTGGCCAGCGGAACGTTCTCCTCCACCTTGCGTGGCTCCGGTTCGGCTTCGCCATCGATGTGGCTGTCCAGCAGCGGATCGGCGGTGGACGTTTCCTGCAGCGCGATCTCGTTGCCGAAGTGCTTGAGGAAATCGTCGAAGACCGGATGCGGGCAGCTGGCAGAGGCGTCTGCCGCCGGCGCAGCGACCGGCGCGGCCGGCGTGGTGGCGGCAGCCGTGCTGGTTGGAGCCGGTGCGGCGGCGTCAGCGGGAGCGGGAGCAGCCTGGGGGGCCGGCTTGCAGCCCGACAGCGCAAGCC
The DNA here is from genome assembly GCF_002750935.1 of Stenotrophomonas sp. LMG 10879. NCBI lineage: Bacteria > Pseudomonadati > Pseudomonadota > Gammaproteobacteria > Lysobacterales > Lysobacteraceae > Stenotrophomonas > Stenotrophomonas sp. LMG 10879. Next base: position 129,242 of record NZ_PEJT01000005.1, read on the forward strand.
CCAAGGCAAGCGCGAGCAGGGCAACGGGGCGGAGCTGGTTCACGGGATCCTCCTGATTCCGGGTGGTCGCGCGCGGTTCCGGCGCGGTAGGGAGGCAAGGATAGCCATGCCTCTGTCAATTCAGTTTCAACATCCGCTGTCAGGAATATCCCGACACCCGGAATTGAGACTCATATCACACTATTATTGAAATCAACGTCATTCCGGCAGCCGTTAGACTACGCCGCCCTCTCTTCTGCTCTGGCCCCATGCGCGCACTCCTGCTTGTCCTCTCCCTGCTGGTGCCAGCGCTGTGGCCCGGCGTCGTGGCCGCACTGGAGGTGCGGGAAGGCGACCTGTTGTTCGTCACCGCCGGCCATGGCGGACTGAGCGCGGCCATCGACGATGCGACCGCAAAGCAAGGTTCGACCAGCTTCGACCATGTCGCGCTGGTGGCGGCGGCGCCGCAGGGCTGGGAGGTGCTGCACGCCGACGAGAAGGGCTCGCGCCGGCAGACGCTGGACCAGTTCCGCGAAGATGCGCGTGGCAAGCAGCGGCGGATCGTGGTCTATCGCCTGCGCGCACCGCCAGGGAATGCCATCACCGATGCAGTGACCACCGCGCGCACCATGCTGGGCAAGCCGTACAACACCGCCTATGTGTTGAACGACGACAGCTACTACTGCTCTGACTTCATCGAACGCGCGTTCCGCGCGCATCATGTGTTCGCGCTGCAGCCGATGAACTTCCGCAACCCGCAGACCGGTGAAATCTCCCAGCATTGGGTTGACCTGTATCGGGGCATGGGCATGGACGTTCCGCAGGATCTGCCCGGTACCAACCCCAACGATATGGCCGCAGCGACGGTGCTGCAGCGGATCGGCGTGCTCGAATAAGCGAAGCCCCGCACGGGGCGGGGCTTCGTCGGTGATGGATGGCGGCTGCCAGGATCACTCTTCCTCGTCCTGCCCGCCCTGCTGCTGGTTCTGGTTGCGCTTCTGCTGTTCCTGCTGCTGTTGCTGCTGCTGATCTCGGCCGCGCCCCTGCTGCTGATCCTGCTGGTTCTGCTGGCCCTGCTGCTTCTGGTTCGGGTTCTGGTTCTGCTGTGCCATGTCCGATCTCCAAATGCCACGCGCGGAATGCGGTGGACGTGGCCATCGTCGGCAGCGATTGGTTAACCATGCGTTGTCAGCGGGCTACACCCATGTGTACGCGCGTGAATTAACCCACGCCAGCCCTTGCGGCACAAGCGACTGAAGGATTCATGCAGGTTTGGCATGTGGTCATGCCGCAGCCGCGAACGCACGCATTCAGCGTTCTTGCCCGCCGCGGCGCGCGCAGCGGCGGCCTACGCCTATGGTCCCATTTGCAGCATGCCGGGCCGCCGCCTATCGTCGGAATGACATCACGCCGGAGATGCGCATGGCCCGCGACACCGCAGCACGCCCCACCTACGAACAGGCGCTGGCCGGCTTCAGCATCGAGCACGCGCAACGGCAGCTGCACGATGACCTGCAGGCCGGCATCAATGCCTGCGTGGAGTGCTGCGACCGCCACTGCGGCCGCAATGCGCTGGCGCTGCGCTGGGTGGATGCCCACGGCGCACTGCACCGGTACACCTTCGAGGATCTGCGCGAAGCCTCCGCACGTGTTGCCCAGGTGCTGACCGCGCAGGGCATTGGCAGGGGCGATGTGGTGGCCGGCCTGCTGCCGCGTACACCGGATCTGCTGGCGACCATCCTCGGCACCTGGCGGGTGGGCGCGATCTACCAGCCGCTGTTCACCGCGTTCGGCCCCAAGGCCATCGAGACACGATTGAACACCGGACGCACCGCACTGGTGGTGACCGACAGCGCAAACCGCAGCAAGCTGGACGAGGTCGAGGGCTGCCCGCCAGTCGCCACGATCCTGGCATCCGGGCAGGCGCTGCGTGCCGGCGACATCGACTGGAGCGCGCGCAGCGCCGATGCCACGCCCGACTTCGCGCCGGTGATGCTGCGCGGCGATGCGCTGATGGCACTGCTGTCCACCTCCGGCACCACCGGCAGTCCCAAGGGCGTGCCGGTGCCGTTGCGCGCATTGCTGGCCTTTGCCAGTTACATGCAGTTGGCCGTGGACCTGCGCGCAGACGATGTGTTCTGGAACATCGCCGATCCCGGCTGGGCCTATGGGCTGTACTACGCGGTGATCGGTCCACTGCTGCTGGGCCAGGCAACCACCTTCAGCGAAGCCGGTTTCAGCGTGCAGGGACTGAACGACATCGTTGCGCGGTTGGGTGTCACCAATCTTGCCGGTTCGCCCACCGCCTATCGCCAGATCATCGCCGCCGGCCCCGAAGCCAGTGCGTCCATCAAGGGCCAGCTGCGGGTGGTGAGCAGCGCCGGCGAACCGCTGAACCCGGAGATCGCCCGCTGGTTCGCCGCCCATCTGGACACCACGGTGCTCGACCACTACGGACAGACCGAGACCGGCATGGTGGTGAACAACCACCACGCGCTGGAGCATGCGGTGCGGCCAGGATCATCGGGCGTTGCGATGCCCGGTTACCGCGTGGCGGTACTGGACGATGCCGGCAACGAACTGCCGCCGCGCACGCCGGGCATCCTCGCCGTGGACCTGCGGCAGTCACCGATCATGTGGTTCACCGGCTACTACGGTGCCGACACACCGGCGCTGGGTGATCGCTACTACCTCACCGGCGATTCGGTGGAATGCGAGGACGACGGCTCGATCAGTTTCATCGGCCGCTCGGACGACCTGATCACCTCGTCGGGCTATCGCATTGGTCCATTCGATGTGGAGAGCGTGCTGATGGAGCACCCTGCGGTGGCGGAGACGGCGGTGATCGGCGTGCCGGATGCGGAACGCACCGAGATCGTCAAAGCATTCGTGATCCTGTGCGATGGCTTCATCGGCAGCGACACGCTGGCGCAGGAACTGCAGCAGCATGTGCGGCGCCGCTTGTCCGCCCATGCCTACCCGCGCCAGGTGGAGTTCGCGACCGAGTTGCCGAAAACGCCCAGTGGCAAGCTGCAGCGCTTCCTGCTGCGCAAGGCCGAGATCGAGAAGCAGGCGGCGGCTGGCTGAGGGTCTCCGGGGTCAGAGCCCGTCCTTCGGAAGGGATCTGACCCCGGGTTTGCGTTACGGCATCACCGGCGGCACATATGCCAGCGTCATCCCCAGCAGCCACAGCAGGCCCAGCACCAGCGGGATATGCACCAGCAGCTGGATGAAGGTGAAGCCGACGATGTCGCGGGCCTTGAGGCCGAGCACGCCCAGCAGCGGCAGCATCCAGAACGGATTGATCAGGTTCGGCAGCGCTTCGGCCGCGTTGTAGACCTGCACCGCCCAGCCGAGGTGCGCCTTCAGTTCGTTCGCGGCCTGCATCACGTACGGTGCTTCGATGATCCACTTGCCGCCACCGGACGGCACGAAGAAGCCCAGCACTGCCGAGTACACGCCCATCACCAGCGCGAACGTATCGGTGCTGGCGACGTGCACGAACAGGCTCGACAGCCGATGCGCCAAGGTCTGGCCATCACCACCGGCGGCGTGGGTGAGGATCATCGCGATGCCGCCGTACAGCGGGAACTGGATCAGTACACCGGTGGTGCTGGGTACCGCCTTGGCCACCGCGTTGAGGAAACTGCGCGGGCGCCAGTGCAGCAGCAGGCCCAGCGAGATGAACATGAAGTTGTAGGTGTTGAGGTTGGCGATGGCGCTGACCAACGGCTTGTTGGCGAACTCGTTGAACAGCCAGCCGAAGGCCAGCAACGAGAGCAGCACGGTCAGCAACGGGCTGTATTCCAGCCACTCACCGGGCCGCGTGCGGCGCTGCAGCGGCTCGGGTTCGGCCTGCGCGGCACCCGGAAAATCCTCGGCGGTGCGCGCACTGCCGGCGGCAGGTGCGGTCAGCCAGGCGATCAGCAGGGAAACCAGGATCAACACGGCGGTCAGCGCAATCGACTGCCACAGGAAGATGGTTTCGGTGAACGGCAACACGCCGGTGATCTCCACCAGCCCCGGCGGCATGCTGGCCGGATTGGCCTGCAGCTGTGCAGCCGACGAACTCAGACCCATCGCCCACACCGCGCCCAGGCCCAGATAGGCCGAAGCACCGGCAGCGCGGTAATCCATGCGCAGTTCGGTACGGCGGGCCAGCGCGCGCACCAGCAGGCCGCCGAACACCAGCGAGAAGCCCCAGCTGAGCAGCGAGGCCAGCATGCTGATCAGGCCCACGTACACCACGGCGCCGCGACCGGTGCGCGGTACGCGGGCAAGGAAGTCGATGAAGCGCGCGACCACCGGTGCGGTGGCCACCGCATAACCACCGATGACCACGAAGGCCATCTGCATGGTGAAGGGAATCAGGCTCCAGAAGCCGTCGCCGAAGGCGCTGGCGGTGGCCTGCGGGGTGGCGCCGAAGCCCATCGCCGCCACCGCGACGATGACCACGCCGAGCACCGCGAACACGTACGCATCGGGGAACCATTTTTCCGCCCAGGCGGCCGAGCGCAATGCTGCGCGCGCCATCCAGCCATCCTGTACTGCTGCCGTCGAAGCCATCACCTACCCTCCCAGGTTCGATGGCCCGATTCTGGGCGGTGGGGTGCGGGCTGTCTGCCACCTATTGGTCGTAGGTGGCGGGAAGCCCGGCGCTGTGCGCCGCCGCCCGAGCATGGGCTCGGGCGCTACAGGAGCACTGTCAGCTGTAGAGCCGAGCCCACGCTCGGCTGCGCGTCTCAGCGCAGCGCCAGATCCACGGCGATGCCGGCAAACAGCGCGGCACCTACCCAGTTGTTGTGCAGGAAGGCCTTGAAGCACGGCCCGCGCTCGCGGTTGCGGCAGATCCAGAACTCGTACACCACCAGCAGCGTCGCCACCGCAACGCCGGCAAGGTAGTACCCGCCCAGCCCACCGCGCACGCCGACCAGCGCCATCGTGGCCAGGAACAGTGCGTACAGCACGCCCTGGATGACCAGGTCCAGATCGCCGAACAGGATCGCAGTGGAGTGCGAACCCATCTTCAGGTCATCCTCGCGGTCAACCATGGCGTACCAGGTGTCGTAGGCGGTGGACCACAGGATGTTGCCGGCATACAGCAGCCAGCCCAGCATCGGCACTTCGCCCTGCACGGCGGCAAAGGCCATCGGGATGCCCCAGCCGAAGGACATGCCCAGGTAAACCTGCGGCAGATGGGTGTAGCGCTTCAGGTAGGGATAGCTGGCGGCCAGGAACACGCCGATGGAGCTCAGGGCGATGGTCAGGCCGTTCAGGGTCAACACCAGGCCGAAGGCCACCAGCATCAGCACCGCGAACAACGCCAGCGCAGCGCGGCCACTGATCGCACCGGTGGCCAGCGGACGGGCCTTGGTGCGCTCCACGTGCGGGTCGAGCCAGCGGTCGGCATAGTCGTTGATGACGCAACCGGCCGAGCGGGTCAGCCAGACGCCGGCGGTGAACACGAACAGGGTCCACAGCGGCGGCAGGCCGCCCGCAGCCAGCCACAACGCCCACCAGGTGGGCCACAGCAGCAGCAGCGTGCCGATCGGGCGATCGGCGCGCATCAGACTCCAGTAATGACGCCAGCGCGGCGTCGGCGCCGGATGCGGCGCGGAAAGGGGGGTATCAGCCATGGCACTAGGATACTCCTGTGCCTTCTGACCGACTTTGCCGGCGGGGGGAGATTTGTGCGGCGAAACTGGATAGAATGCCCATCCCGCACCGCCTCATTGCGTTGCGATGCCCGCCCCGGCCCTGGCCGACGGCGCGGCGGTTCCACCACGCGCTCGTAGCTCAGCCGGATAGAGTAGTGGCTTCCGAAGCCATTGGTCGGGGGTTCGAATCCCTCCGGGCGCGCCATCTTCCCTGTGATTCCCTGTGACGATTTTGACCTGGCCGTTGGTTGGCCGGGGACGCGTGACCGTGCATTCGTCCTGGAGGCAGTCGAGCAAAGCTCGACGCTGCCGACAGGACAGAAGGTCGGGAACCGGACAGGGTGCGGCCGTGCCAGGGCGAGGTCTTCCCACCTGCCTGGGGTGGCGGCAGGCCACGCGTTGCGCGCAGCCTTCGACATCCGTGTCGTGCGCCTGTCCAGTATCCCGGTGAAAGTGTCAGCCGCTGAGCAGGTCGTTGAAGCGCGCCAGCGAGGCCAGGTGGAACTGCACCGGCGCCAACCAGCCCTGGCGATGCCAGGCGATGACGGTCGCCTCGGGCAGCGCCGCGAAACGATCCGGGTCGACGACCCGGAAGCCGAGCAGGCTGGAGGTGCGACCGTCGGCACGCACCACATCTGCCTGACGCTCCACCAGCACACCCGAGGCCAGCAGCTGCGTGCTGAAGGCGGCGGTAGCAGCGGCTTCGCTGGTGAACGCCTCGCAGAACTGCAGCGCTTGGCGGGTCAATGCGCTGGGCTGGCCATCGGCCTCGAACAGCGGCTGGCCTTCGTCACCGTCGGTGCGCAGCATCGCTGCATCGGCATCGATGGCCAACGCATGGCCATCGGGCTGGGTGGTCCGTGCGAACACGAAGGGGTAGCGGCGCACGTAGGCCGGCACATAGGCCCCGGTCTGCCATTGGTCGGCCACCACGAAACGATTGTGCTCGGCTTCCAGGCCCAGCACTGCCATCGGCGCGGCGTCTTCGCCGACAAACACCAGCGGGTAGCAACGGGCTGCAGCGGCAAATTCGCCCAGCACCAATGGCACGGCATGGCTGGCCGCAGCGAAGGCGGCATCGCCAGGCAACAGGCGCCAGTGCGCATGCTCGCGTGAGGACAGCAGGACCGGCGCACGGTACAGCGGCGGGTGCATCGGGCCGTCGGCTTCCTGTGTGGGCAGCGTGTCCACGCCATCGCCCTCGGCTACGGGCAGTTGCAAGTCTTCGATCATTTCGGTCTGCATCCAGAATGCGGGAAAAAGACCGGCGCGAACGCCGGCCATCACGTCAGAAGCCGGCGTTCACTTCCAGCTGGAACACGTCGATGGACTGCGGCGCACCGGTGATTTCCTTGGCCGCCATCCAGCGTCCGGTCAGCGAAACGTTCTTGTCGAACATGTACGAACTGCCCAGGTAGTAGCCCTTGGCATTGGTGCCGCCAAGGTGGAAGTTGGAATCGTTGTACGCGTCGGGAAGGGCATCGGCCTCCAGCCGCTTGTAGCCCAGCCACAGGTTCCAGTCGCCGGCCTGCTTCAGCGCAAGGTGGCCGAACGTGGCCTGCGCCATGTAGGCCATGTCGCCGCTGTCGATGTCCTGCGGCCCGGCTACGCCGTTGGCGGCGGTGGCCAGGTTGGTGACGATGCCGCCCTGCGCACGACGCCACATGGCATTGCGGTCGTAGGCCAGGTTCTTGATGCCGTGGCCTTCCAGGCGCAACGCGTATCCGGCGAACAGCGGTGTTTCCCACGCCAGGTTGAGGTCCAGCAGCTCGAACTCCGAGGCCAGCCCCACGTACTGCGGCATCGGTGTGTTGGCCGGGTCCAGCGGATTCAGCGCGATGTTACGCAGCAGCATCAGCGTGTTGCCCTTCTGCATGAAGGCAGGACGTGACCAGTCGCTGCTGCAGAAATCGGCACCGGCATACAGCGCGCAGGGCTGCGAGTATTCGCCGGCGATGTTGCGGAAGTCGAAGTAGCCGACCGCCGCACGCAGCTTCTGCTCGTTGCCGAACTGCCAGTCCGCGCCCACCTGCAGACCATTGAGCCACTTGTTCTCGCTCTTCATCTTGCTCTGGCTGGTGCTGGGGAAACCATCGGAGGAATATTCCAGCGGGGTCAGGCCCAGCGTGGCGAACAGCGAGAGGCCTTCATCACCCAGTGCCTGGCGATACTTGAACGCCACGCCGTCGAAGTTGAGATCGTTGGAGAACAGGGTGTCGGTGGACCAGTACGGATTGCCGAAGCGGCCACCGATCACTTCCAGCCCCTGCACCGGCGCCCACGACAACCAGGCCTGGTCCAGCCAGAGATCCTTCTTGGCCAGACCGCCGCCCAGCGTCTGGGTGGACGACACCGGACCATTGTCGTTGCCGGTGGCCAAGCGCACGCCGGCGCGGGTGTGTTGGCCCAGATCGGCCACCACGCCCAGGCGTGCGCGGATACGCCAGGAATTGTTGCGGTCCTGGCGGTTGTTGCGCAGCGGCGGCAGGCCCAGATGGGTATTGCCATTGACGTCGTAGCCGTTGCCGGCATTGATGCGCGCCCAATCCACTTCGATGTCGCTGTTGCGTTCGGAGTACAGGCGGCTCTCGTTGCGCACGCGCACATCCCCCTGCACGCGCAGGCGCTGGGTCCACTCCGGCACCTGGTCAGGTGCAGCCCAGCCATTGGCCTTGGCCTCGGCCATCACGCTGGCCTTGAGCTCATCGCGGATTTCATCGCGCACGGTCTGCGGGATGTACGGCACGCGCACATCGCCTGCCTGCGCAGGGCTGGCTGCAGTGCTGGCGGCGGGAGCCGCAACCGCATCGCGCTGTGCTTCCAGCAGCAAGGCCTGGCCGGCTTCCGGCGTGAGTGCACCACTGTCCATCAGGCCACGGATCAGCTTGATCATGGTGCTTTCGCCACCGCCCTGCTGGGCGTGGACGCCGCCGCTGGCCAGCACCAGCACGATGCCGGTGGCCACGGCAGAGCGGCGCAGATGCCGCAGCACGGAATAGGAATTGGAACGGGTCATCGGCTTGCTCGCAGAAAAGGGAAATTCGATGGAAAGAGCGTCATGGCAGCGTTCACCCGCCGGGGCGACGGCCCTGTACCAGCACGCGCGCAGGAAAATCCAGCGATGCCGGTGGGCGCTCGTCAATGCGGCCGACCGCGCGTATCGCCTGCAGTACGCGGTCGTCGGCGTCGGCATTGCCGCTGCCACGCAGCAGTTCGACACGGCTCACCGCACCGTCGGCGTCCAGCCAGATGTTGACCGTCAGCTGGAACGCCAACCGGCGCACCTGCTCATCGCGCGCCACGGCCTGCTGCAGCACATAGCCCAGGTAGCGGCCGTAGCTGGCATTGCCGGCACCACCGCTGCCGGTGCCACTGCGGCCACCGCCGCTGCCGGACTGGATGCCGAAGCTGTCACCACCGGCCTGCGCATCGGCGTCCATGGTCACCGGGTCGGCGGTGTCCGGGGTGGGCGCCTCTTCGGTGGGCTTGGGTACTTCGTCCAGCGGTTCCGGCTCGGGCATCACCTCTTCCGGCTTGGCTTCCGGCTCGGGCTCAGGTTCCGGCGGCGGTGGCGGCGGCGGGGGTGGCAACATCACCATCGGCATCTCGGCCACTGGCCGCCGCGTACTGGCGGTGTTCTTGAACAGCAGCAGCCACACCAGCAGCGCCAACAGCGCGACAACGGCGGGCACCACCAGCAGGGGCCACCAGCGCCGCCATGCGGGAACCGCGTGGGTAGCGTGGGAGTGGAGTGGGGTCACGTGTTCACCCCTGCACTTTTCCGGTGACCAGGCCCACCTGGTTCAGGTCGATGCGACGCAGCAGATCCAGCACTTCGACCACGCGCGCGTACTGCACCTGTGCATCGCCGCGCACGATCACTGGGAAATCCGGGGTCAGCGCCTTCTCGGTGCGCAGCCGGTCTTCCAGTTCGGCCAGGCTCACCGGATAGGCATCCAGGAAAACCTGCCCGTTGTTGTCCACGGTGATGGCCTTGGTCTTGGGTTTTTCCAGGGCCATGCTGGAGCTGGCCTTGGGCAGGTTCACCTGGATGCCGGGAATGGAGGCGTTGCTGGTGAGGATGAAGATCACCAGCACCACCAGCAGCACGTCCACGAAAGGCGTGACATTGATGCCCTTCTCGCGCTTCTTGATGCCGAACCGCTTTGCCCTGGCCATGACGATGCCCCTCAGGCCAGGGCCGGACGCGCGACGGCGGCCGGTTCGCTGCGGTCGAACTCTTCGGCCAGGCGCGCGGTGAATTCATCGACGAACACCGACATGTCGGCGGCGATTGCTTCGGCGCGCGACGCCAGCCAGTTGTAGCCGAACAGCGCCGGGATGGCGACGCCCAGGCCCGCGGCGGTACACAGCAGTGCGGCGGCCATGCCCGGTGCGACCGAGTTGATGTCCACTGCGCCGGCCATCGCGGCCACCACGAACACCAGCATGATGCCGATCACGGTGCCGAACAGACCCACGTAGGGTGCACCTTCGATGGTGGTGGACAGCCAGTTCATGCGCTTTGACATGCGCTCGCTTTCGCGGGTCACTTCGGCATCCATCGACGCACGGATCGAGGTGATCGCTGCGGCGGTCAGGCCATGATGGTGCGAACCACGCCCATCCATTTCCTCCATGGCGATGCGGTACAGCTTCCACAGGGTGGAGTTGTCGCGCACCTGCGGTGCCAGCACACCGCTGCGCTCCACCTGCTGCAGGGCAGCTACCGGTGCGCCGGCCACCTTGCGGTACTGCTCGGAGAACGCCTGGTTGGCGCGGGCCACGGTACCGAAGTAGCGGCTCTTGGCGATCATGATCGCCCACGACATCAGCATCATCAGGCCGAGCACCACCACCACCACCCACGCATCCACCGGCATCGCCTTGAGGATGAAGCCGAAGTGGCTGACACCGGCCGACTGCTCATCCTCACCGAAGGTCAGCAGGCGCGATTCAGCGCCCTGCGCCGTTGCGTCGGCCAGCAGCAGCGCGGCCGGGCGTGCAACCTTGGACACGCGCACTTCGTCGATATCCCCCAGGAACGGCTGCGCCATGGCGATTGCAGTGGAATCGCCAGCGGCAGGCGCGCTGTCGGCACCGATCAGGGCCTCACCTGCGAACGCCGGCAGCGCCGCGTCGATCCGGCTTGCTTCATGACCGCCAACCCACAGTACGACCTTGCCTTCGCTGGCCGTGACTGCCACATGCGTCCACTGCCCTGCCACCAGCGCCGGTACCGCCTGGCTGCGCTGGTCGTTGACGCGCACGTAGGGCACACCGTTGTCCAGGCCGACGATCATCACGTTACCGCCTTCGCGGCGCGCGTAGAGGGCCTGATCCGGGCCGAGCTGGGCCGGCTTGACCCACGCCGAGAAGGTCATCGCACCGCCGGCGGCAATCGCCAGTGATGGCGAGCCAGGCAACTGCAGCGGCGTGCCGGACAAGCGCGCACCGCGGCCGATGATGGCGCCGTCGGCGGCAGTGAACACGCCGCTGGCCGGGTTGGCGTAGGCGGTGGTGTCGCGCGCTTCATTGCCGCTGTCGGCGAAGTGCAGCACCGCGCTGTAATCCGGATCGAACACGCGCTGGCCATTGCTGGTGGCGGGTGCATTGCCGTTGCCGTAGTACATCCACACGGTCTGCGGCGCGGTGCCGCTGAGGCTGGGTACGTCCACCCAGATCAGCGCCATGCCCAGGCCGGCATCGTACTGCTCGATCTGGTGGTTCAGCACTGTGTGGCCATCGGCGCCGACGAAGCGGATGTCCTTGCCGCCTTCAGCCACACCATCGAAGGCGAAGTTTCCCGTGTGCAGGCGCACCAGCACAGGGGTACGACCAAGATTGCCGCCAAGCGCGGCACCGCCGGGGCCTGCGTCCAGGGTGATCGATTTGCGGTACTTCCACTCGGCCTGCCACCACGGTGTATCGGCGCGGGCGGTGCCGAGCGCAGACAGGCTCAGGCAGAACAACAACAGGGCAAGAAGGCGTTGCATGGGAAAATCTCCAGGGAATTCGGAAAGGCCGGGCTCAGTAGCTGGCGCCGAGGCTGAGGTGCAGGCGGTTGGCGCCCTTGGTGGTGGTCGGCCCGTCGCTGAGCGTGTGGCCGTAATCCAGGCGCAGATTGAAGTGGTCGCTGATGCGCAGGCTGCTGCCGATGCCGATGGCCGACATCCAGTTGCTGTCGGTCTGCTCGGGCAGTGGCCGACGCAGGCCCAGCCAGGCGCCGTCCACGAAGCTGTAGAAGCGCCAGTCCTGCAGACCCCACAGGCTGAAGGGACGCGTGCGCCACTCCAGCGTGGCCAGTGCACCGTAGTCGCCGATGCCTTCAGCCGAGCGGTAGCCGCGCGTGGTGTACATGCCGCCGGCCGCGAACTGCTCGCCCGATACCAGCGGCTGGTCGGTCATCTGCGCCGACACACGGGCAAACCACTGCGCGCCGCTGTCGAGGGTGTAGGTATTGCTGATGTCCGCCTTGACCGCGAAGAAGCTGGGATCGGCATAGGCGCGCTTCCAGTCGAACTCATCACCGGAGCTGCCATAGCCAAGCAGGCTGCGGGTGCCGAACACCATCTGCAGGCTCACACTGAGCTGGTGTTTTTCGCCCTGGCGGAAGCCGCTGTAGGCGAAGGTGATCGGCGCGTATTTCAGCGGTGCGAAGTCCGACGCCTGGCCGACCATCGCCACCGATTCGTCCAGGTCCTTGAAGTCGATGCCGGCTGAAAGCTGGTGCCACCACGCGCCGGTCATCGGCAGGGTGTGATTGAGCTTCAGGCCCAGCGCGTGGCCCTTGCCGGTCACGTTGGTCTGGCCGCTGGAGACCACGTTGCTGTCGGAGCGGTAGCCGGAAAATTCCAGCATCCAGTCCGGCCCCGCCAGCGGCAGGCCATAGGACGCCGACAGCACGTTGGCCTGGTCCAGGTCCAGTGGGGCCGCAAAGAAGGTGAGCGATGCGCTGTGGTCGCGCTGCCACAGGTTGTCATTACCGATGCTGACGGTGCTGCGCAGCGGCTCGGTATCGACGCTGTGATCGTTGTTGACGCTGGCGTTGTAACGCCAGGGCGACGCATCGTCCACCTTGAGTTCGACATCCATGCGGCCGTCGGCACCGGGCTTGACCAGCGGAATGACCTGGCGCTTGCCGTTGCGGTTGAGTTCGGTCAGCTGTGCCTGTGCCTGCGCGAAGTCGGGCACCACCCCCGCCTGCAGGGCGGGAACGCGAGCGCGCAGCCGCTGCGGATCGTTGTGCTGCGCACCGACAACCTTGACCTCGCCGACGCGGGTCTCGCTGACCTGCAGGACTACCACGCCGCCGCTGACCTGCTGTTCGGGCAGCTCGACATACACCGACTGGTAGCCCTTGCCCTGGTAGGCGGTCTGCAGGGCCAGGCGCGCCGCCTCCACGTCCTGCAGCGTGCGATCGGGGCCGAGGTACGGCGTGACCGCGCGCTCTATCTCGCGCGCGTCCAGCACGCTGTTGCCGCGCACCAGGTATTCGTTGATGTTGACGCGCGCCGCAGGTGCGGCCGCAGCCGGCCCATCCTGCGCGGCCGCCAGCGGTACCACGCACATCAGGCACATCGGCAGGGGCACCCAGGCCCATGCCTTGGAAGTGAGGGACATCAGTTGCGTCTCGATACGGAAGAAGGAGGGCGTTGGCAGTGGCGGTATCGTCATTGCCGCTTCGCTGCCGGGGTCGCCATGCGTGCGCGCTGTTCGGCCGTCAGCTCGCCCATGCCGACCACCTGCACCACGCTGTCCGGGTCGTAGCGGCCGTCATCGCGGGCGGGGCTGACACTGCTGGTGGCGTCGCCGAAGCCGAGCACCTGCACGCTGATGGTCGAGGGCTGGCTCTGATTGCCCTGCCGCTTGACCATGTCCTGGGCGGCCTGCACGGCGTTGTTGGCCGCCGCGCTGGCCGAGGTGAGTGCGCTGACATTGACCGCAGCCACCATCGGGATGCCCACGGCCTTGCCCTGCACCTGGATGTTGTCGGCGTTGAGCACCTGCAGCGCGGCCAGGTTGACGTTGCCCGACACGCGGATGCCGGCCTCGCCCGCATCGATGGTGCCCAGCGGTGCGATCAGATCGATGTCGCCCGGCGGTATCTCGGCGATCGGATTGAGGGTGGCGATGCCAGCGCCGGTGTTGGGGGTATTGGGCGACAGCATGACGTTGCCGATGCTGTCGTAGACGCGCCGCTGCGGGGTGTACACCACGGTGGTCTTGCTGCCGCGGCCGGCATTGATGTCACCTTCAGCCGACCAGGCCAGGATGTTGCCGCCAAAGGTGGTGAAGATGCGGCTCTGACCCAGCAGCAGGCTGCCACGCGAATAGATGTTGATATCGCCTTCGCCCTGGGTGAGCACGCCCGAGCCGGCTCCTGGCAGGAAGCCGCCGTCCACGCCGACCAGGGTGCGCCCACCAGGTACCAGCAGGCTGATGTCGCCGCCGAAATCGGTGTGGATGCCGGCGTCGTTGACCACGTAGTACGCCGCATTGGACGCGCTGCGACCGGCGGCGATCCACTCCGCTTCGGTCAGGTAGGTGCGGCCCGGCAGCGGACGACGCGTGGCCGCCGTGCCACTGCCCGGTTCGTAGTACAGCGCGCTGCTGAACATGGTGAGATCGCCTTGGTAGGCGATGTCCGTACCGGCCGCGTTCCTGGCCGGCAACAGCGTGGCGATGGCTTGGCGGCCGCGCAGGTAGCTGCCTTCGCGCGGGCCATCCACCGCGGTGTACTCGCGGCCAGCCGCCTTCAGTTCGGCGTAGTACACATTGCGCAGGAAGGCGCTCTGCTGTTCGGCCGGCAGCGCGGCGAAGAATGCCTGCGCGTCCATGCTGGCCGCATCGAAGTGCAGTCCGCGACCGTTTGCGCCCGCATAACGCGTGGTGAGCCAGTTGACCAGGTGCAGCTGGCTTTCCTGCTTGAACTCGCGTGCCAGGTCGCGGTTGGGCGCGCTGCCGCCGCTGGTCGCAGCGGCAGTGCGGGCCTGGTCCAACGTTTGTTGCTGCTGGGCCAGGAACGCGGCAGCACCCGCCTCATCGCCGCCGTAGCCGAATTCGGCCTGCAGCCATTGCGCCAGCGTGACCACCCCGCCGTAGACGCGCGCCACCTTGCCGGCCTGATCGGCCAGCGACAGTGACGCGTCGGCCAGGTTGGCCGCGTCCAGGTATCGCGCAGCAAAGCCCGTCCAGTCCGCGCCATGCGCGCCCATGCCGGCCGAGGCGGCGATGCTGGCACCGCTGCTGCGATCGCCCGGGGCAACGTTGGCCACGGCTCCCAGGCTGCGCAGCTCGCCCTTGTCGGCCATGTACAGATCGCGCCCGGCGCTGACATCGAGCAGGCCGGGGCCGGCGATGTAGAAGGTGCTGAAGCGGATATCGCGGCCGGCCTGCACCACCGACACATCATCGGCACTGGTATGCACGATCAGGTTGCCGCGTGCGGTGGCATCGCCGATTGCGGTGGGCCGCGGTTCGGCCGAGAGATCGTTGCGGTTGGGGGTGCCCATCCAGCCGATCGAACCGTTGGTATTGCCGAACACAGGGCTCAGGTTGTCATAGGCGCCCAGCGGCGTACCCGAGTTGACGATGTCGCGACCAGCGCGGATCGCCACCGCGCCGCCACCGTCGTACCAGGTGGTGGTGGTCGTGGTGACGCTGCCGTTGACGAGCTCGTTGTAGCGCGTATCGACCACGCTGCCGCTGCGCAGGCCGACCAGGTCACCGTGCACGGCGTAGTAGCGCGACGGCTGCTGGCCCACGTGCACGTAGCCGGAGGCGGTGGGCGGGGTGAAGACGAACAGAGGGTACAACTGTGAACCGCCACTGGCATTGACGCCGTCCAGCAGCACGCTGGGCGCGAGCGCGCCGGGATTGACGTTGTGCAGGAACTGGCGGCCGTACCAGGTGGTCTGGCCCATGCCCACGAAACCGGGGTTCCACGGCGACGGCAGCGCGGTGGGATCGGCACCGGAGGTGTTGAAGCCGGTGCCGTTGGCGTAGATCGAACCGGTAGCCAGCAGCTCCAGCTGGCCGGTGCCGTGAGTGGCGAACTGCGGGCCCGTCGGCGACGGCGCAAGTACCACGCCGGCCACGAAGTTCTCGTTGTTGGTGCCCTGGCCGCTGGCCACGCGGGCACTGCCGTAGTAGATGCTGCCGGCGGCGGCGGCCGCGCGCAGCACCGAGGGGTACACGTGGTTGCCGTCGGTGGCCTGCGCATCGGTACGCGCGCTGCGGTCCTGCATGGCCAGCGACGGGGTGAGGTTGCCGCCGGCCGCCATCAGGTCCACCGCGGTGGATGGGGTCCACAGCGAGAACCAGCTCCAGCCGCCGTCCTGGTAGGCCGTGCCGCCCACGTTGAAGGGCGTGCCGTTGTTGTACTGGGCTACGCGGCCGGGGTCGGTGACGGTGCCCAGCACCAGGTCGCCACGCGCCTCCAGGCGGGCACCGGCATCGCCGAGCACCAGCACCGGGCCACCGGCTGCGGTAGCCGCCGTGGCCGTATACACGTCGTACGGACGCGATTCCTTGCTGTCCTGGCGGCTTCCATAGCGCAGTTCCACCCCACCGACCGCACCCGCTTCCAGGCGCAGCGCACCGCGCAGATTGGTGAAGCTGCCATTGAGCTCCAACCGCTGCCGGTCGTTGACGGTGATCAGGTTGGCTACCGGCGGCGCGTTGCTGCCGGTGAACGAGCGCAGTGACGGATCGGGGTTGAGGCCGCCACCGATGCGGATATCCAGATCGCCACCGCCGGTCTGCACCAGCGTGCCGTCGGCGGTGACGCGGCCGGTACTGGCCACGGCCAGATTGAGCCCGGCGCTGCGCGCGATGAACGCCGCGCCGTGGTCGCCACGTCCCTGCAGCATGCCGGCATTGCCGCGGGTATCGAGCAGCAGGTTGCCGCCGCCAAGCGTGCCGAAGCCGGTGAAGCCCACCAGCTGCGGCATGCCCACGAAGTTGTTGTAGTAGTTGTCGGCATCGGGCGCGGCCACGTAGGTGCCGAAGTTGATCCACCACGCGGTGGGCAGGCCCTCGGCACCGCGCTGCACGCTGCCAGTGCCCTGCCGCCACAACCAGTTGCCCACCGCTGCGCTGGTGCTCAGGCCCGGGGTGGCGATGCCGAGTGTTTCGCTGCGTTGCAGATTGTCGGAGCGCCCGATGCTGTCACCCAGCATGTTGCCGCCGGCGCGCAGCAGCAGGTTGCCGCCCGCTTCGGGGTACCAGGCCTGGTACAGGCTCTTGCTGCCGCCATCGACCAGCGATTCGAACACGCCGCCCTGGTCGCCCAGCACGCTGTTGCCGATCGGGTTGGTGCGGCTGGGCGTCATCACCGAGCGCGGCAGGTTGTACGGATCGTTGCCCGCGGCCGGCAGCGTCGCCGAAGGCGTACCGGCGGTGTACACGCCATACAGCGAGGTGGTGGCGATATCGCCGGCCGACACCAGGCGCAGGTCACCGGTACCGGTGCGCACCACGCTGGGCAACTGCTCACGGCCCGGCAGGGTCTTGTACTCGGTGTCCGGCGGAACCGCCGGCGAACCCACCGCCGCCAGGCCTTCGTAGCCGAGCTCGTTGAGGTTTTCCGGGCCGCTGTAGATCAGGCCAAAACCCATCAGTTCAGTGAGCTGGTCGTCGGTGAAGGCAGACCCGGAGGTCGGCACGAAACTGAGGATGTACTCACCGAAGAATGCGTTGATCATTTCCGCGAAGAGGTCGGAATCGCCCCAGACATACGTGGCCGGCGAACCGGTGCCGGGGATCTCGACCACCGCCCCGCCCTGGCCGTAGTGCGGATCGGACAGGCGCAGGCTGCCGGTGGCGGCCGGGGCCACGCTGAGGCGGTCGGCGGCCTGCAGATCAGCGCCGGCCACCAGGCTGATGTCCCACGACTGCGAGCCGGCGGCCAGCATCGGTGCCAGCGCCCAGATGCGGCCCTGGTTGCCGTCGGCATCGGTGGGCCGCAGGTTCACGGTGGTGGCACCACCGGGCAGCACCACCTCGGTGTCACTGGGGATGAGCGCACCCTTGGCCAGGCCCACGTCGGCCGCCAGCGTGACCAGATTGCCGAGCGGCGAGGCCGGCAGGGCCACGCCAGCCGGCCAGGTCATTGCGGCGATGCGGGCTTCCACCGGCAGGCGCAGGCCGGCCGACAGGCGCGCTCCCTGTGGCAGGATGACCGCATCGGCCAGCACGCTGCCCGCGGCGTACAGCAGCGCACCAGAGGCGTCGTGCACGGCCGCCCCCAGCACGGTGCCCTTGGCCAGCGGCAGCGGCAGCGCCAGGCTGGCCTCGGCCGGCAGCAGGGTGCCGGCCGCCATCGGCATCGCGGCAATCGGCAGGTCGTAGTTCAGCACCTTGCCGGAATTGAACACGGTGCCACTGGCCAGCGTCACCAGGCCGCCGTGCGGGACCACCACATCGCTGCCGAACAACTGGCGGCCAGCGGTGAGGTACCAGCCGCCATCATCGAAGGTACTGCCCAGGCGTCCGCCATCGAAGCCGTCGCTGATGCTGCCGAACACATCCAGGTCGCCCTGTGCGCGCAGCACCAGCGCACCGGCTTCACCGGAGCCGCGCACGCTGCTGCGCTGCGTGGTGGGATTGAGGCTGGCGTAGCGGTGCGCGGACAGGTCCAGGTCACCATCCACGTGCAGGTTGCCGTCAGGGTTGAGGGCAAGATTGGCGACCACTTCCACGCCGGGGCGCAGGTGGAACGCATCGCCATACGTGCGCAGGCCGGCCAAGCGGCCGTCGATCAGCGCACGGTTGCCCAGCGCGGCATCGATGAAGGCCGTGCTCTGCGCGTGCAGGCGATCCAGATAGGCCTGGTCGATGACCTGGTGACTTTCGCCGCTGGTGCTGGTTTCAGTGCCCACCGCCGCGCTGTTGTCGGTGATGAACGCATTGAGCTGGATGGCCTTGGCGCCGTCGATGCGGATCGCACCACTAGCGTCGATGGCCACATCGTTGCTTCCCACGCGCGGTGCATTCAATGCAACGGTGCCGTAGTCCCGGCTGCTGCCGTCCACGCGCAGATCCAGGTGGGCGCCGCCTGCGATGGCCAGCGTACCGCTGCCCGCGTCGATTTCGATGGTGGCGCGGTTGGGGGCTTCGATGGCCACGCCGTAGCTGTCGCGGCGCAGGGTGGTGGCGCTGGCGTCGAGCACCGCAGTGCTGCCCAGGCGAACCCCGTTGCGGGCAGAGAGGCGGATGCTGCCCACCTGCTCACCGCTGGCGTCGATGGTGCCGTTGACGCTGAGCTGGCCGTTGTCCAGCGCGATGTCGACCTCGCGTGCCACTACCTCGTCACCGATCGCCAGATCGCCCTGGCCGATCCGGAAGCGGCGACCGCCGGTGATGCCGTCGCGGCTGAGTCGCATGTTGAGCCCGCTGAAATCGGCGATGGTCTGGCCGTGCAGGTCGATGCGGCCGGCGCTGTAGGGCACCTCGGTACCGCCGGCATCGTAGTGGCCGCTGCTGCTGCCGAGCAGACGCCCCGCCAGGTCGATGGCGCCCTGTGCAGCGCTCACGCCCAACGTGCCGCCACGGTTGTTCTGTGCGGCCAGGTTGATCTGCGCGCCGGTGGCCTGCACCACATTGCCGCTGTCGCTATCGATGCGCACATCGCCGCCCCAGCTGTACTTGGCGGTGTCGAAGAAGTCGATGCGGCGACCGGCCAGGTCCAGCTGCGCGCCGTCGGCGAGGCGCACATCGCCCTGCGCAGACAGGCTCAACTTGCCGCTGGGCAGCAGCACGGCGGTATCCAGCAGCAGGTTGCCGCCGCGGCTGTCGAGCGCGATCTCAGCGCCCAGCGCCGCAGCCAGCGTGGCGTTGTCCGGCGTGGCCGCCGCGCCGCTGCCGGTCACCTGCAGGTTGCCGCCGGCGCTGATCGTGTTGACCGAGCCGGCCGCGCCGGTCAGCAGCGGGGTACTGATGAACAGGTCGCCGCCGGTGCGTGCATACGCCTTGTCGGCAACATTCCAGGCGCCCTGCGTCTCGAACACCGCCAGGCTGCCCTTCTGGTTGGCGCTGACCTGCCTGCTGGCATTGAGACGCACGCTGGCAAAACCCAGCGCGAGGCGGTCCTGCGCACGCACGGTGTCCGGCTGGGTGCGCGGGCCGTAGCCGAAGACGATGTCACGCGCGTCCACCACCAGTTGTCCATGGCCGGTACCGGGGCCCTCGGCCACGATGCTGCCCGGCGGGGTCAGCGCACCGCTCCAGATCAGCGTATCGGTACGGATGCGGGCGACATCGCCGGCATCGCCATGGCCGTAGATGGCCGGAGTGCCCAGCACCAGCTGCTGCAGTGCGGATGTACCGGTGATCGGGTTGTAGGTGGACAGCGAGACATCGCCGTAGAAATTGACCGACTCGCGCGCGGTCAGCGACAGCGCTTCCAGCGCCGGTGCGCCCACGCTGGTATCGCCCAGCAGAAGGCGGTCCAGCACGTCCTGGTTGAGGGTCATGCCGGCAGGCAGGGTGCCGCGCGCGGTGGCCTCGGCAATGGCCTGTGCGCTGCCGACGTTGATGCCGCCCACGGCCAGGGCCAGGTTGCGGGTGCCATAGCGCACCGCATCACCCAGTACGAAGCGGTTGTCCGTCGCGGTGGCAATGGTGCCTTCCGAATACAGGCGGGTCTGGCCGCTGCAGGCGGTATCAGCCGCGCAGGCGCCAATCTCGATGCTGCCCGCGCCGTTGCCCTGGGTGTCGGGTGCTTCGGGGGCCAGCAGATTGATCTGGCCATTGGACACCGCCAGCAGCGCATTGCGCCCCGGCGAATAGATGTAGCCCTGGGTTGCGTCGTACGCTGCGGCGCCCTGCCCCAGCGTGTTGATACCAGCGCCCTGTTCCAGGGTGATGCCACCGGCCTGGCGGCCGGTCATCAGGAACACCTCGGCGGCCTGCAGCTGGGCACCGGCGCGCATCACGATGCTGTTGCTGATCGAGCCACCGTCCACGGTGATCACGTTGGCCGACTGCAGCGAGCCGGTGCCGGGGTTGGCATAGGTGCTGCGCAGCTGGCCGCCGATCTCCAGGCGCGCCGCACCGACCCGGTTCAATTCACTGGCGTGCACCGACACGCCGTTGAAGCCTTCGGTGGCGTGCATGCCATCGGCAAGGATTTCGTAGTTGGACGAATTGTTGAGCCGCGCCACCGAGCCCGTGCCGCCGGTGGCCGCAGCGTCCAGCACGTTCGCGTGGAACTGCAGCGCCGGCAGATCCACCGCACCGGCCAGGCTGGGCTGGGTAACGTTGAAGGTGACTGCCTTGGCGTCACGTTCCAGTAGCGGGCGCGGTGCGCCTTCGCGCGCGGCCTGCTGCAGGGCGAAGGTGGCGTAGCTGGTTTCGTTGTACTGCGAGTAGCTGCGCAGTGTGTCGGCCGCGGTGACCACCATCTGGGTCGGCAGGACATCCAGGCTGCCGGTGTTGGCGATGCCCAGTCGTCCCGAGGTGCTCCAGGAACCGTTGCGCAGCGCCTGGGTGGTTCCAAATGCGGTACCGCTGCCGGCCAGGCCATTGAGTTCCACGCGGAAGGCGCCGGGCAGCAACGCGTAGGTGGACGGCAACAGCGTATAGGTGCCGGCCGGCAGCCCGGGCACGCCGGCGCCCACGGTGATCTGGCGGCCGATGGTCGGGTCACCGGCGCCGCGTTCGCCGCCCACAGGGGCCTGCCCGGCCTGCACGCCGGGCACGATGGCGTAGACCATGTTGGTGGACAGGCCTGGCAGGGTGAATCCGTTCGGCCCCATCTGCACCAACGGATGCAGGCGCGCATCGGTGGAGCCGCCGCGGCCGGACAGGAACGCCGCACCGGTCAGTTCGCCGCCACCGGACAGGTCCAGCACCGCGCCGTCCTGCGCGTTCACCGCGTGCGCCCTGAACTCCACCTTCGGTTCGCTGCCGACGCCGCGGTAGTCCACGGCCGCGCCGTTGTAGTTGTAGGACAACCCGTCCACGGTGCCGCCATAGGGCATCACCAGGCCGTTGGCACTGACCGAGGTGACGCTGCCCGGCAGCAGGTTGACCACGCTGGTATAGCCGCTGCCATCGGCGCGGCCCAGGGTGATGTTGCCCAGCGGCGCACGCAGAACACCGCCCTGGTTGAGGGTGGATGCAGCGAACGTCATGTTGCCGAACACGCTGTAGGGCTGCGCCGGCAAGGCGGTGCCGACGCGTTGGATGTCCAGTACGCGGTCGGGATCGAAGTCGGTAGTCAACGCACCCCACTGGTTCACCATGCTGCGCAGACCAACGGTGACGTTGCCGCTGCCGTAGATCTGCGCGGCGGCCAGCGTGGTGTCGCCGGGCGAGTACAGATCGGCACCGCGCAGGCGCAGGTCGCCCTGGCTTTCGATGCGCACGCTGCCGAACGCATCGCGGGTGACCACCAGCGGATTGACCGCGTTCTGCACGATCTCGCCATTGGCACCGAAGCCGACCATGCCCACCACGTCGACCAGGTTGCCGGCCAGGGTGATGGCGGCCGACTCGGCCAGCGGCGCCACACCCAGCGAACCCGCGGCAGGGCTGAGGTTGCGCGAGCCGGTAACCGGATTGGGCATCAGCGTGTTGTCTAGCTGGCCCCGCGCCGCGCCCGACAAACGCAGGTACGGCGCGTTGAGCTGCACCTGGCTGTCGCGTGCGGCAGTGCTGGACAGGCCCAGCGCGCTGGCGGTGAGGTACAACGCCTGGCGCATGTTCAGACTGACGTCGCCGTCGAAGTCGAGCAGGCCGTTGACGTACAGCGAGGCGGCATCGAAGCCACCGGCCCGGATCGCATCCACACCGTAGCGGGCGTGGCCGTAGGCCAGAGTCGGGTCGGCCTGGCCGGCCACCACGTCCGCGCCCAGCCCGCTGCCGCCGTAGGTCTGTTCAATCACCAGCTCGCGCGGGATGCGTACGCCGTCATCCACTTCGGCGCCCTTGCTGGTCCAGCGGTCCACCTGCGCATACACCGGGGTTTCCAGGTTCAGCGCCAGGGTGCCGCCGCGGGCGCCAGCGCCGCCGGCGGCCGCGCGCAGCTGCCCGTCCACGAACAGGCCGTTGCTGGCGCTCAGCGCGATCACGCCGCCGTTGCTGGCCACCGAGGTGGTGCCCACGCCCGGCAGGTCCAGCACCGCCTGCGCGCCGGAGGCCTCCAGGCGAGCGCCCTCGCGCACCACCACGAAGGCATCGATGGCCTGGATATCGCGCGATTCCAGGTCATGGCGTGCGCCAATCTCCAGCGTACCGCCGTCCAGCACCTGACCGTGGCGGCCACCGTTGGCAGCCACGCCGGTGTACGCCTCACCGGACACGTCCAGCACGGCCTGTTCGCCGATCCAGATCGAGCGCGCGTTGGGCATACCGTTGGGACGGTTGAGCAGGTTGCCCTCGCCCAGATCGCCACCAAGCACGCTGATGCGGCCACCGTGCGCCTGCAAGGTGCCGTCCAGGGTGATCTGGGCATTGCCGGTCAGGGTGATCGATTGGCTCGGGTCCACGGCAATGTGGCTGCCCTTGCCCAGGATCAGGTCGGCTGCGTTCTGCGCCGTGCCGGCGGTCAACGCCAGCCCCGCGCCCTTGCGCAGGGTGACCTTGCCGGTGGCCGGCTGCTCCTGCTGCAGGGGCGGCAGCCACAGCGACAGCGCACCCTCGGGGTCTTCACCGCTGGCCAATGCGCGCGCGGCCGCCATGTCCACCTGCAGCAGCGGCATCGCCACGTCCAGGCGCGCGCCATCGACAACGGTGATGCCATCGCGGCTGGCCACGTTGTAGTTGTTGAAGCCTGATTGGAACAGGTTGCCATCCAGCGCAAGGAACGACTGCACCGGCACCTCGCGCTGCCAGATGGTACCCACCGGAATCCGCGTGCCACCCGGCACGGTGATCGCGCCGGTGGCGATGCTGCCGGCGGTGTAACGCGAGGTCTGCGCTGGAATCGGCAGGCCATTGGGGAAGACGGCGGCCGGCAGCACGTAGCCGGCCGGCAGATCGGTGATGGTCCACAGCGTGCTGCCGGCCGGCAGCACCTGCCCGGCCGAGATCACCGCGCCGTTGTTGGCAAGCTGCACGGTGGCCGGCAACAGCCACGGCGCCTGGGTGGTGACCGGCTTGGAGCTGCTCACCTCCGGGCGTACGGTCACCGGCATCGGCTTGCCACCGGCCACATGGGTGACGGTGACCGAGAAGCTCAACGGAATCACATCGCCCGGCTGCAGCACGACATCGGCGGCCAGACGCACCGGCAGGGTGCTGGCCTGGCCAGCGGCCAGGTGTTCGACCGCGTCGGGCAGGTCGCCGCCGATGCTGATCAGCGTGCCGTTCTCGATGTTGAGCGCGCCGCCGCCTTTCACGCCATGCGCGCGCAGGCGGCCATCCAGCGAGAGCACGCCGCTGCCCATGTTCTGCCCGGCCGCCAGGGTGACGCTGCCGCCCTTGCCGCCGCGCACCTCGCCCTCGGCATCCACGGCCGCGCCGGAGGACACATCGATCAGGCTGTCCCTGCCCAACTGCACGTTGCCGGTGCTGCGCACGGACACGTTGCCGCCATCGACGTACGGCAGCCCGGCGATGGACGCCGGGTCCTGCCACTGGTTGGTCCACATGCCGCGCGCGTCCAGGGTGACGCCATCGCCGACGATGACCTGGTGCACAGCGTCAGTGCCGGGACGGATGCTGATCGGCAGGTCCAGCCACGCGGTGCTCGAAGCCGGGCGCTGCACCACCATGTCGCCCAGGGCGATGCTGCCGCCGCGCGCGCTCAAGTTGGCGTTGATGCCAACGTCGCTGGCATGCAGGGCGATGCTGCCGCCGTGGGCCACGTTCAGCGCCTGGTCCACGCGGATGCCGCTGTGTGCGTACACCTTGATACCGCCAAAGGCCTGGGCGTTGAGCCAGGCTGCGTCCAGCCCAAGGGTGCCGGCATTGCCACCAGCGGCACCGTTGTCGATCACGACCTGCTCCACCACCGGGGCCGGGCTGTAGCGCTGCTGGCCGGTGTCCTTGTTGTAATAGGGCAGGTAGCTGCCCACCACCAGCTGGCCCTGCCGGGCAACGGCGGTCTGCGCCTGCTGGTAGCCATCCAGCACAGCGTCGCGGGCGCGTTGCTGGCGGTCGCCCTGGAAGGTGGTGGTGTCCACCGTGCCCTCCAGCTGCGCATCGTGCGTGGCCACGATCAGGCGCCCCGCATCGCGACCCACGGTGTAGCCGTTCTCCAGCCTGCGTTGCGGCGCGATCAGCGGGTTGTAGTAGTAGTCGGTGCTGCCCCAGCGCGCGTGGGTACTTTCAAAGCCACGGTACAGGCCACTGTAGAGAAGATCGCCGGGGGCGGTGGAGGCGTTGTACAGCTGCCCGTCGGCGCCCTTGAGATGGGTCTGGTTGACATAGCCGGTCTGCACGTCCAGCGCACCACCGGACAGGTTGATGCTGGAGCCGCGCACGGTGGCGAGGTTGCCACCGCTGAACTGCACCGTGCCGCCCTGCGCCGACCACTCGCCGATGCCATGCCCGGTGACCCCCAGATAGCCGCCCACTTCAAGCAGGCCACCAGCGGTGTACCAGCGGTCGGTCTCGTAGCCATTGGTGCCGGCTGGCACCAGCACCAGGTCGCGGCGGTCCAGCCAGATGTTCTTGCTGTTGAGGTTCTTTTCATCGCGGTTGAGCGGCGCGTCGCGCTGCTCGTTGCCTTGCACGTTGATCTGGACGTTGTTGGCTTCCATGGCGATCTTGACGCCCACGTAGCCGGCCACGTCGATACGCGCGCCCGCGCCCACCGTGCTGCTGCCCGCCGCATCGACGAACACCTGACCGCCGGTGGCCAGGGTCAGACTGCCGGCGTCGAAGTCGACCTTGCCACCGCTTCTGATCTGCACCAGCGACTGGTCGCGCCGATGGGCGATGCCATCGCCGATCTTGTCCGAGTCGCGTACCAGCGTTTCGCGCTGCACATCCAGTGCAGTGGTGGCGCTGTCATCGAGGATGATCGCCGTGGTGCTGCCCTCGCCCAGGGTCACCTGGCCGGTGGCATCGCTGGCCGCGGTCTGCAGATGCACGGTGCCACGCGTGTGCACCGAGGTGGTTGCCAACAACGTGCCCTGCTGGCGCACGTCGTGGCCGGCCAGGGTGATATCGCCGGTGCTGGCCTGCACCAGGCCAGTGTTGGTGACCACGCCAGCAGCCGCATCGGCCACCTTGCCGGCGGCGAGCGGCGCGCGCAGCACGGTCACTTCGTTGCCACGCGTGGTCGAGGCCTGGTTCTGGTCGGTGCCCATGCCCTTGCGGATCACGAACGCATCGCCCGCGGCCAGCGTCGTCTGCCCGTTGGCAGTGGTGATCTGGCCATGGTTGCTGACCTGGCGCCCAAGCAGCAGCACGTAGCCACCGCCTTCGGTCACCGTAGACGGGTTGTGCGTGGTGATCTGCGCACCGCGCTCGACCACCACGTCGCCGGTTGCCGCAGCATGCGCGAAGCTGTTGGCGGTGGTGGTCAGGTCATTGCCGAACGTAGGCACGAAGCCGCTGCCCTGCGCGTCGCTGTACAGACCTTTGCGGAACTGCGCGTCACTGATGTTGACCGCCGACGCAGCCAGGTTCTTGACGTTGACCTGGCTGCTGCCGTCGAACACCACACCGTTGCGGTTGACCAGCATCACCGTGCCCTGGCCCTGGATGCGGCCGAGGATCTGCGACGGGCGTGCGGATGGATCGTTGATGCGGTTGAGCAGCGACCAGCCGGCCTGCTGGTCGAAATCGACCACGGTGTTGCGGCCGACGTTGAAGGTTTCCCAGTTGAGGATGGCCTTGTCAGCGGTCTGCGCGATGCTGACCGTGGTGGTGCCGTCCTTGCTGCTCTGCACCGGCCCACTGGCGTTGAACCAGCCCTTGGTCAGCGCATCGTCATCGATCTTCAGGCCACCGTCGCCAAGGCCATCGCGCACCACGCTGCCGCGTAGCCGTGCCGCATCGCGCGCGCTCTGCTGCAGGCGCTGCTGCATGGCGATCGCCTGCGCGGCGGTGCCGAGATTGTCCAGCGACGTCTGCAGCGTCTCGCGCGCCTTCTGTGCCTGCGCGTCGGTGCGCACCAGATTGGACGGCATGCCGTTGGGCAGGCGCCCGCTCTGCGCCGCGTTCTGTTGCTGCACACCCTTGTTGGCAAACCAGGCCGGGCTGAACGCCTGCTGCGCGGCAGCGCCGCCCACCATGCCACCGGCCATCAACAACAGGGTGATGGCCTGCGCCAGCGGCTGTACCTGCAACGACGTTGCCATCGCACGCACACCCGAGTCGTTCTGCTGCTTCACCATCACCGTCACCCGTCGCAAGATCGTTCGCTGATAAGGGCAAGCGCCTGTTGCCGCCGTGCAGCACTGCTGCGTCCCTGCCATCGGGACGCAGCGTGACCGCGACGTGCGTTGCGCTTGTTACGGTGGATAAGACCGGGCTGGATGGCAGCGACTGAACCGCTGCAACAAAAATTTCATCTGCAGATGACGTGCCGTCGATAAACGCTGCGGATGTCATCGCAACGTCATGCATGCGTGTTTTCATCGCGCGCCCGCGCGGCTGGAATGCTCAGCCCAGCAGCACCACGTCGCCGGGCATGCTGACAACGCGTGCGCCGTAGGCATCGCGTACCAGGTCGATGAAGGTATCGATGCGTTGCAACGAAATACGGGCCTGCACCCGGCGCTGCGACAACGCACTGTCTGCGATGACGATGCGGCCGGTGCGGTAGCGGTTGATCTCTTCAACCACCTCCGACAGCGGCTGGTCGTCGAACATCAACCAGCCGTGTCGCCACGCATCGACGCGCTCGGTCGGCACCTGCCCCACCGAAGCAATGCGTGCGCCATCCAGTCGTGCCTGCCAGCCCTGCTGCAGTGCCACCGTCCGCGCGCCACGAACAAGCGCGGCAGCGCCAGCCAGGCAGGTCACCCGCACATCCATGCCCACGCAGCGCACGTTCACCCGCGCGCCCGGGTCCAGCATCACCCGCGCACCCTCCACCTGGATCTCGAAACTACGCCGCGCCCACGCAGGCAGCGCGAATTGCGCCTCGCCTTGGCTCAACTGCAGGCCGCGCGCATGGTCATCGGACCGTCGCAGACGGGTACGTGTCCCCATCGCCACCGTCACACCCTGGATCTCCAGTTCGCGACGCTCACCGGTGGCGGTGCGGTAGTCCGCGCCCAGTGCACCCAGCTCCGGCCACAGGCCCAGCGGCGAACTGGCCGCCAGCCAGCAGCCACCGGCCGCCGCCGCGACTGCGCCGCCGAGGAATGCCCTGCGCCCCATCCGTGCGCGGCTGCGTGGCCGAGCATGGCGGTCGGCGTGGGTTGCTGGCGGCAGGCTTGCCACCGGCTGCACTTCATCAGTCGCTGGCGTCTGTTCTGCCTGCGCGCCCGTGGCCTGCAGCGCCGGACCCAGTGCCTTCCACAGCGCACGTGCCTGCGCAAATGCAGCCGCGTGGCGCGGGTCGAGTCCGCGCCACCGGCGGAAGGCATCGGCGTCGGCTTCGCTGACAGCCGCGCCATGCAGGCGCAGCAGCCAGTCCTGTGCCTGTTGTTGTACGTCTGCCGGCAGTGCGGAGGCCACGTTCGTCTTCATATCAGTCATGACGGTTTTCCGGCGCCGGGACCGAACCGCTGCACCAACGGGCGGTCCAGCCGGCCCGCGCAGTGCTGAAGGGCCTTCTTCAGCTCCTTGCCGATCATCCGCGCCGATACCCCGTGCTGCAGGGCAATGGTCTCGATCGGCAGCTGCTCGATGCGCGCTGCCACCAGGATGGCGCGCTGGCGCTCGGGCAGCTCGCGCAGGGCCAGCTCCAGCTGTGCCATTTCCACCTGGCCGAACGTCACCGTGGCCGGATCCAGATGGTCGCCGGTCTCGTCCATCAGCGCATCCAGCTCGGTGCCGGTCAGCATGCGTGCGTGGGCCTGGCGCTGGTCGCTGGCGGCGTTGATCGACATGCGGAACAGATAGGCCACCGGACTGCGTTGCGGCACGATGTTGCCCATCCGCTCGACACGCAGCCAGGTCTCCTGCAACGCATCCAGCGCCAGGTCGTCCGAGCCCAGGCGGCGGCGCAGGCGCTTGCGGAAGGCTTCGTAGTGGTCGAGGAACAGCCCGCGCAGTGCCGTCATCGTGCGCTCCTGCAGGGCGGCGTGCGGCCCGCAGCGTGTGGCAGCAACAGCAGCGTCACCGGTTGTGGCAGGTCCACTGGCAGCCCTGGCATGGCCAGGTCATCCAACCGCCGAAGAATCGCGGCATCGCGACGTGGATCGCCACTGCCTTCGAGAACGTCGGCACGGCTCACCCGATGGCTGGCAGCGTCCATCCATAGTTGCAGTGCAATCCGATAGCTGCCCGGCCGGGTCGCGCGCGCGCCGCATAGCGCTGCCTCCAGTGATTGCTGGATGACCCGCGCAGCGCGGTGCTGGGCCGCAACAGAAGCTGTTGCAGAGCGCGTGCCGGCATTCGCCGGGTCGGTGTCACTGGGTGGCGGGGTCTCACCGGTTACCAGCGTGAACCCGCCGCCGTCGACAAAGCGTGGCGCCAAGCCCGTACCCCGCAGCAGCATCTGCAACGCCGCCAATGGCGCATGGCGTCCACTGACCGCCGTCGAGCGCAGACCGCCCAACATGCGGGCGTCAATCAGTACCGCCACCCCTGTGGTCTCCCCATACAACTGCAACGCCTGTGGCAACGGTTGGGCTGGAATGTCGAACAGGTGGGTTGTCCCGTCGGGCGCAGCGCCCGCGCCGGCCCAGGCCAGCAGCGTCGGCGCCAGCATCCATGCGATGCACAACAGCCAGGCAACGCTGCGGATGCAGCGATTACGCCTTTCCGCCCGCATTGCCGCCCCCCCGTCCTGCGCTCCGGTGTCATCAAACTGCATGCAAGACACGCCAGCATCACAACGCCAAGCCGGTCACGTTAGGTCGGCTTCATTGCAGGATGGTGACACCCATGCATCCCTTCCGCTGGCTTGTTACAGGCATCTTTCTGCTGCTGCCGCCGCACGCGTGGGGCGGACGGGCAAAGGCTGCGCCCGCGCTCACGCCCGCCGATGCTGCCTGCATCGAGCTGGAGGTCAATGGCGAACGCATTCCCGACTACGTCTGCATGAGCGAACGGTTGACGCCGGCGTCGCACAAGCCCGTGCCTGAGATACCGGCGTCCGAACAGCGGGTGCGGCAGGCACCAACCGCGCTCGGCCTGGCCCATCGGGCCGCTACCCAGCAGAGAATGGGGAACAGTTTTGGAATATCCACGCGGCCTCAGCGGCCGATGGCACCGCCTCCAGCACCGCCGCCAACACGGCCGTGAGGCGGGGAATGCGGTATCGCTGGCGGACGGAATGCTGACATCACACGTGGGGAGCCAGCGCGGCTATGGACAGTGGCAGACCGCCGCTCGACTCTTCAGGGCACTACAGCGCCGCCGAGCATCGACCGAACACGTTGGCGGGCTTCTCCCGCAGGCTCACGGCAACCACCCGGTGCTTCTGCTCACCGCAGCCACCCATGACCCCATACATGATGAGAAGTCCCTTGTCGTTGACGTAGCCGATGAACGTGCCATTGCCTTCATCCGAAGCGGCCCTGACGAGATAGACGCTCTCCCCTGGTGCTTGCTTCAGGCCACTCAACGGCATTGAACCAATCTTCCCTTCAACCTCTGATGCCGATACCGCGACCAGTGAGTTCTTCAACATCCACTCCGCAATGGCGGCTTCACTATCCGGATCAAGCGTGGAAATGCGGTCAAGCGGCAGAGTCGTGGAATTTCCAGGGAAGATCGCATCGGATGAAACATCTATCCAGTCCGATCTCCATTCCGTATGTTGAAATTTGTTGATGCTGCAACCGCCCAGCATTGGCAAGAGCAGCAACGCTGCGTGCAAGATGCCAGCCATCGGCATGGTGACGCGGTTCCTTGCCGGGGTAACCCGGATCTTCCCGCGCTTGCCGCGCCACAGACCGATCAGATATCCGCTGGTGGGTAGGCTCACCCCATCGGGATTACTGGCTGATGCCCGGGCACCGGACGCCTCACTCATACTGTTCCACTCCCGGCTTTCTACATCAGCCGTCACTGCGGACCGACTCGCCAGCCCATGGCCAGGATGTCGAGTGAGCTGCCGGTAGTGCAGGTTTCGATGCGGAAGCACTGAAGTTCTGGCAGCAACACTCCCGAGGCCGCCCAGCGCTGCCTGCAGTCGGCCAGTACCTCGCTCTCCTCATCGATATACGCACGCTCGATAGCGTCCTCACCCAGGACTCCGAAGTTGAGCGCCAATCGTGCGCCGCGGCATTCAACGAAGGTCACCTGCTCGTTACGTCCGTCGGGCCAGCGCACGTGGACCACTACTTCATCGTGGTTGCCCGGATTGCTGCGATCAACGGACACCGCAACCAGGGTGGCGTCCGACCAAGGCAGCTCGTTGAACTCAGGGATCATGAGGGGTGCCTCCTTCCTGGCGCTGGCAGCGCGTTGGCTTGGGTCCATCCCCAGCCCAGAGCCAGCGTTCGCCTCATGCTCGGACGTTCCCACTGATTTGATGGAGCACGAGCTGCCACGGCTGTGACATGAGGCATGCAATTTCGGCACCGATCGTCGCTTCGATGAGAACAATGCACCCCGTCCCATCGATTTCATGCGGATCCGCAGAGTCCAATCCAAGCAGGGCGCATGCGCGATCAAACTCGAATGATGCTTCGCGCTCAGTGAAGACACTCAGGTCCAGAATGATGTTCTGCATCGAGAAGCCATCGATACTGAGGCGGACAATGTTATCGAAGATGACCTCATGCACATACCTTCCGCATTCCGTGGACAGAGAGAGGGCAAGACGGCGGCGATCTTCAATGCGGAGTCCGTCGATGTGCAGATCATGCAGACAGCTCATGCTCCGTCCATCTGGATTTTCAATGTTCAACAGACGGTCCTCCTCAACTGAAAAGGAAGATCATGCCGTAACGGTGCTTTGCGCACGCGCGCCGAACACACGGCGATACCAATAGGTGTCACTGCGCCTGAACCAGGTCGAGAAGGCTTCTGAATCGAACACCCTGAGCTGTTTCATGGCAATACGGTAGCGCTGGAAGAAAGCCAATATGTCGCGTAGTGCCTCGGCATCCACCCGTCGCCTGTCGACCTGGATGTAGATGACCCGGCCCCGGCCAACCACGTCCATGACGCACTCCATCTGATCCAGCCAGCCGAAGAAATGCGCTTCGTCCCGTGGCGAGTAGAACACCACACTATCGGCCTGTAGTTCCACCTTCTCCATTTTCATTGCGTGACCCTCTCCAGTCGAACGATTGCAGTTACCACAACTCTTGCCGACTCCGTACCATGTGGGTGCCAGCTCACTGAAGGGTCGTACTCACTGCGATGCTTGTAGAACGTGGGCGGTCATCGGTGGGAATTCTGGCACCCCATCATCCCAGAACTTCATTTCTTATACCGCAATAAAAGTGCATCCACATTTTGCCAACGCACATGCAAGAGCTCGCAATAATGCCCCTTATATTGCAACACCAAACCTAACCCCCCCACGCCACGTAGAACCAGCGGATATTTGCATTGATCCACATACTGACGGCGACACGGGAAACAGCTTAAAACCACTATTTGCATATTTCTCTCGCTCTGGCGAGAACGGCAGCACTTGCCCGTCCGACCTCCAGCTTCCGTACCAAGTCGGAACATTCGGGGTGGTCTCCAGTCTTCGCTCCATAGATCACGAGTTCACCAGCCCTATCTACTCCATCCAAGTAGAGCACTGCGCAATCACCAGCTACCGTACCAATGCGCACCGCACGAACACTCTCAGCGCTCATGCCTGGGCCCGCTTCACCCTCGCACACCCCACCGTAGTACGAACTGCTCAGATCCGCATAAATGGGCTTTAGCTGCAGCTCCCCTAAACGGTCACCCTTGCATCCACTGAGAGCGAATGCACAGCCGAATGCGAGAAGAATAGATCGTATAAGGATGCTTTCGACACCTAGATAATGCCCGCAAAAACCCTGTTCTCGCCCATTACTTTCCACCCCCCTCCCAGAATGGCAGGTGGAATGACACCCCCTTTTGGTATGAAGTAGTACTTTGCACCTTGCACGGCAATTCTACGACTCTTTGCCCGTGGCATTTCTGGCATGAATTGCCATGGCAGGAGCGAGCACCAAGAGTGCGAACACTACTACAACTGCTAGGCCCAGCCCCCATTTATGGCCTATAACCGCAAGCACGAAGGGGAATGCAGCGATAATGGCCAATATATGAGCATAGAGGAGAAGAAGCACATATCTGCCCTCCGTCAGTACAGACTCGACGCTGCATCCGCAGCGCCCGCAATTCTTCCGCACCGACCTGTTAAGTGATTTGAACAAAGAGAAGCTTTGTTCACGTGCCCCGCAGGAGGGGCACGTGAATGAAAATATCGACCTCACCGGCAAACCTCCTCGCCAACTATTGCCGCCGCTGCGACAGCATCAGGATGTTGATAAGCAGCTCTAAAAGATGACCCATAGACAGCGAGCCCAGATACCGGAATCCCTACCACCGGTGAAAATATATAACTGACACCGAAACCCGAGGCAGCGCGACTCAGTAGCTGTACGGGATACTTGGATACTACTGCACTAACTGCCGTCGCAGTCTGACCCGGGTGCGAGGATATCTGGGAGAGCACGGCGTTCAGTTGGGTATTTGTACTAATTGCTTCCTGTTGGGCCCCTTGGCCCCACCAGCCGTCGCGACCAGTGAGAGCTGCCGCACCCCATGCGACCCCCGTGATGTAGCTAGATACACCATCACCAACTTGTCGCGGGATACTCTTGCTTGGCAGCTGCTTCCTGATCTGACTGTAGGAGGCAGAAATGCATTCGCAACCCTCCAGCCCGAAAGGGTCGACACTGCTCGTGGGGCTTCCTGCAACATAGCTATACGTGCTCAGCCCTCCCGTCAACCCAATCGGATCACTCTGAGAGTACCTTCCGACCGCCGGGTCGTACTCGCGCTGGTAGTTGTAGAACAAGCCACTCGCATCCGTCGCTTGCTGGCCTGGGAAGCGCAGCGCCAAGTCAAACGCCACACCGTCCCCGTCCGGGTCATTGGCCGGTGCCTGATCGCCAAACACCTCACTCTTGTTGCTCCACTCCCAGATCGCGACATCGCGCACAGGGTCGATCACAACACGCGGCGTACCCAGGTGGTCGGGCTGGGTGTACGTCAGCTCCGGCACGCCCGTGGCTGGTGTCTGGATCAGCGCCACCGGGTAGTTGTCCAGCCAGATAGCCTGCTGCTGCGCCTGACCCGTCGCTGCGTAATTGCCAACCCACTGCCCAGCTTCGTCATAGACCGTGATCTGAGCATCGCCGCCAGCCGGGCTGCGCAGCACGCGCTCGCCGCGGTGGTTGTAACCGTAACTCTCCACTACAGCAGCCCCCTGCTTCACCGCACTCATGCGGTTGGCATCGCTGTAGGCGAACGTCTTGCCGCCAATGCTGGTGGTGTTGCCCGCGGCATCCTGGTCGCGCGCCTGACCATCCACGGCAATCAGGCGATGGCTGTCAGCCGGATAGGTATAGCTTGCGGTCCCGGCCGAGGTGGTCAGTGAGGTACGGTTGCCGGTGGCGTCGTAGCCATAGGTTTCAATCGGCGTACCCGTGGCGCCATCCTGGGTTTGGGTCAGGCGGCCGAGCGTGTCATAGGCGTACCTGGCCAGCACTTCCGAGCCCACACCGCTCTTCAATTCGGTGATCGAGCCAACGGGATCGTAGCCGTAGCCCAGTGACAGACCGCCTGCCGCGGGGTCATGCACCGCCTGCGGGCGGTAGTCCAGATCCAGCGGGCGCTGCAGTTGGCGCCCATTGCCGTAGGTCCAGCCGGTCGCCGGCCCGAAGGCTGCGTAGGTCACGTTGTTGACCACCACCTGCCGGGCCTGTCCCGGGCGGGTCAGGCCGATCTGGCTGATACGACCCAGGGCGTCGCGCACATAGTCGGCAACGCTACCGTCCGGATAGGTCAACGCGGTCAGGCGACCGGACTTGCTGTAGGCGTAGCGCAGCGTGCTGGCTACACCATTGATCGTCTGCACCTTGCGGGTGACCTGGCCGAAGCGGTCATGGCAGTACAGGGTGCTGCCATTGGCATGCAGCACCTGGCCAAGGCGGCCCTTGGCGAAACGCTCGTCGCTGGCACATACCGCTGGTGCGGTGTCGTAGTGATAGCCCACGTCGAGGTTGGGGTCCGGATAGGCGATACCGACCAGCCGATTGAGCGCGTCGTAGCTGTAGGTGGCAGTCACGCCCCGTGCATCGGTGCGGGTCTTGCGATTGCCAGCAGTATCAACAGTGAAAGTAGCACTCCCGCTGTCCGGGCTGACCTGCCCGGTCAGATCACCAAAACCGTTGTAGGCGTACGTGGTGTGCAGCCCCTTCGGATCGGTCACCTGGGTGACCTGATCCAACGCATTGTAGCTGGAGCGGATCTCCGCAGCGACACCGCCCACGTCCTGCAGGGTCTGCGCCAGCCGGTTCAGCGGATCGTACTGCTGGGTCGTCTCACGCAGCAGTGCATCGGTGACCGACTGCGGATTGCCATTGGCGTCGTACGCAAAGCCGGTGGCGTTGTTGCCGGCATCCTTCAGCGCGGTCAGCTGTCCGAGTGTGTTGTAGACACGGGCCAGCGTACGGCGCAGCGTGCCCCCTGTATCGACCGTATTCTCCTGCAGACGGTTGCCGGCGTTGTCCAGCGTGTAGTGAATGGTGTTGCCGGCACTGTCGGCAATGTCCGTCAGCCGCTGGGCGGCGTCGTAGACATAGGTGACGCTGCTGCCGTCGGGCTCGGTGACCTGCTGCACGTGGCCGGTGGGCCAATAGCTCAGCTGAGTGCTGCGGTGTTCGGCAGTAGTGGCGCCACGCACGGTGATCGACGTCGGCCAGCCACGCGGATGATAGGTGTAATCGGTCACCACGCCATTGGCATCACGCACTGACAAAGGGCGCCCGAAGGCATCGTAAGCGAGGGTCTCGACGGTATGGCCCAACGCACTGGTGATGCTGCGCAGATCGCCCTTGCGGAACGCGCAGGCACCGTTGGTCGCACACCCCGCGTCGTCGGCGGTGTACCAGGCATAGGTCACGGTATCGGCCACGTCCGTACGCGGACCGTCGATGCTTCGCAGTAGGCCCACCTGCGGGCAATCCGGACCTTCGGCCTCGCAGTAGTTCTGCGTGGTCACGCGGGTCTGGTTGGTCGTTGTATCGCGCACGGTGACGCTGGTCGGCTGCAGGCGCGCGTTGCGGGTGATGCTGGTTTCCTGATTGCCCACCGTCTGCTGCACAACGCGATTACTGTCGAGCGCGACACGCGTCTCGCTGATGCGTTGCTGCAGTGTTCCAGCCGCTTCCGTCGTCGTTGTCACGGCTACTGCACCGGCGGTCGGGTCGCTGGCCTCGGCGTAGGCGTACTGGGTGACCACGCCGCGTCTGTCGGTGGAGGACTGCAGGCGACGGCGGAAGTCGGCGCCCTCTGGCAGATAGGTACGACCAGCGGTGCCGTTGCTGTCGGTGATGCCGTTGACCTTGCGCGGCAGACCACTGCTGCCACTCGCGGTAAGCGCATACGTGCTCTGCTTGCCGAGCGCATCGGTGACGATGACCGGGCCGGCGGTCGTGTAGTCCAGCCGTACCCCATCAATGCCGACGTCCGCCTGGGTGCAGTCGCCCGAATGACGGCTACAGGTCACCCGCCCCTTGGCATCGTAGCCATACCAGCTATAGCGCCGGCTATCCTCGGCGGTAACGCCTGTCAGGTATCCAGGGAAGCGGGCATCTTCGTAGTGATAAGTCCTTGCTCCACCGTCAGCATAGGTGACTGTGGTCAGTTCGCCTGCCACGGAATAACCGTACGCCGCCACGACCTGACCGGCTACCGAAATCGTCGAAATCAGTGCATCGTCACCAGGCGCACCGTACTGGATATCCAAACGACGGCCAGAGGAATGGGTGATGCTGAGGAGCCTGCCACGAGCATCGCGCGCATAGACCAATGACGTGCCATCCTCAAAGTCGCGGCGCTGCATCAGCCCGTCGGAGCCGAACTCGATGCGCTCCTGCGCCCTCGACAACAGCCAGCCACTGCCTTGCTGTACGGCACGATCACCACTGCCATCCGTTGCCTCGTACTGAGCCCCGACCTTCTGGAAGGAAATCTGGCCGCCATCTTCCTCAATCAGCCCGACCTTCACATCGGTGCTTGGCGGGAATGTCGAGTCATCCACCGCAGCTGTGAGCCGCAGGTTGTGCGAGTGCGTCCAGCCAGTCCCAAGTGCTCCGCCCGCTGTACTGGTAAGTGAATGATAATGGCGACGGAAGCTGATCCAGCCGAAATCGAAATCCAATTCTGGCTGGGACTTGTCGCCGGTTGTCGGATCACACGGATTCCCCACCGGGCACTGCTGTGGCGGCAAGGGCGTGCTTGTGTACGACAACAAGGGTGCCATGGTTGGCTCTTCCTGCTGAAGCAGCGAGCACATCTGCAGACCTTCGTCCCAGTACATTGCCGACCGATTGGGGCATAGGGCCGACCTGTCGCGACGGGCATATTCCCAACTCCGCATCGGACGGCACTCCTGCGTGCCGGCATAATAACGACTCTGCGTGTAATGGAATTTCTTGTCCTGGTGCGTGACGCTTCCGTCATCACCGTGGCCCAAGCCAGGAACATCGGCCCACTCCTCTTCCGTCAGTGTGGTTGCCGGGCACTGCGGATCGCTCACGCGCAAAGCGAGGATCGCGCCGCGTACGTCATCCTCGGATCCGTATTCTTGGTCGGAGTGCTTGTAGACCCAATCGGTGCTGACAATCGATTCCGGCTTTGTCCGGTAGTCGTAGACGATCTTGCTCGCCTGTACGCGCTGTCGCTTCACCTCCCAGACGAACGGCTTGTCGTCCTCGTAGTGAGCAAAGAAGGCCTTGATGTCCTTCTGCACCGCCGCTTCGGTGGCTCGCGGCTGGCCCATCGACAGGTAGCTCTCCCACTTCTTCTGCACCTCCTGCGCCTGCACAGCAGTAGTCCCCACGCACCCCAGCGCGGCTATCGCCAGCGCTGCGCACGAAAGATCCTTCAATCGCTTCAACATCCCTGTTCTCCTTCCTGGGCGGTTACCGCACCGAGAGGAACGAAGGCGCTCGGGCAGCCATTGCCCTTTCCCGCCCTGCTTCGGATCGTCCCTGTTCCGGATTGCGGCGTGGCCGCATGGGGACGTTATCTCCGATATGGGTTACGTATTCAAGTCAGAAACTGTGGGATGGGTCGGATTTCAGAGTTTTCTGATGCAGGGGGTGTCGAAAATGCGGCCGAGCGTGGGCTCGGCTCTACAAGGCGAATGCCCCCAGAAACAGAAATGCCGGGCATCGCCCGGCATTTCCGTCACAGCATGGAAGGGATAAAGCTCAATACTTTCCGTCAAACGCAAAAATCGGCTTGCGCTTCTGCCACAGGCCCGCAGTGAAATCCGGGAACTCCAGCGTCTGGAAACTGTTTGCGATCGACTGCTCGCTCAACGGCGTAATCGCACTCCACGTCACCGCGTCGTAAATATCGATCGGCATCGGCGCCTTGGCCTTCAGCGCTTCCACGAACGCATGGATCACGAACCAGTCCATGCCGCCATGCCCTGCACTCGCAGCCGTCTCGGCGTTCTGCTTCCACAGCGGATGTTCGTACTGATCCTGGTACGTCTTGAACTCTTCCCACTGGTGCGGCGGGCTGCGGCCTTCGATGTGGATCGAATGGTTCACGTCCATCCACAGGCCCTTGGTGCCCTGCACGCGGAAGCCCATCGAATACGGGCGCGGCAGCGAGGTGTCGTGCTGCAGCAGGATGGTCTCGCCGTTCTCGCAGGCCAGCGTGGTGGTGACGATGTCGCCGAGCTTGAACTTGACCTTGGTGCTCGGGTGGGTGGTGCCACCACTCTTGGCTACGGTGTAGTCGTGCAGGCCGCGTGCCTTGGTGGCGAACGCATTGATGTGGGTGAAGCGGTTGCCGCGGTTGATGCCGGTATACATCGCGCACGGGCCGATGCCGTGGCTGGGGTACAGCTCGCCATTACGCTCCACCGAATGCTCGGTGCGCCAGCGTGCTTCGCTCCAGCCCTTGGGGCCGAATTCCACGCCGCTGTCGTAGGGCTGGTTCGGGTCGCCGGAGTTGAACTTCACCCCGCGCAGGTCGTGCTGGTAACCGGCCTGCAGGTGCACCAGTTCGCCGAACAGGCCCTGCCGCACCATCTGCAGCGCCGCCATCACGTCGCGGCGGTAGCAGACGTTCTCCAGCAGCATGTACGGGGTGCCGGTGCTCAGCTGGGTCTTCAGCACATCCCAGTGGTCCTGCAGGGTGATGCCCGCCACAACCTCACAGCCCACGGCCACGCCGGCCTGCATCGCGGCAATCGCCATCGGTGCGTGGTATTCCCACGGCGTGGCGATGATCACGCCATCGATGCCCTTCTGTTCCAGCAGGCGCTTCCAGGCATTGATGTCACGGTCCTGGCCGTAGGTCTTCGGCGCAGGCTTGCTCGCCTTGCTGACCATCTCCACCGCGCGACCGAGCATGATCGGCTCGATATCGCACAGGGCAACGACTTCCACGTCGTCGCGACGCACCAGTTCCTTCAGCAGCACCAGGCCACGCATGCCGGTGCCGATCACGGCCAGGCGCACCTTGCGGCCACGTGCCCATGCCGGGGTCTGCGGCAGCAGGCTGCTGGCGGCGACAGCGGCGCTGGCCGCGATGAATTCCCTACGCTTCATGGCAAACACTCTCCTCTTGAAGGCGCGCCAGCCTTGGCCGGCGCGCCTGGTCACGCAAACGGAATTACTTGAACCGGTAGCCGATGGTCACACTGTAACCACGACCGAAGATGGTGGCGTAGTCACTGGAGTCACCCAGGAAGCTGTTCGGATCGTAGAACGGCAGGCGGTTGAACAGGTTCTTGACGGTGAAGCTCAGGTTCCAGGCATCGTCCGGGCGCCAGGTGACGCTCATGTTGGCCGTCCACCACGACGGTGCACCATCGCACTTGCTCTTCTGCAGTGCCAGGTAGCCGCCGGTGCAGGTTTCCTTGTTGTTGCTCACTTCGTCGACCTGGTCGGTGGCCCACTTGGTGCCACCCACGTAGTTGACGAACATGCTGGTGGTGACCTGCTTGTAGGTCCAGTCGGCATTCAGCGTCGCGCGCAGGCGTGGGTTGTTGTAGTAGCCCACCACGTCGCCGTAGAACCAGCCGTTCTGTTCGTCCATGTAGAAGCGGTTGCGGTTGGCGATGGTCGCGGCCAGGCCGATGTTCAGCCCGCCCCATTCACCCAGCGAGAAACGGCTGCGCGCGTCGATGTCGAATCCATCGATCAGAGTCTTGCCGCGGTTCTTGTACTGGCCCACCACGCTGGCCACGTTGCCGGCCGAGTAGCCCGGCAGCGTTCCCGGGCAGCTCACACCGCTGGCCGGGTCGGCGCACATCGCCGCCAGCTGCGCCAGGTTGGCGCGGTCGCTGTCGGTGATCGGCGAGCGCGACGAGGAGATGATGTCTTCAGCGCGGCGGTAGTCCGGGGCAACGATTTCGTTGTCGCGGTAGATGAACCAGTAATCGGCCGACACCGACAGCCAGCTGGCCGGCTCGTAGACGAAGCCCAGCGTGGCGATCTTCGCCTTCTCCGGCTTCAGGTTCTGGTTCGGCTGGGTCATGCGTGCCACGGTGCGGCTGCAGTCCACGTTGAGCAGGCTCTTGCCCAGGTCGACATCACCGCCGCGCTGCGATTTCAGCAGCAGGTTGGCGATGGCGTTGGTCTCGGCGCAGCGCAGTTCATCGCGGAAGCCGCCCAGCTGCGCGTACACGCCGCCGTTACCGGACTCGGCCAGGCTGGGGGCGCGGAAGCCGGTGGAATAGGTACCGCGCAGCATCAGCTGGTCGAACGCCTGGTACTTGAAGCCGATCTTCGGCGCGACGTTGGCGCTGAAGTTCGGATACTTGTCCACGCGCACTGCGGCATCCAGTTCCAGCTTCTCGGTGATCGGCGCCACCGTTTCCGCGAACAATGCATAGGTGTTGCGCGCGCCATCGAACCACGAGCCACCCTGCTGGGTGATCAGGCCGGCGGCCGCGTCGGCGTTGCCGGGGGTGTAGAAGGTTTCGCGGCTGGCGTTGAAGCCGAACGCGGCGCGCATGTCACCGGCAGGCAGCTTGAACAGTGGGCCTTCGATCTTGCCGTCCAGGGTATGCAGGCGCGTCCACGACTGGATGTCGAAGGTCGGGAACGCTTCGCGGATCAGTGCGCCGTTGGCCTCGCTGATCTCACCGAACTTGTACGCCGGATGATCGGAAATGATCACCCGGCCCGTGCCGGGGTCGATGCTGTACGGACCGAAGGCCTTCTCGAAGCCCTTCACGTTGACGTTGATCGTCTGGTAGGTGGTCGAGTGCGTGCCGGCGGTGGCGAACGCGGTCTCCCAGTTCCAGTCACCGACGTTGCCACGCGCGCCGGTCAGCACGCGATAGCTCTTGTCGGTGTTGCGCTGGCCGAAGTAGTTGGCACCGGCATCCTGCAGCAGGTACTGCAGGCCGACCACGCCACCCATCATGGCCTTCAGCTCGGGGCTGGCGTGGTTGTACTCGTTGTTCGGGCCCAGGAACGGATACAGGAACTGGTTGACGTTGTTGCCGGTATCGCGCGAGAACCAGCTGGTCGGGTTGCCGGTGGTGGTGCCGTAGCTGCGCGGTGTACCGCCGTTGGCACGCAGGTCGATATCGGTATAGGTGGCCTCGGCGAAGATCTCGGTGCTGTCGCCCACCAGGAAGGTGCCGTTGAGGTAGGCGGTGTTGCGCTCGGATTTGGCGCCGGCGTCGATCTCGTTGTTCATCCAGGTTTCCCAGACGCAACGCGGGCCGGCCGCTTCACTGGTGAGCACGTTCTTGCAGCCCGGTGCGGCTTCCTGCACGCGGCGGCCGGTGACCGGATCGAACGCGAAATAGCTGCCCGGGTTGAACTCACCCGGCTTGCTGCCCACGCCCAGGCGCAGGTTGTTCAGGTAGTTGGGGTTGTTGACGTGGTACTGGTCCGGGCGCTTGTCATAGAAGTCGGCCAGCGGAATCGCGTCGCGACGGTACATGTTCACCGCGCCGTAGATGTTGAAGCGGTTCTCGGTGAGGTCACCGAAGCCGGCGGTGATGCTGGCCTGGCGCTCGCCATAGGAATCGATACGCGAGGAGGTGTCGTTGGTGAAACTGATCTCCGCGCCCTGGAAGTTGCGCTTGGTGATCACGTTGATCACGCCGGCCACTGCGTCGGTGCCGTACACGGCCGAGGCGCCGTCAGTCAGCACTTCCATGCGTTCGATGGCGGCGGCGGGAATCGCATCGATGTTGACGAACTGGGTCTGGAAGCCCGCCGGCGCGCCGTAGTACGACAGGCGACGGCCATTCAACAGCACCAGCGTGCCCTGTGCGCCGAGGCCGCGCAGGTTGGCCTGCGATGCGCCGTCCGAGCCGGTGAACAGCGAGCGCGAATCCTGCTGCGCTGGCCGCGCGGCCGGCAGGTTGTCGAGCACCTGCAGCAGCGTGCGCGCACCCATGTTCTGGATGTCCTGCTTGCTGATCACCTGCACCGGCGAGGCGGTTTCAACGTCGGTGCGGCGGATGTTGGAGCCGGTGACCTCGATGCGGGCCAGGTCGGTGGCCTTGTCCTTGCTCTCCTGGGCGAAGGCAGGAACGGCGACCGACAGCAGCACGCCGGCAATGGCCAGCGACAGCGGTGCGATCGAGCGACAGGGGGGGCGGTGGT
This sequence comes from Stenotrophomonas sp. LMG 10879, assembly GCF_002750935.1. Taxonomy (NCBI): domain Bacteria; kingdom Pseudomonadati; phylum Pseudomonadota; class Gammaproteobacteria; order Lysobacterales; family Lysobacteraceae; genus Stenotrophomonas; species Stenotrophomonas sp. LMG 10879. The sequence goes on from NZ_PEJT01000005.1 coordinate 171,720, forward strand.
GGCGGGCGGGCAACATCGGGGTTCTCTCCTGGCAGGGGTGCGGCGCGAATGGTGGATCGGCGGGCAAAACGCTCCCGGGCCACGGCCCCCACAGTCGTGGTGAAGCCGTAGTCGGAATGGGCGGGGGAGGAGCGGTGTTACGTGGCGGTCATGGGGCGACGATGCTGGCGGAGTCGCCCTCCTGGCCGATCAGCACGGCGTTGGCCCAGTTGGCACAGACCTGGGCGGGTTGGCTGCCCTGCGCACCCAGCGTGCGCAGGCTCAGGGTGGAAAGGCCACGGATATCCAGCTCAGGCTTGACCACACCGGGCGCCTTCACCAGGCCGCTGTCGTACAGCAGGTGGTTGTCACCCCAGACCTGGAACTGCAGGCCACCGGCCGTGCGGCAGGCGTCGTCGATGCCGAGGTCGGCACGCAGCAGGCGCCAACCACCCTGCAGGCGCAGGTCGATGCGGCTGCTGGCGGCTACGCCGAGGCCCCGGCGGAACTGCAGGCCGTTCATGCGCATGCCGGCGTCACCAGTGAACGCCTTGTCGGCGCGCACCTGGCGGGCCAGCGCGGCCGGCACCGGCAGCTCGGAGAGATAGCGCTGCCGGGCCGGTCGCTCCGGTTCCTGGTGTTCGAGGATGTGGAAGGTGGACAGGGCAATCGGGCCGACGTCGCGCGGTTGCAGCGCATCGAAGGCACGCGCACTGCCCTGCGCAGCAGTCACCATCGGATCGGTACTGCTGGCGCCATCACCTTCGGGGTTCTGCACGCTCAACACGCGGAAGCGCAGCAGGCGGCCGGCGTGGGCCGGGAAGTCGATGCGCTGCACGCCTTCCTTCAGCTGCAGGTGGCCGCGGGCGATCGGTTCGCCCCACTCGCCATTGCTGTCACCCAGGTACACCTCGTAGTCGCGCACCTGGCCGTGCTTCCAGTTCTTGTCGTTGCGCGGTGCGATGTCGATGCCGTCGATCATCCTGCGTTCGCCAAAGCCGATCACCCACTCATGGGCACCGGTGCGCACGGCCTGGTTGCGCACGCTGCGGAACCACGTGGCCGGATCATCATCGAAGGCATTTTCCAGCGCATGGCCGGGTTCTTCGGCCGGGCGGTTGACCACCAGCAGGCTGTCGGCCGGCAGTTCGCGGCCCAGCACCGGTGCGGCCGGGTAGGCATCGTCGGCGGCCGCTGCGGCGACGGCGAAGTCCAGCTGCAGCTGCAGTGGCTGGCGGATGTCCTGCGCAGCGGTGCGTACGTGCAGGGTGCCGCGACGCTCCTTGGCGTCGAAGTACCAGCCCTCGTTGGCGCTGTTGAACGCGGCTGCGTCGGTCAGGGCGGGCAGCGTACGGCCAGCGGCCTGCACTGCGCGCGGCGCCTGCCGGCCGAGCACGCGCAGGCCATAGCGGCGCTGCGCCAGCTGGCCGTTGTACTGGCCCTGCACCGGATCGATCTGCACCTGCACCGGGCCACTGCCCTGGGCAGGCGCCTGCACGCGGATCAGCTGCGTGCTCGACTCGCCCTGCTGGTAGCGGCGGGTGTTGCCATCGTCTTCGTACAGCGTGTACTGCGAATCGCCCTGCGGGTACAGATCGAAGGTCACTTCATCCAGCGGCTTTTCGCCGTCGAACAGCATCGACGGGTACATCGGCAGGATCGCACCGGCACGCACGAACAGCGGCAGGGTGGCGAGGTCCACCTGGCGGTCAAGCTGGCGGCCATCGGCGGTGGCCTGCACGCGGCGGCCATCCCAGTAGTCGATCCAGCCGCCGGCCGGCAGGTGGATGTCGCGGCGCCAGCCACGGCTCGCGGCCTGGCTGCGGTACACCGGCGCCACCAGCAGGTCGCGGCCGAGCAGGAACTGGTACTTGTAGGTTTCATCCTGCGCGTGCGGATCGCGCGGGTTGTCCCACATCAGGCCTCGCACCGGCGGTGCACCGGTCTGCGCGGCCTCGTGCACCAGCCCGTACATGTACGGGGTCAGGCGCATCTTCAACTTCAGGTAATCGCGGTTGATGCTGCGGTAGGGCTCGTCGTACCACCACGGATGCTTGCGTGCGTTCGACGACCAGCCGCTCATGCCCATCAGCACGGGAGTGAACGCCTTCCACTGCAGGTCACGCGTGAAGGTCTCGGCGCTGCCGCCGAAGATCGCGTCCACATCGCCGCTGGCGTAGGCCATGCCGGACAGGCCCGAACCCACCAGGGTCGGCACATGCCAGCGGATGTAATCCCAACTGCTGCTCTGGTCGCCGGTCCAGGCCACGGCATAGCGCTGGATGCCGGCCCAGCCCATCACCGTCCACAGGAACGGGCGCGAATCGGAATTGTCGAGGATGCCGTTGAATGCCTGGCGGTTGGCATCCATCGCGAACTGGTAACCCTTGCCGGTCCAGGCCACGTCCAGCTTCTGCACGCGGCTGCCGGCCTTGCCCACTTCCCAGGCGATCTTGTCGACGCCGTTCTCGGTCCACAGGCCGGTGCGGAAACCATACCCGGCCAGGCCCTTCACGGTTTCCGGCAACTGCTTGTAGCCGCAGCCGTAGCCATCGTTGGGCAGGATCCAGCCGCCGGGCATGTCGTTGGCGCGGTACTGCTTGGCCACGCTGTCGATCACATCGGGGGTGGTGCCGGTCGGGCCGTCGCTCCAGCCTTCGGGCACGGTGCCGGGCTTCTTGCTGTTGTCGCCGTCGTTGTAGCAATCGGCATCGCCGTAGGACAGCGCCCAGCGCGCCACCATGTTCGGGCGACCGGTCAGCTGGGTGTAGCGCTCGATCAGCTTCGGCAGGTCGGCGCCAACGAAGTAGTAGGCGTCGAAGCGGTCTTCGCGATGCAGCAGGGTGGCCTGGTCGCTCTGGCGCAGGTCGTAGCTGCCATCGCTCCACGTGTTGCGCAGCATGCCCCAGCCACGGCTGCTCAGCAGCATCGGTGCCGGGCTCGGGCGATCGCCCTCTTCCCAGCCGCCGGAGTACGAGACTTCCAGTTCGCGGCCCTTGAACTGGTAGCGGCCGTTCTGCTGGCCACCACCGTAATAGCCTTCATCGGCCTGCGAGGACAGCACCTGCACACTCTGCGTGGCATCCAGGTCCAGCGGCTGCAGTTCCTGCCACAGCGCGGTGGGCTGGCCGTTGTCCAGGCGTTCCAGGCGCAGGCGCAGCGGCTGCCGCTGTACATGCAGTACCAGTGCGTCGGTACGCACGCGGATTTCCTGCGCGTCTTCTTCCAGTTGCGCCTGCACGTTGGCCTTGGGCTGCGGCAGCACGATCGGTGCGGCCTTGTCGCCGGCGCCGGTCAGTTTGCCGTTGCGGCCGGCCTGCACGCGAATGATGTCGGCGGCCGGCAGTTCGATGCGGATGCGCGTGCCGTTGTCGGTCTGCAGGTCCCAGCCACTTACACCGTCGGTGCCGGCACTGGCGTTGACCGAGCGCAGGTTGCCGACCGGTGCGGCCTGGGCCGACAGGGACGCCGACAGCAATGCCGGCAACAGGGCCAGCAGCAGTGGCGAGCGACGAACGCAGATTTCCACACGGACTCCCAACCCGTTCACCGGGCGTTTCGAAAGCGGTTGGGCCGACTCTAGGGCAGCGATTCGAAAGATGTCAACAAATTGAAAGGAAAAAGGAAGATGTATTTATATGAAACGAAAGTTGCTGCGTTGCAATACTTTGTGTAAGCGCTTGCAGCCCCCTGTTAAGCATTGTGCGATACGGCATCTGGCGGTTTCTTTCGTTTCCCGCGGGATGCCGCGACGGGAAAGTCACCACTTCAATATCTTTCTTTTTACTTTCGGTATTTGACATTTCGAAAGAAAACGCAGATGGTGCGCTGGCCCAACTGGAACCTCCGAATGGACGTCACCCTGCTTTCCGATGTGTCCGCCTGGCAGCGCCGCGGCGGAGCCGATACCGCTACCGAAATCGCCCAGCAGCCGGCGCTGTGGGAAGCCCTTGCACAGGATCTGTCGCGTGCCCGCGACCGCCTGCAGGCCTTCCTCGGCGACAGCCTCAATGACCCGAACCAGCGCGTGCTGTTCACCGGCGCCGGCAGTTCCGGCTTCATCGCCGAAATGGTGGCCGATGCGATCAACGCGCAGTGGCCGGCCGAGGTGCGCGTGGTGCACACCACCAGCCTGCTCACCCATCCTGCGCTGTACCTGCAGCGCGACCGTCCGACCCTGCTGGTGTCGTTCGGCCGCAGCGGCTCCAGCCCTGAAAGCGTTGCCGCCGTCGATCGCGTGCGCAGCGACGTGGATGATGCGCGCTTCCTCGATATCACCTGCAATGCCGATGGCGAACTGGCCCGTCGCGGCGCCGGCCGTGCCGACACCTGCACCCTGTTGATGCCGTCGGCCAGCTGCGACCGCGCCTTCGCCATGACCAGCAGCCTGACCTGCATGCTGCTGGCCGCACTGACCGTGTTCGACCGTTCGCCGTGGGATGCACGCATCGCGCGCCTGAAGCAGATTGCTGGTCTCGCCCGCGAAGGCCTGGCGCAGTGGGACGCACCGGTAGCCGCGCTGGCGCAGCGCCCGTTCAACCGGGTGATCTACCTTGGCAGCGGCCCGCTGGAAGCACTCGCTCGCGAAGCCGCGTTGAAGGTGCTGGAGCTGACCGCCGGTCGCGTGCTGGCGCTGGCCAACACCCCGCTCGGCTTCCGCCACGGCCCGAAATCCACGCTGGACGGCACCACCCTGGTGGTCGTGCTGCGCAGCGGGCAGCCGCTGGCGCGCCGCTATGAACAGGATCTGCTGGAAGAACTGCGCCGTGACGGCGTGGCGGGCGAGGTGCTGTCGATCGGCCCGCATTCGGATATCGGCGCCGATGACGATTACACCCTCACCGTGCCTGCCCTGGATGACCCGTGGCTTGCGCCGGTGTGGCTGGGCTTTGCGCAGCTGTACGCGCTGCAGCGTTCGGCCGCACTTGGCCTGACCCCGGACAACCCGTTCCCGGACGGCACCGTCAACCGCGTGGTCAAGGGTGTCACCATCCACCATGGCTGAGCTGATCGCCAACGCCTGCTACGGCATCGACATCGGCGGCACCAAGACCGAGCTGGTGGTGTGCGATGCGGCGATGCAGGTCACCTGGCGGCGCCGCGTGGCCACTCCGCAGGGTGACTACGACGGCTTCCTGCAGGCGGTGGTGACACTGGTCGCTGAGGCCGATGCCGCGCTGGGTCGCAGCGATGCGGCCATCGGCATCGCCCTGCCCGGCGTGCGTGATCGTCGCAGCGGTCGTCAGCTCAGCGCGAATGTTCCTGCGCTGACCGGCCAATGCGTGGCGGCCGATCTGCAGTCACGCCTGCAGCGCCCGCTGCATTTCGGCAACGACCTGCAGTGTTTTGCGCTCTCTGAGGCGCATGGCGGCGCCGCCGATGGCTACCCCAGCATGTTCGGCGCCATCCTCGGCACCGGTGCCGGTGGCGGCTTCTGCCTGCAGGGGCGCCTGCTGTCCGGCTTCAACGGCCTGGCCGGCGAATGGGGACACTGGAGCGTGCCGGGCCACCTGCTGCAGCGTCATGGCCTGCCATTGATCGATTGCGCCTGCGGCCTGCAGGGCTGCGTGGAACGCTACGTGTCCGGTAGTGGCCTGGCGATGATCGAGCGCCACCTCGGTGGCAGCGCTGCCGATGCCAGCGTGGTGATCGCCCTGGCCGAAGCAGGCGATGCGCGTGCACGGCAGGCGCTGGATATCCACCGCGACCTGCTCGGCCACAGCCTCGCCGCACTGGTGCTGGCACTGGACCCGCACGTGATCGTGCTCGGCGGCGGTCTTTCCCAGTACGCACCGCTGTACCAGCTGCTGCCTGCGGCCATCGCCGCGCATCTGTTCAACGGCGTGCAGGTGCCGCCCATCGTGCCACCGCGCTTCGGTGATGCCGGTGGCGCACGCGGTGCCGCCCTGCTGGCCTGCCAACCCTCGTTTTCCTGATTGACCGGAGCTTGACCATGTCCCCGTTGCAGACCCTGCTTGCCTCCCACCGCGCCGGTGCCAACGTCGGCCTGTACAGCGTCTGCTGCAGCAACGAACAGGTGCTGCGTGCGGCCATGCACGTGGCGCTGGCGCACGATACCGTGCTGCTGATCGAAGCCACTTCCAACCAGGTCGACCAGTTCGGCGGCTACACCGGCATGACCCCGCCGCAGTACCGCGACTACGTCGGCACCTTGGCCGATGAAGAAGGCTTCCCGCGCGAGCGCCTGATCCTCGGCGGCGACCACCTCGGCCCGAATGCCTGGCAGAAACGTACGGCTGCCGAAGCGATGACCCATGCGCGCGTGCTGATCGAGGCCTACGTCGCCGCCGGTTTCCACAAGATCCACCTGGACTGCAGCATGTCCTGCGCCGATGACCCGGTGCCGCTGCCCGATGCCATCGTCGCTGCACGTTCGGCCGAACTGGCCGAGATCGCCGAGCGCACCGCCGCCGAACACGGCCTGCCGCCACCGGTCTATGTGATCGGCACCGAAGTGCCGATTCCCGGTGGCGAAGCCTCGCTGGCCGGTGGCCTGCAGGTGACCACCCCGGCCGCCGCCGCACAGACCCTGGCCATCCACCAGCAGGCCTTCGATACCCCGCAGCTGCGTGATGCGTGGCAACGCGTGCTGGCCATGGTGGTGCAGCCGGGCGTGGACTTCGACCACAGCAGCGTGCACGAGTACGACGCTGCCGCCGCCAGCGAGCTGGCCGACTTCCTCGAACAGCAGCCGCGCATCGTGTTCGAAGCGCATTCCACCGACTACCAGCGCGAAAGTGGGCTGCACGCGCTCGTGCGCGATCATTTCGCCATCCTCAAGGTCGGGCCCGCGGCTACCTTCGCCTACCGCGAAGCGCTGTTCGCGCTGGCTGCCATCGAAGCCGAGCTGCTGCCGGCCGCGCAGTGCTCGCGCCTGCCGCAGGTGCTGGACGAGGTGATGGTGGCACAGCCGAAGTCCTGGCAGTCCTACTACCAGGGCGATGAAGCGACCCTGCGCCTGCTGCGCAGCTATTCCTTCAGTGACCGCTGCCGCTACTACTGGGGCGAGCCGGCGCTGGTACAGGCCGTGCAGACCCTGTTCGCCAACCTGGAACAGCACGCGCCACCGCTGGTGCTGCTCAGCCAGTATCTGCCGGAGCAGTACCGCGCCGTGCGCGAGGGCACCCTGGCCAATACGCCTACCGCCCTGGTGCAGCATCGCATCGGCCTGTGCCTGGGCGAATACGCCCGCGCCTGCAGCGCCAACCAGGCCGGATCCCGCAAGCACGACGCACGTTCGGCTGCCGCCGTACCTGCGAACGGCTAATCTCTACCTTTCCCTGCGAAACCGAGAATGGCCATGCGCAACACCCGCTCCCGCCGGCAACAGATCCTGCAGCTGCTGATCGAGCACGGCTCGGTGCAGGTGGCCGATCTGGTCGAGCGCTTCGGCGTGTCGGCGGTGACCATCCGTGCCGACCTGACCCACTTCGAAGCGCAGGGGCTGGCCACGCGTACCCACGGCGGTGCCACCCTGGTGCGCACGCCGCCGCAGGAACAGGACATCCATGAAAAGGATGCGCTGAACCTGCCGCTGAAGGATTCCATCGGCACCGCGGCCGCGCGCCTGGTACAGGCCGGTGACAACATCATCATCGACTCCGGCTCGACCACGATGACGTTGGCCCGCCACCTGCGCGAACACCGCGATGTGACGGTGATGACCAATGGCCTGAACATCGCCTGGGAACTGGCGAACGCTGCAGGCATCACCGTGCTGTTGACCGGTGGCCTGCTGCGCCAGCAATCGCTGTCGCTGCAGGGCAGCCAGGCCGAAGCCAGCCTCAACTCCTACAGTTTCGACACGCTGTTCCTGGGCGTGGATGGCCTGGACCTGCAGTTCGGCCTGACCACGCACGACGAAGCCGAAGCCCGCCTCAACCACCGCATGGTCGAACGCGCGCGGCGCATCGTGGTGCTCACCGACGCCTCCAAGTTCGGCCGCGTCAGCCTGCACCGCATCGCCCGCCTCGATCAGATCCACGCCATCATCACCGACGCCGGCATCGACGAGGCAACCCGCGAAGGGCTGCAGCGGCTGGGCATCGAAGTGATCATCGCCGAGCCCCCCGCATGACCGACACCCGCTCCCTGCACGGCCGCATCCTTACCCCGTTGGGCTGGCGTCGCGGCCAGGTCCAGTTCGATTCGCACGTGCGCCAGCTGCAGGTGGACGACCACAGCGGCGGCGATGACCCGCAGCTGCCGGTGATCCTGCCCGGTTTCATCGACCTGCACGTGCATGGCGCGGCCGGCGTGGACCTGATGCAGGGCGGCGATGTGGCCCGCACCATCGCCCGCACCCATGCGCGCTTCGGCACCACCACGCTGCTGGCGACCACCATGACCGCCGGCCTGGACGAGATCGAGTACGCGCTGCAGGGCGTTGCGGCAATAATGGCCGCGCCCGATGCCGACGCGGCCTGCATCGCCGGCGTGCACCTGGAAGGCCCCTTCATCAGCCCGCAGCGGCTGGGCGCGCAGCCCAACCGCACGATCGAGGCGACGATGGCGCTGGTGCAGCAGCTGCACGCGCTGGCACCGATCCGGGTGATGACGCTGGCGCCCGAGATCGGCGAGCACACCGCGCTGATTCCCGCGCTGTCCGCACTCGGCATCCGCGTGCAGCTCGGCCACAGCGCCGGCACCTACGAGGAAGGCGTGGCCGCATTGCAGGCCGGTGCTTCCGGCTTCACCCATCTGTTCAACGGCATGACCGGCGTCGACCACTACCGGCCTGGCATTGCCGCGGCAGCCCTGGCGCATGCGCAGTACGCCGAGATCATTCCCGACCTGCAGCACATCCATCCGGGTGTGATCCGTCTAGCCGCACGCGCGATTCCGCGGCTGTATGCAGTGACCGATGCGACCGCCGCCACCGGCATGCCCGACGGCGAATACGCGCTGGGCGAGCAGCGCGTGCACAAGTGCGGCGGCTGCGTGCGCCTGGCCACCGGCTCGTTGGCCGGCAGTGCGCTGACCATGGACCAGGCGCTGCGCAATCTGGTGCAGGTGGGATTGGAACTGGCAGACGCGTCGCAACGCGTGTCCACCTTCCCCGCCGACTACCTGGGCTTGAGCGATCGCGGCCGCATTGCGCCCGACGCCCGCGCCGACCTGGTGGTACTGGATGCGGAACTGCGCCTGCAGCAGGTGGTGGTCGGTGGCCGCGTGATCGACCTGCACTAGGCGACGCACGTCTGTAGAGCCGAGCCATGCTCGGCTGCTTTTCGCACCGACATCGACGACGTCCGCGCCGCGCTTCGCGCGGCAAGCCGAGCATGGCTCGGCGCTACATGAAGCGCGCAAGCGCATTGCATCAGCCACGCACCATCCCCGTTATTCCAGGAATACGCCGATGACCGCAGCCACTGCACCTGCCGTACCCGCTTCCACCGCCCCGCGCTGGCCCGTGCGCTATCTGCTGTTCATCGGCGGCCTCGGTGGCCTGTTGTACGGCATCGACATCGGCATCATCGCCGGCGCCCTGCCCTATCTTGAAGCCACTGCCAGCCACGCCTGGCAGCTCAGCAGCCAGCAGCTCGGTTTCGTCGTTGCCGCGGTGCTGCTCGGCAGCGTGCTGTCCTCGCTGTTCGCCGGCATGATCGCCGACCTCATCGGTCGTCGCGGTGCGATGCTGCTGGCCGGCATCCTGTTCACCGCCAGCATCCCGATCATGGCGCTGGCGTCGGGCTACACCCCGCTGCTGCTGGGGCGCTTGCTGCAGGGTGTCAGCGGTGGCCTGATCGGTGTGGTCATCCCGCTGTATCTGGCCGAAGTGCTCAGCCCCGAACGGCGCGGGCGCGGCGCGGCGATGTTCCAGCTGCTGCTGACCGTCGGCCTGGTGTTGGCCGCATTGATCGGCTTGTACCACGCGCATGCCGTGGACGCCGCCGCCGAGGCCGTGCGCTCGCTGCCGGTTGCACAGCAGGCGCAGGAACTGTTCACGGTGAAGGACCACGCCTGGCGCACCATCTTCTGGACCTGCCTGGCGCCGGGCCTGCTGTTCTGCGCCGGTATCTTCTGGCTGTCCGAATCGCCGCGCTGGCTGGTGCGCCGTGGCCGCATCGATGATGCCCGCCGCAGCCTGCAACGCGTGCTGCCCGCGGCCGATGTCGAGCCCACGCTGGCACAGATCCAGGCGCCGGAATCGAGCAGCAGCAGCGGCAAGCGCGACCCACTGCTCAGCCGTCGCTACGTGGTGCCGTTCGTGTTGGCCTGCGTGGTGCTGGCCTGCACCCAGGCCACCGGCATCAACTCGGTGCTGGCCTATGCGGTGAACATCCTCAACCAGGCAGGCCTGTCCGGCTCGGTCGCCAACGGTGCCGACGTGGCGATAAAGCTGCTCAACGCGGTGATGACCGTGGTCGCGCTGCTGCTGGTCGACCGCAAGGGCCGCAAGTTCCTGCTGATGCTGGGCAGCGGTGGCATCTGCGTTGCCTTGCTGGCCGCAGCAACGCTGTTCTTCCAGGCCGAGCGTGGCCGCGCCGACGTACAGCCGCAGCTGCAGGCCGCAGTAAATGGCGATGGCCTGCAGCTGGTACTCGACGACGCGCAGTGGCAGCGTCTTGCCGGTGGCATCGACCGTGAGGGGCGGCCACTGCAGCTGACCGTGTCCTACGCCTATGGCGACTTCACCAACGTGCGTGCGCTGCGCAGCGACAACCTGACCGACCGCGAGCTGCGCATCGAACGCGCGGGCACCGTACAGCCGGACAGCGTCATCGGCGCGTTCTTCCGCACGGTGCACCTGAATCCGTTCGCCGACCCGGCCAGCGCCGCGCAGGCACCGCTGCGCATCGAACAGGCACGTATCGGCCCGATCCCGCCGCCGGCGCATGGCTGGGCCGTCGCCGCCTGCATCCTGGTGTTCGTGGCGTTCTTCGCGGTCGGCCCCGGTGTGTGCGTATGGCTGGCGCTGTCCGAGCTGATGCCCAACCGCATCCGCTCCAACGGCATGAGCATCGCGCTGCTGATCAACCAGTTCGTGTCCACCACCATCGCCGCGATCTTCCTGCCCACGGTGGGGCACTACGGCTATGCCAGCATGTTCCTGTTCTGGGCCGGCTGCACGTTCGTGTTCTTCCTGGTGGCCGCGTTGTGGCTGCCGGAAACCAAGGGCCGCTCGCTGGAAGAGATCGAAGCCGGCTTTGCAGGAAAGCAGCGCTGATTCAGCGCTGCTGTGACGGCGCAGGGCCGCCGTGGACGATGTAGCGCGCCATGTCGTGCACTTCGGCCACGCTCATGTCCGTACCAACCACCTGCATGGACTCGCCAAAAGGGCCCGCTATGGTGGCCACGGACAGCACGTGGTCATCGACGGTAAGGGCGACCTGTTTGCCCACCAGGGCCTCGGTCGCGTGCAGCAACCGGCCGGCGGACTCCTTGCGGAACGTCAGTTCGAGCACGGGTTGGTGGGCGGCGTCCAGCTCCGCTCGCACGTCGAGGATATCGGCACTGGTGAGCATCGGCGGCTCTTTCACGGCAATGCTGCGCCCTTGCCACTGCAGGGTAGCGCGGCCATCGGGATCGACCACACGCATCTGCACCTGCACGCCCTGCCGCGGCGGATGCCGTGTCTCCGCCGGAAGCAGCCGGTTGCAGCCCACCAGCAGCAACACCGCGAGGCCGCTGCCGAGCAGCGCCCATCTGCTCCAGCCCCGCATCAACGCAGCTTCCTCAGCTTGAACGCCACCAGCACCTGCAGCACGCCGTACAGCAGGCTGCCGATGCCGATCCACAACGTGGTTACCGCCACGCCGGCATAGGGGTTGGCCGCGAACAGCAGGCCCAGCACGATGGCCAGCACGCCGCTGAGGATGAGCAGCCACTCCCCCTGGATCTGCCTGCGTACGCGTAGGGCGAAGACGATGCGGTAGATGCCCGCCACCAGCAGCCATGCGGCCAGGAACAGCACCAGCACGCTGGCGGTGGCCAGCGGATTGATCACGGCCAGCACGCCGAAGCCCAGCGAGGCGATCACGTACAGCAGCAGCCAGCCGCGCGAGGCGCCACTGGCACCGGTGATCAGCGCCAGCAGACTGATGACGCCCTCGACGATGGCCATTGCACCCAGCGTCCACGCCAGCGCGATGGCTGCCGACATCGGCCAGCCGATCGCGATGATGCCGAAGCCCAGCGCGACCAGACCGTACAGCAGCAGGATCCACCAGCTGCGTCCAACGGCCGACAACAAGGGAGACAAGGGGGAATTCATGACCACTCCTTCGATCCGGGTTCGTGGTCATCCTAGCCCTTGCGGATGAAAGGAGCGATCACGGCACGCGCGCGCAGACCCATGCGCGCACCTCCCCTGCACCCACCAGCCGCAGCGTCTCTGCAATTTCCAGCACGGTGCTGCCAGTGGTCATCACATCGTCGACGATGGTCAGCCGCGCTGGCACGGGGCCACGCACATTGAAGGCGTCGAACAGGTTGTCGCGGCGCTGCTCGGCACTGCGTTCGGACTGCGGCGCGGTGTGGCGGCGACGATACAGCCCGCGCCACGTCGGCAACTGCAGCAGGCGGCACAGTTCAGCGGCCTGGTCGTAGCCACGTTGACGCAGGCGCTTGCGGTGCAGCGGCACGGGTACCAGCGGCGCGCACGACCACGGCGGCGGATTGCGCAGCATCAACTGCGCAAGCAGGCGTCCGGCAGCCAGGTCCTGATGAAACTTGTAGCGGACCAGCAGCTGATCGACCGGCGGCAGGTACAGCAGGCTGGTGTGGGTTGCGGTCTGCGCTGGCGGCTCATCGCGGCAGGTCCCGCAGATGGGCAGGGCTTCATCCGGTAGCGGCAGCGCGCAGCGAAGGCAGGCGCGACCCGCCCACGGCAGATCGGCGAGGCAGGCGGGGCAGAGATCGAGGGTGTCATGACCGCGCTCGCTGCAGACCAGGCAGCGCAGGGGCAGCAGCAGGCGAAAGGCAGCCTGCAATGGTTCATCAAGGGCAGAAGGCAGTGGGAGGCGCATGCCGCAGCATCGCCCTGCAGGCGCAGGCTGCCCATCGGTGAAGGGGCTGGAAGCATGTCAGGGCAATGAGCGTTGCCCGATGGGGCTGCACCTTGCCGCAAGCCTGCATCGCAGCCGCTACCGCGCGCTGCCATCCACATACGGCCGCGACTGCAGTACCAGCACTTCATCGCCCACCACGGCCCACTCGATGTCCTGGTCCACCCCGCCCAGTGCCTGCTTGGTCGCAGTCCCGATCCTGGCAAGCCGCGCGATCAGCGCGTCGGTCAGGACCTGACGCGAGCCGGTAATCGGTACTTCGCGGACACCGCCGCCTGCCTTCGCCACCAGCTGGGTGTCTTCCGCCGAACGGCTCAATACCTGCACGGCCTTGGACCAGGTGGAATACATCACCTGTTCGGCCTGACGCTTGCCTTCCACCACGCGGATGCCCAGGCCGCGCTTGGCCGAGATATAGGTCACGTGACGGCGGGCGCGATCGAATGGATCGCGAGTGATCATCACGCCCGAACTGTCCGAGGGCGCAGCGACCTGTACCAGCACCGCCATGGCCACGGCGTCCTGCTGCAGGCCGGCCGCAGTGCGGGCCTCGTACGCTTCGAAGTTGTAGACCGATGCCCATACGGTCTGCACGGCCCTGGCCACGGCATCCGCACGGGTCACGTTGGGCACGGTGGTATACAGCCCTGCACCGCTGAAGCCGGGCAGGTCCTCGGAATTGGACGAGCTGCGGACGAACACGCCAGCGCCCTTGAGTTGCCCCTGCCATTGGCTTTCCAGCGCACGGACAAACGCAGCGTCAGGCGCTGCGTTGGTGATCTCGGCGCGCAATGTCGCCAGCGCATCGCGACGGACATCCGGGTTGGTGGCAAAGCCCGGACGACCTTGCAGGTCACGCAGGCGCTGTGGAATTCCCAGCCGCTGCTGCATCGCCTGATAGTGCGAGAACGGAACGCAGAAGCCATCGGGGACGCGTGCGGCCGGGGGCAACACCGCCTTCAAAGTACCGAGGTTGGCCGCCTTCACCCCGCAGTGGCTGCTGTCGCGCGCGCGCAATGCCGCCAGCGGCTTGAGCGCGACCACCGACAGGTCCGGGCGTGGCAGGTTGCGCCGCAGCGGGCGCGCCGCCGCGGCCGATGGGGTACGGGCCGGGCGCGCGATCGGCGTCACCCGGTAGTCGTTGTTGCTGACCTCCACCGCCACCCATTGCCCGTCGTACTGACGCAGTGCAGTCTGCGCATCGCGCACGTACACATTGGGAATGCCCCAGCCCTTGGCCAGCAGATTGACGTGGGACAGCAGCGTCGATGGGCGCTGTGTGACCAGACCTGCCACGGGTGCCAGCGCGATGGGCACTTCATCCAGCACGGGAATGTCGGTGGGCGACAAGGTGCGCAGCTGCGCATCCGAGCGCACGATGCGCAGACGGCCCTCGGCACGGCCTGTGTTCAACGGCAGGAAACGCTGCTCGCGCAGCAGTGCCTCCTGGCTGACGTGGGCCAACCCCATCGCGCTGGCCACCTGCTCGTGGCCGGTGGAATTGGTCTTGAAACGAATGGGATCGTAGAACGAGGCCCGCACGATGCCATCGGCCTGCCGCAGCAGGGGAGCGCTGATCCTGTCGCCTTCCCAGAACTCGTAGGTGTAGCCCGGCAGATCCCGCTGCCAGGCGATGGTGCCGAACAGGAACCGACGCTGCGGATCGCGGTACTGCGCATTGAGCGTGGCCTTGTCCATCGACCGCACCAGCCGCTGCTGACGCACGAACTGCTCGTGCAGCGCATGCCGAGGCGTGTTGATGTAGTAGATGCGTCCGTCATTGTGCCGATCGATCACGAAGATCAGGTGCGGCATTTCCAGCGCGGTGCCAGCGTTGTAGACGCGCGCAAGCTGCATGAACTGGTCGCGGCTGTCGATACGCCGAAGATAGTCCGGGCCTTTGGCCTGCTGCGCCGGCGCGGCGTCGCTTTGCTGACGATACTCGTAGGGCGAAGGCTTGCGTGCGGTCTGCGCGATCGAAGGCAGGGCGCAGCACAGCAGCAGCACAAGTGCGCTGATCCGCGCCAGATTGGACTGATGCCATGTGGAGGTACGGGATCGTTCCATGATGCCGGTGCCGGTGCCGGTGTGGTGGGGGGATCATAGGGCAGAGCGGAGGCAAGCATAAGGGAGCTCGATGATCCAGCAGCGCCGCTGGCCGATCCGGCACCAGCTATCATCAGGATGGGCGCGGCCGCCCTGGATGGATCTCTGCTGCATGGACGGACTGACGCTTGTAAAAGCAACTGCGCGGGATGCAGATGTGGTCTTCAGACTGATGCAGCTGTACTACTTCGACGCCTCGGGCTGGAGTGGTGAGGAGATCGGTGCCGATGGTCTTTACGACTGCGCCCTTGCCGATGTCCAGGCCCGGCTGCAGGAAGAGCCGGAGTGGACCCGTCTGCTCTGGCTCGATGGCCTGCTGTGTGGGTTCGTCCAGGTGGATGACGTCGAGTTCCAGGGGCGGCGCCTGCCAGAGTTGGCGGATCTGTTCATCCTTCCAAAGCATCGGGGTAAAGGCATCGCGTCTGCGGTGGTTGCAGAGCTTGTGCAGCCGACAACGGGGGAATGGTTGCTGGCCACATTCCGCAAGGACCATGCGGCGCACGCATTCTGGCAGCGCAATCTTGCAAAGATGGGAATGGCCTGCAGCATCCCAGCCGGGTCGGAAGGAACAGATTTCCGCTTCTTCCTGATCAGGGCGATATGACGAAGGGGAGCGCCTCGGCTCGCAGAGCAAGGACAGGCCCTCCTCCCGGCAGTGGAATCGGCGTCCCCAGGCTGGACGCGGCTGGCCTGGCCTCTTCATCGAGTCGGCGGTGGCCTGCCTAATGCAGCCGCCGGTCCCTGGCGGGTTATTTCAGCAACGGCTGAACATCGACGATCCGCACGTCGTGCATCTGCTCGAGATATGCATCCAGGTACGCCTTGTGTGAGGCGCCGACAATCACCAGCGTACGCATTCCCGGGGTCGGTCCCATCAGGTCGCGGATGTTCGCCGCCATGCGCAGGTTGCGCGTCTCCCACGAGGTGACGTAGAGGCGCCCGTAGCCCTGCGGAGACGGTTCCTCCAGCGCGGCACCGTAGTCGCTTTGGAAGGTGACCGCTGCCACGTCCGGTGCGTTGTAGCGGCGATACAGCGCCAGTGCCTTCTGCGGCGTATCGACCTGCGCTTCCAGGGTGCCGAACATCGTTCCCCGCTGTTGGGTCGCCGGGTTGTCCCAGGCCTTCCTGACCGCAGCTGCATAGGCCTTGGGATCGGGGCCAAACTGGTCGGAGCTGTGGTCATCCATCGGCCACAACCGCTCGTGGCCAAGGCGGACGGCGAGGGCTGCGGCGATGAGCGTGTTTTCATTGCGGCTGACGCGCAGCGCTTCGAGGGCTGCAACCAAGTCCTTATCCAGGCCGTCGCCTGCCTGCCGATCTGCTTCGGGGAGGCGCAGCCATTGCACCAGTGCCGAATCGCGTTCGCCGGCGGCCAGGAAGGTAGCGGCAAGCGTGCGCCGTTGCGCGGCCGTAGGATGTGCGGGCCAGGTCGCCAGCATCTTGTCTGCCGCCGCGTTCGCTGCCGCCACATCAAGACCCGTTGCTTTCTCCGCCGCCGAAACATCGGGGCAGTAGTCCTTCACCGTATATCGGTAGCGGGAGGGGTATCGCCGCAGCATTTCGCACTGCTGGCCCGATACGGCCTCGATCGCAATGGCCTTCGGCTGCCACGCGGCGAGCCGGTCGATCAGGGTATCCAACGACGAGGGATCGAAGGTTTTCGGCAGTACCGCCAGGTGCGCGCTGCCAAGCACCATCACTTCGTTCGGCACCCCGTGCTGCGGCCCTTTGTGGACGCGCGGGTCGAAGGTCTGTGCCTGCGCCGTTCCTGCAAGCATCCCTGCCGCCAGCAGCGAGCCGATCAACGAGCTGATAGATACGCGTCGTCCCCACATCCCCTGCATCATTCCCTGTTGCATATGGCTCGCCATTGAAGCGCTTTTACAGCGCATGGCCGCGCAGATTCCATCGCCGCCAGCGCTTTGTCAATCGTCATGAAGCTGCTGCTGCAGGACGCGGCCGACGCTTGAACGTCGGTCACAAGGGATCAGCGGAGCGTACCGATTGCGGGATCGTCTCACGCCTCGAACTGCCTGGCTGCAGGCTGCTGGGCAGGCAGTCCCAGCGCGGCACGCGTACGCCCGATCGTGGCCGCGATCTCCTGTTCAAACCCGAGACCTGACTCCAGGCAGCGCAGCAGCACGACGGATCTCTGCTTCAGCTCAACGGCCCATGCCACGTCATATGGATCGGCGATCACCTCTGCAAACAGCAACCCGCTGCGTTCGACCTCTCCAGCCAACCCGGCCGACACCGCCGAGTGGTACGTGTTCCATAGCGTGGGCGATGCATTGGCGGTTATCCATGCCGATGCGCGAGCGACCGAGGGGAAGCGCTCGCGCAGCGCCAGCACTTCCTGTGCCGCACGTCTGGCCAGCAGCATGGCCGCCGCGGAGAACTGCTCCTCGCTGATGAACTCGTGGAAGGATTCCACCCGGTCCCCGGCGTCGAATGAAACAAAATTCTTCTCATGCCAGAGCCAGCATGCTCCCACATTCAGATGGCTTCCCTTCCCCCACGAAGATGGCTGGAACTCGACCACGCCGATCCACCACCCCTGGTCGTCAAGCCAGATTCTGGAGCGCCCCTTCTGCACGCAGCCCAGAGGGCGCAGTACCGTCCTGGCTGCGGCAGTGATCATTCGAGAGTGCTGGGCGGTCGACATCGAAGGCATCCTTGCGCTTGCGAACGTTCGTGGAATCGTACTGGAAGTAACGATGGCAAGCACCATTGCGTCGGCGAAGAACCTGCCGATCCGACTCTACATTGCTGGTGGTCCGGTTCATACGAGTCCGCAGAGAAGTCGGTGGAAACAGAAAGGGTGCCGGCTGTGAGCACTGCGCACAGGAGGCTGATGTACGCGGCGTGAGACTTCCGCGAACGCAAAGGGATAGGGGGATTGAATCAATGATCCTGGCGATTCACTCCATCATGCGCTCGCGCCAACGACGTTTCTCCACGGCACGGATGTTGGGCTGCGCGCGTAGTACATCCAGATATCGAGAAAGATGAAGCAATTCGTCGTCATCAATATCGCCCGTGAACTCCCGCACCTGTATCAGATTTCCGTAGTTTTTCGCGTACTTGCTGGGAGTGTCGTCAATACCGATCATCTGTTCCAGCGCAAAGCCCAGACGTTTCAGTTTGGCTAGGCGCTTCTGGCTGGTGTAGCCGCCAGTCTCCCAATCTCGCGCAGTACTGCAGCGCTGGGACGACCACAGGAACTCCAGCGTGCGCCCTGGCATCAACCACGCCACCAGTGGCTCGGCATACAACCTGCCGGAAGATGTCCACACTCCTACGTTGAAGTGCGCGAATACGAAATCCAGGAAGTCGTCAACGTAGGGACGTTTGTAGACGTGGTAGCCCACCACTTGAGTATCTGCAGGGCGTTGCAACTGACGCGCACTGGCATGAACCAGCGTTTCATCGAGATCGAGCACCAGGAGCTTTCGGTCAATTGCGGGCATGCTTCCGGTCCGGTCTCGTTCGACGCTCAGCGGCATCGGTCAAAGAAAACTACTCGACAAGGTAGCGGCTTGATCCGCCACCTTTCAACAACTGCCCTACGACGTCAGCAGCATGCTGGACACCCCGGGCCAGCCTATATTGGCGGCGAGATGCCTGGTGGCAGGCTGGCTGGGAGATTGGTAGCCTCGGCTGAGATAACCGTCCGCCGCTTGACAGGCAACCAGGATCTCCTGACTCTCCGCAGCATGACTATCGACGTTGAACACCTGAGCCTGCGCGAACTGAACGCCCTTGTGGCTGCTGCCGAGCAGCGGAGGGCGCTGGTCGCCAGCCGCCGCCCCGTGGCCGTCGTCCGCCGCAAGCTGATCGCCTTTGCAGCGCAGTGCGGCTACACGATCGAGGAACTGATCGGCACCGCGCCCGCCGAGGCCACGGCGCCGGCCAGAAAACCTGCCACGCGGCGCAAGCCCGGCAAGGTGGCCGCCAAGTACCGCGACCCTGACAACAAGCGCAATACGTGGTCCGGCCGTGGCCGGATGCCGCGCTGGCTTGCCGAGAAGACCAAGCATGGCCGCAGCCCCGCTGATTTCCTGATTCCCGGGCTGGGCCGGTCCGCCGCTCGCAAGACCAGCACGATCGGCCAGCGAACGGTCTTCAAACAAGGCTGACTCCAGAGGCGGGACGCCCAGAGCGGACGCTGGCCGGCCGCTCACGGCGGCGTCGCATCGCTGAACCGTGCAGGCTGCCCGCGCATTTCCTGGTACTGCGGTGCATCCGCTGGTCTGCCTGCTGCGTACCTTCCATGCCCCCATGCCGGGGGCGGAAGTACTCAGGAGACGCACCATGCACGCTCTTCTTCAACGTATCGCCCTCACCGCCAGCCTTGCTGTGCTCTGCGGCACCGCCTCGGTCAGCTTCGCCGCTGACACGGTGATGGTCGGTGGCGCTGCGATGTACCCGAACAAGACCATCGTTGAGAACGCCCTCAACTCGAAGGATCACACCACGCTGGTGGCCGCCGTGAAGGCCGCCGGGCTGGTGGACACGCTCAATGGCAAAGGCCCGTTCACGGTCTTTGCGCCCACCAACGAAGCATTCGCCAAGCTGCCCGCAGGCACGGTCGACACCCTGGTCAAGCCGGAGCACAAGGCAGATCTGACCAAAATCCTGACCTACCACGTGGTCGCCGGCACCCACACCTCGCAGCAGCTGATGGCCGATGCAAAGAAACACGGCGGCACGGTGTCGCTGACAACCGTGGAAGGCGAGCCGCTGACCGTGAAGCTGCACGACGGCGCGCTATGGGTGGTTGACGCCAAGGGCGGCAAGGCCGCCATCAGCATTGCCGATGTCAGGCAGTCCAATGGCGTGATCCACGTCGTGGACACGGTGCTGATGCCGAAGTGATCTGATGCGCCGGGCGGGCACTCACGCGAGTGCCCGATCTGGTGTGGGCTTACGGCCGGGCCTCAGCAAGAACGCGCTCCTGCAGCGGCACCCGCAGCAGTTGTGAGATGTAGCAGACGTCATGCCCCGAGACGATTGAGTAGTTGTACCAGCTCCTCCCGCTGCCGGGAGCATCAGCGTGCCCTTCGTACTTCGCTGTAGCGCATGCGCGACAGGTCGCCGACAGCCTGCAGCGCGCCACACTCGACCAGCCTGCGCACACGCCCTGCGTAGAACACATCTGGAATTCCCGGTTGACGTTCGGGGTCAAGCGACATCGCAGTGCCCACCACATAGGCAACTTTGCGGAACTGGCCGTCACAGTGGGACAGCAGCTGCTGATCGATCCGCGCGACGTCGTCGTCGGTCAGCGCTTCGATGCGGTGCCGCTGCTCGTCGGTCAGGTGCGCGTCGCTGTCCGGTGCATCGTCAGCATCAGGTACCCGGCCATTTGCAGCCAGAAGGCGGACCAGTACGAAAAAGCCAAAGTCCGCCAACTCTGCCTCAGACAGGCCTTCGGGTTCGGCAAGAGTGTTTGGTGGATAGTCCTTGAACGTAACAAACGTGTGGTGCTGCCACATACCGGCGGTGTCCGATTTCCGCAGGTCATCCACTACCACGCGCAGGCCTCCATCAGGTAGATCAGCCAGGCTGCACAGCACAGCGTTGAGACAGGTTGCGGCGTTCTGATGCGGGTTCATGCCGATTCTCACGTTCCATGTATAGCGGCGAACTTAGCACCGCCGCATTTGATTTTGGGCGATGACATTCTGTAAACCACCAATATAAGCAGATAGTTGACAGAAGCCCCAACCCCACCCAGACTGCGCCCTCGCTCCAGCCCTTCCAAGGTCCCGCCATGGCAACCGCCATCCGCCACGACTGGCACCACGACGAACTGCAGGCGCTGTTCGACCTGCCCTTGCCGGAACTGCTGTTCCGCGCCGCCACCGTCCACCGCGAGCACTTCGACCCAGCCCAGGTGCAGGTCTCCACGCTGCTGTCAGTGAAGACCGGAGGCTGCCCGGAAGACTGCGCGTACTGCCCACAGGCGCAGCGCTACAGCACCGGGGTCAATGCTCAGAAACTCATGGACACCGACGCGGTGCTGGCCAAGGCACGCCAGGCGAAGGCGGCCGGTGCCTCGCGTTTCTGCATGGGTGCGGCCTGGCGTTCGCCGAAGGACCGTGACATCCCAAAGGTGGCTGCGATGATCGCCGGAGTGAAGGCGCTGGGCCTGGAAACCTGCGCCACGCTGGGCATGCTCAGTGGCGAACAGGCGCGCGCGTTGAAGGACGCCGGCCTGGACTACTACAACCACAACCTCGATACCGCGCCGGACTACTACGACTCGATCATCCACACCCGGCAGTACCAGGATCGCCTGGATACGCTGGGCCATGTGCGCGATGCGGGGCTGAAGACCTGCTGCGGCGGCATCGTCGGCATGGGCGAAACGCGCGCGCAGCGGGTCGGCCTGCTGCTGGCGCTGGCCACCTTGCCGGCACATCCCGATTCGGTGCCGATCAACAAGCTGGTGCAGGTCGCCGGCACGCCGCTGCATGGCAGTGCCGAGCTGGACCCGTTCGAGTTCGTGCGCATGATCGCCGTGGCGCGCATCGCCATGCCGCGTTCGATGGTGCGGCTGTCGGCCGGCCGCGAAGCGATGAGTGACGAACTGCAGGCGCTGTGCTTCCTGGCCGGCGCCAACTCCATCTTCTATGGCGACACGCTGCTGACCACCGGCAACCCGGAAAGCGAGCGCGACATGGCCCTGTTCGCACGCTTGGGCCTGCAGCCGATGGCGGTGCAGGTAGACGCCGACGGTCACGACCATGGCGGCACCGTGCATGCCGATATCAGCGCCGATGCCCCCGGCTGCGGCTGCGCCCACGCGGCCTGAGCCGGCGGCCAAGCAGGCGTCGCGGCAACGCGCTACCCTAGCCGCCCCGTCGCCGCATCCAGCCGCCATGGCACGCCCCGACCTGACCGCCCGCCTCCAAGCCCAGCGCGCGTTGCGCGATGCACAAGGCCGTCGCCGCCCACGGCGCACGGTCACCCGTCGCGATGGTGTGCGCCTGGAAGTCGATGGGCGCTGGCTGACCGGCTTCTGCAGCAACGATTACCTGGGCCTGGCCCAGCAGTTCAGCGTGGTCAACGCACTGCAGGACGCCGCCGCGCGTGAAGGGACCGGTGCCGGTGCTTCGCATCTGGTCTGCGGCCACCACGCACTGCATGACGCATTGGAGCGCGAAGTTGCCGAGTGGCTCGGTTACCCGCGTGCGCTGCTGTTCGGCAGTGGCTTCGCCGCCAACCTGGCCGTGCAGCAGGCGCTGCTGAGCGAAGAAAACGATGTCTGCGTGCAGGACAAGCTCAACCACGCCAGTCTGCTCGATGCCACGCGACTGGCTGGCGCGCGCCTGCGCCGCTACCCGCACCTGGATGCGGAAGGTGCGATGCGCCAGCTCAAGCATGCGCCCGATGGCGCGGCGATGCTGGCCACCGATGGTGTCTTCAGCATGGATGGCGATATCGCGCCGCTGCGTGCGCTGTCGCTGGTCGCGCGCCTGCAGCAGGCGTTGTTCTACGTGGACGATGCGCATGGCGTGGGCGTGCTTGGCGATGGCCGTGGCGCGGTCGCCACCGCCGGCCTGGGCGTGGACGATGTGCCGCTGCAGCTGGTCACCCTGGGCAAGGCGCTCGGCGGTTGCGGCGCGCTGGTGCTCGGCCGCGACGACCTGATCGAGCATCTGGCCGAAACCGCACGCCCCTACATCTACACCACCGCCATGGCGCCGGCATTGGCGGCGTCCGCGCTGGAAGCGGTGCGGCTGGCCCGACGCGATCATTGGCGGCGCGCGAAGCTGGCCGACCTGATTGCACTGTTCCGCGGCGAAGCGCGCCGTCACGGGCTGGATCTGATGGCATCGGAAACGCCGATCCAGCCGTTGCTCTGTGGCGACGACCACACCGCCGTGGCGATGTCGCAGGCGCTGGAACGGGCCGGCTGGCTGGTCGGCGCGATCCGCCCACCGACCGTGCCGGAGGGCAAGGCGCGCCTGCGCGTCACCTTGTCAGCGCTGCACACCACCGAACAGGTGCGCGGCCTGGTCGAAGCCATCGCCGTTGCACGCGACCGCGTGGCCTTTGCCGCGCGCGAAGTACTGCCGCCGTCGTTGCCGGCGCTGGCCTGAGTGATCGTGTAGTTCCCCATGCATATCGAAGTGACCGGCCATGGGCCGGACCTGGTACTGATCCACGGCTGGGCCCTGCAGGGCGGCGTGTTTGCGCCGCTGGTGCAGCGCCTGGCCGATCGTTTCACCCTGCATCTGGTCGACCTGCCCGGCCATGGCCACAGCCGCGACGACGGCACGCCGCTGCGTCTGCCGTTCGTGGTCAACGCCATTGCCGCGGCCACGCCGCCGGCGGTGTGGTGCGGTTGGTCACTGGGCGGCCTGTTCGCACTGCACGCGGCGGCCACGCTGCCGAAGGTTCGTGGTCTGGCGATGATCGCCGCCACACCGCGCTTCGTACGCGCTGATGACTGGCCGCACGCCGTGGAGTCGTCGGTGTTCGCGCAGTTCGGTCGTGACCTGGCCCAGGACTTCAGTGGCACCCTGGAACGTTTCCTGGCCCTGGACGTGATGGGTTCGGCGCATGCCCGCGAGGAACTGCGCACCCTGCGCCAGCGTCTGGTCGAACGCGGTGCGCCTACCGAACGCGCACTGCGCGAGGGCCTGCAGCTGCTGGAGAACACCGACCTGCGCGGCGCCCTGCCCGCACTGGGCAAGCCCAGCCTGTGGATTGCCGGCCAGCGCGACCGTCTGGTCTCTCCCGCTGCAATGCAGGCCGCTGCCGCGCTGGCACCGGGCGGGCAGTCGCTGACCGTCGCCCATGGCGGCCACGCCCCCTTCCTCGGCTATGCCGATGAAGTGGCAGCCGCTCTGCAACACTTCGTTGCCGGCCTGTCACCGGCCGATGGCGGACAATGAGCCTCCCTACGCTTCTGCAGGACTGACGCATGGATCTGGGCATTTCCGGCCGCTGGGCACTGGTCTGCGGCGCCAGCAAGGGGCTTGGCCTGGGCTGCGCGCGTGCGCTGGTGCGCGAAGGCGTGAACGTGGTCATCGTCGCCCGCGGTGACGCTGCGCTGCAGGCCGCGGCTGGGGAACTGCGCACGCTGCACGGTGCCGCTGAAGTGCGCGCCATCGCCGCCGACGTCACCACCGAGGCGGGCCGCGCCCACGCGCTGGCCGCCTGCCCGCAGGTCGACATCCTGGTGACCAACGCCGGTGGTCCGCCGCCGGGCGACTTCCGCACGTTCGAGCGCGACGACTGGATCGCCGCGCTGGACGCCAACATGCTGGCGCCGATCGCGCTGATCCGCGCCACCGTGGACGCGATGATCGAACGCGGCTTCGGCCGCATCGTCAACATCACCTCGTCATCGGTGAAGGCTCCCATCGACACGCTGGCGCTGTCCAACGGCGCGCGCAGCGGCCTGACCGGCTTCGTCGCCGGGTTGGCACGGCGCACCGTGGCCCACAACGTCACCATCAACAATCTGCTGCCCGGCCAGTTCGACACCGACCGGCTGCGCGCCAACTTCGCCCATGCCGCGGGGCAGAATGGTGATGCGCAGGCTGTGGCCGAACGCCGCCGCCAGCAGATCCCCGCCGGTCGCTTCGGCACGCCGGACGAATTCGGTGCCGCCTGCGCCTTCCTGTGCAGTGCGCAGGCGGCTTACCTCACCGGGCAGAACCTGCTGATCGACGGCGGCGCCTACCCCGGTACGTTCTAAGAGACTTTCGCAATGCCGTCCCACTTCGATGCCCGCCATGTCCGCCGCGCCTTCGCCCGCGCCGCCAGCAGCTACGATGCTGCCGCCGCCCTGCAGCGCGAGGTGCAGTCGCGGCTGCTGGAATCGCTGGATTACCTGGAGGCGCGCAAGCCGGAGGTGGTGCTGGATATCGGCGCCGGCACCGGCCATGCCAGCGCGCTGATGAAGAAGCGCTGGCCGAAGGCGCAGGTGATCGCGCTGGACGTGGCACTGCCGATGCTGGACCAGGCCAAGCGCCAGGCTGGCTGGTGGAAGCCGTTCCAGCGCCTGGCCGCCGATGCCACCGCCCTGCCGTTGGCCGACAACAGCGTCGATGTGATCTTCAGCAACCTGTGCCTGCAGTGGGTGGACGACCTGCCGGCGGTATTCGCCGGTTTCCGCCGCGTGCTCAAGCCCGGTGGGCTGCTGCTGTGTTCGACCTTCGGGCCGGACACGCTGGTCGAGCTCAATGAAGCCTTCGCCGCCGCCGATGACCGGCCGCACGTGAGCCGCTTCGCGCAGATCGCCCAGTTCGGCGATGCGCTGATGATGGCCGGCTTCCGCGATCCGGTGCTCGACCGCGACCTGTTCACCCTCACCTACGACGATCTGCCGTCGTTGATGCGCGAGCTGCGTGCGATGGGCGCGACCAACGCGCGGGTCGATCGCCGCCATACGTTGACCGGTCGCGGTCGGTTTGCAGCGGCAGCAGCGGCGTACGAACCGATGCGCCGTGACGATGGCAAGCTGCCCAGCAGCTGGGAAGTGATCTACGCCCATGCCTGGGCACCCGACCCGGGCGCACCGATCCGCGAAGGCGGCCATGACATTGCTTCCGTGCCGGTGTCAGCGATTCCTATCCGGCGCAAGCAGACCTGATTCGAAGGCGCCGCCGGGCATGGCCCGGCGCTACCAGGCGCGCGTTATGGGTAGCGCCGGGCCATGCCCGGCGAGCGCAGCGGCAGCCGCTCAGGTATTGGCCGGTGAACTCAGCGGCGGCCGCACCAGGTCGCGGTGGAAGAAGTAGATCTCCTGCACCAGAAAGCGCCAGCTGGTATGGAAGCTGCGGAAGCGCGTGCTCGGCGTGGACGATGCCAACGCCTGGATGCCCAGCGCCTTGCTCAGGCGCAGCGCGCGCGCCATGTGCAGCGGGTCGCTGACGATGATCACCGAATGCAGCTTGCGCTGGTCCATCAGCCGCTTGGCCTCGACCAGGTTCTGCACGGTATTGCGCGAGGCGGTCTCGATGAGGATCGCGTCATCGGGAATGCCGTGCTTGAGCGCGTAGCGCCGCGCCACCTGAGATTCCGAGAAGCGCGCGCCGGTGCCGCCATAGCCACCGGTGAAGATCAGCAGTGGCGCGTAGCCGGCGTCGTACAGATCCAGGCCATGGCGGATGCGCTCTTCAAATACCGGCGAGGGCTTTGAATCATAGGCGGCCGCGCCAAGCACGATGATCGCGTCCGCCTTGGCCGCCTGGTCGCGTTCGCCGACCCAGACGATCCAGGCGGTCACGCCCAGCAGCCAGATCACCAGCAATACGAACAACCGCCACAACCAACCGAGCAGGCCGGTGCGTTCGCGATGGCGGCCGCGGCTCATGGCGCTCCCCAGCGCAGGGCAGGCAGATCGACATTGCCACCGGACAGCACCAGTCCCACCCGCAGGCCGGCGAAGCGCGCAGGCTGCGCAAGCACCGCCGCCAGCACGATCGCCGAGGACGGTTCGACTACCTGCTTGAGCACGTCCCACAGCAGGCGCATCGCCGCCATGGTGGCGGCATCGTCAACCACGATGACCTCCGCGCCCGCAGACTGCAGCAGCGCGAAGTTGGGTGCGCCGATCAGCGTACGCAGTCCGTCGCAGATCGTGTCCGGGGTAAATGCCTCCTGCCGCTTGCCAGCCGCCAGCGAACGGGCGGTGTCGTCGGCACCGGCCGGTTCGGCCAGCACCAGCCGGGTCTCCGCGCTGGCGTGCTGCAGGGCCAATGCGGTGCCACTGGCCAGGCCACCGCCGCCCACCGGCACCACCAGCACGTCGAACGGACCCTCGCTGTGCAGCAGCTCCAGCGCGGCCGTGCCCTGCCCAGCCATCACTGCCGGGTTGGTGTACGGATGAACCAGGGTGGCGCCGGTATCGGCCTGCACCTTGGCGCAGGTGGCCTCGCGATCGGCAATGGTGGCCGGGCAGCGCCAGAGGGTGGCGCCATGCCGGGCAATGTTGGCCAGCTTGGCGGCCACCGCCCCTTCGGGCACCACCACGTGGCAGGGAATGCCCCGGGTGCGGGCCGCCAGCGCCAACGCGGCGCCGTGGTTGCCGGAGGAATGGGTCACCACACCGGCACTGGCGTGATCGGCATCCAGCGACCACACCGCATTGCAGGCGCCACGGAACTTGAACGCGCCGCCCCGCTGCAGGTGCTCGGCCTTGAACGCCAGTTGCGCACCGGCCAGTGCGTCCAGCGTGCGCGAGCGCAGCACCGGGGTCACGCTGGCATGGGGCGCGATCCGCGCGGCGGCGGCGAGGACGTCATCAGCGCGGGGCAACAGTGAATCGCTCATGACGCAAGATTAACGTATGCCTCCGCGCTGGCGAGGGCGCCATCGGTCATGCCAGCATGCCGGCGTACACCGCCATTCATCCTGGGCGGCGGAATTAAGGGCTGATTCAACGCCGGCGGCCGAAGCTGCCTGCATACCCGTCCTCTGGGGGGACCCATCATGAAAACGCGCCTGATGCTTGCCGGTGGCCTGTTGCTGGCCCTGACCGGTTGCACCACCTATGACTATGTCGGTGGCCGCGGCGGTGGTTACTACCACGGCGCGCCGTCGGTGGAGTACCGCTACCCCTATGGCTATCCGGCCGACTACGGCTATCCGTATTACGGCGGCGGTGGCTATTACGGCTACGGCGGCCCGTACTACCAGCGGCCGATCTACCGCCCGCCGCACCACAACCACCGCCCGCCGCCGCGTCCGGGCAATGGCGGCGAGAACCGTCCGCCACCGCCGCCGCGCCAGAACAATGGCGGCTCGCCGTGGCGCAACATGGATTCGATGCGTCGTCCGCCGCAGCCCGCGCAGCGGGTCGAACGTCCGTCACCGCCGCCGCAGGCCCGCCCGGCTCCGGCTCCGCGTGCGCCGAGGATGAACAGTTCCCCCTGGCGCGCGATGGATCAAGAGAGATAGCGCACAGTTGCGCGCGTTCCATCTTGCATTTCACACGGTCCAAGCCTCAATCTACGCAGGTGGTGACGGCCCGCGTCACAAAGTGACAAAAACGTTAAGGGCCCGTCCCAAACAGCTCTGCGTCGATATCCGACAGGAACATCTGGATCCCCCCTGTTCCGGCCCTGTCGGATGTCGGCACCTTTGAAGACGAACGGCCCCGCACTGCGGGGCCGTTTGTTGTTCGGGACGCCGCAACGGCATCCACGCATGGCGTGGATCTACCTGGACACTGCGCGCGGGGGCCGTTTTCACGCCATGTCTGGTCGCAGCCCGGGCACCAGGACAGTAGATCCACGCCATGCGTGGATGACGCTTTCACGGAAGCCACAAAAAAACAGGGCCGGACAGTCCCCCGACTGCCGGCCCCTCTGCTTCCCCACCGTGCGCCTGTACCGGCCCCTGTTCCAATTCCGGTCACCAGCGCCTGCGGCGCCAGCCACGGTGGGTGCTATTGGGTTATCTGCAAAAATCCTGCCAACTTTAGGGTTGATTTCGACGCCAGCCGGCCGGCGCCGACGCCCCTGCCCCGATTGGCGCTAAAATCGCCACCCCGGCGCAGCTCCCCGGCTGCGCCCGCCCCTTGCTGAACAGCCCCCATGATCGATTCCTTCCATCGTTACGACGTCATCGTCATCGGCGGTGGCCACGCCGGCACCGAGGCCGCGCTGGCTGCGGCCCGTACCGGCGTGCGCACCCTGCTGTTGACCCACAACATCGAAACGGTGGGGGCGATGAGCTGCAACCCGGCCATCGGCGGCATCGGCAAAGGCCATCTGGTCAAGGAAATCGACGCCCTCGGCGGTGCGATGGCGCATGCCGCCGACCGCGCCGGCATCCAGTGGCGCACGCTCAATGCCTCCAAGGGCCCGGCCGTGCGCGCTACCCGCTGCCAGGCCGACCGCAACCTGTATCGCATGGCGATCCGCGCCATCGTCGAGGGCCAGGCCAACCTGACCGTGTTCCAGGCGGCGGTGGATGACCTGGTCATCGAGGGCGACGCCGTGCGCGGGGTCATCACCCAGACCGGCCTGCGTTTCGACGCCGAGGCCGTGGTGCTGACCGCCGGCACGTTCCTGGCCGGCAAGATCCATGTCGGCCCGACCCAGTACGCTGCCGGCCGCATGGGCGATCCGCCGGCCACCACACTGGCCGCGCGCCTGCGCGAGCGGCCGTTCCAGGTGGACCGCCTGAAGACCGGCACGCCGCCGCGCATCGACGGCCGTTCGCTGGACTACAGCGTGATGGACGAACAGCCCGGCGACACGCCGCGCCCGGTGATGTCCTTCCTCGGCTCGGTGGACGAGCATCCGCAGCAGGTCAGCTGCTGGATCACCCACACCAGCGAGCAGACCCACCAGATCATCCGCGACGCCCTGCACCGCTCGCCGCTGTACAGCGGCCAGATCGAAGGCATCGGCCCGCGCTACTGCCCGTCCATCGAAGACAAGGTGGTGCGCTTCGCCGAGAAGGCCAGCCACCAGATCTTCGTCGAGCCGGAAGGCCTGGGCATCGTCGAGATCTACCCCAACGGCATCTCCACCTCGCTGCCGTTCGACGTGCAGCTGGAGATGGTGCGCAGCATCCGCGGTTTCGCCAACGCGCACATCACCCGCCCCGGTTATGCCATCGAGTACGACTTCTTCGATCCGCGCGGGCTGAAGGCTTCGCTGGAAACCAAGCTGGTCAACGGCCTGTTCTTCGCCGGCCAGATCAACGGCACCACCGGTTACGAAGAAGCCGCCGCCCAGGGCCTGCTGGCTGGCCTGAACGCCGCACGCCAGGTGCGTGGCCTCGATGGCTGGTGCCCGCGCCGCGACGAAGCGTATCTGGGCGTGCTGGTGGATGACCTGATCACCCACGGCACCAACGAGCCCTACCGCATGTTCACCAGCCGCGCCGAATACCGCCTGCAGCTGCGCGAGGACAATGCCGACCAGCGCCTGACCCCGGCCGGCCGCGAGATGGGCCTGGTCGATGACCGCCGCTGGAGCGCGTTCGAGACCAAGCAGGCCGCCGTGGCCGCCGAGCGCACCCGCCTGGGCGCGCTGTGGGCGACGCCGGCCAATGCGCTGGGCCGCGAAGTACAGGAAACGCTGGGCGTGGCGGTCAGCCGCGAAACCAACGTACTGGACCTGATCAAGCGCCCGGAACTGGATTACGCGCAACTGATGCAGGTGCCCTCGCTCGGCCCGGCCGTGGCCGATGGCAAGGTGGCCGAGCAGGTGGAGATCGGGGTGAAGTACGCCGGTTACCTGGATCGCCAGCGCGAGGAGATCGAGCGCCAGCAGCGGCATGAAGCAACGCCGATTGCCGGCGATTTCGACTACGCCATCGTGCGCGGGCTGTCAGCCGAAGCGCTGCAGAAGCTGGAGCGCGTGCGGCCGCAGACCATCGGCCAGGCACAGCGCATTCCGGGCATGACCCCGGCGGCGATCTCGCTGCTGCTGGTACACCTGGAACGCGCGCGGCGCGGACGCGTGGCGTAACACGGGATCGGCAAATGCCATCCACGCATGGCGTGGATCTACTCGCGGTCCGATCTGGTAGGTGTCGACCTTGGTCGACACGGATGCATGAAGCATCCCGGTCGCTGCAGGCGCCCGCAGGGTCGGCATCGGCAGAACGCGTATCATCGTCGTGTCAGCCCCACCTGGAGACACCGATGACCCCGCTGCGCCCTTTCCGCGACAAGATGCCGGTGCTCGGCCAGCGCGTGTATGTCGATCCGGCCTGCACCATCATCGGTGATGTCGAACTGGCCGACGACGTGTCGGTCTGGCCGGGCACGGTCATCCGCGGCGACGTCAATTTCGTCCGCATCGGTGCACGCACCAATGTGCAGGACGGCACCATCATCCACGTCAGCCACCACAGCCCGTACAACAAGGCTGGCTACCCGACCCTGATCGGCGAAGGCGTGACCGTCGGCCATGGCTGCATCATCCACGCCTGCAGCATCGGCGATTACAGCCTGATCGGCATGGGCGCGTGCATCCTCGACGGTGCCCGGGTCGAGCGCCATGGCTTCGTCGGTGCCGGCGCCGTGGTCGGCCCCGGCAAGGTGGTGGGCGAAGGCGAACTGTGGGTGGGCAACCCCGCCCGTCCGGCGCGCACGCTCAGCGACAAGGAGATCGAGTCGCTGCACTATTCGGCCGACCACTACGTGCGGCTGAAGGACGAGTACCTGGGCTGAGGCCGCATCGCCGGTGGCCGGGCTCTGCTAAAGTCTGGGCCCGACCAGGAACCGTCGAGACCCCCATGCCCGTGGCTGCACGCTGGAGAGGACTCCAGCGCCCACTTCGGCGGCCATCGCGCTGATGGCCGCGCCGATGCTCGATACCTACCGCGAGGTGGTAACGCCAGAAGGCGTGCCGCTGCAGTTGCCTGCGGCCGGACCGATGCCGCGTGCCCTGGCCTGGCTGATCGACCTGGCGGTCCGCTTCGGCGCGCTGACCGCGCTGTCCATTCCACTGGCCCTGCTGGATGAGTTCGGCCGTGGCCTGTACATGGCGCTGATGTTCCTGCTGATGTGGGCCTACCCCATCGTCTGCGAAGCGCTGTGGGGCCGCACCCTCGGCAAGCGCGTGCTGGGCCTGCGGGTGCTGGCACAGGATGGCGCACCGGTGGGCTGGATGGCATCGATCACCCGCAACCTGCTGCGCACCGTGGACATGCTGCCCTTCGGCTACGCGTTGGGCCTGATCAGCAGCCTGTTCGATCCGCATGGCCGCCGCCTGGGCGATCTGGTTGCTGGCACGATGGTGGTGCATTCGCCACCGCATTACCTGCCGCCGCCGGCCACCATCGACAGCGTGCTGGCGCCGCCGCAACCGCTACGGCCGGAAGAACAGGCGGCAGTGATGGCCTTCGCCGAGCGCGCGCCACGCCTGTCTCCCGCGCGCCAGCAGGAGCTGGCCGGCATCGCCGAGCCATTGACCAGTGCGTCCGGCCAGGTCGGCGTGCTGCGCCTGTATGCGATGGCCAACTGGCTGCTGGGTCGACGATGAAGCAGGAACAGTTCGTCGCCCGCCATCAACAGGAATGGCATGACCTGGAGCAGTGGCTGCAGCATCGCGCAGGTGCCTCGCGTCGGCGTCGGCGCAGGCCGGGCGCAGAGGAGGCCGGCGATGTCAGCTTCCCGCAGCGTTACCGACGGCTGTGCCAGCAGCTGGCGCTGGCCCGTGAACGCGGCTACAGCCCACAGCTGGTGCAGCGCCTGCAGCAGCTGATGCAGCACGGCCATGGCGTGCTGTACCGCACGCCACCGACCCGCTGGCGGCGCGCGCTGGAATTCCTGGTCGCCGATTTCCCGCTGCTGGTACGCAGCCAGGCGCGCAGCATGTGGGCCGCGCTGGCGATGTTCGCGGTGCCGGCGCTGGCCTGCTTCGTGCTGGTGCAGGTGTACCCGGACAGCATCCACCTGCTGATGGACAACGGCCAGATCGCCGAGATGGAGCGCATGTACGATCCATCCGCCGAGCGCCTGGGCCGCGACAGCGGCACCGACTGGATGATGTTCGGCTACTACATCATGAACAACATCAGCATCGCCCTGCGCACCTTCGCCAGCGGCCTGCTGGCGGGGTTGGGCACGCTGCTGGTGCTGGTGTTCAACGGCATCACCATCGGCGCGGTGGCGGGCCATCTGCAGCACATCGGCCACGGTGGCCCGTTCTGGCGCTTCGTGGTTGGCCACGGCGCGTTCGAACTGACCGCCATCGTGATCGCTGGCGGTGCCGGACTGCAGCTGGGCATGAAACTGCTGGCGCCCGGGCGGCGCCGCCGCCTGGATGCGCTGGTTGAAGGGGGGCGCATCGGCGCGCGACTGTGCCTGGGCGTGGCCTTCATGTTGCTGCTGGCAGCGTTCGTGGAAGCGTTCTGGTCCTCAATCGCCGAAATCCCGGCCGCAGTGAAATTCAGCGTGGCCGGTGTGCTGTGGGCCGGGGTGCTGCTGTGGCTGTGGCGCGGTGGACGCGGAGGCAGCCATGCGGATTGACCACCTGGACGTGGTGCTGCGCGCGCGCAGCAGCTGGGAAGCAATGGAGCTGGGCACCGCGCTGGCCCGTCGCCATGCACGCGGCGTGTGGGGCAGCTGGCTGTTGGCCAGTGCGCCGTTGTTCGTGCTGTTCAATGCGCTGGCCTGGTGGCTGGATGCCTTCGGCTGGGCCTGGCTGGCGATGTGGTGGTGCAAGCCCATGTTCGAGCGCGCGCCGCTGTACGTACTCTCGCGCGGCATCTTCGGCGAACGGGTCGGTCCACGCGCCGCGCTGCGCGCGCAGCGGCAGTGGGGTGGCAGCGGCTTCTGGGGCTACCTGGGCTGGCGGCGTTTCAGCGGCCTGCGCAGCCTGTGCCTGCCGGTCAACCTGCTGGAGGGCAATGCGCCCGCACAGCGCGGTGCTCGTCGCCGAGCGGTGGCTGCCGGCGCTGCGGGCCCTGCGCTGGTGCTGGCGGTGATCTGCCTGGCCTTCGAGCTGGTGCTGGTGGTCGGCGCGATCGCCACCATCTTCATCTTCATACCCCTGGAACTGCTACCCGAATCCTGGCGCGCGGCGTGGGCGATGGTCAGCGTGGAAGCACCTGCGTGGGCCAAGCTTGGCCTCAACCTGCTGTGCTGGCTGGCAGCGGCGCTGATCGGCCCGTTCTACGTGGGCGCTGGCTTCGGCCTGTACTTGAACCGGCGCACGCAGATGGAAGCCTGGGACGTGGAAATCGCCCTGCGCCGCCTGCGCGAACGCTTGCTGCCCATCGCCTCTTCGTTGGTGCTGCTGCTGTGCCTGGCGCTGCCGTTGGCGCCCGCGCACGCGCAGGACGCCGACACACCGGACGCCGCGCAGACCGCCACGGCCAACGCCGATGAAGACGCAGAGGCGGAAGATGCTGAAGAAGCCGATGACGTGGCCACTGCGGAAAACGATCCGGCCAATACACCGGCGGTGATCTTCGGCGACGCGCCGGTGGATACCGCTGGCTTCCGCCAGGCCGTCAACCGCGCCTACGAAGATCCGCTGCAGCGGCCGACGCGGCAGGTCAGCCGGTGGAAGCCGATCGAAGACGCGGCCGAAAAGAACAAAGACAAGAAAGAGCTGCAGAAGGACACCGGCAGCAACGCCGACCGCAAGGCGCGCAGGAGCGGCCAGCTGTGGCTGGCACGGATCGCCGAATGGGGCCTGTGGGGACTGCTGGGCGTCCTGCTGCTGGTGCTGCTGTTGACCGCGCGGCTGTGGCTGCCGTGGTTGCGCGGTTCCGGCCGCCGCAAAGAAAAGCAGGCACCGCAGATCACCGAGGAGCAGGTGGTAATGCCGGTGGTGCTGCCACCGGATGTAGCGACCCAGGCCGGCTTGCTGTGGGACCAGGGACGCCCGCGGCAGGCGCTGGCCCTGCTGTATCGCGCCAGCGTACGCACGCTGGTGGAGCGCACGGGTATCGCGTTGCCGCCCGGTGCGACCGAAGCTCAGTGCCTGCGTGCCTCGCGGCGCATGACCGACAGCAGCGACCGTGAACTGTTCGCGCGCATCGTGCGCATGTGGCAGTACGCCGCCTACGGCGGCCGCCTGCCCAGCCGCAGCGATTTCGATGCGTTGGCCAGTACCCTGCGCCAACAGTACGGGTGGCAGGCATGACGCCGCGCCTGTTCTGGTCATTGCTGCTGGGCGCACTGGTCCTGTTCGGGGTACCGCTGACGATCCTGTTCCTGCGCACGCACGAAAAGGTGACCGAGACCGTGGTGCTGCCGCCGCAGGGCGAAGCCAGCTACAACCCGCTGTATGTGCTGGGCCAGGCGCTGCGCGCCGACGGCATCGAGGTGCAGTCCCGGCAGCGGTTGGACCTGGCACAGATGCCACTGGCCGCCACCGATACGCTGGTGCTGCTGCAGGACACCGCCGACATGCCGCCGCGCACTGCGCAGGCTCTGCTGGACTGGGTGGATACCGGCGGCCATCTGCTGCTGCGCACGCAGCCGCCGGCCGAGGACGACGCCAGCAGCACGCAGGGACCCTTGCTGGACAGGATCGGCGTGGACAGCCTGTTCCATGGCAGCGACTGCCAGCCCTTCCATGTGGTCGATGATCCCAGCCATGTCGAGTTCTGCGGCGGCCGGCGCTTCAGCCTGGGCTTCCAGGCCAACGCCACGGCCGAGCGCCGCTGGGGCGGCAACGACGGACTGGTGTTCGCGCGCCTGCCGCACGGCAAGGGCCGCATTGACGTGCTGGCGGACATGGATGTCATGCGTGGTGAAGGACCGAACGCGTCCACGCGCCGCCGCCCTGTCGATGCTGTTGCCCGCGATGGCCTGCATGACCTCTCGCACCGCGACCTGACACGCTACCTGCTCGATCCCAACTATGGCCGCGGCACGGTCTGGCTGGTGTACGGCAGCCGCCCGCCCTCCCTGGGCGCGCGCATCTTCTATCAGGGGTGGCCGCTGTGGGTGCCGCTGCTGCTGGCGATCCTCGGCTGGCTGTGGTCGCGCGCGCAACGCTTCGGCAGTGCCCTGCCCGCACCGGTGATCGAGCGCCGTTCGCTGCTGGAACACGTCCGCGCCAGTGGCGAACTGCTGCTGCGCTTCGGGCATGGCGCGCGCCTTTACCAGGCCGTGCAGGCGTTGTTCCTGCATCGCCTGCGCCTGCGTGCACCCGTGGCTGCCGCACTCGATGGTGCTGCGCGTGACCAGGCCATCGCCGCGGTGCTGCAATGGCCGGTCAGTCGTGTCACCAGTGCCCTCACGCCGCCTTCGCCGCATGATTCCTCCGCCCTGCGCGAGCGCATCCGCTTGCTGCTCCAGATGAGATCCCTGCTATGACCGATGCCCCTGAACTTCCGGCGGCCGCCACCGCCCGCCTGATCGAACGCGTCGACGCCATCCGCCAGGCCGTCGGCCATGCCTTCATCGGCCAGGCCGATGTGCTCGACCAGATCCTGGTCGCCCTGCTGGCCGGTGGCCACGTGCTGATCGAAGGCGTGCCCGGCCTCGGCAAGACACTGCTGGTGCGCGCGCTGGCGCAGGCATTGGAACTGGACTATGGCCGCGTGCAGTTCACCCCCGACCTGATGCCCAGCGACGTCAGCGGCCATGCGGTGTACGACCCGAAGAGCGAGAGCTTCAAGATCCGTCGCGGCCCGGTGTTCACCAACCTGCTGCTGGCCGACGAGATCAACCGCGCCCCGGCCAAGACCCAGTCCGCCTTGCTGGAAGTGATGCAGGAAGGCCAGGTCACCATCGAAGGCAAGGCCTTCACCCTGGCGCCGCCGTTCATGGCGCTGGCCACGCAGAACCCGCTGGAACAGGAAGGCACCTATCCGCTGCCGGAAGCGCAGCTGGACCGTTTCCTGTTGAAGGTACTGATCGATTATCCGCAACTGGAGGACGAGAAGCGCATGGTCGCGGCGATCACCAGCGGCCGTGCCGCCAGCGATTTCGACCTGAGCCAGGTGCCGCGCGTACTCGGTGCCGGTGAACTGCTGGCATTGCAGCAGGCCACCGCGGCGATCACCGTCGATGACGAAGTGATCGACTACGCGGTGCGCATCGTGGCCGCCACCCGGCAGTGGCCGGGCATCGCCGTCGGTGCCGGACCGCGCGGCAGCATCGCCCTGGTACGTGCCTCGCGCGCGCAGGCGGTGCTGGCCGGGCGTGATTTCGTCACCCCCGATGATGTGCGCGACATCGCCCGCCCTGCCCTGCGCCATCGCATTGCGCTGGCACCGGAACTGCAGATCGAAGGCCAGGATGCCGACGACGTGCTGGGTGCGCTGCTGGCCAAGGTCGAAGCGCCGCGCCGATGAGGCCTGCGCCGCTGCTGCTGGCGTTGCTGTTGGCCTGGGCCGTGCTGGGGGGCGTGGTGCTGGGCGGGCTGCTGCCGCGCTGGAGCTGGGCGCTGGCCGGCGCATTGATTGCGGTGCTGGCACTGGTTGATCTGTGGCGACAACGGCGACGGCCGTCGCCCAGCGTCGAGCGCGACGTGCCCGAGGCGCTGGCACTCGGCGTGCGTCGCGAGGTCGGCCTGCGCCTGCACAGCGAACAGGCCATGCACGTGCACGTGTTCGATCTGGTGCCGGGCGGTTGGCCACTGGAATCGCTGCCACAGCGCGTGCCGTTGCGGGCCGGCCATGTCAGCTCGCTGCATTACCACGTGCAGCCGCAGCAGCGCGGGCGCTTTGCCTTCGAGGGCGTGCAGCTGCGCATCCGCTCGCCGTGGCGGCTGTGGTGGCAGCAACGCACACTGCCGCCAGCGCTGGAGGTACGGGTCTATCCCAACTTCGTGCCACTCACCCGCTTCGCACTGTTCAGTGCCGACCAGGCATCACGTTTAGTGGGTGCGCATGTGAAGCGGCGGCGTGGCGAGGGTACCGACTTCCACCAGATGCGCGAGTACCGCATCGGCGACAGCCTGCGCCAGCTCGACTGGAAGGCCACCGCACGTGCGCGCAAGCTGATCTCGCGCGAGTACCAGGACGAGAAGAACCAGCAGCTGCTGCTGATGCTCGACAGCGGCCGCCGCATGCTGGCCAGCGAAGGTGGGCTTTCGCATTTCGACCATGCCTTGAACGCCTCGCTGGTGGTGGCCTACCTGGCATTGCGCCAAGGTGATGCCGCCGGCCTGTTCGCCGTGGGCGGCGAGCGCCGCTGGGTGGCGCCGCAGCGCGGCATGGGCACGGTGCAGCACCTGTTGCGCGCCAGCTACGACCTGCAGCCGCAGGCGGTGGCCACCGATTACCTGGCCGCCGCCACCGAAGTATCACTGCGCCAGCGTCGACGCGCGCTGGTGATGCTGGTCAGCAACGTGCGCGATGAAGACATCGAAGACCTGCTTGCTGCCGTGCGCCTGCTGCAGCGCCGCCACCTGGTGTGCGTGGCCAGCCTGCGCGAGCGCGAGCTGGATGCTGCGCTGGAAGGTGAGGTGCACACGGTGGAAGATGCCGCGCAGGCCGGTGCCGCCGCGCTGTACCTGCAGCAGCGCGCGCAGGCGCATGACGCGCTGCGCGCCGAACGGGTGATGGTGCTGGATGTGACCGCCGATGCGCTGCCCGCCGCGCTGGTGGAACGCTACCTGGCGGTGAAGCGCGAAGGGTTGCTGTAACCGGTAATGCCGGCCGCTGGCCGGCGGATCACCACAACCGCCGGGCATGGCCCGGCGCTACCGACGCTCCGCCCTGGTAGATGCCAACCTCGGTTGGCACACAATCAACGGCGCCGACCAGGGCCGGCCTCTACCAACTACGGCTACCGACGCGCAATCAGCGTTCGCCCAGCAACCGGCGCTGCAACCGCTCCACCGATCGCTGCAGCAAAACGCGATGCCGCGCCAGTTTCATCCACTGCGGCAGGCGCGAGAACATCGACGCATTGGTCACTCCGGCACGTTCACGCAGCGGCGCGACCGCGTAATCGTGCAAGGCCTGCAGATGGTCTTCGTTGTAGGCCCAGAGCAGGCCGGCGGCGGTCTTCTCAACCAGGCGCAACGGCAGGCCGAAGTGCGGGTCGATCGCCTCATTGCCTCGCAGCCGCGACAGCGTCACATCCACCTCGCTGCTGCGCCCACACTGGCTGCAGTCCGCGACCAGCGTCCGCACTGCAGACGCAGCGCGCGCATGGCGCACCTCGGCACTGACCCATTTATGCCCGCAGTACCCGCAGGGACGGTAGCCGCTGTAGCGCACCGGCCCCACCCAGTCTCCCGCACCACAACGACTGCAGCCACACCCGCCGTCCAAGGCTTCGCTGCAGCCCAGGCAGCGGAAGCGTCGCGATTGCGATGTGCCGACCACCCAACCCGGGGTGTCACAGCGGTGGCAGCGCACTGCGATACGGTCGGCATAGCGCCACAGGCCATGGCCATCATCCAGATGACGTCCAGGCAGCGGCGCAGGCCGCAGATCACGGTTACGCCGCACCACCATCAGACGTAGATCCGCGTCGGCGCTTCGTCGATGATCGCGTGCGGCACGAAGCGCGCACTGTCGCGGGTGATCGCGCTGTCGTCTTCGCGGATGCCGATGCCGCAGGCATGGTCGCCAATCACCCAGCTGCCGATCAGCGGGTAACCGCCTTCGAAGCGGGTCAGCGGGTGCGCACGCTGGAGGATCGCCGGACCGTCGTACGGGCCGTCGCTGCGCTGCGTGCTGCCATCGGCCAGGTGCATCTCGATGTTGGCACCTTCGCGCGAGAACAGCGGCTTGCGCACCCAACCCGAGGCCAGCGCGCTGCCGTCATCGAAATGTGCTTCCAGCAGGTTCGGATGGCCCACGTTGCGCTGCCACAGCAGCGGCAGGATGCCCTTGTTGCTCAGCACCGCCTTCCATGCCGGTTCCAGCAGCTGCACGCCCGAGCCCGGCAGCGCGCGGCCGAATTCCTCGGCCATCAGGTCTTCCAGCGGGTACAGCTTGAACAACGTGCCGATCACCGTATCGTCCAGCGCGGTGAAGCGCCCGTCTTCGGACAGGCCGATGTCCTCGATGGCGATCGCTTGCCCGTGCAGTCCCGTCTGCGAAGCGCAGTCGCGCAGGTAATCGACCGTACCGCGGTCTTCGTCCGAGCTGCCCACCGCACTGAAGTACAGCGGCGGCGGCAACTGCGTGGCCAGCTCGCCAAAGCGCTCGACCAGGGCTTCATGGATCGCGTTGAACTGGTCGGCATGCTGCGGCAGGCGGCCAGCGTTGCGCTGGTCCTCCAGCCACTGCCACTGGAAGAAGCTGGCCTCGAACAGCGAGGTCGGCGTGTCGTAATTCAGTTCGTACAGCTTGGCCGGACCGGTGCCGTCGTAGGCCAGGTCCAGGCGCCCGTACAGGTGCGACTGGCGCTGGCGCCAGCTGTCGGCGATCCAGTCGCGGTAATGCGCGGGGATCGCCAGCTGGTCCATCAGGCGCTCGCTGGCGATCACATCGCCGACCAGATCCATCGCCATCTGGTGCAGTTCGGCGCTGGGGTCTTCGATGTCCTGTTCGATCTGGCGCAGGGTGAAGGCGTAGTACGCGCTTTCATCCCAGTACGGCTGGCCGTCGATGGTGTGGAAGCGGAAACCGGCTTCCTCCGCGCGCGCCCGCCACTGGGCGCGCTCGGCAATACGGATACGTTGCATGGGTCGATCAGCCGCCGACGCTGCTGCCGCTGCGGCGCGCACTGGTGCTGCCGAAGCCGCTGCGGCTGGCGGTCACCGCACGGTTCGGCTCGCTGCTGACCGGGGCCAGCCCAGCCTTGCCCGCACCGATGCCGCTGGCGGTGTTCAGGCCGCCGCTGCCACCCGGGGCAGGACGCGCCCAGCCGGCGCTCTTGTCTTGGTAGGCCGGCGCCGACGCCGGCGCCTGCGGGGCCAGGCCACCGCGGTTGCTCAGCATCTGCGACATGAAGAAGCCCATCATCATCGGGCCGATGAACGACGTACCGGCCGAGGTGTGCTGCTGCACGCACTGCTCGGGCTTGTAGTCCTGTTCGCAGGCTTCCTTGCTCGCGTACTTCGGCGCTGCATCGGCGGACTTCTTCTGCGCCTCGGCAAATGCATTGCGGCAGGCAGAAGGATCAGCGGTAGCCGTGGTGCAGGCCTCCACCGAGGTATACAGGCCTTCCTGCACCTGCACCTGCTCTTCCTTCTGGCAGGCAGTGAACAGCAGCGGCGCAGCGCTCATCAGCAGCAGCGCGGTGGTGCGGGAACGTTTCATGGCCTCATGCCTTCAAGTCGGAACAATGCCCCATCATGCCAAATCCCGGCCAACAACCGGAATCGGCAAAGTGGGAAAGATGAACGGAATTTCATTTTCGTCGTTCTCTCCCTCGATCCATCCACGCATGGCGTGGATCCACGTGTCGACCAAGGTCGACACCCACCAACAGCAAGAATCGGGTCAGAGCCCGTTGCGCAGCAAGGGGATCCGACCCCGTCAGATCGCGGACAACTGTCGAAGGCGGGGTGGGTCCGGTTGCGGGGGCGTGAGCGCCATGGATGGCGCGACCGAGCTTACAGGGACGTACTTGCAGCGTCCCCCGCCACCGGACCCACCCCGCCATCCCACGGATAGCCAGCTTTTGACGTTGACGTTGCCGTTGATTCGGCAGGTGCAGGGCGCAGCCCTGCCGGACCACCTCCGGTGGTTGCAGCAGCAACCGAAAAACTCCGCCATCATCAACCGACCCCCACGTCGTACGGCCCGCCCGTTCCGCCAGCCATGCCTGAATACCGCTCCCGCACCTCCACCGCCGGCCGCAACATGGCCGGCGCCCGCGCCCTGTGGCGTGCCACCGGCATGAAGGATGGCGACTTCCACAAGCCGATCATCGCCATCGCCAACTCCTTCACCCAGTTCGTGCCCGGTCACGTGCACCTGAAGGACCTTGGCCAGCTGGTCGCGCGCGAGATCGAACAGGTCGGCGGCGTCGCCAAGGAATTCAACACGATCGCCGTGGACGATGGCATCGCCATGGGCCACGACGGCATGCTGTACTCGCTGCCCAGCCGCGAGATCATCGCCGACTCGGTGGAGTACATGGTCAATGCGCACTGCGCCGATGCGCTGGTCTGCATCAGCAACTGCGACAAGATCACCCCCGGCATGCTGATGGCCGCACTGCGCCTGGATATTCCGGTGGTGTTCGTGTCCGGCGGCCCCATGGAAGCGGGCAAGACCAAGCTGTCCGAGCACAAGCTGGACCTGGTTGATGCCATGGTCGTCGCCGCCGACGACAGCGCCTCGGATGAGAAGGTTGCCGAGTACGAGCGCAGCGCCTGCCCCACCTGTGGCTCGTGCTCGGGCATGTTCACCGCCAACTCGATGAACTGCCTGACCGAAGCGCTGGGCCTGTCGCTGCCCGGCAACGGCACCACCCTGGCCACGCATGCCGACCGCGAAGCGCTGTTCCGCCGTGCCGGCCGCCTGATCGTCGAACTCTGCCATCGCTGGTATGGCGGCGAGGATCCGCGTGCGCTGCCGCGCGGCATCGCCACCCAGGCTGCGTTCGCCAACGCGATGACCCTGGATATCGCCATGGGCGGCTCCACCAACACCATCCTGCACCTGCTGGCCGCCGCGCAGGAAGCGGAGGTCCACTTCGACCTGTCCCACATCGACGCACTGTCGCGGCGCGTGCCACAGCTGTGCAAGGTGGCGCCGAACTCGCCCAAGTACCACGTCGAAGATGTGCATCGCGCCGGTGGTGTGTTCGGCATCCTCGGTGAGCTGGACCGCGCCGGGCTGCTGGATACCTCCGTGCCCACCGTACACAGCAACACGCTCGGCGAAGCACTCGATCGCTGGGACGTGATGCGCAGCGACAACGACACCCTGCACACCTTCTTCAAGGCCGGCCCGGCCGGCATTCCCACCCAGGAAGCCTTCAGCCAGGCCACGCGCTGGCCGTCGCTGGATGTTGACCGCGCCGAGGGCTGCATCCGCTCGCTGCAACACGCTTACTCACGGGAAGGTGGCCTCGCCGTGCTGCGCGGCAACCTCGCCGTCGACGGCTGCGTGGTGAAGACCGCCGGCGTGGACGAATCGATCCACGTGTTCGAAGGCAATGCACGCGTGTTCGAAAGCCAGGACGCGGCGGTCGCCGGCATCCTCGCTGATGAAGTGAAGCCCGGCGACGTGGTGGTCATCCGCTACGAAGGCCCGAAGGGTGGCCCGGGCATGCAGGAAATGCTGTATCCGACCAGTTACCTGAAGTCGAAGGGGCTGGGCAAGCAGTGCGCACTGCTGACAGACGGGCGTTTCTCCGGTGGTACCTCGGGCCTGTCGATCGGCCACGTCTCGCCGGAAGCGGCCAGCGGCGGTGTGATCGGGCTGGTGGAGGATGGTGACCGCATCCGCATCGACATCCCGGCGCGGCGCATCGACCTGCTGCTGGACGACGCCACGCTGGCCCAGCGCCGCGCCGAGGCCGATGCGCGTGGCTGGAAGCCGCGTGCACCGCGCCCGCGCAAGGTCACCAGCGCGCTGAAGGCGTACGCCCTGCTGGCCACCAGCGCCGACAAGGGCGCCGTGCGCAACACCGCCCTGCTCGGCGATTGAAGACGGGTAGTGCCGGCCGCTGGCCGGCAGTGCCCCTTCAGCACGCGGCACTACCCGCCCCCGGGGTGCATCATGTGCGGCCCCACACATGGACGTCCTGATGCGCCGTTTCCTCAGCCTGATATCACTGGCACTGGCCACTGCGACCGCGTCGGCGTCCGCCGACGAATGCCGCTTCGACAACCGTGCCGAACTGCTGGCGATGTCACCTGGAGCATTCGACCACGGCCCCGGCGAGGGTTGGGACGCGCTGGTCCGGCGCGCCGGCTGCCAGTTGGAACTGGCTGACCTGTTCGCCGCATACCGGCGCCAGGCCAAGGCGAGCGGCCACCCAGAGCTGGCCTGGCACGAGGCACAACTCCGGGCCTACGAGGGGCAACGCGATCCCGCCAGCGCGCTGATGCGGTTGACGTACAAGCCTGCCGGCGCCGACCCGGAGGGGTGGAACCTCTACGTGGATGCAACCATCGCCTTTCTGGATGACGACCTGCCGGCACTACGACGTGCTCGCGCGCGCTTGGCCGCCCTGCCGCTGCCACCCGGTACCACGCTCAGGGATGGGATGGTCGAGATGCGAAGCGCAGAGGGCCTGCAGCACGTCGCATGGCCACCGCGGCTGAAGACGGTGGACGACCTGATCCGCTGCATGTACCAGCCCTACGCACTGGCGTCCGAGTCATGCCCCCAGTCGCAGTACTGAAAGGCGAAACGACCCTGCTCGCGCGGCGGGGTCAGAGCCCTTCCGGCGGAAGGGATCCGACCCTGCTGCTCAGCCGATGGTGCGCTTGAACGGCGGCAGCGCGTCGATGATGCGCTTGCCGTAGCGGCGGGTCAGCAGCCGCGAGTCGAGGATGATCACCCGGCCGGTGTCGGTGGAGGTGCGGATCAGGCGGCCGGCGAACTGGGTCAGCGTGCGCAGCGCA
Organism: Stenotrophomonas sp. LMG 10879; assembly: GCF_002750935.1. Lineage (NCBI taxonomy): Bacteria > Pseudomonadati > Pseudomonadota > Gammaproteobacteria > Lysobacterales > Lysobacteraceae > Stenotrophomonas > Stenotrophomonas sp. LMG 10879. The sequence goes on from NZ_PEJT01000005.1 coordinate 215,722, forward strand.
TGGGGAATGGCAATCAGGTTGAACGCATTGAGCCCGCGCGCTTCCACCCACTCGCTGAGGGTGGCGGTCTGCGGATCGGTCGGCACCGCGAACGGGACCTGGGTGATCACCACCGTGGTGCAGGCCTCACCCGGAAGATCCAGGCCTTCGCCGAACGAGTTGAGTCCGAACAGCACCGAACCCTCGCCGGCAGCCACGCGGCGCAGGTGTTCGTCGATCATGCGCGTCTTCGACATCTCGCCCTGCACCAGCACCTGCTTGCGCTTGGCGGCCGGCATCAGGCCTGCCACCTTCTCCATCTTCCAGCGCGAGGTGAACAGCACCATCGAGCCCTTCGTCCAGTCCAGTTCCTTGCCGATGTAGCGCGCCACTTCACGCGGATGGCCTTCGCGGTCATCGGGCGTGACCGGGAACGGCGGCACGATCAGCTCGGCCTGGTTGGGCAGGTCGAACGGGGAAGACAACGAGACCATCTCGGCGGTTTCAGGGATGCCGTTGTCGATCGCCAGCGCCTGGAAATCGCCGCCGCCGGTCAGCGTCGCCGAGGTCAGCACCACCGAATCCACTTCATCCCACAACAGCTTGCGCAGCACGTGCGCGGCCGACACCGGCGAGCCATGCAGCACGAGGTCGCCGTCGCGGGTGGCGGTCACCCAGCGCGCCATCGGCGGCGCGCCTTCCTTGTCCTCGCGGCGCCAGACCTGCCACAGGTTGTACTGCTGCTCGATCATCTCCAGCGCCATGCCCAGGTTGCGCTGCAGGCGCTCGCGCGCCGGATCGTCCGGCTTGCCCTTGGCGACCTGCGCGGTGGCCGCGTGCGCCCAGTTGTAGAGGCTACGGGTATCGTCGGCAAGCGCCTCGATCGGCTCGCGCCAGGCCTCGGGCAGGCGCCCGTTGGCCGCGCGCCACATCGGTTCCTCATCGGCCGGCGCCGGCATCCACACCGCCTCGACATGATCGCGGAACGCACGCAGGCCCTTGGCCACGTTGCTGGCCGCGTCGATGGCTTCGTTCGGCAGCAGGTTGCCGAGGCGATCCTTGTCGACCGCGCGGTAGGCGCCGGCGATCAGGATCTGCAGGCGGCCGGTGCGCTTGGCCATCTCGTCCAACGCCAGGCTGGCCGCACCCTGATCGATGGCCACATTGCCAACGTGGTGGCCTTCGTCGAGCACCAGCAGCATGTCCGACGGCGCGGCGATCATCGGCTGGCCGTTGTCGCTGTCACCAATGGACAGCGCCGACAGCAGCAGCGCGTGGTTGGTGACCACGATCTGCGCGTCACGCACGGTGTTGCGCGAGCGCAGCACCGCGCACTGCGCCGAGTACGCACAGCGTCGCCCCGCACAGCCCGAGGCCGGGGTGGTGATGCGGCTACGCAGGCCGGGACTGATGGTTTCCGGTGCGTTGTCGATGTCGCCATCCCAGCTACCGCTGGTGAAGGCCACGGTGAGGCGCTTGGCGATGTCCATCTCGATCGGCGCCAGCGGGCGGTCGAACAACGGCTGCTCGTCCTCGAACATGCCGTTCTGCGCGCCCTCGCCGTGCGCCTCGGCGGCGTTGCGCGTGCACAGGTAGCGGGTGCGGCCCTTGGCCAGGGCAACGGTCGCCTCCAGGCCGGTGGCCTTGAGGAAGTTCGGGATATCGCGCTCGACCAGCTGCGACTGCAGCGCCACGGTACCGGTGCTGATCACCAGCTTCTTCTTGCTGGCCAGGGCAATCGGCACGCCGGCGGTCAGGTAGCCCAGGCTCTTGCCCACGCCGGTCGGTGCCTCGACCACGCCCACACCGCCGCTGGTGGACAGCGCACGCGACACCACGCCGATCATCTGGCTCTGCGAGCGGCGGGTGGAGAAGCCGGGGGTATTGGCCTGCAGCGTCGTGTACGCCTTGCGGATCGCGTCCTTCAAGGTGTCATCGAGCTTGCGTGGGGCGGCGACGGTTTCGGTCACGCCAGAACTACCGTAGCGGGGTCAGGCCGGCCATTGTCGCATGGCCGGCCACGGGCTCCGAGGCGCGGGCGCTGAACAGGGTCAGCCGCGTCGCGCGATGGCTGGATGCGCGCCCCACAACCCTACCGACGCGGCCACTGCCGCCATCGCGGTCAGGGCGTCGCAGTGCGCTGCCGCAGCAGCCGTACCAATGCCCAGACCAGCAGTACCGTGCCGACGGCATCGAGCATGGCCAGGCCGAAGTGAACCACGCCCAGCACGGTGCTCAGCTGCGAGATCGCACTGAAGTCACCCCGGCTGACCATCCACATCGGCACCAGGTTGGCCAGCAGGCTGCCCATGCTGGACGCCAGCAACAGCAGCAGGCCGGAAAGCGCGCCGGTACGTGCCGGATCGCGCGGCGCGCCCATCACCCAGACCAGGCCGACGCACAGGGCGATCAGCACCGGCAGGCGCACGCCGACCATGGTCAGCAGGGAGACCATCAGAGCCTGGCTGTCCATCGATCAGTCCTGCCCGGCGAAGGCACCGGCTCCGGCGCGCAGCTGCTGGTAGACCGCGTCGGTCTGCGGGCGTACGGCGTGCCACTGCAGGAAGCTCTCCGCCGCCTGCTCGACCAGCATGCCCAGGCCATCGACCGTGTTGCGGCACTGCGCGGCGCGCGCCCAAGCCAGGAAGGCGATGGCGGCCTCGCCGTAGTTCAGGTCGACCGCCGTGGTCATCGAATTGACCAGAGACAGCGGCAGCTTGAACTCGGCGTCGCGATCGCGGCCGGCCGAAGTGGCGTTGAGGATCAGCTCGAAATCTCCGAGGTCGCGCAGATCGTCCCAGTAACGGCTGAGCGCGCGGCCCGGCTCGCCCATGGCATCGATCAGTTCGTCGGCGCGTTCCGGCGTGCGGTTGACCACCACCAGTTCGGTGATGCCGGCATCGAGCAGCGCCGGCGCGACGCTTCGCGCCGAACCACCGGCGCCCAGCAGCAGCACGCGGCGGCCGCGCAGGTCCAGGCCGTGGCGGTCGGTGAGGTCGCGCACCAGACCGATGCCATCGGTGGTGTCACCGTGCCAGCGGTCGCCCTTGCGCAGCAGAGTGTTGACCGAGCCGGCGCGGCGCGCGCGTGCGGTCAGCGTGGTGCACACGGAGAATGCCGCTTCCTTGTGCGGTGAGGTGACGTTGGCACCGACACCGCCCTCAGCGGCGAACACCTCCAGCCCGGCCAGGAAGGCGTCCGGGGCGAGATCGATGCTGCGGTAGTCGAGGGAGATGCCTTCCTGGCGACCGAACGCCGCATGGATCTGCGGCGACTTCGAGTGGGCGACGGGGTGTCCGAAGACGGCGTAACGATCGGTCATGGAATCCTCAAGCTGGCTAGACTGGTGCTCTTTCGTGCATGGACCTGGATGATGCGTATCGCCCCGACCCTGCTGGTGCTCGCCGCCAGTCTACTCTCTGCCCCGGTGGCGATGGCGTTGAACGAGTACGGCATCGAGGGCATGGGCGTGGTCTCCACCCGCGCCGATGAGGGCCGGGCCACGATCAGCGCCGATGGCCAGCGCATCGTCTTCGCCCGTCGTGGCGAGGCCGGCTGGGGGCTGTGGCAGGCGCGCGTGGTCGACGGCCGCTGGCAGCAGGCGCAGGCCTTGCCGCTGGCAGTGACCGGCGAGGTGCGCGACCCGTATTTCAGCCACGACGGCCGCTGGCTGCTGTTCGCCGCAGGCCGCGAGGGCCGGCTGGCGCTGTACCGGGCGGCGATTGCCGCCGATGGCGGCTTGGGCACCCCACAACCGTTGGCCGGCGATGGCGGTCGCCATGAGGAGCGAGGCCCGGCATTGAGCGCGGACGGGCGGCGGCTGCTGTTTGCCCGCCAGCAGGGCCGTGGTGCCGGCTGGGACCTGTTCGTGGCCACGCTGGACGCGCAGGGCGCGCGCGGGCCGGCGACGGCGCTGCAGGCATTGAACAGCGCTGCCGATGAAACCGACGGCGACTGGCTGGGCAGCGCAGGCGCCGTGGCCTTCAGCCGTGGTAGCGGTGATACCGCGCAGGTCTGGACCAGCGGTTGCGCGTGGACGGGCGCTGCGTTGCAGCCGCTGGGGTTGTCGTTCAATCAGGGAAGCGGCTGGACCGGCGCGCCGGTGGTCGACAACGCCAAGCCGGGCGAAATGATGGTGGCCAGCAGCGCGGCGAAGTCGCCACGCGCCGGTGGCGTGGACGTGTACCGGCTGGCCGTGCCGAAGGTGGTGGCAGTGGCGGGCTGCGACGGGTAATGGGCAACGGATCGCGCGGGCGTTCATCCACGCATGGCGTGGATCTACTGGAACCCGCGTTGTAGTAGATCCACGCCATGCGTGGATGATGGTTCGGTGGGTGCCGACCGCCCCCCTCCGGTAGGTGCCGACCTTGGTCGGCACAGAAACAAAACCGCCAACCAAGGTTGGCGACTACCAGTAGATCCACGCCATGCGTGGATGATGGTTCGGAGTCGGCACACGGAAGCGCCAACCAAGGTTGGCGACTACCAGAAGATCAACTCAGCGCGACAGCACCTTCGCGCGCTGCTGCTCGTATTCCACCTCGCTGAGCTGGCCATTGTCCTTGCGCCGGTTCAGTGCGGCCAGTTCGGCCTGCACGCTCTCCGGCACGGCCTGCTCGCGGGCAACCTGGGCGGCAGCGGAGAGCTGCTCGGGCGGCCGCCGGGCTGCGCGCCACGCAGCGACGAACACGCCGACGATGATGGCCCCGAACACCAGCGTACCGGTGCCCCAGATCAACCATTGCATCCAACCCATTTCAGGTCCCATCGCGTGTTCCTCCGTCCGTCGTGGGCGCTATTGTCAGCGCTCGCGCAGCCAACGCGCCACCTGCGGCGCAAAATAGGTCAGCACGCCATCGGCACCGGCGCGCTTGAAGCCCAGCAGCGATTCCAGCACGCACGCGCGCTCGTCCAGCCAGCCGTTGGCGAACGCCGCCTTCATCATCGCGTACTCGCCGCTGACCTGGTAGGCGAAGGTCGGCACGCCGAAGGTCTCCTTCACCCGCCGCACCAGGTCCAGGTACGGCATGCCCGGCTTGACCATCACCATGTCCGCGCCCTCTTCCAGGTCCAGCGCGATCTCGCGCATCGCCTCGTCACCGTTGGCCGGGTCCATCTGGTAGGTCTTCTTGTCGGCCTTGCCGAGGCTGGCCGCGCTGCCCACCGCGTCACGGAACGGGCCGTAGAACGCCGAGGCGTACTTGGCCGAGTAGGCCATGATGCGCACGTTGAGATGGTGGTCGGCGTCCAGCGCACGGCGGATCGCACCGATACGGCCATCCATCATGTCCGAAGGCGAAATGATGTCCGCGCCCGCCTCGGCGTGCGACAGCGACTGCCTGACCAGTGCTTCGACGGTGATGTCGTTGAGCACGTAGCCCTTGTCATCGATGATGCCGTCCTGGCCGTGCGTGGTGTACGGATCCAGGGCAACGTCGGTCATCACCCCCAGCTCCGGGAAACGCGACTTCAGCGCGCGGATCGCACGCTGCGCCAGGCCGTCCTCGGCCCACGCCGCAGAGGCGTCCAGCGACTTCTGCGAGGCATCCAGCACCGGGAACAGGTCGATCACCGGGATGCCGAGTTCCAGCGCTTCCTCGGCCACCTTCAGAAGTTCTTCGATCGACAACCGCTCCACGCCGGGCATCGACGGCACCGCGACGCGGCCAGCCGGCTCGTGCACGAACACCGGATAGATCAGGTCGTCGGTGGTCAGCGTGTTCTCGCGCATCAGGCGGCGCGAGAATTCGTCATGGCGCATGCGCCGCGGGCGGTAATGGGGATGAGGCATGGCAGGCTCCGGGGAGTGGCTATTGCAACAGGTAGCCCTGCGGCAGCAGGGGTGCGGGCAACGGGCGTTCGCCGAGGGCATCGAGCTGGTCGATCTCGATGGTGCGCACCAGCGCGTCCAACGGCAGGTCGTTCGGCTCCAGGCCGAACGGGTCTTCCATTTCTTCACCCAGCTGGTCCAGGCCGAAGAAGGCATAGGCCAGCACCGCCGACAGCACCGGCGTGGCCCAGCCCAGCGAACTGGCCAGGCCGAACGGCAGCAGTACGCAGAACATCCACGCGCAGCGGTGCAGCAGCAGGGTGTAGGCGAACGGCAGCGGGGTGGTGAGGATGCGCTCGCAGCCGGCCTGGATCGAGGACATCGCGTGCAGGCGCTCTTCCAGCTGGACGTAGAGGATCGAATCGAGCGTGCCTTCGCGCCGGGCCTGGGCCAGTTCGGCGGCGATCATCGCCAGCAGCGCATCGGGCACGTTCTCGCGCTGAGCGAGCTGCCCGCGCTGTTCCTCGTCCAGCCATGGCACCGCGGCCAGCGCCACGTCGCGGGCACGCAGGCGCGCGGCCAGTGCGTAGGCGAAGGCGGTGGTCAGGTAGCTGATGCGCTGGCGGCGCGGCGCGTCGTCGGCCAGCAGTACCTGTACCTGGCGGGCCAGCGAACGCGATTCGAACACCAGCTGGCCCCACAGCTTGCGGCCCTCCCACCAGCGGTCGTAACAGGCGCTGTTGCGGAAGCTGAGGAAGATCGACAGGACCAGGCCGAGCAGGGTGAACGGGGTGACCGAGACGCGCTCGATGCCGACCGGCGGCGCCAGTTCCACCACCGCGGCGACCGCGATGGAGAGGATGAGGATGGCCAGTACCTTGGGCGCGATCGCCGGGACGATGGAGCCACGCAGGATGTACAGCAGTTGCCAGCCGTGGGGACGGGAACGAATGATCATGGGAGCAGCCGCGCAGGGCGCAGTTCGACAGGCACGCGGGGGGCTCGCGCAGCCGCCCATTCTACTCCCTGCCCGGCCAGCGGCCGTGTACCTGCGACGCCCGGTCGCACCGGCCGTACTGCCTCAGATGACGCCGCCGCCGAGCCCCAGGCGCAGGATGCCGACCACCACCACGATGCCGTTCAGGATCAGCCCGGTCCAGGCCCGGCCGCGCTTGCTGGGGTGGGTGAACAGGATGCCGAGTGCGGCGATGATCGCGCCGACCGCAGCAAACGGGATCAGGAACCAGTTGCCCCAGCCCAGCAGCGGTATCAACGCCAGGATCATCCACAACAGGGCCAGTACGCCCCACAACAGACTGATCACACCCATAGCGCACTCCCCGTGGTTGTTCTTGCTCCCAACCATAGCCGTTCCCGGCAGCGCCGCCTACCGCGTTGCCGTCAACCTCACCGGCACCGTGCTAGCGTGCGGCCATGGGTCGAGCCCCGATGTTGGCGCCGATTCAGAGTGCCCGGCTGATGATCCGAACCAGTCCTACAGGGGTATACGCCATGAACATCCGTTGGGTCGCCTTGGCGGCCATGCTGCTGACCGTTGCCGGTTGCGCCAGCACTTCCAAGGTCATGCTGGGCCGCGCCCGCGCGCCGATCGATCCGGCCCAGGTGCAGATCTATTCGACGCCACCCGCCGGTTCGCAGGAAATCGCCCAGCTGGAGTCGTCGTCGGCGGTGGGCTTCGGCACGCAGGGCCAGACCGACGCCGCCGTGGCCCGCCTGAAGCGCGAAGCGGCTGCGCTCGGTGCCAACGGCGTGATCCTGATGGGCGTGGGCAGCAGTGGCTCACCGGTCGGCATGTCGGTGGGTGCCGGCAGCTACGGTTCACACGTGGGCGGTGGCGTGGGCATCGGCATACCGACCACGCAGAAACGCGCGGCCGGCGTGGCGATCTGGGTGCCGAATCCGGCGCCGCCGGCACGCCTGCCGACGCAGACGATCACCCCGCAGCGGTGACCCACACGGGTCACCGCGGGTAGCGCCGGGCCACGCCCGGCGTCTCTTCCGCTGCGCTCGCCGGGCGTGGCCCGGCGCTACCGTTACTTCTTCTGGTATTTCGGCACGAACACCTCGTTCACCGCTTCAGCCAACTGGTCCGGCGGCAACAGGCCCTGGTCGAGCAGGAAGTTGTTGAACGCCAGGCGGTCGAACTTCGCGCCCAGTGCCAGCTCGGTCTGCATGCGCAGTTCGAGGATGCGGGTGTAGCCGTAGAAGTAGCTGCCCGCCTGGCCCGGCATGCGCACCATGTAGCGGTCCAGTTCCTGGGTAGCCATCGCCTTGGACAGGCCCACCTGCTCGATCAGCACGCGCTCGCCGTTGGCACGGTCGGTCAGGCCGAGGTTGAGCATCGGGTCCAGCATGGCGCGGGCGGCACGCAGCAGGCGGAACTGCAGCGCGATCATCTGCCCGTCCAGCGGCTCATACGGCACCATCTCCGCTTCGGCATACAGCGCCCAGCCTTCCACGTTCACCGAATTGAACGCGAACATCGTGCGCGCCAGCGACACGCCGCGCTCGACCATCGCGGTGAACTGCAGTTCGTGGCCCGGGCGGCCTTCATGCGCGCTCAGCGTCCAGGCCGCCGACCCGAAGTTGAAGTCGTCGTACTGCGCGCCCGCACCGGCCGCCGGGTTGCCCAGCGGCAGCACGAAGGTGCCCTGCTGCCCGGTGTTGTTGACCAGCGGCGCGGGCAGGAAGTGCGGTGCCGGGCTGGCAGCGCTTTCGGCGGCCGAGCCCAGGCGCATCTGCATTGCGCGCTGCGGCACATCGACGATGCGGTGCTCGCGGATCAGCGGATCGATGGCATCGATCACCTTGCGGTAATGGCCTTCAAGCTGGTCATCGGCGATCTTCTCGCCCTTCAGCGCGCGGATCACCGCCACCGGGTCGCTCGGGTCACTGACCTTCAGGCCCTTTTCTTTCGCGACAAGCGGCGCCAGCTGGCGCATCGCCGAGCGCGTTTCCATGAACTCCAGCTGCGCACGCTGCATCAGCAGCTTCGGGTCGATATCGATGCCGACCTGCTTGAGCTGATAGGCGTACAGCGGGGCCGGCAGGCGCGCATCGGCACGTGCCTTCGGCAGCACCTCCTTGCGGGTCCATGCGGCGTAGTCCTTCATCTGTGCGGCAAGCGCCTTCATCGCCTCGTCGGCACCGGCGACCTGGTACTTCTTCAGCAGCGACTCGATACCGGTGATGTAGGTCTCGACGTTGTCCAGCGACTGCTGCACTTCGATCTTCGTCGGCTGCAGCAGCGTGCTGTCCTTCAACCGCTCTTCGTAGCGCTGGCGGGCCAGCGTGGTGAACGCGGTGCCACCCGGCTGCAGGCCCGCGTATGCCTTGAGGCGATCGACCGCCTTGGCCCGGCGCTCGGCCGGCACCTGGTCGGACAGCAGCAGGTTGAGGCCGCCGAACACGCTCTGCGGCGCATCGCGCCACGGCAGCAGGTACTTCTGGTTGAGCTCGCTGCCTTCGATGTTCTGGTTGGCGGCGGCGATCATGATCTCCAGGTCCTGGCGGACGTTGGGATCCTTCTCAGTGGCCAGTTTGGCCTTCAGTTCGTCGCGGGCCTTGGCCATCGCGGCGCGGTAGCGCTGGTCGTTGTCCGGGCCGAGGTCGGCGACCTTGTCGTCGTAGCCGGGCACGCCGAAGAAGCCGGTCTCCTCGGGCTGGAACGGGCCCTGGGCGTCCAGCAGGATCTGCGCCAGCGCGTTGCTGCGCGCGACCCAGGCCGGGCTGGCCGGCGTAGAGGCCTTGGCGGCCGGTGCGGCCAGGGCCGGTGGGGCCGACAGCAGCGGGGCGGCGGTCAGGGCCAGGGCGATGGCAAGCGCGATCGGCTTCATGGAGCACTCCAGGACAGGGTTGCCCGCACCCTACGCGCTCATGGCGGTGCCGACAATCGCCCGGACGTCACGGGTGCGGATATGAGGCATCGGGGTTCTGCGCTGGCGGATCCGGGTAGAAGCCGGCAACGACGCCTTTCGTCTCGCGCAGGACTCTTGCGTTGTCATGAAGATCAACCGATCCCGTTGGCACGCCTCCGTGCTGGATGAGCGGGGATGACCAGAGGTTCACCCGCGGGCAGGTCCGGTCACTGCATTCCAAGGCCATGACGGTACGCCAACCAGGCGCGTCTTCCGCGTTGAACTGATAGCCATGCCCGAATGCGAATCTGGGCGGATCAAGTGTCACGTTCTCGGGATCATGATCTGCTCCCAGCAAATGGCCGATCTCATGCGCAAGGGTGTGCTGGGCCAGGCATCTGCGCTCAACAGCGAGAAAGGCCGTTTCCCGGGTCGCCAGTACCTGCTGGGCCAATCCGCATGCGGGAGCGCCCGAATGTGTATCGATGATCATCACCATCACGTCGGCTCGCTCGCCCTCGCGCGCCACGTGCAGCAGCCAGAGTGGTCCGCGCCTACCCTTTGCGATGTCGTCGAGAGTCTGATCAAGCGTGGCTTCGCGGTATCCCGGAAGCGCGTTGGCCGCCGTCTGCAACTCCAATTCAATACCGCTTGCTGCAAATCCGGCATTGGCCTCGATCACTGCAGCCCTGACCTGCTCGATTGCCGGATCCAGCCCATCCACCAGCGCGCCTGCCGCAAAGCCGTACGCAACCCGAATCACATCGCGACCTTCGCCGCTCCCGCCGGCGGCAATTCCTGGAGGAAGGTCTGGAGCGGGCCGATCTGGTCGCCGGTCCCTCACATCGTCACGCTCGTCTCGTAGAGCGCGGCGCACATCGCGCTTTACCAGTCGATCACCGTCCAGCGTGTAATGCCAGAACCCAAGGGCGAATCTCGCATGTGTTCCTGAAGCGTCCGACCAGATTCTCACGTACGTGCGCTGCTCAAGCTTCCTTTCAGCATCCAGCGCTACGGACTTCACCTTACCCACCCACTGCAGGCCTGAGATCGAGCGCACCTCTCGTTGGGCACCTACGTCATCCGCAGGCCGGTAGATCACACTCTGGACGCTCTCGAACAGGGGTTCGGAAGGATCGCGGACAAGGTGAAGAACCCTGTCGTGGAGATCGACGGTGATCTCATCAGCAGCCAGGGCGGTCTCATTCACGCGAACCCGGCGCACCCACTCCACGTCGTCGCCTCCTCTGCGCAACCCCTGCTCGGCTTCAGCCAGCACTGCGTCTGGGAGCGCCTCCACGAATGGCTCGGCCGCTTTGGTCGGACCGACCGAAAGCAGCGCGAAGACCGTCAGTGCCACCGCGCTCCTGATTGCATACGTTCGCATTGCACGTTCCTTCCAGGATCAAGTGAAACGCTGCAGCCGAACAAACGCTGCAACGGATCAATGATTGGAATGAGTGTGCCTCAGCGTTCCGCGACGTCGCTCGCACTATCAATCCACCCTATCAAAGCGGCGAAAATTCATGGCGATACCAATGACGATCCAGCTGATCAGCGCCATGCAATGACGTGACTGAGCAGACTCCCACGAGAGGTGCTGAGCCGAGCCGAGGCTTGATCCGGAAGAGTGAATTCAACTGTGGCGGATCGCGACAGTCTCTGATTCCGCGCTCGGTCGTACAGTCACAGCGCGGCCGTCAGCGCACATTCCCCACGCGCGCGGCATTCCTGCAGTTCGCATTCGCCAGCCGCTTCGGCATCATCCAGTGCGCTCAGGTCGAAGGTCTGCTTGTCTTCGGCCAGCACGTACATCACCGGGTAATCCCACACGTCGTCGCTGCGGGTGCCCTTCACGAACAGGCGGCCGTGTGCATGCGGTCCTTCCAGTGCCACGGTCAGGCCGACATCGCGCTCGCCGTTGATGGCGGTCTGCATGCTGCCCAGCGGCAGCGTGCCGGCCTGCAGCGGCTCGCCGAACACCTGCACCAGTTCGACGCTGCAGCCGGCGCGACGCATCGCCTCGCGCATCGGCGCACTGTCGTGCGCGGCCTCGGTCCAGCGCAGCACGCTCCAGGCGATGGCACCACCGAGGGCGGCCAGGAACAGCAGCACCGCCAGCGGCATCGCCCAGCGCCAATGCCGGCACCACCAGCCGGAGGCCAGGTTGGAGGGAGCAGGAATCGGCGGCGGCAGGGTCATGGGCGGGCTCCTTCCCGGATGATGATCAAGGCTTCAGGCAACGTCCCAGGAAGGCTTCGGCAACGCGGTAGCGATGCAGTGCGTCGGCACCGGACAGGCCGTGCTTGGCACCCGGATAGGTCATCAGTTCAAACGGCTGGCCACGCTTCTGCAGCGCGCTCATCAGGCTGGTCGAATTGGTGAACAGCACATTGTCGTCGGCCATGCCGTGGATCAGCAGCAGCGGCGAGCGCAGGCCCTCGATGTGGGTCAGCACGCGTGCCTCGCGGTAGCCGGCATCGTTGCGCGCCGGCAGGTCCATGTAGCGCTCGGTGTAGTGGCTGTCGTACAGGCCCCAATCGGTCACCGGCGCGCCGGCCACACCGCAGGCGTAGCTGTCCGACGCCTTGGCCAGCAGCATCAGGGTCATGTAGCCGCCGTTGGACCAGCCCTGCACGCCGATGCGCGCCGGGTCCACCCACGGCTGCTGCTTCAACCACGCCACGCCGCGCAGCTGGTCGGCCACTTCCACCGTACCCTGCTTGCCATACAGCGCGCCGCCGAAGTCACGGCCACGGCGCGGGGTGCCGCGATTGTCCAGCGAGAACACCACATAGCCCTGCTGGGCCAGGTACTGGTTGAACAGGTGGTCGCCACGGCCGGGCCAGCTGTCGGTGACGGTCTGGCTGGCCGGGCCGCCATACACGTACACCGCCACCGGGTAGCGCTTGGCCGGATCGAAGCCGGCCGGCTTGATCACGCTGTAGTTCAGCGGGGTCTTGCCGTCGGCAGCGGTGAGCGTGCCGAATTCGACCGGGCGCTGCGCGTCGCGGTAGCGCGCGTACGGATGCTTGGGATCGGCCAGATCGTTCTCGACCAGGGTGGCGATCTTCTCGCCATTGGCGCGGAACAGTTCGATCTGCGGCGGGGTGCTGCTGTTGGACCAGCTGTCCACGTAAACGCTGGCGTTGCGCGCGAAGCTGGCGCTATGCATGCCCGGCGCCTTCGACAGGCGCTGCGGCGGGCCACCCTGCAGCGGCACGGCGTAGATCTGGCTTTCGCGCGCCGATTCGATGCCGGCACGGAAGTATGCCAGGCCGGCCTTTTCATCGACCGCCAGCAGTTCATCGACCGACCAGTTGCCGTGGGTCAGCGCAGTGGCCTTGCCCTTGCTGTCGATACGATACAGATGCTGGAAACCGGTGCGCTCGGACGACCACAGCACGCTGCCGTCATCGAGGAAACGCAGGCTGTTGTGCAGCGGCACCCAGGTCGGGCTGGTTTCGTGGGCCAGCACGCGCTGCTGGTTCGAGGCCAGGGTGACCTCCACCAGGTCCAGCTTCTTCTGGTCGCGCGACTGGCGCTGGAAACTCAGGTGCTGCGGATCGCGCCAGTCGACGCGGGCCAGGTAGATGTCCTGCTCCTTGCCGAGGTCGATCCACTGCGTCTGCGCCTGTTCCACCGGCGAGATCACACCCAGCTTCACCTGCACGTTGGCATCGCCCGCGGCCGGGTAACGCTGTTCGATCACATCGGTGCGGTCGGCATAGACTTCGTAGCGCTTCTGCACCGGCACCGGGCTTTCGTCGATGCGGGCGTAGGCGATGGCCGAATCGTCCGGCGCCCACCAGTAACCGGTATGGCGATCCATTTCTTCGTCGGCGACGAATTCGGCGATACCGTTGCCAATCGTCGTGCTGCCATCAGCGGTCAGCTGCATCTGCTTCCCACTGGCCAGGTCGATCACCCACAGGTTGCGGCCGCGGATGAAGCTGACGAAGCCGCCCTTGGGCGACAGCTTGGCATCGGTGGCAAAGCCTTCGCCGTGGGTCAGCTGGCGCACCGCTGCCTTGCCTTCCTGCTTGAGGTCGTACAGGTACAGCTCGCCGCCCAGCGGGAACAGCAGGCGCTGCGCGTCCGGCGACCACTGGTAGTCGACGATGCCGGTCATCGCGGCGATGCGCTGGCGCTCGCGACGGGCCTTTTCCTCGTCACTGAGGGTTTCGGTACCGGGCAGCACCACCTTGGAATCGACCAGCAGGCGGGTCTGGCCGCTGCCGATGTCATAGCTCCACAGGTCCAGCTGGTTGCGGTCGCTGTCCTTGCCGCGCAGGAAGGTCACGCGCGAGCCGTCCGGTGCCACCTTCGGCTTCATCAGGGTCGGGCCGGACAACGGCAGCGGGCCGGTGATGGCTTCCAGAGTGAGTTTTTCAGCGTGGGCGACGGTAGCGGTGGCGAGCATGAGGGCGAGCGAGGCGAACAGATGGCGCATGGAGGATCCCGGCAAACGGCAGGTCCGTCACCGCGGCGGGCGCGGGACGGTCAGCCTCCATCCTAACCAAGCCGGTGCGGGAAGACAGCATGACCTTCTGCCCATGAGGTCTTCCCATAATGAGTGCCGACCAACGGTCGGCACCCACCGTGCCGGGTCAGCGCTTGCCGAACAGGTGCTTGCGCTCTTCGTCGCTGAGCGGCTTGCCGGCGTCCGGGTTCACCTGCGTGCGCAGCGCATAGGCGCGCTGGGTGGCGGGACGGGCGGCGATGGCCTGATGCCAGCGCTTGAGGTGGGGGAAGGCGTCGAAGTCCGCCGGCAGCTTGTCGTAGGCGCCAACCCACGGGTAGCTGGCCATGTCGGCGATGGTGTAGTCCTCGCCGGCCAGGAAGGCGTGCTCGGCCAAGCGCTTGTCCATCACCCCGTGCAGGCGGCGCACTTCATTGTCGTAGCGCTCGATCGCGTACGGGATCTTCTCCGGCGCGTACACATTGAAGTGGCCCATCTGCCCGCTCATCGGGCCCAGCCCGGCCATCTGCCAGAACAGCCATTCCAGGGTGGTGACGCGGCCACGCGGGTCGGCCGGCAGGAAGCGGCCGGTCTTCTCGGCCAGGTACAGCAGGATCGCGCCGGACTCGAACACGCTCTGCGGGGCGCCGCCGTCGGCCGGGTCGTGGTCGACGATGGCCGGCATCTTGTTGTTGGGGGAAATGGCCAGGAATTCCGGCTTGAACTGGTCGCCCGAGCCGATGTTGACCGGGTGGACGCGGTACTCCAGGCCGGCTTCTTCCAGCAGCAGGGTCACTTTGTGGCCGTTCGGGGTAGGCCAGTAATACAGGTCGATCATGGCGGCGGCTCTGGGGTACGGAAAGGAACCTGAAGTCTAGTGCGTGCGTTGGCTTGGCACCGTCATGGCGGGCCGGTAACCTCGCCTCTCCCCCGAAACGCAGCATCCTCCGCATGAGTGCAAACCGTCCGCCGCTCTCCCCGTTGTCCACCCTGATCTTCGCCTCGCGCTGGCTGCAGCTGCCGCTGTACCTGGGTTTGATCGTTGCCCAGTGCGTTTACGTGTTCCTGTTCGGCAAGGAACTGTGGCACCTGATCTCGCACTCGGTGTCGATGGGCGAGCAGCAGATCATGCTGATCGTGCTGGGCCTGATCGACGTGGTGATGATCTCCAACCTGCTGGTGATGGTGATCGTCGGCGGCTATGAAACCTTCGTCTCGCGCCTGCGCCTGGAAGGCCACCCGGACCAGCCGGAATGGCTGAGCCACGTCAACGCCAGCGTGCTGAAGGTGAAGCTGGCGATGGCGATCATCGGCATCTCCTCGATCCACCTGTTGAAGACGTTCATTGCAGCCAGCCCGCTGAACGGCCTGCCGTTGTGCAAGCCGGAACAATGGGCGGCAGCGGCTTCGTCGGCATCGGCCAGCTTCTACAACGCCGGCCCCGATACCTGCACGACCCTGACCCCCGATGGTGTGCTGTGGCAGACCATCATCCACTGCGTGTTCATCCTGTCGGCGATCGGCATCGCCTGGACCGACAAGCTGATGTCCAACAGCCACAGCAAGGCTGCCGCGCACTGACGCCATCGCCGGCAGCGGCACGACTGCCGCTGCCGGCGCCGCTCCCGGCCCTTGTACGCAAGGGTGGCCGGGATGCTAGATTGCACCCTCGCTGCAGGCGACGGTGACGCTGGGAAACGTCCCCCGCCACGCCCGGATCTTCCGTTCCGGCCATGCGTATCTACGTTTTTCGTAACGTCGTCTTCTTAGAGGGGAGCAGGATGTCGCACGTCGCAATGATCGCTGCCGCGCGCCGGTGGTTGCCGGTCGCTCTGGCTTTGGCCCTGGCTGCCTGCTCGGGCAAGGAAGAAACACCGGCCCCGGCCGCGCAGGGTGCCACCGCCCCCGCCGCTGCAGCGCCAGCCGCACCAGCGGTGGCTGCCAAGGTGCAGTCGATGGGCACCGAGCAGCTGCGCGAATCGGCCAGCCAGGCACTGCGCGAGAACCGCATGTACGCCCCGGCCGGCGACAACGCCATCGAGTATTACCTGGCCCTGCGCGACAAGACCCCGGACGATGCCTCGGTGAAGAGCGCGCTGACCGACCTGCTGCCCTACACCCTGATCGCCGCCGAGCAGCACCTGGGCCGCGAGGACTTCACCGAAGCGCAGCGGCTGGTCGCCCTGATCGAAAAGGTCGACGCCTCGGCCCCGGCCCTGCCGCGCCTGAAAGAAGGCCTGAGCAAGGGCGTACAGATCGCGGCCAAGCGCACCGAAGACGAGACCGAGAAGGTCAAGAAGGACGCTGAAGACCGCACCAAGCAGCTGGCCGAGCAGCAGCGCCTGAGCGAACAGCGCGCCAAGGAAGCCGAGGCGGCCAAGCAGATTGCCGCGCAGCAGGATGTTGCCCGTCGTGACAGCGAGCGCCAGGAAGCCGAGCGCCAGGCCGCCGCCCGCCGTGATGCCGAGCAGAAGCAGCAGCAGGCCGCGGCGCAGCAGGCCAACGCCGCCCGCCAGGCAGCGACCGCCGCTGCGCCGAGCCTGCGCCCGGTCAGCACGCCGGCACCGCGTTACCCGGCCGAAGCGCTGCGTTCGGGTACCTCCGGCGAAGTGCTGGTGGAGATCACCGTCGGCACCGACGGCTCGGTGACCAATGCGCGCGTGCTGCGCGCGACGCCCTCGCGCGTTTTCGATCGCGAAGCCCTCAACGCGGTCAAGCGCTGGCGTTTCGAGCCGGTCAATGCCCCGGTCACCACCCGCCGCACGCTGGTGTTCGCACCGGGCGGCTGATGCCCAAGGCGGTAGCGCCGGGCCGCGCCCGGTGGTTCTGGAGCAAGGCCCGGCATGTCCGGGCCTTGTACGTTTCAGGCTGCGCCGTCGATCAACCGTTGCAGCGCCGGATCACGTGCGGCCAGCACCTGGAACAGGCCCAGTGCGTGCAGTCCGGGCAGCAGACTGCGCAGATCTGCTTCGGCGGCGACACGGGTGGCGGCATCACCGGCCGGGTCCTGCCAGTCGCGGACGCTAGCGAGAAAGGCGCCGACGCTGCCCTTGCGCACGGTAAGACCGTTCACCTGCACGTCGTTCTGGTGATCGGGAAGGATGTCCTGCGGTTGCATGGCGTGCTCCTGGGGAATGGACGCCCAGTGTCAACGCTCGCCGCCGACTGTTCTGCCGTATAACTGCCAATGGATATGGCAAAGCAGACAGCCCAGACGCCATTGATCGATCCTGCACTGGCCGATGCCAGCGGAGGGCCGGCCCTGCTCGGCACGCAGTTGGCGATGCCGGGTTCACGCCGCACCCTTCGCCACCAGCATGCGCGCGGGCAACTGCTGGGCGCCCACACGGGCCTGCTGCGGATCGAGGCGGGCGACATCCACTGGCTGCTTCCGGCCGGACACGTGGCATGGCTTCCGCCGCAGCACCCGCATGCGCTGTCCAGCATCGGCAGCTTCGATGGCTGGAGCCTGTACTTCAGCAGGGAAGCCTGCGCGGGCTTGCCGACCACACCACGCATCTTCCAGTCCAGCGACCTGCTGCAGGTGGCGGTGCCGCGTGCACTGCGGTGGTCCGGGCAGGCGTTGGATGCGGTGCAGCAGCGGTTGGCGGGGGTGATCATCGATGAGATCGCCGCCGGCACGCCCTTGCCGCTGGCCCTGCAGCAACCCAGCGACCGCCGCCTGCGTCGCATCGCCTCGGCCCTGGCGCGCGCGCCGCATGACACCCGCAGCGTCGAGGACTGGGCCGCAGCGAGCGGCCTGTCCAGCCGCAGCCTCGCCCGCCGCTGGCAGGCCGAGACCAACATGACCCTGACCCACTGGCGGCAGCGCCTGCGCGTGCTGCTGGCGCTGCCGCAATTGCTGGCCGGTGAGCCGGTCACCACCGTCGCATTGTCATTGGGCTACGACACGCCCAGTTCCTTCATCGCCGTGTTCAAGCGCGAGATGGGAGTGACGCCGGCGCGGTATGGGGGAGGAAACGCCTCACTGCGCTGACATGAACAAGGCCCGGGATGACCGGGCCTCGTTCTGCATCCGCCGGGCATGGCCCGGCGCTACCGGTTACGCTCAGCCGGAAATCGCCAGCCGTTCGTTGTGGTAACGGCGCACGGCAGCAAACCACAGCACTGCGGCCAGACCCAGGCTTGCGCCGAGGTAGACCGCCCAGATGGTCGGGCTGATCGCCTCGTGGCGGATCACCTTCAACAGCATCTGGTTCTGCGACAGGAAAGGCACTGCGTACTGCCACAGCTCGCTCTTCACCGGGTAGGCCATCAATGCGTAGCCGGGCAGCATCGGCAGCAGCACCAGCCAGGTCATGTGGCTCTGCGCTTCCTTCATGCTCTTGGCCGCGGCCGAGAGGAAGGTCAGCAGCGAGGTGCCGATCAGCAGCATCGGCACCATCACCAGCAGCATCTGCAACATCGAGCCGATGTTCATGTTGAGCTGCCGGCCGACATTGCCGGGCGCGATCTGCGCACTGGCCTTGAACGCGATCAACGTCAGCAGCAACGAGGCGAAGCCGACCACGCAGGCGGCGGCGATCTTGCCGCTGACGATGGCGCTGCGCGAACCCGGGGTCGCCAGCAGCGGCTCCAGCGATTGCCGCTCGCGCTCACCGGCGGTGGCATCCATCACCAGGTAGGCGCCACCGATGAACGAGGTCAGCGTCAGCAGCACCGGCAGCAGCATCGACAGCATCATGCCGCGCTTGGCCTCGGCGCTGGCCATGTCCTGGGTAGCCACCTCCAGCGGCCGCGCCACCTGTGCGTCGACGCCACGTGCCATCAACCGCAGCGCACCGACCTGGCCGTTGTAGGTCGCCAGGGCCGCCTGCAGGCGGGCGCTGGGTACCTCGGCGGCGCGCCGGGTACTGTCACGGATCACTTCCACCAGCGCGGGCTTGCCGTCGGCCCAGTCCTTGCCGAAATCGGGGCTGATGCGCAGCGCGACGTCGATCTCCTGCGAGCGGATCGCCTCGGCCAGATCCTTGGGCGCCGGCGCGGTGTTCAGCCCCTGCGCGGCCAGGAAACGCACCAGGTTCGGCGCATTCTCGGCACCGATGGTCGGGATCTGCAGTGGCTGTTCAATCTGGATGCGCACACGGCTTTCGGCCAGCTTGCCCATGCCCAGGATCAGCAGCGGGTACAGCAAGGGACCAAACAGCAGGGTCAGCATCAGGGTGCGGCGGTCACGCGAGAGGTCGCGCAGTTCCTTGCGCATCACCGTCATCATGGTCGACATCATGCTCATGCGTGCAGGCCCTCTTCGCTGCCGATCAGTTTCACGAACGCATCTTCCAGGTTGGGTTCGCCGGACTGCGCACGCAGTTCATCGGCACTGCCGGCGGCCATCACCGTTCCCTTGGCGATGATCACGATGTGGTCACACAGCGCACCGACCTCCTGCATGATGTGGCTGGACAGGATCACGCAGCGCCCTTCCTCGCGCAGGCCCAGCAGGAAGCGGCGAAGCGCGCGGGTGGTCATCACGTCCAGGCCGTTGGTGGGTTCGTCGAGGATCACGTTGCGCGGGTCGTGCACCAGCGCGCGGGCAATGGCGGTCTTGGTGCGCTGGCCCTGCGAGAAGCCATCGGTCTGGCGGTCGAGGATGTCGCCCATGTCCAGCGCATGCGACAGCACTTCGATGCGTTCGCGGATGCGCGACGCGGACAGGCCATGCAGCTCGCCGAAGTAAGCGATGTTCTCGCGCGCGGTCAACCGCTTGTAGACGCCACGCGCGTCGGGCAGCACGCCGAGATGGCGACGCACTTCCACCGGATCGCGGGCGGCATCGATGCCATCGACGGTGATGCTGCCTTCATCCGGCGTCATCAGCGTGTACAGCATGCGCATGGTGGTGGTCTTGCCGGCGCCGTTCGGCCCGAGCAGGCCGGTGATGCGGCCATCCTCGGCGCGGAAGCCGACATCGGCGACCGCCTGGATACGGCCGGTGCGGGTGTTGAAGGCCTTGTGCAGGTTGTCGGCGACGATCATGGGGCCCATCCGTTGAACGAGGTGAACGCCGGCACGTAGCTCAGCGTGTCCAGGCAGCTGGCATCCAGCGCCTTGGCATCGGTGGTGTCGATGAACTGGCCGAGCAGGCGCGGCATGCAACCGGCGGTCAGGGTGCCGTGGCCTTGCCCGCGGGCGACCAGCGCGCGTCCCTTCGGCAGCCCCTTGAGCACCTGTTCGGCGTAACGCGGCGGCGTCACCGGGTCCAGCTCGCCGGACAGCAGCAGCACCGGCAGATCGCTGCGCAGCGGCGCTGCCGCAGCCGCCGGCGACGGCTGATGCGGCCACACCGGGCAGGCGGCGAAGAACGCACGCGCCGCTTCCGGCCCGAACAGCGCGTCTCCGCTTTCCGCCGGCGCCTGGTAGCGCGGTGCATCTTCGCTGCAGATCACCGACCACTGCATGCCGCGGTTGATCTGGAAATCCATGCTGCGGGTCGCACCGCGTACCAGCGAGGCCAGTGGCGCATAACGTCCCTGCGCGGCCTCGTCCAGCACCAGTGGCAGCAGCGAGGAATACTGCGGCACGTAGGAGAAGGCGAACGCCAGGCCGACCACGCTGTCCGGGGTCAGTACATCCTTGCGCGGCGCATTGGTACCCGGATCGCGGTACTCGACGGTAACCGGCGTGCGGCGCAGGGTGTCCGCAACGCTGCGCAGTTGTGCGCGGGTATCGACCGGGAAGCGCTTGCTGCAGGCAGCATCCTTGCGGCACTGCGCCGACTGCAGGGTGATGGCGTTGTCGAAGGTATTGGCGAACTCACCCCCTACCACCAGATCGTTCGGCACCACACCGTCGATGACGATGCTGCGGGTGTGTTGCGGGTAGGCCGCCGCATAGCGCTGGGCAACGCGGGTGCCGTACGAGCCGCCGACCAGGTTGAGCGTATCGGCGCCCAGCGCCTGGCGAACCGCGTCCAGATCGGCGATGGCCTCGGCAGTGGTATAGAAGCGCGGGTCGGCGCGGCCCTTCAGCGACGCGGCGCAGCGTTCGGCGTACTCGCGCAGCAGCGCCTCGCTGGGCGCAGCATCCTCATCCATCGGCAGCACCTTGCCATCCGCGCCCAGGCAGCTGAGCGGGTTGGAGCCGCCGGTGCCGCGCTGGTCGATCAGGAAGATGTCGCGCTGCTTGCGCACCTGGCGCAGTGCCGTATCGACGATGACGGCGACCTCGCTGGCCGCCTGGCCGGGGCCGCCGGCCAGGAAGAACACCGGGTCTGGCAGACCCGAGCCACTGTTGCCCGACTCCAACCAGGCAATGCGCAGGTCGATCCTGCGGCCGTCGGGCTTGCTCCGGTCTTCCGGCACCTGGAACGTGGCGCACTGCGCCTCGACATTGTCGCTGGCGCCTTCAGTGGCCAGCGTGCAGGGACGGAAATCGATCTGGCCGAAGCGGCGGCTGGGCGTATCGCCTGCGCCGTCGGTGCCTGCCTGCGGCGGTGCGCTGCAGCC
Source organism: Stenotrophomonas sp. LMG 10879 (assembly GCF_002750935.1). Classification (NCBI taxonomy): domain Bacteria; kingdom Pseudomonadati; phylum Pseudomonadota; class Gammaproteobacteria; order Lysobacterales; family Lysobacteraceae; genus Stenotrophomonas; species Stenotrophomonas sp. LMG 10879. The sequence continues at coordinate 237,277 of NZ_PEJT01000005.1, forward strand.
GGCAATCAGCATGCTGGCCAGCAACCCGGCCCGCGCGAAATGGTGTCGTTGCATCGTGCGTGATTCCCCTGGGAATGTTCCTGTCCACCACGACGGTGTGCCGCGGCAGATGTGACCAAACTGATGTGACCCAACTTACACGCGCCGGGCGCTGGCGGCGACAGGTGGATGTCCTAGGCCGGCGTCGGCACCGCCACCAGGCGGTTGCGGCCCTCGGCCTTGGCCCGGTACAGGGCGCTGTCGGCCAACGCGATCAGGCCGGAAAGATCGGTCCGGCCGTCGTCCAGCACCAGCCCGATGCTGGCAGTCACCGCCACCGGACCGGTGTCGAGCAGGGCCGGACGCTGCTGCAGCCCGTGGCGGATCGCGTCGGCCAGCGCCGTCGCCTCATGGCCGCTGCTGCCAGGCAGCAGCAGCAGGAACTCCTCGCCCCCATAGCGGCTGAGCAGATGCACGCGGCCGATCGCGCAGCGGTGCAGCACACCGGTGAAATGCTGCAGCACCTGGTCACCCGCCAGATGGCCCCAACGATCGTTGACCTGTTTGAAATGATCCACATCCAGCAGCAGCACCGCCAACGACGTACCGTGCCGGCGTCCCTGTTCCAGCTGCAGCTGCCCATCCGCCAGCACCGCGCTGCGATTGAGCAGGCCGGTAAGACCATCGATCCGCGCAGCCCGACGCAGTTCCACCAGCATGCGTTCGACCAGCAGCAGCACCAGAGCGAAGCAACGGGCCAACTCCAGCATCACCCCGGCCAGGTAGGTCACGAACATCGGCGTGCCGGTACGCATGATGTCCTCGCCGGCACCGGCCGCCACCGGCAGGAACAGGCGCACCACGTACAGCAGGCCCTCGGCGAGGAATACCGCCGCAGCCAGCCTGCAGCTGGTGCGTTGCTGTGGCGGGGCGTGGCGCAGCAGCAGCCAGGCGATCCAGCCATCGATGAGCGCAGCGAACACACTGAACACATGCAGGCGCACGACCAGGTTCGGCCACGGCACCAGGAACAGGAAGATGCCGGCCATGAACGCGGCCACCAGCAACAGCGGTCGCCATACCGGCAGGGGTTGGCCCAGATGCAGGGCCATGCCACGCAGCAGCAGCACCGCGCAGGCGGCCATCGCCGCGTTGCCGGCCAGAATCGCCGGCACCTGCGGCAGGTAGGGGCGCAGCGCCAGCAGGGTCACCCCCAGGGTCAGGGCCCACAGGCTGAGCGTCCACAGCCGCAGCACCGGTTGCCCGCGCAGCACCACCAGCAGCAACGAGAACCCCAGCGCGATGCCCACGCAGAGCAGGAAGCCAAGCACGGCGACGGTGGGGAAATCCAGGGACATGCGGCGCTGGAAGGAGGGCGGCGCGCGCATCTTAGCGCCTTGTGGCGGCCGCACGGACCGTCGCACCTGGGCAGGGCCAGGCGGGCCATCGAATCCGGTGGCGGAAAATGGCGAGCACGCGGCCCGTGGCGGCGACAGAATGCGCGGAAAACCGGGAGACACTCCATGCATTCGTGGCAACTCAGTGGCATCGACCACCAGCCGTTCGAAGCGCTTTTCGAATCCAGCGACGACGCCTTGGCCGCACGGGGAATCGTGCGGCGACGCGCAGGCGACGGTGGTGGCTACCCCTGCAGGGTCAGCCTGACCGACGCGCCTGCGGGTGCCGAATTGCTTCTGCTGCCTTACACACACCTGGCCACGCAGTCGCCCTACCGCGCGTCGGGCCCGATCTTCGTGCAGCGCGGTGCCACCCGCTGCGTGCTGCCGGCAGGCGTAGTACCTGCCTACGTGCACCGTCGGCTGATTTCAGTGCGTGCCTATGACAGCGCGGACTTCATGCTGAGCGGCATGGTCTGCCAGGGCACCGAGGTTGCTGCGCAGCTGGACCGGTTGTTTGCCGATACAACGGTGGCCTTCGTGCACCTGCACAACGCAGGACATGGATGCTTTTCGTGCCAGGTGGATCGGGCAGGCAATCACCGGGCATGACCGTGCGCGCGAACGTGATCGTTGCCGCGCTGCAGGCGTGACCGCCAACGCATTCGTTCAGTGTGGCGTGAAGCCTGCGGGAAGGGCTTCACACACGTAGTCACGGATCGGTGTTGACGTGGTTTGCCGCTGTGCATTGCCGCTCGATACTCGCGGCGGTACCGCTCATTGCCCGTCGCGTGGCACAGCGCGGGTGCTGCGGTCACCGCTCCCTTCGACGATCACAAGGATGCGCCATGTCTCTGCGATACACCCCCTTGCTGCTGGCTACCGTCTTCGTTGGCGCCGGTGTTGGCGTTGCCGGCAACGCGGCCGCACACGGCACGATGATCACCCCGGTCAGCCGCGTCTATGCCTGCTTCCAGGGCAATCCGGAAAACCCCACCAACCCGGCCTGCGCGGCCGCCAAGGCAGTGGCCGGCTCGCAGGCGTTCTACGACTGGAACGGCATCAACCAGGCCAACGCCAACGGCAACCACCAGGCCGTGGTGCCCGACGGCAAGCTGTGCAGCGGCAACAACCCGACTTTCCGCGGTCTGGACCTGGATCGCAGCGACTGGCAGACCACGCCGATACAGCCGGATGCAAACGGCAAGTTCACCTTCGTGTTCAAGGCCACCGCCCCGCATGCCACGCGTGATTGGAAGTTCTTCGTCACCCGCGCCGGCTGGCAGCCCGGCAGCCCGCTGCGCTGGGCCGACCTGCAGGAATTCTGCTCGCTGGGCAACACACCGCTGTCGGCCGATGGCACCTACAAGCTGCAGTGCACGCTGCCGCAGCGCAGCGGCCAGCATGTGATCTACAACACCTGGCAGCGCTCGGATTCGACCGAAGCGTTCTACACCTGCATGGACGTGCGCTTTGAAGGCGGCGGTGGAACCACGCCGGTGCCGCAGTGGCAGGATGCCGGGCCGGTCACCGCGCGTACCGAGCTGCCGGTCGGCACCACGTTGGCCTTGCGTGTGTTCAATGCCAACGGCAACGACGTGGAACGTGTGGAAGCCACGCTGGCCGCAGGCCAGACCACGCCGGCACAGTGGCCGCTGGCGCTGGCCCGCAAGGTCAATGCCAGCGCCCAGCACGCGCGCGTGGGTGTGCTCAGCAACGGCGCGATCACGCCGACCGCCTCGGCCACCGACAACCGCGTGTATCTGAAGGACGGCAACCGCTTCCAGCTGGACACGAAGATGCCGGACCCGGGCACGCCCTCACCCGGCGGAGACTTCGACCATGTGTATCCGGCCGGCATCGGCAGCTACGTGCCCGGGCAGACCGTGGTGAAGAGCAGCGACGGCAAGCTCTACGCCTGCCGCCCGTTCCCGGAAGGCGCGTGGTGCAACGTCAATGCCGAGGCGTACCGGCCGGGCGTGGGCTCGGCCTGGCGCGATGCCTGGGTGCCGTACTGACTGAGGGATGGAGCGGGAGCGGCATGCACGTGCCGCCCCGCTTCTGCAATCGGGCAGATGCAGGCCCGCGGGTACGGTATGAAGTGTTAACCCGTTCGCGCTGGCAATGCACATTGCGTCGCAGCCTGCGGCTTTTCGGAATCGTTGAATGGATGGCGCTGTGCATCGTGTGGAGACTCGCTGGTCCTTCCACCGTTCACAGGATCCCCACCATGCAACCGATCAATCGACTCGCTCTCGCGATGACTGCCATCGCCGGCCTGGGCGTCTCTGCCAGTGCGCTGGCACACGGCACCATGTCCAAACCCAGCAGCCGGGTCTATGCCTGCTTCCAGGGCAATCCGGAGAACCCGACCAATCCGGCCTGTGCCGCCGCAAAGGCGATCGGTGGCGCACAGCCGTTCTATGACTGGGCCGGCGTCAACCAGGCCAGCGCCAACGGCAACCACCAGGCGGTGGTGCCGGACGGGCAGTTGTGCAGCGGTGGCAACAGCAAGTACCGCGGCCTGGACCTGGATCGGTCCGACTGGTCGACCACGCCGATCCGTGCCGATGGCAACGGCCGCTACACCTTTGAGTTCCTTGCCTCCGCCCCGCATGCCACCCGTGACTGGAAGTTCTATGTGACGCGCGAAGGATGGCAGCCAGGTACGCCCGTGGGCTGGTCGGATCTGCAGGAGTTCTGCGCCCTCGGCAACGTGCCGCTGTCGGAAGGTGGTGTCTACAAGCTGGACTGCCCATTGCCCCAGCGCACCGGCCAGCATCTGATCTACAACACCTGGCAGCGCTCGGATTCGGCCGAGGCGTTCTACACCTGCATGGACGTGCGTTTCGAGGGGGGCGGTGGTGTGACGCCGCCGCCGCAATGGCACGATGCCGGCCCTGTCACCGCGCGCGGAGCCCTGGACGCGGGTACGACCCTCACCCTGCGCGTGTTCAACGCGAACGGCAATGATCTGGAACGCATCGACACCACGCTGACCACTGGCCAGACGCTGCCAACGCAGTGGCCGCTGACGTTGGCCCGTGCGGTCAATGCAGGTGCGCGGCATGCCCGCATCGGCCTGCTGGAGAATGGTGTGATCACGCCGATTGCCTCAGCAACGGCGAACCGCGTCTACCTGGCGCAGGGGCATCGGTTCCAGCTGGATACGAAGGTGCCCGATCCGGTGGAGCCGCCGGGCGACTTCGATTTCATCTATCCGGCCGGCATCGGCAGCTACGTGCCCGGGCAGACCGTGGTGAAGAGCAGCGACGGCAAGCTCTACGCCTGCCGCCCATTCCCGGAAGGCGCGTGGTGCAACGTCAATGCCGAGGCGTACCGGCCGGGCGTGGGTTCGGCCTGGCGCGATGCCTGGGTGCCGTACTGAGGCATGGTCCGGGGGCGGCGTGATGCCGCCTCCGGTGAGGGCTTCGTGCGTCCATGAGGTTGCCGGCCAGCGGCCGGCACTACCTGGGCCTATTTGCTGCTGACGTACTTCTCGCGGCGGATCTGCGGATTGCCCAGGCCCGCCGCCTTCAGCGCTTCTGCACAGGCGTCGACCATGTCCGGGTTGCCGCACAGGTAGGCGATGTCGGTGGCCGGGTCCGGCGTGAACTCCGCCAGCGCCTGCTGCACGTAGCCGTGGCGCACGTCCGGGTGCGGCTCGGCCGGCAGTTCCCGCGACAGGCACGGCACATAACGGAAGTTCGGGTGCTTTTCGGCGAAGCTGTAGAAGTCTTCGCTGTACAGCAGCTCGCCCGGGCTGCGTGCACCCTGCAGCAGGACCACCTGCACCCCGCGCTCGGCCATCGCCGTTGCCAGCAATGGCAGCATCGAGCGGTACGGGGTGACGCCGGTACCGGTGGCGATCAGCAGGTAGCGGCCGTTGTGGTCGCCGGGGTTCAGGCAGAACCGACCGTAGGGGCCGGACGCGCTGACCTGGCCGCCGATGTCCAGCGCCTCGAACAGGGCCGTGGCGGCGCCGCCGGGGACGAAGCTGACCGCGATATCCACTGCCTCGCCCGGGCCCAGCGCGTGGTCGTGGATGGTCGCCAGCGAATAGCTGCGCTTGGTTTCGGTGCCATCGGCATAGCTGAAATGGACCTGGATGAACTGGCCGGGCTGGAAATCCAGCGGCTGGCCGTCGTCACGCACGAACTGGTAATGGCCGATGGAAGGCGCCAGCATGCGGCGGTCGACCAGTTTGATGGGGAATTGGACAGGCACGACTTTTCGGGACAGTGTGTAGCCGGGGCAAGCCCTCGGGGTCTTCTATAATAGACCTTCCCCGCCCCTCTCCAGCGCCAGCCCATGGGCGCGAAGGCTTCGAGCTTGGCTTCCCTGAACGATACGGCGCCCGCCCTGCGCGTGCGCGACCTGCGTAAAACCTATGACAACGGCACCCAGGCCCTGAAAGGGGTCTCGCTGGAAGTGGCCCCCGGCGACTTCTTCGCCCTGCTGGGCCCGAACGGCGCCGGCAAGTCCACCCTGATCGGCATCATCAGCTCCCTGGTCAATCTCAGCGAGGGCCAGGTGGAGGTGTTCGGCAGCGACCTGGTGCGCAACCGCAGCGCCACCATGCGCCTGATCGGGCTGGTGCCGCAGGAGATCAACTTCAACCTGTTCGAAAAGCCCTTCGACATTCTGGTGAACTACGCCGGTTTCTACGGCGTGCCGCGCGCGGAAGCCGAGCAGATGGCCGAGGTCGAACTCAAGCGCGCCCACCTGTGGGAGAAGGCGCAGGTGATGAGCCGCACCCTGTCCGGTGGCATGAAGCGCCGGCTGATGATCGCCCGCGCGATGATGACCCGCCCGCGCCTGCTGATCCTGGACGAACCGACCGCCGGCGTGGACATCGAGATCCGCCGCGACATGTGGCGGGTGCTGAAGGAGATCAACGCCGCCGGCACCACGATCATCCTGACCACCCACTACCTGGAAGAGGCCGAGCACCTGTGCCGCAACCTGGCCATCATCGACCATGGCCAGATCGTCACCCAGGGCCCGATGCGCGAACTGCTGGCCAAGCTTGATGTGGAAGGCTTCCTGCTGGACATCGACGGCGCCCTGCCCGCCCAGCTGCCAGTGATCGAGGGTGCGACCCTGATCGCCACCGACGGCCATACGCTGGATATCGACATGCCGCGCGCGATGGATCTGAACCGCGTGTTCGAGGCACTGAACGCAGCGGGCATCCGTGTGCGTTCGATGCGTACCAAGAGCAACCGCCTGGAGGAACTGTTCGTGCGCCTCACCGGCAACCAGGAGACGTCCGCATGAGCAGCACCCCGACCCCGGTCCTGACCGACGGCCAGCGCAACCGCATCGCACTGATGACCATCGTGCGCCGCGAAGTCGCCCGCATCATGCGCATCTGGGGCCAGACCCTGGTGCCGCCGGCGATCACCATGACCCTGTACTTCCTGATCTTCGGCGGCCTGATCGGTTCGCGCGTGGGCGACATGGGCGGCTACACCTACATGCAGTTCATCGTGCCGGGCCTGGTGATGATGAGCGTGATCCAGAACAGTTACGGCAACATCAGTTCGTCGTTCTTCGGCGCCAAGTTCGGCCGCCACGTGGAAGAACTGCTGGTCAGCCCGATGCCGAACTGGGTGATCCTGTGGGGCTACGTGGCTGGTGCAGTGCTGCGCGGGCTGATGGTCGGCGTGATCGTGCTGATCATCGCGATGTTCTTCACCCCGGTGCGCATTCCGCATCCGCTGGTGACGCTGACCACGGTGATCCTGGGCGCGACGATCTTCTCGCTGGCCGGCTTCATCAACGCGGTGTATGCGAAGAAGTTCGATGACGTGGCAATCGTGCCGACCTTCATTCTGACCCCGCTGACCTACCTGGGCGGCGTGTTCTATTCGGTGAAGCTGCTGCCGCCATGGGCGGAGGCGGCCACGCACGCGAACCCGATCTTCTACATGGTCAACGCGTTCCGTTACGGCCTGCTGGGCAGCAGCGATGTGCCGGTGGTGGTGGCGTATGCGCTGATGATCGGTTTCGTGGTGGTGCTGACGGCGCTGGCGCTGTGGCTGCTGAAGCGTGGCGTGGGCATGCGCAGCTGAGGATGTCCTGCAGGGCCTGCGGCCCTGCACCCGCGGTGGTAGTGCCGGCCGCTGGCCGGCAATAGCAACGTCAACGTCAACGTCAAAGGCAAGATATCCGTGGGTTGGCGGGGTGGTGTCGGGTTGCGGGGACGCCGCAAGTACGTCCCTGTAGGCTTGGCCGCGCCATCCATGGCGCGGACACCCCGCAACCCGACACCACCCCGCCTTCGACAGTTTCCCGCTGCTGCCGGAACGGCTGTGTGTGCTGCTGTTGGTGGGTGTCGACCTTGGTCGACACGGTAGATCCACGCCATGCGTGGATGGCTGGAGATCATGTAGAGCCGAGCCAATGCTCGGCTCTTTTTGTTTGCGATCTGATGAATGTGGATCCACCGGAAAGATGATCACGAGAAACGAGCGGAGCGACCCGCTGTTGCTTTTGATTTTCTTCTTTGTTTTCCGTGGTGGACGCACACGTAAACCGTCAGGGGTCGGGCGGGGTGGGCTCGCGGGGGTGTCCGCCGCATGGATGCGGCGGCCAAGCCTACAGGGACGTATTCACGGCGTCCCCCGCGAGCCCACCCCGCCCGACCCAAACACGGCTTGTGCTTCAAACCACCACGAGGGGCGCAGCCGTTGGCCGCGAACTCCGGCACAATCACGGCAGTGAATCCCCCAACTGCGGTGAGCGTGCAATGCGTATCCTGATCCTCGGCGCCGGCGGTACCGGCGGTTACTTCGGTGGTCGCCTGGCCCAGGCGGGCGTGGACGTGACCTTCCTCGTGCGCCCGGCCCGCGCCGCGCAACTGGATCGTGATGGCCTGGTGCTGCGCAGCCCGGTGGGTGACGCCACGTTCCCGGTGCAGCATGTCACCGCTGAAGCTCTGCCTGCGCTGGCTGCGGAACAACCGTTCGATCTGGTGATCCTCAGCTGCAAGGCTTACGACCTGGACAGCTCGATCGATGCCATCGCACCGGCCGTGGGTGCGGGTACCACCGTGCTGCCGATCCTCAACGGCCTGCACCACTACAACGCGCTCGACGCACGCTTCGGTCGCGATGCAGTGCTCGGTGGGCTGTGCTTCATCAGTGCGACCAAGGCGCCCGATGGTGCCGTGCTGCACCTGGGCAAGCCGGCCAAGCTGACCTTCGGCGAACGCGATGGCGGTGCGGTCTCCGCGCGCGTGCGGGCATTCGCTGCAGCGTGTGCACAGGCGAATCTCGATCATCTGGCCAGCGAACACATCGGCCAGGAACAGTGGATCAAGTACACGTTCCTCACCGCGCTGGCGGCGGCTACCTGCCTGCTGCGCGCGGACATCGGTACCATCATGGCCACCGATGACGGCGACGCCATCGTGCGTGGGCTCTACGACGAATGCCTGGCGGTGGCCGAAGCCGCGGGCGAACCGGTGCCGCAGGCGGCGCAGGACACCGCGCGCAGCACCCTGACCCAGGCCGGTTCGGCGTTGAAGGCGTCGATGCTGCGCGACCTGGAAGCGGGCCAGCAGGTGGAAGCCGCGCAGATCGTTGGCGACATGCTGGCGCGTGCGCGCGCCGCGGGCCAGGAAGCGTTGCTGCTGCAGGTGGCCTACAGCAGCCTGCAGGCCTATCAGGCCCAGCGCGCGGCGTGATCCGATGAACCTGCCTGGCCCGTTGCCGATGCGCGTACTGATCCTCGGCATGGGCTGGAGTGGGCGCGTGTTGGCCGCGCACCTTCAGGCCCTAGGCGTGCAGGTGGAAGGCACCGTGCGCGATCCGGCGTCAGCACCTGACGATGGCCTGCAGCGCCATCAACTGCAGGCCGACGCTGCGCTGTCACCCACCCTGCTCGATGCCATCGCACACGCAGACGCGGTGCTGTGCAGCGTGCCACCGGATGCCGAGGGCGACCCGGCACTGCGACTGCTGCATGCTGCGCTGCGCGACAGCGCGTCACTGCGTTGGCTCGGCTACCTGTCATCGACCTCGGTCTACGGCGACCGCGACGGTGGCTGGATCGACGAGAGCAGCGTTTCCGATGCCACAGAACCCGTGGGCATGCAGCGACAACTCGCCGAAGCGCAGTGGCGTGCGCTGGCGGAGGCGCGCGGCATCGCCTCGGCCGTGTTCCGCCTGCCGGGCCTCTATGGGCCTGGGCGCAATGCGCTGCTGCAGCTGGCGCAGGGCCGCGCGCGGCACGTGGTGCGCCCGGGGCTCGCGTTCAATCGCCTGCATGTAGAAGACCTGGCAACGGTGGTGATCGCCGCGATGCGCCGCCCCATGGCCAATGCGCTGTATCTGCCGAGCGATGACGAGCCGGCGCCGTCGCAGGATGTACTGGCCTTCGCCGCGCAGCTGGGGGGCTTTGCCCTGCCGCCCGCAGTGGCCTGGGATGATCCATCGCTCAGTGCGACGTTGCGGCGCTTCTACCAGAGCAACAAGCGCATCGACAGCCGCGGCACGCGCGAGGCGCTGGAGTGGACACCGCGGTTTCCAACGTATCGGGAAGGGCTGACGGATCTTGCCGCTTCGCTCGCCGGGCATGGCCCGGCGCTACCGGATCCGGGCGTTCCCGGCTGACGGGTAGTGCCGGTCAGGCAGCGTCGGGCAGGCGGAAGAACGCACGCGTCGCGGCCGTGGCGTTCGCCGCCGTGGTCTGCACATCCTCGCCACGGTCCCGCGCCAGCTCTTCCACGATGTGCGACAGGAACACCGGTTCGTTGCGGCGGTCCTTCGGCATCGGCTTCAAAGTACGCGGCAGCAGATACGGTGCGTCGGTCTCGATCATCAACCGGTTGGCCGGAATGTTCTTCACCAGCTCGCGCAGGTGCCCACCGCGGCGCTCGTCGCACAGCCAGCCGGTGATGCCGATGTACCAGTCCTGGTCCAGGTAATCGAACAGCTCCTGCCGCTCGCCGGTGAAGCAGTGCACCACGGCCGGACCGATGCGGCCTTCGAAGTTCTTCATCTGCGCCATGAAATCGGCATGCGCATCGCGCTGGTGCAGGAACAAGGGCTTGCCGTTGTCCGCAGCCAGCTGCAGCTGGCGCTCGAACGCGCGGTGCTGCGCCGGGCGCGGCGAGAAGTCGCGGAAATAATCCAGCCCGCACTCGCCCACTGCGACGACTTCAGGGTGGGCATGCAGCGCGCGCATCTCCGCATCGCACTCGTCGGTGTACTCCACCGCGTGGTGCGGGTGCACGCCGGCGGTGGCGTACAGGAACCCCGGGTGCTGCTGCGCCAGCTGCAGGGCCAGCGGCGAGTGCTCGCGGCTGGCACCGGTGATGATCATCTGCACCACACCGGCCTGCCGTGCGCGGTCCAGCACGGCCTCGCGGTCGCGGTCGAAGGAGTCGTGGGTCAGGTTGGCGCCGATATCGATCAGATGCATGGGGGCAGCAGGGGCAGGAAAACCCGCGCATTGTACCCGTGCCCGTCATGGCCCCTTATCCTTTGCACATGAACGCCCCGCAATTCCCCATTTCTCCGCTGCTGCCGCAGATCCAGCAGCAACTGGCCGCGCACCCGCGGCTGGTGCTGGAAGCCCCACCCGGCGCCGGCAAGACCACCCAGGTGCCGTTGGCGCTGCTCGATGCGCCGTGGCTGCAGGGCCGCAGGATCATCCTGCTGGAACCGCGCCGGGTGGCCGCGCGCAGTGCCGCGATGTTCATGGCGCGCCAGCTCGGCGAAGAGGTCGGCGGCACCGTCGGCTACCGCATCCGTTTCGAGAACAAGGTATCGGCGCGCACGCGCATCGAGGTGGTCACCGAGGGCATCCTGACCCGGATGCTGCAGGACGACCCGATGCTGGAGACCGTCGGCGCGATCCTGTTCGATGAATTCCACGAGCGCCATCTCAGTGGTGATCTGGGCCTGGCGCTGGCGCTGGACGTGCAATCGCAGCTGCGCGATGACCTGCGCCTGCTGGTGATGTCGGCGACGCTGGACGGCGAGCGGCTGGCACGCTTCCTCGATGCACCGCGGTTGAGCAGCGAGGGCCGCAGCTATCCGGTGGCGATCAGCCACTTCCCGGCGCGGCGTGACGAGGCACTGGAGCTGCAGGTGCGGCGTGCCGTGCAGCAGGCGCTGGCCGAGCACCCGGGTGACCTGCTGGTGTTCCTGCCCGGCCGGCGTGAGATCGCGCGCGTGCAGGCCGGCCTGCAGGACAGTCTTGATGGCGCTGCGGTGGACGTGCTGGCCCTGCACGGTGAGCTGCCGGTGGAACAGCAGGCGCGCGTGCTGCAGGCCGCCAGCGACGGCCGCCGCCGCGTGGTACTGGCTACCAACGTGGCCGAGTCCTCGGTGACGCTGCCCGGCGTGCGTGTAGTCATCGACAGCGGTCAGGCACGCGAGCCACGCTACGACCCCAACAGCGGGTTCACCCGCCTGGACGTGGTCGCCATCGCGCAGGCCTCGGCCGACCAGCGTGCCGGCCGTGCCGGCCGTGTGGCAGAGGGCGTCGCCTGGCGGCTGTGGCCGCAGTCGCAACGGCTGGAGCCGCAGCGTCGCGCCGAGATCGACCAGGTTGAACTGGCCGGTCTTGCGCTGGAACTGGCCGCCTGGGGCAGCAGTGACCTGCGCTTCCTCGACCCACCACCGAGCGGGCCGATGGCCGCCGCACGCGAGCTGCTGCAGCGCCTGGGCGCGTTGTCCAGCAGCGGCGCGATCACTGCACTCGGCCGTCGCGTGCTGGCGCTGGGCACCCATCCGCGGATGGCCGCAATGCTGCTGGCCGCACCCGATGCCCGCGCACAGGCCTTGGCCGCCGATCTTGCGGCTTTGCTGGAAGCCCGCGACCCATTGCGCCAGGGCGGTGATGCAGTGGCCGCGCGCTGGCGCGCACTGGCGGCCTTCCGCAATGGCCGTGCGCCGGCCGATGCCAATCGCAGCGGCCTGGCCGCCATCGACGCTGCTGCCAAACAGTGGCGCCGTCGCCTGCGCTGTGAGGCCGCGCCACCGGCCAGCATCGAGGCGCACGAGCTCGGCGACCTGCTGGCGCACGCCTTCCCCGACCGCATTGCGTTCCAGCATCCGAACGACCCGTTGCGTTACCTGCTGGCCAATGGCCGCAGCGCCCGCCTGCATGAACTGAGCGACCTGCGTGGCGAACCGTGGCTGGTGGCCAGCGAACTGCGCTTCGAAGCCCGCGATGCGCTGCTGCTGCGCGCCGCACCGGTGGATGAAAGCTATCTGCGCAGGAACTGGCCCGACCGCTTCCTGACCGAAGACGTGGTGCGCTGGGATGACACGCGCCGCGCGCTGGTTGCGCTGCGCGAAACACGCTTCGACCGCATCGTGATGGACAGCCGTTCGGCGGGCCGGGTTGATCCGCAGCTGGCGGCGCAGGCACTCACCGACGCCGTTGCCGAGCTCGGCCTGCAGGCATTGCCATGGACCGAGGGTCTGCGCCAGTGGCAGGCACGGGTGGAATCGCTGCGGCGCTGGATGCCCGAGCTGGGCCTGCCCGACTGCAGTGACACCGCATTGCTGGCCAACCGTGCGCAATGGCTGCAGCCGGCATTCGCTGGCAGGACACGTCTGGATGCGCTGGACGAGGCCAGTTTCGGCGAAGCGCTGAAGTCGCCACTGGAATGGTCGCAGCGGCAACTGGTCGAGCGCCACGCGCCGACCCGGATCACCGTTCCGTCAGGGCTGGAACGGCCGATCACCTATGCGCTGGATGGCGAAAGCGGCGAGCCGCTGCCGCCCGTGCTGGCGGTGAAGCTGCAGGAGTTGTTCGGCCTGGCCGACACGCCGCGCATCGCCGATGGCCGGGTGCCGCTGACCCTGCACCTGCTGTCACCGGGCGGCCGGCCGTTGCAGGTGACCCAGGATCTGCGCAATTTCTGGGAGAACACCTACGCCGAGGTGAAGAAGGAAATGAAGGGCCGTTACCCGCGCCACCCGTGGCCGGACGATCCGTGGACGGCCACGGCGACCCACCGGGCCAAGCCGCGCGGAACCTGAGTGGCGGGGTCGGATCCCTTTGCGTGGCAAAGGGCTCTGACCCAAGGATGCGCGCCGGGGTCAGAGCCCTTTCCCAACGGAAAGGGATCCGACCCCAACCTGCCTGATCCTGAATGGCTGCGGTAGAGTCACACCACGCGCCCGCCTGACTGACATACCGTTTACGGGCAACAGGCGACACTGGACTTCGACCCGAGGCAAGGACACCCCCCGCATGAGCAAGTTGACCGTAATCACCGACCGCGCCCTGGAGCGCGCCCTCGACCTGGCCCACACCGCGGGCGATGGCCTGAAGAGCGCCGGCGGCAGCCTGCGGCACCTCGGCCCGCAGGCCAGCGACTGGATCAAGACCGGCGCCGCGCTCGGCGCGGTGAAGACCGGCGGCAAGGTCGCCACCAAGTTCGCCCGCCGCAATCCGGCGGTGACCATCGCGGCGGCTGCGGTGGGCGTGGGCCTGCTGGGCTACGCGCTGTACCGCAAGCAGCAGAAGAAGAAGGCCGCCAATGGCCATGTCGTGAACGGCCAGGCCCAGCGCATCAATGCGCGCGATCGCCGCAACGACACCGTGGTCGACGAGCACAGCGATATCGGCAGCGACGCCTGATTGGCCGGGGTCGGATCCCTTCCGCAGGAAGGGCTCTGATCCCATGACGCTGCACGAGGGCCGGACGCCGCAAGGCCTCCGGCCCTTTTTCGTTTCAGCCGATCTGCCGCCACTGCCCCGGCTGCAGGTCATCCAGCCGGTACGGCCCCATCGCAGCGCGTACCAGGCGCAGCGTCGGCAGGTTCACGGCCGCGGTCATCCGCCGCACCTGGCGGTTGCGTCCTTCGCGGATCGTGATCGCCAGCCAGCTGTCGGGCACCGTCTTGCGGAAACGCACCGGTGGATCGCGCGGCCACAGCTCAGGCGCAGGATCGAGGCGCTCGATCTTCGCCGGCAGCGTCGGACCATCATTGAGCACCACGCCATCGCGCAGCTGCTGCAGCTGCTCCTCGCTAGGCGTGCCTTCCACCTGCACCCAGTAGAGCTTGTCCGCCTTGTGCTTCGGGTCGGTCAGCTTGTGCGCCAGCGTGCCGTTGTCGGTCAGCAGCAGCAGGCCTTCGCTGTCATGGTCGAGGCGGCCGGCAGCGTAGACGCGCGGCGGCAAGCCGAAACCGGCCAATGTCGGCCGCGGCGGCACGCTGCGGTCGGTGAACTGGCAGAGCACGTTGAACGGCTTGTTGAAGGCAATCAGCATTACGGGCGCGGCAGGCGGCGGGTAAGGCATTGTCCCACGCCGCGCGTCGTGCAACCGACCTGTAGAGCCGAGCCGATGCTCGGCTGCTGTTGCGATCCGTCGCGCTGTGCGCGATGAGCCGAGCATGGGCTCGGCTCTACACTGGGGAATCCGCGCTGGCAGTACGACGTGCCGGCTTACGGCTTGATGAAGCGCAGGGTCATGCGGTCACTTTCGCCGATCGCCTGGTACTTCGCATCATCGGCCTTGTCGTGCTGGTTGGTCGGCGGCAGGGTCCAGACGCCATTCGGATGGTCCTTGGTATCACGCGGGTTGGCATTGACCTCGGTGCGCGCATCCAGCTTGAAACCGGCAGCCTCGGCCATCGCGATCACCTGCTGCTGGCCGACATAGCCGGTGTCGTCAGCGTCGGCCACGTCGGCCTTGGCGCGGTGCTCGACCACGCCGAGCACGCCGCCCGGCTTGAGCACGTTGAAGAAGCCCTGGAACATGCCCTGCGCCTGGCCCGCCTTGCGCCAGTTGTGCACGTTGCGGAACGTCAGCACCACATCGGCCGAGTTGGCCGCGCCGAACACCGGCTTGGCCGGGTCGTAGGCGACGACGGTGGTCTTGTCGAACTGTGCCGGTGCGGCGGCGTACTTCTTTTCCAGGCTGTCGCGGCTGCGCTGCTGGTAGTCGCGGCCGCGGCCTTCCGCCACGGCCTGCGGATCGACCACCGCAGCGATGTAATGACCCTTGTCGCGCAGCAGCGGCGCCAGGATTTCCGAGTACCAGCCATTGCCGGGCGTGATCTCGATGACGGTCTTTTCCGGCGCCACGCCGAAGAAGCCCAGCGTCTGCGCAGGATGACGGAAACCGTCGCGCTTGACGTTGGCCGGGTCGCGGGTCGAGGCCTTCACCGCCGCATCGATCGCCGGCGACACCTGGATCTTTGCCGGTGCGACCGTGGCCGGTGCAGCGAATGCGGGAACGGCGACCAGCAGCGCCGAGGCAAGCAGCACGCGGCAACCACGCAGGGATGAGGCAGCAATCATCGGGACGACTCCAGCGGAAGATGCGGCGAGACTAGCAGCCGTCGCGCCGCAGGTGTTCACAAAACGTTAGCCGCGTGCGCGTCGCGGAACACAGTTTTGTGGTCAGCGCCGCAGCGCGGTCACACATCGCGCTCTATCCTGAAGGACTTCCCCCAAGGAGTCCGTGCCCATGACGGCAATCCGCGAACTGGGCCGTTCCGGCCTGCATGTAGCTCCGCTCGCCTTCGGTGGCAACGTATTCGGCTGGAGCGCCGATGAGAAGGCCAGCTTTGCGCTGCTGGATGCCTTCGTCGATGCCGGCTTCAACCTGGTCGACACCGCCGATGTGTATTCAGCGTGGGTGCCGGGCAACCAGGGTGGCGAGTCGGAGACGCTGCTCGGCAAGTGGTTCGCGCGCAGCGGCAAGCGCGACAAGGTGGTGCTGGCGACCAAGGTGGCCAAATGGGCCGAGCGGCCCGGCCTCACCCCGGACAACATCAATGCGGCCGTCGAAGATTCGCTGCGTCGGCTGCAGACCGATGTGATCGATCTGTACCAGGCTCACGAGGACGATGAATCCACGCCGCTGGAGGCCACCCTGGCTGCGTTCGGTCGCCTGATCGAGGCAGGCAAGGTGCGCGCCATCGGTGCGTCCAACTACAGCGCCACGCGCCTAGCCGAAGCGCTGAAGGTGTCCACCGACTACAAGCTGCCGCGTTACGAAACCCTGCAGCCGGAGTACAACCTGTACGACCGCGCCGGCTACGAGAAGGAACTGGAACCGCTGGTGCAGCGCGAGCAGATCGGCGTGATCAACTACTACGCATTGGCCAGTGGCTTTCTCAGTGGCAAGTACCGCACGCCGGACGATGCCGGCAAAAGCAGCGCGCGTGGTGCCACCGTGGTCAAGCGCTATCTGAACCCGCGCGGCCTGCGCATCCTGCAGGCGCTGGATGATGTGGCCAGCAAGCACAACGCTACTGCCGCGCAGATCGCGCTGGCCTGGCAGATCGCACGGCCGTCGATCACCGCACCGATCGTCAGCGCCACCAGCGTGGAACAGCTGCACGACCTGCTGGCGGCGGCGAACGTCGCGTTGAGCGTGCAGGACGTGGCGCAGCTGGATGCGGCCAGCGTGGAAGGCTGAGGAAGGACGGTGCCGACCAACGTCGGCACCGTTCAGTAGATCCACGCCACGCGTGGATGCAGCAGCTCAACGCGGCAGGCTGTCTTCGCCGACCAGCGCATGGTGCACGCCGATACCCGCGCGCACCCCTTCGGCCATGGCCAGGGTGATGTTGCCGACCGTGGTCGCATCACCGGCCGCATGGACGTTCGGCACCGAGGTCTGTTTCATCATGTCCACCTCGATCAGCACGCCCAGCGGACTTTCCACCAACGCGCAGCCCAGTTGCTGCACCAGCGGCGTGGCCATCGCCTGCCCGGCAGGTACGAACAGTGCACGCTGGGCGATACAGCGGCCATCGGCCAGCTCGACCTCCAGCCAGGTGGTCTGTTCGCCGTGCACGCCGACCACCGGTGTGGTTTCGATCTGCACGCCGCGCTGCTGCATGGCGGCCAGCTCCTCGTCGCTGATCGGCAAGCCCTGGCTGAAGAAGGTCACGTTGCCCCAATCGGCGAACAGCGGCGCCTTGCCGGCCGACATCGGATGGCCGCCGAGCAGGCCGATCGAACCGCCACCCACTTCGTAACCGTGGCAGTACGGGCAGTGCAGCACGGTGCTGCCCCAGCGTTCGGCCATGCCGGGCAGTTCGGGCAGCTGGTCGGCGATGCCGGTGGCCAGCAGCAGCTTGCGCGCGGTCAGCACCTGACCGTCGGCGGTATGCACCTCCACACCCTCGGCGCTGGCCGAGGCCCGCACGGCTTCGGCATTCAGCCAACGCACGGTCGGGTAGTCCAGCAGTTGCTGGCGTGCGTTCTTCAGCAACTCGGCGCCACTGATCCCGTCCATGCCCAGTACGCCGTGCGAATGGCTGGCAAAGCGGTTGCGCGGCGAACCCGCGTCGATGATCGTGACCGGCCGACGCGCACGCGCCAGGATCAGTCCGGCGGCGATGCCGGCGTAGCTGCCGCCGACGATGAGGACATCAGGATTCATGGTGAGCTTCCAGGGAACGGTGATGGGCAAGATGGCGGGCGAAGTCGGCGCCCAGCTGGTCGAGGGTGGTTGCCTGCAGCCGCTGCTCGAGCAGGCGCTGCGCTTCGCGGGCGCTCTCCAGCAGGGCCTGGTTGACCAGCTGCTGGATCGGGCAGCCGCCCATGCCTTCGCGGGTACCGACCTGGACCATCGGCGGCGCGCCGATGGCCTGGTAGACGTCGTGCAGGGTGATCGTCGCCGCATCGCGGGCGAGCTGGCTGCCACCACCGTGGCCGCGCGTGCTGCGGACCAGGCCGGCCTTGTGCATCTGCGCCAGCAGGCGGCGGATCACCACCGGATGGGTTGGCAGGCAGGTGGCCAGCTGTTCGGAGGTTCGCGGCCCGGGCTGGCCGACCAGATGGGCCATCACGTGCAGGGCATCGGAGAGCAGATTCGCGGATTTCATGTAACTACGATAGTTACATTTAAACCAGCTGTCGAGGGTCTGCTTTCGTTCCATATGGACACATTTGTCCTATTAAACACACCCTTCACATCACTAAACAGAACGGGAATGTGACACGCATCGCACTTCAGAGACCTAAAGGATGGTCGATACCGCATCGCACCCCTTCCGAGATCTCGTCCCATGAAAGCCTCTTCCCATGCGCCGCGGCTGCAGTCGAAGCTGCTCGGTGCCGTTTCTGTTGGTCTGGCCGTTGTCCTGGTTTGCGCCCTGGCGGGCCTGGCGTCTGCCTGGTTGAAGCTGTCCACCGAAGTCCCCCCGGAGGTCGCCCACAGCCGCGACGCCGAGCGCCTGCAGCGTGAGTTCCGCGGGCAGGTGCAGGAATGGAAGAACGTGCTGCTGCGCGGCCACGATGACGCTTTGCGCCAGCACCACCTGCAGGCCTTCGACAGCGAAGGCCGCCTCGTTACCGAACTGGCCAAAGGCCTGGCGGCCAGCCCCGATGCGCGCACGCGTGAACTGGCGCAGGCGTTTTCCGGCCTGCATGCTCAATTGCAGCTGGATTACCACGCGGCACTGCAGGCCTTCGCTGACGCCGGCTACGATCCTGCGGCCGGCGATTCGCTGGTGCGTGGCAAAGACCGTCCGGTGGCGACCGCGCTGGATGCGTTGGGTACGCAGGCCACCCAGGTGGCCGAAGCCGCAGTGACCGCGCGTTCGCAGCAGGCACGGCAGACGCTGCTGCTGTGCGCCGCACTGACCATTGGCGCGGCCGTGCTGCTGTTGATGGGCCTGGGCTGGTGGCTGCGGCGCGCCGTGGTGCAGCCGGTGCTGGCCGTGGAAGCGGCCGCACGTGCGGTCGCTGCCGGCGATCTCGACTACCGCGTGCAGGTGCGCAGCCGCGACGAGATCGGTCGCCTGGCGCAGGCGATGCAGGCCGTGCAGAGCACCGTGCGCGGCGTGCTCGACGCGCAGACCGCGATGGCCAAGGCACACGACGCCGGCACGATCAGCCACCGCATGGACAGCAGCGCCTTCCCCGGTGCCTACGGCACGATGGTGGCCGACACCAACACCCTGGTCGATGCACACATCCAGGTGAAGATGCGCGCGATCGCGATCATGGGCCGCTATGCAGTGGGCGACCTCAGCCTGGACATGGAGCGTCTGCCGGGCGAAAAGGCGGTGATCACCCAGGCACTGGATGCGGTCAAATCCAACCTCGGTGCGATCAACGGCGAGATCCGCCGCCTGGCCGAAGCCGCTGCCGCAGGCGACTTCAGCCAGCGCGGCGACAGCGCGCGCTTCGAGCATGATTTCCGCGCGATGGTCGATGGCCTGAACCGGTTGATGCAGACCACCGAACACAACCTCGGCGAGGTCTCGACCATGCTGCGCGCCATTGCCGATGGTCGCCTGGGCGCACGCATGCACGGCGATTTCCAGGGCGTGTTCGCCCGCATTGCCGGCGATGCCAACACCACGGCGGCGCAGCTGGCCACGATCGTCACCGACATCAAGCACGCCTCGGGCAACATCCACACCGCCGCGGCCGAGATTGCCGCCGGCAACAACGACCTGTCGCGCCGCACCGAACAGCAGGCGGCGAACCTGGAAGAAACCGCCGCGTCGATGGAAGAACTGACTTCCACCGTGCGCCAGAACGCCGAGCATGCGCGGCAGGCGAACCAGCTGGCGATCGGTGCGCACAGCGTGGCCTCGCACGGCGGTGAAGTGGTCGGCCAGGTGGTGGCGACGATGGATGCGATCGAAGGCTCCTCGCGGCAGATCGCCGACATCATCAGCGTGATCGACGGCATCGCATTCCAGACCAATATCCTGGCGTTGAATGCGGCGGTGGAAGCAGCGCGTGCCGGTGAGCAGGGCCGCGGCTTCGCGGTGGTCGCCAGTGAAGTGCGTACGCTGGCGCAGCGCTCGGCGGCGGCAGCCAAGGAAATCAAGTCGCTGATCGAGGCGTCGGTGGAACAGGTGGGCCACGGTACGCAGCGTGTGCGCCAGGCCGGTGACACCATGGCCGAGATCGTCGCTTCGGTGCAGCGCGTGACCGACATCATGGCCGAGATCTCCGCTGCCTCGCAGGAGCAGTCGGCGGGCATCGAGCAGGTCAGCCAGACCATCATCCAGATGGACGGCACCACCCAGCAGAATGCTGCGCTGGTGGAAGAAGCGAGCGCGGCGGCACGCAGCCTGGAACAGCAGGCGAACCGCTTGATCGATTCGGTGGATGTGTTCGATCTGTCGACCACGGCGGCGGCAAAGGGTGCCTTGGCGCGGGCGGCCTGATCCTTTGCAGGCAGCCGAGCATGGGCTCGGCTCTAAACCGGGCCGTCGATCGTTCCGGGCTCTGTAGAGCCGAGCCTACGCTCGGCTCACATCAGCGCAGGTAATCCGATGCGGCCATCGCTTCACCCAGGTAATCCAGGAACGAGCTGATCCGCGCCGACACGGCCGTGTTGCGGTAGTACACCGCATGGATCGGCTGGTACACGTCCAGCGTCTGTGCGGCCAGCACCGGCACCAGCGTGCCGGCCGCACGATCACGTTCGGTCACGAAGTCGGACAGGCAGGTGATGCCCACGCCTTCCACCGCCAGCGTGCGCAGCGTCTCGCCGCTGGACACCGCGATATCCGGGCGCACCAGCAGCTGCCCGTCGGCATCGCCCGGCAGCGGCCAGCGGTTCAGCGATTCCGGTTCGTTGAAGCTGAGCAGCGTGTGCTGGCCGAGCGCCGCCACGCTGGCCGGCTCTCCGTGCGCGGCCAGATAGCCCGGGCTGGCCAGCACCTGCAGCCGGCAGCGCCCCAGCGGCCGCGCATGCAGCGTGGAATCAGCCAGCGGGCCGATGCGGATCGCCAGGTCGGTACGCCGTTCCAGCAGGTCGATGTAGCGCTCGGAACTGTTCAACTCCAGCTGCACCTCCGGATAGCGCGCGCGGTAGCCGGCCACCAGCGGCGCGATCACGTGCAGCACGAACGGCATCGCCGCATCCACCCGCAGCCTGCCAGCCGGGCGCTCGCGGCGCGCGGCCATCTGTTCCTCGGCCGATTCCACTGCATCGATGATCGCCCGCGCATGACGCAGGTAGGCCTCGCCCTCGGCGGTCAGGTGCAGGCGACGGGTGGTACGGGTCAGCAGGGTCGTACCCAGCTTGTCCTCCAGCCGGCCCAGCGCGCGGCTCACGCCTGAAGGCGTCTGCCCCAGCTGCTCGGCGGCGGCGCTGATCGAACCGCTGTCGATCACCGCCAGGAAGGCCTGCATTTCGTCGAGGGTGGTTTTCATGCGGCCATTATTGACCACGCGGCAAGAGTGATTGGCGTGAAGACCGGTTTTTCGGCAAAGGTCGGCCGCGCACACTGCGCCCCTTCCTCCCCTCTGGACACTGTCATGATCCGTGGCATTCCGCTCGCCCTGCTGGCGCTGACCCTCGGCGCCTTCGCCATCGGCACCACCGAGTTCGTCATCGTCGGCCTGATCCCGACCATCGCCGCCGACCTGCAGGTCAGCCTGCCGTCGGCCGGCCTGCTGGTGTCCCTGTATGCGCTCGGCGTGGCCGTCGGCGCACCGGTGCTGACCGCACTCACCGGCCGTGTGCCGCGCAAGACCCTGCTGGTCGCGCTGATGGTGCTGTTCACCCTCGGCAACGTCATCGCATGGATGGCACCGGGCTATACCTCGCTGATCGTCGCCCGCATCCTCACCGGCCTGGCCCACGGGGTGTTCTTCTCCATCGGCTCGATCATCGCCACCGCCGTGGTGCCGAAGGAGAAGGCCGCCAGTGCCATCGCCATCATGTTCACCGGCCTGACCGTGGCGCTGGTGACCGGCGTACCGCTGGGTACCTTCATCGGCCAGCACCTGGGCTGGCGCGCTACGTTCCTGGCCGTGGCCGGGCTGGGCGTGATCGCGCTGCTGGGCGCTCTGCTGTTCGTGCCGCGCGGCCTGGCGCAGAGCGCGCCGGCCACCTTCCGCCAGCAGCTGGGCGTGCTTGCGCAGCCGCGCCTGCTGATGGTCTACGCCATCACCGCACTCGGCTACGGCGGCACCTTCCTGTCCTTCACCTACCTGACACCGATCCTGCAGGACGTCACCGGCTTCTCGGCCAACGCGGTCAGCCTGGTGCTGCTGGTGTATGGCGTGTCGGTGGCGATCGGCAACCTGTGGGGCGGCCGCATGGCCGACCGCATGGGCCCGGTGCCCGCGCTGAAGCGCATCTTCGCGCTGCTGGCCGTGGTGCTGCTGGTGATGACCTTTACCGCCCACAACACCTGGTTGATGCTGCTGACCGTACTGGCACTGGGCGCGGTGGCATTCGGCAACGTGCCCGGCCTGCAGGTGTATGTGGTCAAGCAGGCACAGCGCTACGCACCGCAGGCCACCGACGTGGCCTCGGGCCTGAACATCGCCGCGTTCAACATCGGCATCGCGCTGGGTGCGTCGTTGGGCGGCCTGGTGGTCGAACACATCGGCCTGATGCACACGCCGTGGCTGGGCGCGCTGGTGGTGGTCGGCGCGTATGGCCTGACCGTGCTGAGCGGTCGCCTGGACCGTCGCGACGGCATCGATGATCGCGCCGAAGGCATCACCATTGCGGCGCATTGATGAGCGCAATGCACCGTTGCCGGCATGCACACGGCCCCTGCCCTACCCTTTGTGATCACCTCCTTCCCCCGCTTTGGAGTTCTCCATGACTGTCCCCGCTTTCGGTCTCGGCACCTTCCGCCTGAAAGACCAGACCGTGATCGACTCGGTGCGCAACGCACTGGACGTCGGCTACCGCGCCATCGACACCGCGCAGATCTACGGCAACGAAGCCGAGGTCGGCCAGGCCATCGCCGAGTCCGGCGTGCCGCGTGACGAGATCTACCTGACCACCAAGGTGTGGATCACCGAGTTCAAGCGCGATGCGCTGCTGGCAAGCCTGCGTACCAGCCTGGAAAAGCTGCGCACCGACCATGTCGACCTGGCGCTGATCCACTGGCCGTCGCCGAACGACAAGGTCGATACGCCGATGGAGGAGTACCTGACCGCGCTGGCCGAAGCCAAGGCACAGGGACTGACCCGCGAGATCGGCATCTCCAACTTCACCATCGCCCAGACCCGCAAGGCGATTGAGATCCTCGGCGCCGATGCGATCGCCACCAACCAGGTCGAGATCCACCCGTACCTGCAGAACCGCCTGCTGGTGAAGTTCCTGCAGGACAACGGCATCCGCGTCACCGCCTACATGAGCCTGGCCTATGGCGAGGTGATCAAGGACCCGGTGATCCAGGCCATCGCCGGCCGCCACCAGGCCAGCCCGGCGCAGATCGCGTTGGCGTGGGCGCTGCAGCAGGACTACGCGGTCATTCCGTCGTCGACCAAGCGCGAGAACCTGGCCAGCAACCTGGAGGCTGCGGCGATCCGCCTGACCGAGGACGACATGGCGCAGATCGCCAAGCTGGACCGCGGCCATCGCCTGGCCAACCCGGAAGGCATTGCGCCGGCCTGGGATTGAGCAAAAGCCGCCGGGCATGGCCCGGCGCTACCGGTAGGTGCCGACCTTGGTCGGCGCTTACCTCTGGTCGATCGATGAAACACCGTGCCGATCAAGGTCGGCACCTACCAGAAGCATGGGTTCAGCCCTCGCCCTGCAACAACCACCCGCGCATCGCCGCACTCACCTCGTCCGGCTTTTCCATGGGCGCCAGGTGTCCGCAATCAGGCACCACCACCAGCTGCGAATGCGGCACCAGCGCGTGCATCTCCTCGCTCACCGCCAACGGCGTGATGCGGTCGTTCGCACCACAGACAATCAGCAGCGGATCGCGGTAAGCGGTCAGCACGTCGTGGCCATCACTGCGTTCCAGCGCGCTCTGCCGCAGGAATACCTCCGCGCCGAGGCGTGCGGTCATGTCACGCACGCGCTGCACCAGCACGTAGTCGTCCAGCCGCGAGGCATCGATGTAGCTGCGCATCAGCACATCGCCGAAACCGTGGAACTTGCCCGGCAGGCGCACGCTGGCACGCTGGCTGCGACGTTGTTCCGCACGTTCGGGAGAGTCGGCATGGATCGAGGTGTCGATCAGGGCCAGCTGCAGCACGCGCTCCGGCGCGGTGCGCAGGATCTGCTGGGCGACGAAGCCACCCAGTGAGAAACCGGCCAGCGCGAATCGCGCGGGCGCCTGCGCCAGCACGTCCTCGGCCACCGCCTGCAAGGTCTCGCCCCGGGTCTGGTCGCCCACGGTGCAGTCGGCGATATCGGCCAGGTCGGCCAGCTGCGCGCGCCAGAGTTCGGCATCGTTGAGCAGGCCCGGGAGGAGGAGCAGGGGAATACGTTCGGTCATGGCGGGTATTGTGGCGCCTTCAAACCCACAACACGACCACACAGCCATGGCCGATCCCTACAACAGTGGCACTCCCACCACCTCCGCAGCGCGCTTCGATGATTCGATGGTCACCACCGCCTTCGAGCTGCCCGGCTACCGCATCGCACGCAACCTGGGCGTAGTGCGTGGCATCACCGTGCGCTCGCGCTCGATCGTCGGCAACTTCCTCGGCGGCCTGCAGACGATCTTCGGCGGCAACATCACCATCTACACCGAGTTGTGCGAGCAGGCGCGCGAGGAAACCTACCGCGACATGGTGCGGCACGCGCGGCAGCTGGGTGCCAACGCGATCATCGGCATGCGCTACGACGCCACCGATGTGATGACCGGGCTGACCGAAGTGCTGTGCTATGGCACGGCGGTGGTGGTGGAACCGTTGCGCTGAATCCGGCGTTCCGCCGGGCATGGCATCAAGTGCAGCCGAGCGTGGGCTCGGCTCTACAGCGGAGGCGCAGCGACTTCGACCTGTTGTACCGGCAGCGTCACCATCATCACCGTCGGGTCATCCGGGTCCAGCCGGGTCTTGAAGCCCAGGCTCTGGCACATCGCCAGCATGGTGCTGTTCTCGCGCAGCACCTGGCCTTCCACCACGTCCAGGCCCAGCCACTTGGCGTACTCGATCATGATCGCCATCAGGCGCCAGCCGATGCCATGGCCCTTCAGGTCCGAGCGGATCAGGATGCCGTACTCGCCGCGGTGATAGTCCGCATCGGCATGCAGTCGCACCGCACCGAGCATTTCACCGGTGCGCGGCTCAATGGCCACCAAGGCGATCGAGCGCGCGTAGTCCAGCTGGGTCAGGCGGGCAATGAACTCGTGGCTGAAGTGCTTGACCGACTGGAAGAAGCGCAGGCGCAGATCCTCATCGCTGACGCGCGCGAAGAACGCACGGAACAACGCGTCATCTTCCGGCCGCACCGGGCGTACGAACGCGCGACCGCCATCGGACAGCTCGATGGTGCGCTCCCATTCCTTCGGGTACGGGAACACGGCGAAGCGTGGATGGCCACGCCCTTTGTGCAGGATGCGCGACGGGGCAACCGCCACGCGCGCGTCCAGCGCCAGGATGCCCTTGCTGTCCACCAGCAACGGGTTGATGTCCAGCGTGCGCACTTCGGGAATATCCGCTGCCAGCTGCGCCAGCTTGACCAGCGCCAGCGCCAGTGCGCGCTCGTCGGCCGCTGGCACATCGCCGTAGGCCTTGAGGATGCGCGAGGCGCGGGTCTGGCCGATCAGCTCGTGGGCCAGGCGCAGGTCCAGCGGCGGCAGCGCCAACGCCTTGTCATTGATCACTTCCACCGCCGTGCCACCACGGCCGACCACGATTACCGGGCCGAACGTGGCGTCGTCGGCGATACCGACGATGAGCTCGCGTGCCTTCGGGCGGACGATGGTCGGCTGCACCAGCAGGCCGTCGATGCGGGCGTCCGGTCGCAGCTGTCGCGCACGGGCAAGGATCGCCTTGGCCGCGCTCTGCACCGCAGGCAGCGTCGCCAGATTGAGTCGCACGCCATCCACTTCGGATTTGTGCGGAATATCGGGCGACAGGATCTTCAGCGCGACGGTCGCGCCACGCTCCAGCAGCGGTTGCGCCAGATCCATCGCCTCGTGCGCATCGCGCGCGTGCATCACCGGCGCAGAAGGAATGCCGTAGGCCTTCAGCAGCTCATGGGTGGCCAGCGGATCCAGCCAGCCTTGACCGTTGGCCAGCGCGGCCTCGACCAGCGCGCGTGCACGCACGGTATCCACGCTGAAGTCCTGCGGCAGGCTGGGCGGCGTTTCCATCAACGCGTTCTGTGCTTCGCGGTAACGCACCAGATGCTGGAAACCGCGCACGGCCTCGGCTTCGGTGGGATAGGTCGGCACGCGTGCCGCATTGAGAGTGGCGGTGGCCTGGTCGTCGTTGCCCAGCCACACCGCGAACACCGGCTTGTCACGGTGATGACGCGGGCGCAGGCCCAGCGTGCGGGTCAGCGCCTGCGCGGCGTCGGCCGAGGAGGTGAACGCCGTGGGCACGTTGACCACCAGCACCGCGTCGTTCTCGTTGTCGGCCAGCAGCGCCTCGATGGCCGTGGCATAGCGATCACCATCGGCATCGACCACGATGTCGACCGGGTTGCTGCGCGACCAGCCCTGCGGCAGTACTGCATCGAGCTTCTGCACGGTGCTGTCGGACAGTTGCGCCAACGTGCCATGCAGGGCGATCAGCTGGTCCACCGCCAGGTGGCCGACACCGCCGCCGTTGCTGAGGATGGCCAGGCGACGCCCGGGGAAGGTACCCAGGCGGCCCAGCGATTCGGCTGCGGTGAACAGTTCGTCCAGCGCACTCACCCGCAGCAGGCCGGCACGGTTGAATGCCGCGCCGTAGACATCATCAGCGCGCGCCAGTGCCTGCACGTGGGTATCGGCGCTGCCCGGCTGCACCCGTTCGGCGCGGCCGGACTTCACCACCACCACCGGCTTGGCACGCGCAGCGGCACGTGCGGCCGACATGAATTTGCGGGCGTCCTTGATCTGCTCGACGTAGAGCAGGATGGCGCGGGTACGGTAGTCGGTGGCGAAATAGTCCAGCAGGTCGCCGAAGTCCACGTCCATGGTGTCGCCCAGCGAGACCACGGCGGAGAACCCCACCGAACGTGCCACGCCCCACTCCACCAGGGCGGCGGCGATCGCCGAGGATTCGGAGATCAGCGCGAGGTCGCCGGCCTGCGGGAAATGCGCGGCGATGCTGGCATTGAGCCGTGCATGCGGTGCGATCACGCCCAGGCAGTGCGGGCCGAGGATGCGCAGGCCATGCGCGCGCGCGGCCGCCTCCACCTGTGCCCACGGCGAACCCGGGCCTTCACCCAGATGCGCGGTGAGGATGATCGCGGCCTGTACGCCACGTTCGGCGGCGGTGCGTACCACCTGCGGCACGATGGCGGCCGGCGCGGTGATCACCACCAGTTCCGGTACCCAGTCCAGGTCCTTCAAGCGTTTGACCGTGCGGATGCCATCGATCTCGGCGTGGCGCGGGTTGATCCATGCCACCTTGCCGGGGAAGCCGGTGCCACGCAGGTTGCGCATCACTGCGCGGCCGGCCGAGCGCTCACGCGGGCTGCCGCCGATCACCGCGACCGACTGCGGACGGAACACGGACTGCAGGTGGTAGGTACTCATGTGCCTACGTTACACGGACCGGTGCTGCGGCGGCATGATCGTGCGCAGGAACCTGGCATCGCATCCACGCATGGCGTGGATCTACTACGGCGGCCACGACCGATACATCCACGCATGGCGTGGATCTACCACGGCTGCCAGGACCAGTAGATCCACGCCATGCGTGGATGACGCCCCCTTACAGTAGATCCACGCCATGCGTGGATGACGCCCCCTTACAGTAGATCCACGCCATGCGTGGATGACGCCCCCGTTACAGCAGGGTGCCGTGCAGGATCATCGCGGCGATGCTGAAGTAGATCACCAGGCCGGTCACATCCACCAGGGTGGCGACGAACGGGGCCGAGGCGCTGGCCGGGTCGAAGCCCAGCCGCTTGAGGATGAAGGGCAGCATCGACCCGGACAGCGAACCGAAGGTGACGATGCCCACCAGCGCGGCGCCGATGGTGATCGCCAGCAGGATCCAGTGCTCGCCGTAGTCATGGAAGCCACCAAGCTGCCAGATCACGATGCGTACGATGGCCAGGCAGCCGAGGATGGCACCGAGCACCATGCCAGTGGGCACTTCGCGCAGGGCCACCTTCCACCAGTCGCGCAGGCGCAGCTCGCGCAGGGCCAGGCTGCGGATCAGCAGCGAGGTCGCCTGCGAACCGGAGTTGCCGCCCGAGCTCATGATCAACGGAATGAACAGGGTCAGCACCACCGCGCGCGCCAGTTCGTCCTCGTAGTGCTGCATCGCGCTGGCGGTCAGCATCTCGCCCACGAACAGCACGCTCAGCCAGCCGGCGCGCTTGCGCAGCATCTCGAAAAAGCCGATCTGCATGTACGGCTTGTCCAGCGCTTCCATGCCGCCGAACTTGTGCGCGTCTTCGGTGGACTCTTCGATCAGTGCATCGAGAATGTCATCGACCGTGACGATGCCGAGCATGTGCTGCTGCGCGTCCACCACCGGGATCGCCAGCAGATCGTGGCGGCGGATCAGCCGTGCCACGTCTTCCTGGTCCATCTGCGCATCCACCATCACCGGCGGATTGACCTGGGCCACGTCCAGGATCGATTCCTCCGGCAGGCCGGTGATCAGCCGGCGCATGGTCACCACCTGCTGCAGCTGCTGGGTGGCCGGGTCGAGGACGTAGATCGCGTACACGGTCTCGCGCGTGCGCTCGACCTGGCGGATGTGCTGCAGGGTCTGGGCCACGGTCCAGGTGGCGGGCACGGCGACGAACTCGGTGGTCATCAGCGCACCGGCGGTGTTCGGCGGGTAGCTCAGCAGCTTCTGGATGGTCTGCCGGGCTTCGTTGCCCAGCAGCGGAATCAGCCGCGCGCGTTCTTCTTCATCCAGCTCGTGGACGATGTCGGTGGCACGGTCGTCGGCCATCAACCCCAGCAGCGCGGCGGCGCGTGCCGGCGGCAGCGCGGCAACCAGTTCGCCACTGCGGTGCAGCTCCGGCGCCTCCAGCATCTTCACTGCACGCGGCAACGACAGCGCAGCCAGCGTCTCGGCGGCGCGCTGCAGTTCGAGCGTGTTGAGGAATTCCACCGCGTCGGCGGTGTTGTAGTTCGCCAGCGGTGCCGACAATGCTGCGGCATCGGCCACCGGACGCAGCAATTGCTTCTGGTTCATGGTGATTCGCCTTCATGGGGTGCGACATCGCGCAACGCCAACGCAGGCAAACCGTCCCGATGTCAGGCGGTGGCCATCGCTGGCGTCGACCGAGGTCGACTTCTACTGTCGCTGGACATGGGTTGGGGACTCTGGAGGGGTGTACTGACGGACATGCCGGCAGCGGCGGGCAGTCTGGACCGGCGACCGGTGCAGGTCAACCCGCAGCCGGTGACCGGGCAAGGGGCCCACTGCCGTTCTCGTGCGTACACAGCCGCGCGCGCATAATGGCCAGGTGGCCTCCGCCGCGCTTCCCCCCCGCCGAACGGACGCACAGCCGGCCTTCCGATGACCAGGTATTCCCATGCATAGCGGTGGTCTGGAACTGGCACTGGTGCTGCTGCTGGCCGCGGTGATCGCGGTGCCGGTGTTCAAGAAGTTCGGCTTCGGCGCGGTGCTGGGCTACCTGGCGGCCGGCGTGGTGCTGGGGCCGGATGGCCTCGGCTTCGTGCAGGATGCCGACCGCATCCTCGGCGCGGCCGAGATCGGCGTGGTGATGCTGCTGTTCGTGATCGGGCTGGAGCTGTCCCCTGCCCGGCTGAAGGTGATGCGGCGCTCGGTGTTCGGTGCGGGCGCAGCGCAGGTGGCGCTGTCCGGGCTGGTGCTGGGCGGGCTGCTGCTGCTCGATCACTTCCAGTGGAAGAGCGCGCTGGTGGTGGGCGTGGCGCTGGCGCTGTCGTCGACCGCGGTCGGCCTGCAGCTGTTGTCCGAGCACAAGGCGATCAACAGCGACCACGGCCGGCTGGGGTTTGCCATCCTGCTGTTCCAGGACCTGATCGCCATTCCGCTGCTGGCCGCGATTCCGCTGCTGGGCGGGGTCAAGAACGAGACGCTGCGCTGGGAAGATGCGGCCGTCGCGCTGGGCGCGCTGGCGGTGGTGATCCTGTGTGGACGGCCGGTGCTGCGCCGCCTGTTCGGCATCATCGCGCGCACCCGCAGCCCGGAAGTGTTCACCGCTACTGCGCTGCTGGTGGTGCTGGGCACCGCCTGGTTCATGCAGGAAGCCGGCCTGAGCCCCAGCCTGGGAGCGTTCCTGGCCGGCGTGCTGCTGTCCGATTCGGAATTCCGGCACGAACTGGAATCGCAGATCGAGCCGTTCAAGGGCTTGCTGCTGGGCCTGTTCTTCATCGCCGTGGGCATGGGCATCGACCTCGACCGCATCGCCGCCGAGCCGTGGATGATCGCCGCGGGTGTGGCGATCCTGCTGGTGGTGAAGTTCAGCCTGCTGTACGCCATCGGCCGCATCGCCAAGCTCAGTTCGCGGCAGTCGCTGCTGCTGGGCAGCGTGTTGTGGCTGGGCGGCGAATTCGCCTTCGTGGTGTTCAACGAAGCGCAGCGTGCGCATCTGCTGGGCAATGCCAACCATGACCGGCTGGTGGCGATTGTCGGCCTGTCGATGGCGATCACCCCGTTGCTGATGATCGCCCTGCTGCGCCTGCTCGGCGAGGAGAAAGCCGCGCCACGCCAAGCGGCGGAGGCCGACAAGGTGGCGCCGGACAATCGCCCGAAGGTGCTGATTGCCGGCATGGGCCGCTTCGGCCAGGTGATCGCGCGCCTGCTGACCGCGCAGAAGGTGCCGTTCGTGGCGCTGGAAGCGAACCCGGACACCGTGGCCGACCTGCGCCGCTTCGGCAACCAGCTGTACTACGGCGACCCGACCCGGCCGGAGATGCTGCGCGCCGCCGGTGGCGAGCACATCGACGTGTTCGTGATCACCGTGGACGACCCGGAAACCAACCTGCGCGCGGTGCGCATGGTGCGCCGCCTGTACCCGGATGCGACGGTGCTGGCACGCGCACGCAACCGCCAGCATGCGTGGCGGTTGATGGACATGTCGGCCGAACCGTTCCGCGAAGTGTTCGGTACCAGCCTGGAAATGAGCGGGCGCGTGCTGACCGCGCTGGGCGTGGCCCCGAACGTGGCCGAGCGCCATGTGCAGCAGTTCCGCGAACACGACGAGAAGCTGCTGCGCGACCAGTACCTGGTCTACGACGACGAGGCGGCGGTGATCCAGACTTCGCGCGATGCGCGCAACGACCTGATGCACCTGTTCGAAGCGGACGCGGAAAGCGACGACAAGTAGATCCACGCCATGCGTGGATGTTGTTGTTTCCGTGCGCGGCGATCATCCACGCATGGCGTGGATCTACTGAAGGCATCCTGCCGACCAACGGTCGGCACCCACCAGGGGTAGGATCCCAAGGTATTGGGGTCAGAGCCCTTTCCGTTGGAAAGGGATCCGACCCCGGGCCGGTCAGCCGTTGTCGCGCAGGAACCTGGCCATCGACGATACGCCCGGCACGCGCGGCTCGAACTCGGCGGCGACGTCGATGAAGCCGCGCATCACCGCGATCTCGCGCGGGCTGCGGTTCAAGCCATCGCGCGCTTCCGGATCGGCACCGGCGCGCAGCAGGCGCTGCACCAGCAGCGGCAACCCGTGGAGGGCGGCCAGGTGCAACGGGCCGAAGCCACGCGGGTCGCGCACGTCCAGGCTCACGTCTTCATCGAGCAGGCGCTCGACCGCGGCCATCACCACCTGCTCGTCGCAGGCGGTGCCCGGTTCGGCGCGCGCGCCCATCAGCAGCAGCAGCGGCGTGACCGCACCGGCGGCGGCCTGGTCCGGTTCTGCACCGGCCAGCAGCAGGGTGTCGAGCAGCGCCAGCAGGCGCGAACGGTCGCGCGCACTGAAGCCATACAGGGCGGCGCAGTGCAGCGGTGCCAGCTGCTGGGCATCGCCGGCATGCACGTTGGCACCGGCGGTGAGCAGGCGCGCCACGATGTCCGGCAGGCCCAGCGCCGAGGCCAGCATCAGCACGGTGACGCCGCCCGGCAGGCGGTGTTCGAGCTGCGCACCAGCATCAAGCAGGGCCGAGACGATCTCGACCTGGCGCATGCTGACCGCCGCCGACAACGGCGTCGCACCACTGGCAGCGGCATGCTGCGGATCGGCGCCGCGCGCCAGCAGCAGGTCGACCACGGCCAGATGGCCACCGCCGGCAGCACGCAGCAGCGCGGTGCAGCCCTGCGCATCGACGGCGTCGACGGCAAAGCCCAGATCATTCAAACGACGCACGGCATCGACATCACCGGCCATCGCGGCGGCCGGCAGATCGCCTTCGCGCAGGGTCCTGCGCGGCAGCGGCCAGACCCGCCAGTCCAGCCAGTCGGCCAGATCGCGACGACCGATCGACAGCGCCACGCCCAGCGGCGTCTGCCCATCGGCAGCACGCGCTTCCGGCGAGGCGCCGTGCTGCACCAGCAGCTTCAGGGCACTTTCGCGCGCCAGTGCGGTGGCCAGATGCAGCGCGGTCATGCCATGGCTGTCACGTGCTTCACGGTCCACGCCGGTGGTGAGGAGGGCCTGCTGCAGGCGCAGCCACCCCAGGCGCACCGCCAGTGACAACGGCGGATCACCGGCCGGCGAGGCAGCAAACGGATCGGCGCCGCGTTCCAGCAGTTCCAGCGCCAGCTGTTCCAGGCCACGCGCCGCCTGGTCGTGCTGCGCGCAGGCGGCCAGGAAACGCGCCAGGCCACCACGGCCGGCCGGCGACAGGCCATGCTGCAGCATCACCTGCAGGGCTGGCACGGCATCGATACCGCGCGACAGCAGCGCGAACATCGGTGTATCGGCACAGGCGTCACGCACGTACGGATCGGCACCGTGGGCGAGCAGCCAGTCGACCGCACGCGGCTCCAGCGCCAGCTCCGGGTCGAGCAGCAGGCCACCCAGTTCTTCAGGCTGGCACAGCCTGGCCAGTGCGGCCATGCCATCGGTGTTGCCGAACCCCAGCGCCTCGCGCAGCAGGGTCAACGGCGGACGATCAGGCAGCAGGCCGCTGGCACTGGCCGCCTCACCGCGCTCGGCCAGGCCATCGCTGACGGCGGCAGGCAACGGATAGGACGGATCCAGCAGGGCGACGATCGCCCAGCGACCGGCTTCGGCGGCGTAGTCCACCGCGCGCCGGCCGGCCGGATCGCTGCCGTCGGCGGCGATGCCCAGTTCCAGCAGGCGCTTGATCAACAGCGGCGAAACGTCCTCGGCCATCGTTGCCAGCAGCACCGCGTTGCGGCCATCGGTGTCGACAGCAACCAGGTCGGGCTTGTGTGGCAGCAGGTGCTCGACCACGGCGGCGCGGCCGGCACGTGCAGCTTCCAGCCACGGGGTACGGCCGAGCGCGTCGCGCGCTTCCAGGTTGGCACCGGCGGCAAGCAGCACGCCGATGATGTCCACGTGGCCGGCCAGTGCCGCTTCATGCAGCGCGCTGCGGCGCTGGCGGTCACGCGCGTCGGCACGTGCCTTGTGCTTGAGCAGCAGCTGCACGCCGGCCGGATCATCGTCTTCGGTGGCGGCCGCGGCCAGCAGCACCGGGGTGCCGTCAGCCGGCTCGCTGCGGGCGCCGCGCTCCAGCAGGAAGCGCGCCAGGCGCCAGTTGCCGACCTGGCAGGCCACCGCCAACGGCGACCAGCCATCACGGTTCAGCGCGTCGACTTCAGCCGCTGCATCGCGCAGCAGCGCGGCCACGCCCGGGTCGGAACTGCGGGCGGCATGGTGCAGGGGCGTATTGCCCTCACTGTCGGTGGCGCGCGAATCGGCACCGTTGGCCAGCAAGGTCATCACCGCCTCCGGACGCCCATGCCAGCTGTCGCGGGTCGCGGCCAGCAGCGGGGTCATGCCGCGATGCGGCGCGTTCACATCGACGCCGCGGCCGATCAGCTCACGCAGCAGGCGCAGGTCCGGCAGGACGGCGGCGAGCACTGCCAGGCTGCGCTGGTCGCGCCAGTTCGGGTCAGGCAGGGAGTATGGATCGGCGCCGGCCTGCAGCAGCTGCAGCGCACGGTCGATACGGCCGTGGCGTGCGGCTTCGTACAGGGCCGGGGTCAGCTCTTGCGGCGCCAGGGCTTCCAGCGGCGTGGTGTCCACCACCGCGCTGAACAGCGTTTCGCGATCGACCGGCAGTTCAGCGCCAACCGCGCTGCGCAGCGACACGAGCGGCGCCGGTGCAATGCGCTGCAGCAGCAGGTGCAGCAGCGGCGACAGCAGCAGCACCGCCAGTGCCGACGGCCAACGCGCGCTTTCCGGCAGCAGGTCCGGCCAGGTCGGCAGTACCACCAGTGCCGCCAGGGCCATCACCAGGGCCGCCACGCCAAGACCACGCCAGGCGCTGAGGTCACGACCCGCCAGCGCCTGCCAATGCTGGGCCAGGCCACCATCGAGACGCTCGACATCGTTCCACAGCGGCCAGGTGCGCCAGGCCGCGAGCAGGCCGGCGCTGACCAGCACGCTCAGGCCCAGCACCGCGGCCAGGCTGCCGCTGTCGCGCAGCGCGGCCAGCGGCCAGGCCAACAGCAGGGCCAGCAGCAACGGCGCGGCGGTCCACAGCGCCAGCAGGGCCGGCAGGTCCTGGCGGGCGATCACCTTCGGCGGCAGCAGCGCACGGCTGCGCCGCCACCAGGAAATCCCCAGCGCGAACGCCGGTTGGGCCAGCGCCGCCAGCACCGCGCCGGGCAGGCCACCCAGCGCCGATCCCAGCGCCAGCAAGGCACCGACGGTGAAGGCCAGCGACAGGGCGCGGGATCGGGAAAGCTCAGTCATAGTGGCGCAGCATCATGCTGCTCACCGACGGCGGCACCTGCAGGTAGAACCCGCGCTCGGTCAGTTCGCTGCGCACCTTGGCCGGATCGGCCTGGGCCAGCCGGCGCTGCGCGTCCAGGGTCACGTCCAGCACGAAGACGAGCGCCCCCAACGACGCCGACAACGGCGCAGGCAAAGCGCTGAAGTCATCGCGTCGGGCGAGATAGACGTAGGTGTCCGGCTTGAGTTGGCTTTTATAGACGTAGGCGTGCATGTCCACGGGACGATAACCCGGGAAGAGCCGTGATTGTGTCGGAAAGCCGACACCGGGGAAAGCCGTCACGCGACGATGGCGGCGTGATCGACGGCGTTTCCCCGGTGAGGTTCAGCAATGTGGCGATGCCGTTCAGCCAGCGCCACCGGTCGGCCGCGCTTACTTGACCTTGGCGTAGGTGCCCTTCAGGGCCACGCCGGCGACGAAGGTGCCGGCCCAGCACTCGTAGTTGGTCGCGCTCTTGAACTCGTTCTTCTTGTAGTAGCTGACGATGTCGACCACGGCGTTGGCGCCGCGCGACTTGGCACCGTCCTGCAGGGCCAGCAGCGCCGACAGGGCCACCCAGTTGCAGGCCTCGACGTCGCTCTTGTTGGCAGCGTTGGTCTTCTTGTTGGTCACGTCTTCGCCCAGGCGCTGCTGCACGCTGACCGGCTGGCCGGCCAGGTAGAAGCGCACGCTGCCGTCGATGCCGGCATCTTTGGCGGCCTGCGAACTGATCAGCTCGCGCAGGGACTGTTCGACGCGGGTATCGCGCGCCGAAGCGGTGGAAGTCAGGGCCAGCAGCGCGGTGGCAGTGGCGATCAGCAGGGTGCGGCGCATCGGAACGTCTCCTTGTTGAGGTGCGGGTACGGCGGGATCACGCGCTCCAGCGGCGGAACACCAGCGAGGTGTTGATGCCGCCGAAGGCGAAGTTGTTGCTCATCACGTACTCGGCCTGCAGCTCGCGGCCTTGCCCGGTGATGAAGTCGAGCTGGCCGCAGCGCGGGTCCACCTCGACCAGGTTCAGGGTCGGCGCGAACCATCCGGCGCGCATCATCTCGATGCTCATCCAGGCTTCGAACGCACCGCAACCGCCCAGCATGTGGCCGACGTAACTCTTCAACGAGCTGATCGGCACGCGGCTGCCGAACACCTGGGCGGTGGCCTGGGTCTCGGCGATGTCACCGTGGTCGGTGGCGGTGCCGTGGGCGTTCACGTAATCGATCTGTGCCGGTTGCAGGCCGGCGTCTTCCAATGCCAGGCGCATGGCCTGGGCCATGGTGTCGGCGCTGGGCTGGGTGACGTGCTGGCCGTCGCTGTTGGTGCCGTAGCCCACGATCTCGGCCAGGATGGTCGCGCCGCGTGCCTGCGCGTGCTCCAGATCCTCCAGGATCAGCGTGCAGGCGCCCTCGCCCAGCACCAGGCCGTCGCGGCCGGCATCGAACGGGCGCGGAGTGGTGTGCGGCGCGTCGTTGCGCGTGCTGGTGGCGAACAGGGTGTCGAACACTGCCGCGGCGGTGGCGTCGAGCTGCTCGGCGCCACCGGCCACCATCACCGTCTGCTTGCCGCTGCGGATCGCTTCGTAGCCGGCGCCCACGCCCTGGCTGCCCGACGTACAGGCGCTGGAGGTGGTGTAGACACGCCCGGACAAGCCGAAGAACACACCGATGTTGACCGGCGCGGTGTGGCTCATCATCTTCAGGTAGGTGGTGGCGCTGATGCCGTCGGTGGTGAACTCATGCAGCATGCGACCGAATTCACCGGTGGCCTCGTGGCTGCCCGACGAGGAGCCGTAGGCCACGCCGGTGCGGCCACTGCGCAGCACCGGGTGCTCGAACAGGCCTGCCTCACGCAGGGCGACCTCGGTGGCGCGCACCGACATGATCGCGACCTTGCCCATCGAGCGGGTGGTCTTGCGGTTGTAGTTCGGCGGCAGCTCATAGTCCTGCGCCGGTGCGGCCAGCTTGGTGTTCAGGCCCGCATACACATCCCATTCCGGCATCGAACGCACCGCGTTGCGGCAGCTGCGCAGATGGGCCTGGATGGTCGGCCAGTCGTGGCCGAGCGGACTGATGGCGGCGGCACCGGTGACCACCACGCGACGATCGGCGGCCATCAGATCATCCCCCCGTTGACCGAGATCACCTGGCGGGTGATGTAGCCGGCCGGCTCGGACAGCAGGAACGCGACCGTGGCCGCCACTTCCTCGGGACGGCCGACGCGGCCGGCCGGAATCAGCTTCAATGCGTGTTCGACCACTTCTTCGTTGAGCATGTCGGTCTCGATCAGGCCCGGGGCCACGCAGTTGACGGTGATCTGGCGGCTGGCCAGCTCCAGCGCCAATGCCTTGCTGGCACCGATGATGCCGGCCTTGGCTGCACTGTAATTGACCTGGCCACGGTTGCCGGCCACGCCGGACACCGAGGACAGAGTGACGATGCGGCCCGGCTTGCGCCGCCGCACCATCGGCATGATCAGCGGATGCAGCACGTTGTAGAAGCCGTCCAGGTTGGTGTGGATCACCTGGTCCCAGTCGTCCTCGGACAGCGCCGGGAAGGCGCCGTCACGGGCGATGCCGGCATTGCACACCACGCCGTAATAGGCGCCATGTGCCTCCACGTCCGCTTCCAGCGCGGCGCGCGCGGCGGCACGGTCGGCCACGTCGAAGGCCAGCACGCGGGCCTGCTGGCCCAGTGCCTGGATCTCGTCGGCCACTGCCTGTGCTTCTTCCACACGGCTGCGGCAATGCACCACCACGTCGAAGCCATCGCGCGCGATACGCAGCGCAATGGCCCGGCCGATGCCCCGGCTCGCGCCGGTCACCAGCACGCTTCGATTTCCTGTCATGCCTGTCCACTCTCCAGATAGGCCATCGAGTCGGCCGGTTCGAACACCGACACGTTGGCAACCGCCCATTCTTCCTCGCCTGCCAGGATGCGGCAGGCGAACATCCCTAATCCATTGTCGCCCAACAGTTCGCAACGCGCCTGTACCTGCAGGCGGGTGCCGCTGGGGAAACTGCTGCGCGTGCTGGCATAGCGCCGGCTGCCGAGCAGGAAGCCCAGCCGCGGCGGGTTGCCGGCCGTGCGCGCACGGCAACCGGCCCAGGCGGCGATGGCCTGGGCCATGTATTCGATGCCGACCCAGGCCGGGACGGCACCGTCTTCGATGAACAGGCCGGCCTCGGGCACCACCAGTTCCGCCTCGATGCTGTCCTGGTCCCAGCGCAGGATGCGGTCCAGCAGGCACATGTCCTGGCGGTGCGGCACCACCTCTTCGATGGCGTACAGCGGCAGGTTCATCGGCGCTCCAATGCCAGCACGGCATTGCTGCCGCCGAAGGCGAACGAATTGCTCAGCACCCGCCGCGGCAGCTGCGGCAGGAAGGTCGCCGGGGCGACCAGCGGCAACGCCGGCAGCGCCGGATCGGCCACGCCGTCCCACCAGTGCGGCGGCAGCTGCTGCTGCGGATTCTCGGCCAGCAGGATCCAGCACAGCGCCGCTTCGATCGCACCGGACGCACCCAGCGTGTGGCCGGTCAGTGGTTTGGTCGAACTGGCGGGCACATCGGTGCCCAGCACCTGCGCCACCGCCAGGCTCTCCATCGCGTCGTTGTGGCCGGTCGCAGTGCCATGCAGATTCACGTAATCCACTTCCGAAGGCGCCCAGCCGGCACGCTGCAACGCCTGCTGCAGGGCATCGATGGCGCCCAGACCCTGCGGGTCCGGTGCGGACATATGGTGCGCGTCGGCCGACTCACCCCAACCGGCCAGGCTGACCGCACCCGGTTCGCGGGTCAGCAGGAACAGCGCGGCGCCCTCGCCGATGTTGATCCCGCAGCGATGCTGCGAGAACGGATTGCAGCGCACGGCGGAGACCGATTCGAGCGCGCTGAATCCAGCCACGGTGAACCGGCACAGGGAATCGGCACCACCGGCGATGACCGCATCGACGACGCCCGAACGCAGCATGCGCGCGGCCGACATCAACGCCTTGGCGCTGGACGAACAGGCCGTGGACAGGGTCCAGGCCGGGCCCAGCGCACCGCTGCGGGTTCGCACGAACTGCGCGGCGGTGCCCATTTCCTGCTGCGCGTAGTCGAACCCGTCGGGCCAATGGCCGTGCTCGGCGCGGGTACGCAGCGCCTGCTCGGATTCACCGATGCCCGAGGTGCTGGTGCCCAGCACCACGGCCACGCG
Organism: Stenotrophomonas sp. LMG 10879; assembly: GCF_002750935.1. Lineage (NCBI taxonomy): Bacteria > Pseudomonadati > Pseudomonadota > Gammaproteobacteria > Lysobacterales > Lysobacteraceae > Stenotrophomonas > Stenotrophomonas sp. LMG 10879. The sequence goes on from NZ_PEJT01000005.1 coordinate 276,486, forward strand.
TTCCGCACCGTAACGGCTGATGGCATCGGCAACGGCCGGCGCGATCTGCGCCAGGGCCACGTCCAGCAGCGCGTTGTTGCGTCCCCGCAGGGACACCGGCAGTGCTTCCAGCGTCGGCAGCGGACTGTGCACTTCGCCCAGCGCCAGGGTGCGACCTGGCAGCAGGGTGGCGTTGTCGCTCAGCCCGCTTGGCGCATCAGCGAACAGCGCAGCGGCGACCGCGGCGCGACCCTCGCCCAGTGCGCAGACCACGCCGAGGTCGTTGAGGAAAATGGGCGCGCTGTTCATTGCTGGCCGGCCATGTCGATCGATTCGATGCGCAGCGTGTAGCCCTCGGCGCGGTTGTCCAGCTGCACGCTGCCATCGTCCAGGCGCTGCAGCTGCAGCCACACGGTGCCGTCGCGCGACAGGCTGCGCTGGCGGCCGTCATCGCTCACCTGCCAGCCGGCCGGCAGCGCGGCGGCAATGGCATCGGTCGGCCACAGTGCGAACTGCAGGTCGTCCAGCACGCGCTCGGCACGCACCTGTGGCGGCAGCCAGGGCGCACGCTGCTGGGTCAGCTGCTGGCCGTCCCACTGCAGGCGCACGCCGGTCTGGCCCATCGCCTGCACGGCCAGCTGCACCTGCTGCGCGTCGGCTTCCAGCAGCGCGTCCAGGTCACGCTCGTGGCTGCCGAAGCGGAAGTGCAGCTGCTGCTGCAGGGCCAACGGCGCCGGCAGGCTGGATGGTGCCAACCGCAGCGGCGGCAGTTCGACCAGCGGCCGCGGCATGCGGCTGGCACAGGCGGCCAGCAGCAGGCACAGCAGGACCGCAGAAAGGCGGGCAATCAGGCGCTGCACAATTCCTCCAGCACACGCATGCGGCGGCCACTGTCATCGGCCACATACGGATTGTTGGTGTCCCAGGCGTAGCCGGCCAGGATGGAGCTGATCATGTCGCGCACCTGCGGCTGCTGGTTGGGGTGGTAGATGATCTTCTGGAAACCGCCCTGGTACCAGCTTTCGACGAAGCGGCGGAAGGTTTTCACGCCGGCACGCAGCGGAATCGAGAAGTCGCGTTCCCAGTCGACCGTTTCACCCGCGTAGCGGCGCTTCAGGCATTCGCTGGCCAGCTGCGCGGATTTGAACGCGATGGTGACGCCGGAGGAGAACACCGGATCGAGGAACTCGCCGGCGTTGCCCAGCAGCGCATAACCCGGGCCCCACAGCGAACTGACATTCGCCGAATAGCCGGTGATGCGGCGCACCGGCAGCACCGCCCACTCCGCGTTGGCCAGCAGCGAGGTCAGGTTCGGGTCCTCGCCGACGATGGCCTGCAGCTTCTGCAGGTCGTCGCCTTCGTAGCGTTCGAAGAATGACGGCTCGGCCACCACGCCCAGCGAGCAGCAACCGTTGGAGAACGGGATCGTCCAGTACCAGACGTCGATATGCTCGGGATGGGTGGTGATCAGGATCTTGTTGCGGTCGAAATCCGCTTCGGCCGGGATGTTGTCACGCACGTGGCAGAAGATGGCGCCACGCACCGGGAAGTTGGACGGCGATTCCAGGTCGAGCAGGCGCGGCAGCAGGCGTGCGAAGCCGGAGGCGTCGAGGATGAAATCGGCTTCGATGCGGTACTCGCTGCCATCCGGGCGGCGCACGTTCACCACCGGCTGTTCGCCCGGCTCGACCGCCAGCACTTCGTCGCCGAAGCGCAGGGTCGCGCCCATGCGCTCGGCGCCACGCGCCAGCACGTTGTCGAAGTCGGCGCGCTGCACCTGGTAGGTGGTGCCCCAACCCGGCGAGAACTTCTTCCTGAAGTCGAACGCGGTGCGCGCGTTCCCGTGCACGAAGGCCGCGCCGTTCTTGTACTGGAAGCCCGCCTCGACCACGTCCTGCAACAAACCCGCCGCTTCGATGTATTCCATGCTCTGCGGCAGCAGGCTCTCGCCGATGGAAAAGCGCGGGAACTGCTGGCGTTCCAGCATCAGCACCTTGCGCCCCTGCTGGCGCAGCATCGCCGCGGCCACCGAACCGGCCGGGCCGGCGCCGATGATCAGGATTTCGGTACGTTCCACGTCTTCGTGGCTGGAAGAATCAGCGGCATCCACAGCAGTAGTCATCGGTGCGTCCTTGTTGCTCGATCAGGTGGAAAAGCGGAGGAATCGGAATGAAGCGTGTCCGTTCAGGCCGGCGGCACGTCATGCGGTGGCGGCCGGAACAGCGGCGAGATCAGCCAGACCAGGCCGATGCCGAACAGCAGGGTGAGCCCGAACGCGCGCAGCGCCGGCGTCTGCGAAAGACCCAGCAGGCCGAACGACAGCCACGTGCTGGCGGCACCCACGCACACCGCCAGCCAGGCACTGGCGTCGCCGCGGTGCTCGATCAGGAAGATGCCGTAGTCGATGCCCATGCCCAGCAGCAGCATCAGTGCCAGCACATTGAACAGCTGCAGCGGCTGGCCGAACAGACCGAGCAGGCCCAGGGTGAGCGCACCGGCGACCAGGGTGGGGGCGAACACGCGCCAGGCATGGCGCCGATAGCGCAGCCACAGGGCGCCGAACACCAGCACGATGCCAACCAGCAGCAGGCCACCCATCAGCTTGCGGTAATGGCCCAGCAGCTGCGAGAAATCAGCGGTGCGGTCGACCCAGCGCACGCCGTCCAGGCCTTCGGCAGCGCCACGCAGGGTGGCCAGCGCATCGGCACGCGACAGGTCATCGACCATCACCACGCTGATCATCTGCCCGCCTACGTTGCCGACCCACAGGTGGCGGAACGGCTGCGAAGCCGGCGAGGCGAGGAAGGCCTCGGCGCTCAGCGGCGCCGCTGCGAATGCAGGGCGCTGCAAGGGCTCACCCACCGCTTCGCCGACCGCGGCCAGCACACCCGGTTCCACCCGGGCGGTCAGCGCCGCATCGGCCTGCTGTCGCGCGGGCGATGGCAACCAGTCGCTGATCGCGCGGTAGCCGCCGATGCGCTTGTCGTGGGTCAGTTCACGCAGGCGTTCGGTCAGTGCTTCTTCACGCTGCAACAGCTGTGCGGCGTCACTGCCCTGCACCAGGTAGAACTGCGCCGGGCTGGGCATGCCCAGCAGCTGGCTGAGGCGGATCTGCTGGGCCATCAGCGCCGGCGGCGACGATTGCAGGCTGCGCAGGTCGTCGTTGCTGTGCAGGCGGGCGATGCCGATGGCCGACACCAGCGCGGCCACGCCAAGGAAGATCGCCACCGGGCGACGCCCGTGCAGGCGCGGGAAGCGCTCCAGCGTATTGCCCAGCCACTGCGCGAAGCGGGTGGTTCGGATCTCGCCGCCGTCCAGCCACGGGAACCAGAAGATCACCGTGAGGAAGGCGGCGGCCAGACCGACCACGGAGAACAACGCCATCTGCCGCAGGCCGGGGAACGGCGCCAGGCCCAGTGCCAGGTAGGCCAGCGCGCTGGTCAGCAGGGCCAACCACAGGCCCGGCAGCAGATGCCTCAGCAGCTTCCAGCGGCGGTCGGCCGGCTCGGCCTGGCGCGAAGCAAACCAGTGGATGCCGTAGTCCTCGGCCACACCGACCAGCGATGCGCCGAACACCAGGGTCAGCACATGCACCTTGCCGAACACCAGCACGGTCACCGCCAGCGCCACGCCACAACCGATCAGCAGCGAGGCGGCAACCAGCAGGATCGGCCGCAGCGAGCGGAATGCCAACCACACCAGCAGCAGCACCGCCGCCAGCGAACCCCAGCCGATGGTGTTGATCTCCTGGTTGGCCTGCACCGCGGCGGCTTCGGCATGCAACGGCACGCCGGCATGCAGGATCTCCAGACCTGGCGCAGCGGCCTTGGCCGCTTCTCCGGCGCGTTCGAGCAGGCCATCGAGATGGCGCTCGCCATCCAGCCTGAAGGCCGAGCCCGGCGTATCGAACTGCAATGCCGCCCAATGCTTGCCCTCGGCCTCAAGCAGACCGTCATCGCCCAGGCGCAGCCCGGAGCCCTGGGCCTGCTGCTGCCACCACTGCGGCCACAGCGACAGCGGATCCTGCCGCCACTCGGTCAGGCGCGGCGCGCCCATCGGGCCGTACAGCGCGCCCAGCGCCTGTTCGGCCAGCGCAGCGGGTTCGGCCTGTTGCAGCTGCTCGCGCTGGGCCGGGGTCAGCAGGCGGTCGCGGTACGGTGCGTAGAACGCTCGCGCGTCATCGAACCAGCCTTCGATCGAACCACTGGGCACCAGCAGCGCGCTGTCGGCATCACTGGCCATTGCCGCAGCGAACGCCGCCTGCGCGCGCTTGGCAGCGGCTCCGTCGGTGCTGCCGAGCAGCACCACCACCTGCCGCGAGCTGCCATCGGCGATGCGCCGGGTGACGTCGCTGAGCAGGCGGTCGTGCGCGTCCTGCGGCAACAGGGCGAGGATGTCGGTGTCGATCCGCGACTCCTGGCTCCACAGGCGCCACTGCTGCGCGCCCAGCACCAGCAACAGCAGCAGCCAGGCGATGCCCAGCCAGTGCCACCAGCGGCGCAGGCGATCCGGTGCGGCGCTGTCACTCAAAGCGGCGCGCCTCGTCGGCGTTCAACGTTGCCGGAGCCTCGCTCAGCGCAGTGAACTGGATGCGGGTGCGATCCTGGTTGGCTTCGATGATCTCGACCTGGCGCACGTAACGGTCGCCCTGCAGTGTCAGCGACTGGAAGGCCTTGGCCAGCATCGCCGACTTCGGCGTCAGTTTCAGACGCCAGCCCTGCCCTTCACGCGTGGCCTGGACGTTGAACTGGCTGGACAGTGCCTGCACGTCACCGCTCATCAACGCGAACATGATCGCGTTGACCGAGCGCATCGCCGGCTGCTGGCGCGCGTCCAGTTCGACGCGGGTGCTGCCATCGCGCTGGCGGCTGAGGATGCGGTCGGCGGTGACCACTACCTCGGACGGGAACGGCTTGAGCGTGGACCAGATAACGCCATGCTTACGCGCGACCACGAACTGGCCCTGCGAGCGCAGCGGGTTCTTGAAACCGCTGACCTGCTTTTCCTGGGTGAACTGCCCGCGCAGCACGTCCGGCCGGGCGACGGCCTGGGTGATGGCATCGACGGCGGGATCGGCGGCCTGCAGCAGCGGCGCGGCAACCAGCAGCAGCGCGCACAGCAGCACGCGCGGAAGACGAAGGATTCGGATCACGGGGCAGGCACTCCAAGACGCTGCCACAGCACCGGCGGGCACTGGTACAGCATTTCCTTGCTGGCCGCGTCGACCGCGACCTGGATGGTCATCGCGCGGGTCAGCACCTGGCCGCTTTCCGCATCGAGGATCTCGTATTCGATCTTCAGCCGGTTCTCCCACTCGACGATGCGCGAGCGCACGCGCAACGCCTGCCCGAACAGCAGCGGCCGCACGTACTTCACCCGCGCATCGACCACCGGCCACAGGTAGCCCGATTCGAGCATCTGCGGGTAGTCGTAGTCGTAGCGCTTCAGCAACGCGCAGCGCGCGATCTCGAAGTACTTGAAGTAGTTGCCATGCCAGACCACGTTCATCGGGTCGCAGTCATGGAAAGCGGGGGCCAGCTCGATTTCGCCGACCAGTTCGTTGCCTTCATTCACCGACATACAGCTCCCAGCGTTGCGCGCGGATCTCCACCAGCAGTTCCCGCAGTTCGCGATCCAGCGCGCGGTCTTCTTCGACCAGGGCGATGCGCTGCCCCAGGTCGGCGTACATGTCGGCCAGACTGCCATGCAGCTGCGCGTTCATGCCAACCCGTTCGCGCAGTGCCAGCCCCTGGCGGGCGGCGATCAGCATGGCCGCCACGACCTGTTCAGTCAGTTCGATCACGCGCAGGCAGTCGCGCGCGGCGATGGTGCCCATGCTGACCTTGTCCTGGTTGTGGCATTCGGTGGAGCGCGAGAACACCGAGGCCGGCATGGTCTGCTTCAGTGCCTCGGCCGTCCACGCCGAAACACTGATCTGCAGCGCCTTCAGGCCATGGTTGATCGCCGCACGCGGGCCGGTCGCCGCCGACAGGTTGGCCGGCAGGCCATGGCTGTAGCGGGCATCGACCACCAGCGCCAGCTGCCGGTCAAGCAGGTCGGCGATGTTGGCCACGGTGTTCTTCAGCGTATCCATCGCCAGCGCGATGTGGCCGCCGTAGAAGTGGCCACCGTGCAGGATGCGCTCGCCGTCGGCATCGATCAGCGGGTTGTCATTGGCGCTGTTCAGCTCGGTTTCGATCAGCTGACGCAGGAACGGCAAGGTGTCTTCCAGCACGCCGATCACGTGCGGCGCGCAGCGCAGCGAGTAGCGGTCCTGCAGGCGCTGCTCGTTGCGCGGCGGGCGCTCGCTGTGCAGGTCGCTGCGCAGGCGCGCGGCAATGCGCGACTGCCCAGGGTGCGGCTTGGCGGCGAACAGGGTTTCATCGAAGTGATGCGCGTTGCCGTCGCTGGACAGCACGTTGAACGCGGTCAGGCGCGTGGCCATGCGTGCCAGGTAGTCGGCGCGCTGCCAGGCCAGGCAGGCCAGGCCGGTCATAACCGCGGTGCCGTTCATGACCGCCAGGCCTTCCTTCGGCCGCAGCTTCAGCGGGGTCATGCCGATCTTCGCCAGCACCTCGGCCGCCGGCTGCACGCGGCCGTCGTGCAGCACCTCGCGTTCGCCGCACAGCACGGCTGCCACGTACGACAGCGGGGTCAGGTCGCCACTGGCGCCCACCGAGCCTTCGGCGGGAATCAACGGCAGCACATCGTGCTGCAGCAGCGTGGCCAGGCCTTCCAGCAACGGCACGCTGACGCCGGACATGCCACGCACCAGCGAGGCCAGGCGCGCTGCCAGCACGGCACGGGTCTCGGCCGGGTCGAGGTAACGGCCCAGGCCGCAGCCATGGTAGGTGTACAGGTGGTGCGGCAGCTCGGCGACCAGTGCCGGCGGAATGTTCACCGTGCACGAATCGCCGTAGCCGGTGGTCACCCCGTAGATGACGCCATCCTCGCGCAGCAGGCGGTCGAGGAAGTCGGCACCACGCTGGATATGGGCGCGGAACGCCGGCACATCGCTCAGCGCGGCCTCGCATCTGCGCTGGGCCAGGGCGACCACGTCTTCGATGGTCAGCGGTGCATCGCCGAAACGGCACACGGGTACGGCGTCAATCGTCATGAGGAGCCTGATCCCAGAAGGGGAAGAAATTGAACCAGTCCAACGGGGACTGGATGACCTGGAGTTCCAGCCAGTGCGCGAAGCGCTGCGCCTGTTCGGCCAGTGCGGCATCGCGCGAACCGCGCGGCAGCACCACGCGCTCGGCGAACTGTTCGAAGGCCACCCGATAGCCGTCGCCCTGGTGCAGGCACGACATCGTGTAGACCGGGCAGCCCAGCGCGCCCGCCAGCACGTAGGCGCCGATCGGGAACGGCGCACGGTGGCCGAGGAAATCGGCCATCACGCTGCGTCCGCCCTGCACCGGCACGCGGTCGCCGACGATGGCAACGAAGCCACCGGAGGCGACCTTTTCGGCGAGCATCACAGCCGTGGCCGGGCCCATTTCGGTGACCTGCACCAGCTCCACCGCAGCCAGCGGGTCCAGCCGCTGCAGCAGGCGGTTGAAGCGCTGCGCGTGCGCGGTGTGCACCAGCACGGTGATGCGGAACCCCGGCACCTGCTCGGCCAGTACCTGGCACAGTTCCAGGCAGCCGATGTGCGCGGTCAGGATCAGGCCGCCTTCGCGGCGCGCGATCTTGCCCAGCACCAGGTCGCGCTGCAAGCGGATGCGCTCGGGCGGATAGCGGCCGCCAAGGCCCAGAATCTTGTCCAGCATCGTGTCGGCGAAGCTGAAGAAATGGCGCAGGCTGTCGCGCCGGGTCGGCGCATGGCCAATCGCCCCGGTATGCGCCTGCAACCGCTGCAGATACTGCATCGAGGCCTGGCGGCCGACGCGGTTGCCGAGCCAATGGCAGGCCACCACCGGCCACACGCACAGGCGGAACGGCCAGCGCCCGAACCAGCGATGTACCCAGCACAGGAACAACACGCCGGCCACCGAGGTGGACTCGCCGATATCGGCCCAGTGCGGGGCGCTCTGCGCGCGGCTCATCTCAGCCCTGCCCCCGCAGCCGGCGCCACAGCAGGCGCGGCGCACGCCAGAGCATGCCGAAGAACAGCCGGGTATGCATGCGGCTGATGCGCACGTTGTCGCGCCACACATCGAAATGCGAAACGCCGTCGGCCGGATAGGTCACGCGCGTGGCCAGGTGCTCGACCGGTACCTGCCGCCAGTACAGGCGCACCATCACTTCGGTGTCGAAATCCATGCGCCGGCCGATGGTTTCCTCACCAATCAGGCGCAGCACTGGCGGCAGCGGATACACGCGGAATCCGCACATGGTGTCGCGCAGGTGCAGCGACAGCGTATTGATCCACACCCAGATGTGGGTGGCGTAGCGACCATACAGGCGCGCCTTCGGCACGCTGGCATCGTAGGCCGGAATGCCGCAGATCACCGCGTCCGGGTGCGCGCGGGCGGCATCGATGAAACGCGGCAGGTCGCCGGTGTCGTGCTGGCCGTCGGCATCGATCTGCAACACGTGGGTATACCCACGACGCTGCGCTTCAGCGAAACCGGCCAGCATCGCCCCGCCCTTGCCCTGGTTCACGTCCAGCCGCAGCAGGTCGACGCCCGATCGCTGTGCAAGTTCCCGCAGCACCCGCGCGCAGGAGGACTGCGAGCCATCGTCGACCAGCAGGCAGGGCAGGCCCGCGGCCTGCACGCCGTCGACCACCGCGCCGATGGCGTGTTCGTGGTCGTACACGGGAATGACCACCAGCGGCGCGAACGCGCCGCCAGCGGTGGCTGGTTCAATGCGCATCGGCGAAGACCACCCTGCCGCTGGCGTGCACGCCATGCACGGAGGTGTAGCGGAAGGTCAGCACGCCGCGTTCGGCGTCCCACTGCAGTTGCAGGGTCAGCTCGTCGCCGGGGCGGGCCACGCGCTGGAACTTCACCGCATCCATGCGCTGGAACCCGGCCGGCAGCACGAAGGCCTGCCGACCGAAGCGCACCGCCCAGTCCAGCTGGGCCACGCCGGGCAGGATCGCCGCCTGCGGGAAATGGCCCTGGAACGCGCGCAGCGCAGGGTCCAGCATCATCCGGAGGGTGGCCGCGGCCTCTTCGCGACAGTCCCAGACCGGCACCGGCAGCAGCGGCTGGAACAGCGCGACCAGCGCCGCCTGGGTGACCTTGCCCTGGGCATTGATCGGCAGCGATTCGACCAGGCGCCAGCGGCGCGGCCGGGTGACCGCGTCATGGCCCTGCGCCAGCCGCGTGCCCAATCGCTGTCCCAGCGCGCGCCGTGCGCTGTCGCCGGCACGTGCCAGCGCCGTATCGGCCGGCACCACTACTGCCGCCAGCTGCTCGCGCTGGCCCTGAAGCACAAGTACGCGCGCGTCCTCGACCTCGGGATCTTCGCGCAGGGCGCGCTCCAGTGCGTCCAGCGAAACGCGCCGTTCTTCGATCTTGACGATGCGGTCGGCGCGGCCCAGCAGGCGGAAGCGGCCATCGGCCAGTGCTTCCACGCGATCCTGGGTGCGCCACCAGTCCGACGTCTCCAGGTGCGGCGAGGCAACCGCCAGGCAGTCCTCCTCGATCCGCCACTGCACGCCCGGCAACGGCCGCCACGGCGGTGCATCGGCGTCCCAGCGGCGCCAGGCGATACCGCCGGTTTCGCTGCTGCCGTAAACCTCGGTGGGCGCCACGCCCAACCACTGGCGGACCTGGCGCGCGGCGTCCTCGGGCAGCGGGCCGCCGGAGGAAAACACCGCACGCAGGCGACCGTGCAGGCTGGCCCAGTCGAGCTGCTCGGGCAGGCGCTTGAGATGGGCCGGGGTGGCGACCAGCACCGTATCGGTACCGGCCAGCGCGCCCACCAGATCTTCGTGGAAGAAGCGCCGGGGCTGGATCGCACGGCCGGCGGCCAGCGGCCACAGCACGCGGAACAGCAGGCCATAGATATGCTGGTGGGACACGGTGCCATGCACCTGGGCGCCATCGAGCTGGGCGCCGAACGCGGCCTGCAGGGCATCGACCTCGCGCGCCAGCTGGTCCAGCCGCTTGCTGATGGCGCTGGGCTGGCCGGTGCTGCCGGAGGTGAACACGCACAGTTCGCAGGCGCGCTCGTCCAACGGCAGCAGCGCCGCATCGTCGGCAGCAGCGGCAGTGGCCTGCAAGGGCTGGTAATCGGCCGACAGGTCACCGGCAAAACCACTCACCTGCGGCTGCAGCGCCTGCAATGTCGCGGGCAGGTTGTCGGCAGCCAGGAAGACCCGCTTGCCGGCATGCCAGGCACCGAACAACGCCGCAGCGAAGGCCACGGTGTCATCGAAGTAAAGCGCCCAGTCGCGGCCTTCGGCAGTGCTGAAAGCGTCACGCCAGGCCAGCACGCGCAGGCGGAAGGCGACGTGGTCGACGGCAATGCCATCGCAGACACCGATGTCGCGGCCGGGCTGCGCCGTGATCAGCAGCCGATCCAGGGCGATCCAGTCAGCCATGCGCGTGCGCTGCCTTGACCCGACGCCGTACCAGCCATTCGCCCCCGAACAACAATCCCATCATCACGTACGCCAACAATCCGTTGTAGAGCATCCAGACCCGGTCCGACGCATACAGCGCGGTGAGCAGGGCGAGACCACCATTGAGAACGAAAAAGCCGCACCACACCTGGGTGACGCGACGGGTATAGGTCACCGCGAACGGTGGCAGGTCCGGCTCCTGCAGGCGCGCCAGGCGTTCCACCAGCGGCGGACCGAAGCGCAGGCTGGTGGCGAACACCGTCAGCATCACCACGTTCACCAGCGCCGGGTACAGCTTCAGCGGCAGGGCCTGGTTGAGCACGGTGGCCAGCCCGGCCAGCAGGCCCGCGCCGGCGGCAGCGGCCCACCACAAGGGTTGCCGGGTGCTCAGCGCGCGCAGCAGGGCCAGCGCGAACAGCAGCAGCGCCAGCCAGCGCGGCTCGAAGCGGCCCATCGCCACGTAGACCAGTACAGGATAGGCAAGCGAAATCGCTGCCACCACGACCATGCGTGCCCGTGCCATGGTCGCGGCGTCCGTGCTGCTGTCAGGCAGCGGCCTGACCGGGCAGCAGGCCGTGCACGACATCAACGATGTCCTGCACGGTGCGCACGGCCTTGAACGCTTCAGGCTGCAGGTTGCGGCCGAGCAGCGGCTTGAGCTGCACGATCAGGTCCACCGCATCGATGCTGTCGATGTCCAGGTCGTCGTACAGGCGCGACTCCGGGCTGATCCGCGCCGGCTCGATCTCGAAGCTGTCGGTCAGGATGCGGACGATGCGCTCGAACAATTCATTCTTGGTCATGGCAGTTCCTGGCGCCTTACGACTGGCGGGCGGCGACGAACTCGCCGAGCGCGCGCACGCTGGAGAAATGGCGACGGGTTTCTTCCGAGTCGGCCGAGAGGCTGACACCGTACTTCTTCTGCAGCGCCAGGCCCAGTTCCAGCGCATCGATCGAGTCCAGGCCGAGGCCTTCCACGAACAGAGGCGCGGTCGGATCGATGTCCTCCGGGGTGATGTCCTCCAGTGAAAGCGAGGAAATGATCAATTCCTTGATCTCGTGCTCAAGTGCTTGCACGGGTCGGATCTCCAGACAGGTCGAAATAACGAGTGAGGTGGTCGGTGACGCGACGGGCCGCCAGGGCATCCCCCCTTGGCGAGTCATCTTCGGCCAGGAACGGCGCGATCGGGATATCTTCGCCGATCTGCAGCTGAACGTGAAAACGACGTGAGGGTACACGATACCACTTCTGGCCCTTGGTCAACGTCGGCGGGGTGCAGGTGATGCGCACCGGGGTGATGTCCAGGTGCCCGCGCACGGCGATGTTGGCGGCGCCACGCTGCAGCCGCAGCGGCTGCCCGGGCACGCTGCGGGTGCCTTCCGGGAAGATGACCAGGGTGCCGCCGGCATGCACGGCCGCCGCGCAGTCATCGACCAGGCCGGCGCCGTCGTCATTGGAGATGTAGCCCGCCGCACGCACCGGCCCGCGCATGAACGGGTTGCAGGCCACCGCCCGCTTGACCACGCAGTCGGCGTTGGGCAGCAGGGCGATCAGGCACACCACGTCGATCAGGGTCGGGTGGTTGGCCAGCACCAGCAGGCCGTCGCGCTGCAGGCGTTCGCGCCCTTCCACCTGCAGGGTCATCACCCCCAGCCGGCACATCAGCCACACGTGGCTGGCGAAGGCGCGCTGGACCAGCCGGCGGGCCCGGCGTCGACGCGCGACCGGGTCACGCATCAGCAACAGCACCGGCATGACCAGGACGCCCAGCAACAGGCCGCCGACGCCAAACGCGGCGAAGCTGAGGCCGGTGCCGAACACCCGCCAGGCATGATCGAGGCGGCGCAGCGCCTCAGCCACGGCGGCGCCAGGACCAGCGCTGGCCTTGGGTCACGTGCTGCAGCAGCGGATCCCCGGCCAGCAGGAAGCGGTGCAGGTCCAGCGCATGCGGCAACACGCCCGGCGCGCTCGGATCGACGTCGCCGGCGACCTGCCAGGACAGCGAAAGATCGGTGCCACCGGCGGTGCCGACGGGTGCCAGACGCCAGGACCAAGCGAAGAACGGGTCGGGTTCGTCGGCGAATTCGGCGTAAACGTCGGGCAATGGCGACTCATACACTACGATCCGCACTTCACGGGCACCATCACCGAGCAGGCCGACGGCCTCCAGGCACGCCGCTTCCACCGTCGACTGGCCGGCCGACAGCGCCAGGTAGTTGCCACGGTGGCCGCGGGCGATCGAATACAGCGCGGCGATCGCGTTGTGCACCGACAGGCCGAAGCCGGTGGGCGACAGCGGCTGATCGGCCACCAGCGAGCCCAGCAGGTCCATCGAACGGGCGACATCGCCATGGCGGCTGGCGAACACCAGCGGCACCTGGCTGTCAGCGCCCTGCCCGTCCTCGCACCAGCACGCCGCCTGGATCGCCATGCGGCCCAGGCGCTCGATACGGCGGCGCTGCATGGCCGGAATCTCGGCCAGCGCCGGCGTGTCCTCGCCCTGCGGCAGGAACGGCGACCCGGCCCAGCCCATCCATTGGCTACGCTCGGTCAGGCCAGGCGCCCAGGCGGCCCAGTCGACAACGGAAAATTCGATCATTACCGGTGATGTTTCGATGGGCGAACGAGAGTCTCGAGCCATTACGGCGACACGCGGCTGCCCCCCATTCCTGCAGCCATGCATCCGTCCAGGACGTCGCCGGCTGCCCCCCTGGCTGCCGGAAAGGAGCGCACGCTAGCACGTCCGACACAGGGATGACATGTTTCACAAACCACAACGGGGAGCGGTCAGCGACCGCCCCCCGCGTGGACTGCACCAGCGAACGGAGTCAGTGGTAGCCGGCGTCGGCGCGCACCTTGCCGCGGAACACCCGGTAGGACCAGGCCGTGTAGCCCAGGATCACCGGCAGCAGCACCACCAGTCCGACCAGGGTGAAGCCCAGCGAAGAGGCCGGCGCGGCGGCCTGCCACAGCGTCATCGACGGCGGCAGCAGGTACGGCCACATGCCCAGCACCAGACCGGCGAAGCCGAGCACGAACAACGCCAGGCTGAGCAGGAACGGCGGCAGGTCGCGACGCGGATGGGTGGCACTGCGCCACAGCGCGATGGCCACCGCCAGGGTCAGCAACGGCACCGGCGACAGCCACCAGAAGTTGCCGTCGCTGAACCAGCGGTCCATCAGCCGCGACTGCAGGAACGGCAGCCAGCTGCTGACCAGGCCCATCGCCGCGATCACCGCCACCACCAGCGGGCGGGTCATCTGCCGGGCCAGCGCCTGCACACGACCTTCGGTCTTCAGGATCAGCCAGGTACTGCCCAGCAACGCGTAGCCGGCCACCAGCGCGGCACCGGTCAGCATCGCGAACGGGCTGAACCAGCCGAACGCGCCACCCTGGTACACCCCATCGACCAGCGGCAGGCCCTGCACCAGCGTGCCGAGGATCACACCCTGGGCAAAGGTGGCCAGCAGCGAGCCGAGGCCGAACGCCACGCTCCACAGCCGCCGCGAACGGTGCGCCTTGAAACGGAACTCGAAGGCCACGCCACGGAACACCAGCGCCACCACCAGCAGCAGCACCGGCAGGTACAGCGCCGACAGCAGCACCGCGTAGGCCTTCGGGAACGCCGCCATCAGGCCGGCGCCGCCGAGCACCAGCCAGGTCTCGTTGCCATCCCAGATCGGCGCGGCGGTGTTCATCATCAGGTCCAGCTGTTCCTCGTCTTCGGCGAACGGCGCGAGGATGCCGATGCCGAGCACGAAGCCGTCCAGCACCACGTACATCAGCACGCCGAAGCCGATCACCGCGAACCACGCAACCGGCAGCCAGGTCATCAGGTCCATGTCAGCGCTCCTCCAGCGGTTCGTCGGCGGCCGACAGCGGCCGCGCCGGGGTGTGGCTGCCATGGTCCAGCGACGGGCCTGCGTCGTACGGCTGTGGGCCATGGCGCAGGATCTTCACCAGGTACCAGATGCCCCAGCCGAACACGAAGGCGTAGCCGACCACGTACACCGTCAGCGACAGTGCGGTCATCCATGCACTCTGCGGGCCCACCGCATCGGCGGTGCGCAGCACACCGTAGACGACCCACGGCTGCCGTCCCATCTCGGTGACGAACCAGCCCGATATCAGCGCGATGAAGCCACTGGGCAACATCCAGTTCCAGCCGCGCAGCAGCCACGGCGAATCCAGCAGCTTCTTCCGCCACAGCTGGAAGGCCGAGACCCAGGCCAGCACCAGCATCAGCGTGCCCAGCCCGACCATGATGCGGAAGGCGAAGAACACCGGCGTCACCGGCGGCCGCTCGCTGGCCGGCACCGAGGTCAGCGGATCGAAGGTGCCGTCCAGGCTGTGGGTGAGGATCACGCTGCCGAGCTTCGGGATGGCCACTTCGAAGTCGTTGCGCCCTTCCTTCTCGTTGGGCAGTGCGAATACCACCAGCGGCACGCCCTCGCCCTCCTTGGTCTCATGCCAGTGCGCTTCCATCGCCGCGATCTTCATCGGCTGGTGCTTGAGCGTGTTCAGGCCATGCATGTCGCCAACGAAGATCTGCACCGGCACGGTCAGCGCGGCGAACGCGACGGCGGCGATCAACATGCGTCGGCCCGCTTCCACGTGCTGGCCACGACGCAGGTACCAAGCACCCACGCCACCGATCACGAAACAGGTGGTGATGAACGAACCCAGCGCCATGTGCGCCAACCGGTACGGGAAGGACGGGTTGAACACCACCTGCCACCAGTCCACGGGATGGACGATGCCGTTGACCATCTCGTAGCCGGCCGGCGTATGCAGCCAGCTGTTGGACGAGAGAATCCAGAAGGTGGAGAACAGCGTGCCCAGCGCCACCATGCAGGTGGACAGGAAATGCAGGCGCGGCGACACCCGGCCCCAGCCGAACATCATCACGCCGAGGAAGCTGGCTTCGAGGAAGAACGCGGTCAGCACTTCGTAGGTCAGCAGCGGGCCGATGACCGTACCGGCCACTTCGCTCAGCCGCGGCCAATTGGTGCCGAACTGGAAGGCCATCACGATGCCGCTGACCACGCCCATGCCGAACGACACCGCGAAGATCTTCTGCCAGAAGAAATACAGTTCGCGCCATACGGGCAGCTTCGTGCGCAGCCAGCGCCATTCGATGAAGGCCAGCCAGCTGGCCGTGCCGATGGTGAAGGCCGGGAACAGTACGTGGAAACTGATGACGAATCCGAATTGGATCCGCGACAACAACAACGCGTCCAAGGGACGCCTCCTGCCAGGAGCCGGTGGGATACCAGACCACTTTAGGGGGATATCGTTAAGCCGGGATGCGACAGGGTGACGCGCTGCTTCACTTTGTCGCAGGTGGAGGTGGGTGAAGGGAGGGATGAATGGCTAGAAGGGCTTCAGCAAGGTCAACGGCTGCTCTTTGGCGATTCGCAGGGCCCTGGGCACCAAGGCAGCGAAACAGGCCGACATCACCAGCGCTGCAGCGATCAATCCCAGGACCCATGGTGAACCAGGAACGTCGTCCTGTGACGACCACACCCACGGCAACGTCATCGCGCCGAGCACAGCGCCAAACGTTGTAAACAGTGAAACCTCGAACATGATTTCTGCAAAGATCACGGACCCGCGAGCACCCAATGTGCGTCGGATCCCGATGGAGTGCCGACGTCGATCAAGCCACGCGCCTACGACTCCGGAAACACCGGCCATCAGCACACCGAGAACAACGGCCGTCATGATTGCGAGCACGGACGTAGCGAAGCGATCAGCTTTGACGTACGCGTCGCGATATCCCGCCAGCGTATCGATACCGGCCGGATTCACGATCCGATATGGCCGCTGCAGTACGTCGACAACGCGATCAAGCGATGACCGATCGACCTCCGACATCCACTTCGCCAGATAATAGCGACTCGCGCCCACGGGAAGTCCCGGAAGCAGCGCCCACTGCGAGTCTCGCTCATTGCCTACTGGTGCCGGCCCGGAAACAGATGCGAATACGCCCACGACGACCCGACTGCTGCCGGGGCCGAAATGCAGGTGCCGGCCAACGGCACTCTCCGTTCCGAACAGACTGGCAGCCAGTGCTTCACTGATCAGAACCACCTTGGCACCTTCAACCATGTCGTCCTCTGTGACAGCCCTTCCCAGGACGATTCCCGCGCCCAGCATCGACAGCAAGCCAGAGCTGGCAGTTACCACGGGAATGCGATCACATCCAGCAACGTCTGTCGTGCCCGCGTTCATCGAGTACGCCATAGCGGATTCACTGGTGCACACGCCGTATCGATTGGCTCTTCCTCCGAACGGAACAGAGTCGCTCACAACCGTGTCCTGTACACCGGGCAGCCGGATGGCGGACAGGTCTGCTCGTAACACTGCAGCATCCACGCCCTCTTCGGCATCCGAGACCCTGACCACACCAATCGATGCTGCCTCCCGGATGTTCCGAGTGTTCAATCTGGAGAAGCTGTCCAAAGCGGACTGCAGTGCGAATGCACATGCCAGGCTTGCAAGCCCTGTTTGTACTGCTAGAAGCGCGGCGCTCCCCATGTGCCGTCGGGTCTCCCTCATCGATTCGAACATTTCAGGCAGCCCCTTTCGCGAAGGTACTCGACAATGAGCTACCCCTGCAGATCTCAAACGATGGGAACAATGAACAGAGCAACGTCGTGGCGACCCCCAGGCCCGCCGCCGTCAGCATTGCCCCAGCATGCATCGACGTTATCGCACTGGGCAGAACGTCTCCCGAAGCAACCAGAAGGATTCCCAGCGTATAAGTGACCACAGCGAGCGCACTGCTTGCGAGTCCCGCTGCGATGGACTCCCACATGAGCTGGATGAACACGTCTCGGCGTCGCGCTCCCAGTGCACGTCGTATCGCGAGCTCCCGCCGACGACGACCCAGACTGAAGCTCAGCAACGCCGCAGCGTTGACAATGCACACGCAGAGAAGGATCAGTGACAGTCGGAGCTGCATCCTCGCCCGCTCCGGAACCAATCCCAGCCTGTCCAGCCAATCCATCAACGGCCAGAGTGCAACCTGCTTGGTGCCTGGCTCGATCCCAAGCCCCTTCTCCCTCGCATAGGCGTTCAGACTCGCGCTGTAAGCGGCGACATCGTGTGCGGTGGGCAGCCACACCCACAGTTGAAGCCAGGAAACGTTGGGCCCTGCGGGATCTGTGTCCTGATCACCTCCCCAGATCGTCGTTCCATCCACAACGGTCAGCTCGTCCGCGATTGCGGTTTCGACCGGCAGATAGATCTCATCGGGTCCCACAAAGGGTCGGCGTGTCAGATCTCCCTGAAACATGGGCACCGGATGCCAGTCCTCCGCGACACCCACCACGGTATAGGTGCGCATGTTCAGTTCCAACTGATGGCCCATGCAGTCACGCGCGCACTCCCGCTCTGCAAGCGCGCGTGAAAGGACCACCGTTCTGCTCGCGGCATGCCCCTCCTCGGCGGACCATGCCCGCCCTTGAACAACGGCAATGCCCAGGACACTGAAGACGTCGGATGTAGCGAACCTCGCGCGCAGTCTTGCGCTGGATTCTCCGGGCCGGGAAAGCGTTACCGCGCCTCCCGCCATAGCTGCCTGCTTCCACGTCCGGCCCTGGTTCAGAAGCGCCTTCGCGTCTGGCCAGGTCAATGCCTGCCCAGGATCCGGGGAGGCATTGCGCAGGGCATCTGGACGTGCGTCAAGATACGGGCGGAACAATGCGGAGCTCCGCTCTGGAACGGGATCCGAAGATGCCTGAAGAACAATGGAGAGCATCACAGTCGTGATCCCTACTCCGACACCCAGCATGAGAGCGATTGCGAGATGTGTGCCGATTCGTTGCTTGAATCGAATCAACGACATCTTGATGTAGTAACCGTGCACCTACCCTCCTTGGCCTTTGCAGAGCCCTCAACCTCAATTCGAAGGAACTCCCCGTAGAAGAAGTTGCTTCCCTTCTCTCAGCTCACCTACTCCTGCCATGTAAGGACTGCAGGCGCAGAAGGTCAGGATTTCATCCTCTTGGTACACCAGTATCTCGCCCATCCTGCTGTCGAACAGTTCCCGGCATGCGGATACGAGACCAGGAAAAGCCCCAAGATCCACCTCAGGCCATCCTCTCGGAAAACTCAGTGCGAACGCCTCTCCGTGATAGCTACACACGATTGGGATGCCCTGCGGCTGCTCGACGAAGAATGGATGCCACTGCTGCTCATCTTCTGCGACGTCAGAATCGCCATTCCACCGAAAGTAGGACCAGACCGACTTCTGCACGAATTTTTCCAGATGCGAGATATCGGGCATTCGATGACCGAACCCAAAGGCGAACTGTGGCGTCTTGATGCCAGGGATACGCCCGGAAAGAAGCTTCCATTGCACGTTCAAGGGGAGAAGCGATCTACTCACGCCGCGAGGACCAATACCGTGTGCCAGCGCGTGCGCTCGCGCCAGAACAGAGCCCAAAGCTGCGTGCGCCCAGTTCTCATGCAGACCAAATGCTCGAAGACGCAAGCCAATCTCGGTGCGAGAGAGCTCGAAGACCCTGTTGATGATGTAGGCAGAGCACAGGCTCGGAATCGACTGTTCCAGTACCGGTTCAATTACCTCAGCCTCCCGAACGCACCAGCTTCGAGTCAGCTCGTCCAGATGAATTACACTCACGCCCTGAACATCCCCAAGCAAGGCTGCGACAACGTCTTCCGGATCGGAGTGGATGACAATGGTTGGCGTCTTCATGCCACGTTCTCCAGCTTGTACTTCGGCATTCTTTGGCTGTACTCAGTCCTGATCTTCTCCTGAATTTCATTCACGACCGCCATCAGCTGCGGCGAAGCGGGTGACTCCAGTACGAATAGCGTGGAGATCTTCCGTTCGATGCAGAATCCGCCTGCAACGTGCATCAGTCGTCGCTTCATTCTCTTGCCGGCTTCTTCTCCAATGCCAGCTCCGATATCAACCAATATCCCGAGGAGCTGATGTATGGCGTAGTAGACAAAAACCGCGTGTGCCAGTGAATGGTTTGGAATGAAGTTGCCAGACCATGGTGAAACCGGGCGAACCCTGATTGCGCCTGACATGAACTTCCCGTGCACCTCTTCGTAGGCGGAAAGGTACGAGTGGATGGACTCATGCAGAATTGCCTCTGCGCAGAGATCCACGGTCATTTCTGGCCTATGGACATTGAGGATTCGGATGCAACCTGCATGAATCGGCCGATACTCGGACCCAAGATTCAGAGGTGAAACCTGATCACCCGGCTGGATCGACTTCCTCACAAGCACACGCCTTGTGAATGTTCGAATCAGGAGACCTAGATGTGGAGTGGCTTCGTCCACAAGCCCTATGGCTGCTTCCAGCTTCTCCTGGATTACGACAAGCTCTTCTGATGAGATACTCAGGAATGGATTGCAGAACGTTCCACTCTCTGGCTCGTTTCGACGCGCCAGCCCACTATCCACGTCCAGAGCGATCACACCTCCCACTTTTGCGCGCTCAACTTTTTCAAATCCGGATTCATGCCGTCTGAGCACCCACTCCCCCAGCGGGCTTTCGACTCCCCTCCCTTGGTGCAATTTTCCCATTCCGTCATTGATGGGAGCAACTAGAAACTCGGCCGTTGCGGCGAGGTGAAGCGCTTCGATGGTTGAGACAGACCGTCCATCTGGATCTTCATGAGAAACTCCATCTGGATCATCCATGAATCCGGAGACCCAAGGGGAGCCAAGCAATCTTCTTCTCGCCGCGGGATCCAACTGTTTGAACGTTTTTTCAAAGTTTTCCACACGCCCTTGATTCTCAATCCGCTTATCTCTGAATCTAGAAAGAGCCTCACTCAAACGACGCGGAGTGACTTCAAGCCACGCATCCAGCAGCACTGAGCAAACGTCAACCGTTCTATGCGGATCTTCAATCGCTCTCCTAAGATCCTCTATGGAAGTTCTCATCAACTTCTCCTTGGTGACGGACGGCCACCCCATGGGCGACCGTCCGCGTTCTTAGACGTTGAACTTCTGGACTTCAGGAACAACATGAGCGAACTGGAGCTCTTCTGCGTCGCCTGACGAATAGTGACCGCAGTGAGTGCCACCACTTGAGTAGTTGGTGCATTGAACACCTGCGATCTCGTTATCGCCGATTCCTTCTTTCAACTCCGTTCCGCTGACGAGATTGATGTCCAGCACAGGGACGTTGTGGTTCTGCGCGAGTTCATTTGGTGCACTTTCATGCGCAGCAGATGCGATGCCAGATAGACCAAGCATTGCAATGAGTGCCGGAGGGAGAAGCACGGACTTGCCGATCTTCGACATTATTCAGCTCCTTTGATGTTGATACTGCTGGATATAGCCGTGAGCTTGCACAGCTCCCGGCCAGCGTCAGCGACTGCCGACGATTTAGGTTTTTCCAGCAGAATCATCGGCATCAACAGAAGAGGATTCCTTTGCAACTATCCTCAGCACAGGGCCTTTCACTTAGCGTCTGAAGATGACGCGATCCGTCGGACGCGGGGGATTTTCCGAAATTTAATGTTGGAGTGGCGGAAGAAAATTCACGCCGGATGCGACTGACGTCTTATCAATCAGCCTCTCAGCGCCAAAAGTACCAGACGCCCCCAGCCACAAGCGCCCCCAGCAACACCACCTGCACCACGACATAGCCCACGCCGCTATCGCGCGATTCGGAGACAATGCGCTTCCGCAGCGCCTCACTCACATCCGGTGTCTCTTCCTGCTGCGCCTGCTCACGCAACGCCTCTGCCAGCGCGCGCTCTTCCGCATCACGGGAATCGGTCGGTCGGTTCACAGCAGCTCTCCGGCGGTGGCGTGCCGCACCAGTTCCTGCTTCAGGACCTGGCGCGCACGGTACAGGTGGCTCTTGATGGTACCGCGGGCCAGGCCGGTCACCTGTTCGATCTCGGCCAGATCGAAATCCTCCAGATAGTGCAGGCCTACGATCAGGCGCTGCGGCGCACTCAATCGTTCCAGCGCCGCGCCGAGGTGGCGGCCGGCCTGCAATGTCTCGCTGATTTCCGCCGGGCCAGGCCCGTCGTCACCAACCCCCAGTTCCTCGGGCGCTTCCACCGCCACCATCCACTGCGCTTCCAGTCGCCGCCGCCGCAGGTACTGCAGCGCGGTGGTGTAGGCCACGCGCGAAATCCAGGTACGCAGCGAGGATTCGAAACGGAACCGGTGCAGCTGGCGGAATACCGCCAGGAACGTTTCCTGCAGCAGGTCGGCCACCTGGTCGCGGTCGCCGACCATGCGTCCGATCACATGCGCGCAGGTGCGCTGATGTGTTTCCACCAGCTGCGCGAAGGCCGGTTGCGAGCCGTCGATGATGGCGCGCACCAGCGCCTGGTCCGCATCCAGCGGCTCGGCAGGGGTGGTCGCGGCCGCGGCATCCTGTCGATGCCGCCCCCGCAATGCGGCCAGCGCTTCCCCCAGCAGGCTCATGCGTGGGGCTCCTCCTGTGCCCGCAACATGCGCCGGCTCAGCCCTTGCGTGCTGCGGGGCGGGTGAAGTACCAGGCCAGCAGCTGACCCAGGCCGGCGCTGCCGACCATCGCGGCGGCGGCGCCGAACGTCAGGTCGCGTGCACCGATCGCCTCCAGCAGCGCCATGGCCAGTGCCAGGCACACCAGGCTGATGCCCCAGCGCAGCGCGCCCTGGCGGCGGCGCTCCTCTTCCAATACCGCCAGCGAGCGGATCACCTCTTCCGGCACGTGCGGCGCCACCAGCTTGCTGCGCGCACGCGCATCGGCGATGGCATGGATCGCATAGGCGGTGCAGATGAAGAGAGTGATCGGGATGAGTTCCTGCATGGTCGTGCTCCTGTCCGCTGGATGATGCGGGTTCAGGAGATTGGATGCGCGACCCTGCCGACCGGTTGCACCGCTTTGCCGATCCCGCTGCCATGACCTGTGGCCCCCTCCCCCGGCCCTTGCGGCTGCTACGCTTGCCCGGTTTCCTCTTCTGGTGCTGTCCGCCCATGTCCCGAGTGCTGCCCCTGTCCCTCCTGCTGTCTGCCGTGCTGGCCGCTCCGGCCGTGCATGCCGCGCCCACGCCGATCACCATCGAACAGGCCATGGCCGACCCGGACTGGATCGGTCCGCCGGTGGAGAAGGCCTGGTGGTCGTGGAACAGCCAGCAGGTGGAGTACCAGCTCAAGCGCAACGGCAGCCCGGTGCGCGACACCTTCCGCCAGCCGGTGGCCGGTGGCGTGGCCGCGCAGGTGGCCGATGACCAGCGCGGCAGCCTCGACGTAGCCGATCCGGTGTACGACCGCAGCCGCACCCGCAGCGCCTTCGTGCGCAACGGCGATGTGTTCGTGCGCGACCTGCGCAGCGGCGCGCTGACCCAGCTGACCCGCAGCAACGAACGCGCCGCCGGCGTGAACTTCGCCGCCGACAACGGGGTGATCTGGCGTGTCGGCCAGAACTGGTTCCACTGGACCGCCGCCAGCGGCGTGCAGCAGGTGGCCAGCCTGAAGGCCGACAAGGATCCGAGCACGCCGCCGAAGGCCGACGTGCTGCGCGACCAGCAGCTGCGCACGCTGGAAACCCTGCGCCGCGACCGCGAGCAGCGCGAGGCGCTGAAGGACCAGGACCAGCGCTGGCGCCAGGCCGACCCGACCCGCGCACCGGGCCCGGTGTTCCTGGGCGCCGACGTGGAGATCGTCGACAGCGTGCTGTCGCCGGACCTGGGCCACCTGATCGTGACCACCAAGCCGAAGGACTTCGATGACGGCCGCGGCGGCAAGATGCCGCTGTACGTGACCGAGTCGGGCTACGAGGAAACCGAGGACACCCGCACCCGCGTCGGCCGCAACGGCTTCGAGCCGCACACCCTGTGGTTCGTGGATGTACGCAGCGGCAAGGCCGAGAAGCTGTCGCTGTCCAGCCTGCCGGGCATCGGCACCGATCCGCTGGCCGAGCTGCGCCGCAAGGCCGGCAAGGACGCGCTGAAGGGCGACCGCAGCGTGCAGGTGATGAGCGACTTCATGGGCGGTGGCATCCGCTGGAGCGCTGATGGCCAGCAGGCCGCGGTGATGCTGCGTGCCAACGACAACAAGGACCGCTGGATCGTCAGCGTTGCCGCTGCCGACGGCCGCGTGCAGAACCGCCACCGGCTGACCGACAACGCCTGGATCAACTGGGGCTTCAACGATTTCGGCTGGATGGCCGATGGCCGCACGCTGTGGCTGCTGTCCGAGGAATCGGGCTTCTCGCACCTGTACACCCAGGCCGGTGGCAGCAAGCCGCAGGCGTTGACCAGTGGCAAGTGGGAGACCTCGGCGCCGGTGCTGTCGGCGGACGGCAAGGGCTTCTACTTCCTGTGCAACCAGCAGGCCCCGCATGACTACGAAGTCTGCGCGGTCGATACCGCCGCCCGCCAGGTGCGCGAGCTGACCAACCTCAATGGCGTGGAAGACTTCTCGCTGTCGCCGGACGGCCAGCAGCTGCTGGTGCGCTACTCCGGTGCCTACCTGCCGGCGCAGCTGGCAGTGGTGCCCAGTACCGGTGCTGGCCAGGCGCGCGTGCTGACCGATACCCGCACCGCCGAGTACAAGGCGCGCCAGTGGGTCCAGCCGAAGCTGGTGGCGGTGCCGTCCAAGCACGGCGCCGGCGTGGTCTGGGCCAAGTACTACGAGCCGGAAAACAAGGAACCGGGGAAGAAGTACCCGATCGTGATGTTCGTGCACGGTGCCGGCTACCTGCAGAACGTGCACCAGCGTTACCCGGCCTACTTCCGCGAGCAGATGTTCCACAACCTGCTGGTGCAGAAGGGCTACATCGTGCTGGACATGGACTACCGCGGCAGCGAGGGCTACGGCCGCGACTGGCGCACGGCCATCTACCGCAACATGGGCCACCCGGAGCTGGAAGACTACAAGGACGGCCTGGACTGGCTGGTCGATACCCAGCAGGGCGACCGTGACCATGCCGGTATCTACGGCGGTTCCTACGGCGGCTTCATGACCTTCATGGCGCTGTTCCGCTCGCCGGGCACGTTCAAGGCCGGCGCCGCGCTGCGCCCGGTGGTCGACTGGCACCAGTACAACCACGGCTACACCAGCAACATCCTCAACACCCCGGACATCGACCCGGAGGCGTACCGCGTGTCGTCGCCGATCGAGTACGCGCAGAACCTGCAGGACAACCTGCTGATCGCCCACGGCATGATGGACGACAACGTGTTCTTCCAGGATTCGGTGAACCTGACCCAGCGCCTGATCGAGCTGCACAAGGACAACTGGTCGATCGCGCCGTACCCGCTGGAGCGCCACGGCTACGTGCGTGCCGACTCCTGGCTGGACCAGTACAAGCGCATCCTCAAGCTGTTCGAGCAGAACCTGAAGTGAGTGCTGCCGCGGCCACGATCCACATCGTGGCCGCGGTCATCCTCGATGATCGCGGCCGGGCGCTGGTGGTGCGCAAGCACGGTGCCAGCCGCTTCATCCAGCCGGGCGGCAAGCCCGACCCGGGCGAGGCGCCGCTGCAGGCACTGGCACGCGAACTGCACGAGGAACTGGGCGTGCGGTTGGATGCCGCCTCGGCGCTGCCGTTGGGCACGTTCGAGGACTGGGCGGTGAACGAGCCCGGCCACCGCGTGCAGGCACAGGCCTGGCGGGTGTGGATCGAAGGTGAGCCGTGCGCACGTGCGGAGATCGCCGAACTGGCCTGGGTACCGCTGCAGCCGCCGCACGGCCGGCCCTTGGCACCCTTGAGCGAACACCATATCCTGCCGGCGGTCGCTGCCCTGGCGACGGCCCGCTGACGAGGCGGGCATCGCTCACCCGGACAACGGATGTCAGCCTCGATTCCCCCGATTCCCGCGCCCACCCCACCGCCACCCAACAACTGGGTCGCCGCGGTGGCGCAGGGCTCGTTCTGGCTGTGCCTGCTGGTCACCCTCTACTTCCTCGCGCAGGCGCTGATGGCCGCTGCACTGGCCCGCACCGAGTTCTGGATGACGCTGGTAACAGTGGCGTGGGAGCAGCAGCTCGACGGCAGCCTGTGGTGGATGCTGAAACACCCGGCGGCCACCTCGCTGCTTGTTGCCCTGCTCTGCCTGGTCTCGACCCTGGCCAGCTGGGGCCTGTGGCGCGGGCGACGATGGGGCCTGTGGGCCTACGTGTGGATGCTGGGCCTGAGTGCGTTGGCCAACTTCGTGATCGCCTGGTGGATGGACCGCCTGCTGCTGGTATTCATCGCGCTGCTCGCCAGCGACCCGACAGCGCAGCATGAGCTGCAGGTGCAGCGCGTGCTGTTCACCCTGACACTGGTCGGCACCTCGGTCTTGTTCGCGGGGCTGCAGGGTTGGCTGGGCTGGCGCCTGCTGCGGCCGGATATCCGCGCGCGTTTCCGCTGAGCCCTATCTCTTTCCCGCACGACAAGGACCGTCGCATGCGTTTGTTGAACTTCCTGCCCACCCTGTTCCTGCTCATCGCACTGCCTGCCGGTGCCGATGCGCTGCGGTGTGGCGAATACCGCAGTACCGATGGCGGCATGGCGCTTGTGTTCACCACGCCCAGTACCGGCTACCGCCACAACCACATCAGTGAGCCGGAGCCGCTGTGGGTCGATCGCAGTGCGGCGCGGACCCGGCTGGTCATGCTCGACGATGGCGTGGCGGAGCCGATCCGGATCAGTGCCGATGGGCAGCGCATCGAGGACGACGTCGTCACGGTCTACACCCTGCGCCAGGCGCGCGCCTGCGCCATCGAACCCACCGCGATGGACGGCAGCTGCCGCGCCGCCGGCAGCCACTGCATCGCGCAGCTGCCCACGGCCTCGCCCGGCCAGGCCAAACGCGCGTGCAGCGAAGGCGTTGGCGCGGGCTGCTCGACGGTGCTGCGACAGCTGCGCGATGCAGTGACTGCGGTGGGAAGCGACGACATCGGCCCCGCGCGCTTCGAGCGCCCGCCCGTCTGCCGCGAACACACGCCCGGGCATGACCCACGGGCGTGCGAGGCGCTGACCGATGATGCGCTGGTTGCCGCCATGCAGCGGGTAGGTGAACGCCTGCAGCAGGAAGACGAAGACACACTGGATTCGCGCCTTGGGGCCGCTGCACGCGATCACCTGCAGCAGCTGTGCCTGCAGCACCGCAGTGGCCGCTTCTGCGTCGAAGTGGCCGAACAACAGTTGATTGCGCTGGAACCTGCGCTGGCGGTGCAGGCCCTGCAGGTGGTCTGCGATGCGGGGCGCGTCAGCGCCTGCGAACGTACCGCACCATTGCGTGAACTCGGTGCCGATCTACGCCTGGTGCCGCTCCTGCAGGTGCCGTGCGGCCGCTATCAGGCCGATGGTGGCAGCCTGGACACGCTCACGTTCGACGATGCCGGGCGGGCCAGGGTCGATACGCAGGACGTGCGCGCGCTGCTGCTGGACGGCACCCTTCACATACGCCACGACAATGGCGCCGATTACGTGCTGGGCCTGCTGGCCAATGGCGATCTGCTGGGGCTGGACGCGTTTACCGGGTACCAGCGTTACCGACGTCCTCCGGGCGCCCCGCAGTTTTGTCGCGAACGACCCGCCCGGCGCTGAAGCCGCGACGGCAGGTCCTGCGTTCTGGCGGATTTGATTGCGGATCGGGATGGGCTGGCTATCGTGGCCCGCGTCTTTCTGCTGTGGCCTCGACATGTCTGCTTACGCTCCGCGCAACCGGCTTCCGCGCTGCATCGCGTTGCTGTCCCTGCTGCTTTGCGCCCAACAGGCCGCCGCATCCGGCCTGCCACGCTGCGGCGTTTTCGAGGCCGAAGGCGGCGGCAACCAGCTGCGCGTGGATGGGCCTGACCGCGGGGTCGAGAAAGGCAGCTACATCTCCGATCGGCCCTTCGTTGTCCAGCGCAGCGAAGGCACCCTCAATCTGGTTGATCTCACCTTCGGCCTCGTCTCTGAACTGGAGGTCCAGCGCGATGGTCGCGCCCTGCATAGGGACGGCAAACGCTACCGCCTGATCCAGCCGGCCGCGTGCCTGCCCCCGGTCGAACATACGCCCGGCAGCTGCCTGGCCGACGCCCGGCAGTGCCTCTACAACCACCATGAGCTGAGCCTTCCGGCACTGGAATCGGGCTGCGCCGAAGGCGTTCCGCTACTCTGCCAGCGCCTGCCCGATCGCTATCGCAAGGCCGACCAGGCCCCCGGCAGCGATACGCCGACCGAAGCACAGATCGCGGTGATACAGGCCACCATGGAAAAGGCGATGGCCGAGATGGATTTCCCCCGCCAGTGCCGCGACGATGACCCTGCTGCCGACGCCGAGGCCTGCATGGCCATTCTGGAAGAGCGGCCCGGGCTCGTCGAGGCAGTCGACACCGCCATTCGCACGGCCTCGATGGCGGCCAGCATGGTTGAAGTGTTTTCGCCTGCAGTCAAGCCCACACTGTCGGATACTCGGCTGCAACGCCTGCAGGGGCTCTGCACGAAGGTGGGCGAAAGTGGCTTCTGCGAGGATGTCGCCAAGCTGCAGTGGACCGCCGGCAATTTTCAGCAAGGCCGGGCGGCCTTGCAGGTGGCCTGCGACGGCGGCGACGAGCGATCGTGCCGTCAGGCGTCCGCGTTGCTGCAGCTGGGCGAAGCGCTGGTGCAGCACCCCGCCGCCGCCGTGCCCTGTGGCCACTATGCGGCCTCCGGCGGGCTGATGGACGAACTGACTTTCGGCGACGGTGGCATGGTGGAGGTTGGCTTCGGCTCGCGAGTACGCGCGCGCGTACAGGACGGCCAGATCCGCATGCGCCACGAGCGTGGGGCTGACTATGTACTGCAGCCGTTGGCCAACGGCGACTTGCTGGGGCTGGACGATTCGACGCGTTTCCAGCGGTTCCAGCGGCAACCGGGCAATGCACAGTGCAGCGCGCCACTGGTGTTCGACGAAACTCCGTTCCCGCAGGACTGCCCGCGCGCGCCCATCGACGGTGAAGCCGAAGCCTGCTGCGCCGCCGGCAGGATGCAGGGCTGCCACGTGCTGGGCAGTCGCGCCGCGCTGAACGGGAAGTGGGTGGAGGCCAGCCAGCATTACCAGAAGGTCTGCCAGGCCGGTATCCGCGAGGGCTGTGAGAACCTGGTCAGCGTCATGGAGAACAGCAGCAGGGTAGACGCCCGCCCCATGCTTGAGGCCATCTGCGAGGCCGATGGTAGTGGCCGCCATGTAGCCTGCGACGTGCTGGCGACGCGCAACTGGGGGTTGCTGGAGTTCGGCCAGGCTCTGGACCGCGCGGTCCAGGAACAGTCCGCGCACGAGGATCGGACCAGACCGGCCCCACGCACCCCCAACCACAAGCAGTGAGGGAGCTTGCCTGGCCGGGCCCTGCGGTAAAGTACGCGCCATGAACGAATTCGAGCGCGTGCGCGCCTACCTCACCGACCTGCAGGACCGCATCTGTGCAGCGATCGAGTCCACCGATGGCCGCGCACGCTTCCAGGAAGACCTGTGGCAGCGTGCCGAGGGCGGCGGTGGCCGCACCCGCGTGCTGCGCGATGGCGCGGTGTTCGAACAGGCCGGCATCGGCTTCTCCGACGTGGCCGGCAGCCGCCTGCCGCCGTCTGCCTCGGCCAACCGACCGGAACTGGCCGGCGCCTCATGGCGCGCCACCGGTGTGTCGCTGGTGTTCCACCCGCTCAATCCCCATGTGCCGACCACCCATGCCAACGTGCGCTTCTTCCAGGCGCAGCGCGATGGCGAAGTGGTGGCCAGCTGGTTCGGCGGTGGTTTCGACCTGACCCCGTTCTATCCGTTCGACGAGGATGTGCAGCACTGGCACCGGGTGGCGCGCGATCTGTGCGCGCCGTTCGGTGAAGAGCGCTACGCCGCGCACAAGCGCTGGTGCGATGAGTATTTCTTCCTGCGCCACCGCAACGAAACACGCGGCGTTGGCGGTCTGTTCTTCGACGATCTGCACGGCGATTTCGAGCGTGACTTCGCCTACCTGCGCGCGGTCGGCGATGGCTTCCTCGATGCGTATCTGCCAATCGTGCAGCAGCGCAAGGACACGCCGTACGGCGAACGCGAACGCGAGTTCCAGTTGTACCGCCGTGGCCGCTACGTCGAGTTCAACCTGGTCTACGACCGCGGCACGCTGTTCGGCCTGCAGAGCGGCGGCCGCAGCGAGAGCATCCTGATGAGCCTGCCCCCGCGCGTGCGCTGGGAGTACGGGTTTACCCCGGAAGACGGCAGCGCCGAAGCGCGCTTGGCCGATTACCTGGTGCCACGCGACTGGCTGTAGGCGCTTCGGGTACCGGACGCTGCACGCGTTGCCGCTGCGCAATCCGGGCAGTTGTGTGAACCGCCGCCCGCGCTGCGGCGTGCTCCGCTTCATTTCCCCCTCTTGTCTTGAATCAAGGAAGACCGTGATGCCCGTTGTTGTTTCCCCACGCCGCCGGATGACCACCTGGCGCCTCATGCTGCTGCTCGCGCTGGCCGTGCCCAGCCTGCCGGTGGCCGCGCAGTCCATGGCCTGCGGCACCTACCTGCAGGACGATGGCAATGCCAGCCTGACCATCGAAAGCGAAGCCCACGGCTTCCTTTCGGGCCCCTACCAGGCCACGGAGCGGCTGCGGCTGGTACGCCAGGACAACCTGCTGGGCACCGGCAACCTGTCCACCGGTCGCCTGGAGAACTGGGAGTTCAGCGACAACGACCGCACGGTCACCGGCGGGTACCACACGTTCCACCTGAAAGCAGCGGCCGCCTGCAAGCCGGTACCGGAGATGGTCGAAGGCAGCTGCATGGCCGACACCAGTGACTGCCTGGAGGCACTGCCCGAGGCCGCGCCCACGCAGCTGCACGCCTGGTGCCGCGAGGGCGTGGAGGTGGCCTGCACCCAGTTGCAGGAGACCTACCAGCGCCAGGCCACGGAGGCGCAACCGCAGCGTGCCCGGGCCGAGCCGCAGATGCCGCCCTACTGCCGCGATGACGCGTCGCCCGAGGAGGGGGAAGCCTGCATGGCCGTCATGAAGGCCATGGCCGGCGAGCTGATGGGCAGGGCGGTGATGGGCCTGGAGCAGACCCTGGACGCACCGCTGCCAGCAGCGCAGCTGGATGAACTGGCGGCGCTGTGCGCGCAGCAGCAGGGCGAATCGTTCTGCAGCAACGTGGCCGAGGCGCTGTGGAACGGCGGACGCCTGCAGCAGGCGCAGCAGGCCCTGCAGCGCTCGTGCGCACAGCGCGAGGGCACCTACGCCTGCGGCCCGGCCAAGGGCCTGGCGATGCTGGCCCCGCTGGCGCCGTCGGCGCTGACCCCGGTCGCAGCTACCGCGCTTCCCTGCGGCCGCTTCGAGGCCGAGCTTGGCCTGCTGTCGTCGCTGCGGTTCCTGGATGCCGGCCTGGTCGAAGTGGAGGGTGTCGGCACCCGCCTGCGCGCACGCGTGCAGGACGGCAGGATCCTGATCCGTCGTGACGTGGGCAGCGATTTCGTACTGCAGCCACTGAGCAACGGAACCCTGGCCGGGATGGACAAGGACAACCGCTACGGCTACTACCAGCGCATGGACAAGTCCGCGACGAGCTGCCAGCCGCCACCGGCATTCGTGGAGATCCCGCAGCCGCTGGACTGCCCGACCCTCGCCCGCAAGGGCGGCGCCGCGTCATGCTGCAACGACGGCAAGCTGCTTGGCTGCAAGGTCGCGGGTGAGGAACTGCACAGCGCGGAGAAGTGGGCGCAGGCCCAGCCGTATTTCATCAAGCTGTGCAGCGCCGGCGTGCGCGATGGCTGCCTGGGGCTCGCCGCAGGCTATGCACACACCGCCGACCCCAAGGTACCGCAGACGATGGCGGCGATCTGCGCCAAGGACGGCAAGGGCACGCATGTAGCCTGCGATGTGGACGCCACACGTGACTGGGCAGGCATGAAGGCGCAGGCGGCCGAACAGTAAACCGTGTCAGCGTGGGTCGCAGGAGTACTGCCTCCGGCCCACGCTGTGGCGCGCGTCAATCGTCCTTGCGCTTGGGAATGATGGTGATGTGGCCGTTGGTTTCCAGCAGTGCCAGTTCCACCTCTTCCACGCCGATGCAGCTCTGCTGGCGCATGGCGACCTCGAAATCGGCGCGGCTGACCAGCTCGCGCCGCAGCACGCTGTCGAAGAGCTTGCCGTTGCGCGCGATCACTACCGGTTCGCCCTCGATCAACCGTTCCATGCGGCGGCTGCGGGCGGTGATCCAGCCCACGCCGTAGTTCA
The DNA here is from genome assembly GCF_002750935.1 of Stenotrophomonas sp. LMG 10879. Taxonomy (NCBI): domain Bacteria; kingdom Pseudomonadati; phylum Pseudomonadota; class Gammaproteobacteria; order Lysobacterales; family Lysobacteraceae; genus Stenotrophomonas; species Stenotrophomonas sp. LMG 10879. Next base: position 308,151 of record NZ_PEJT01000005.1, read on the forward strand.
GCAGGATCAGCGTGGCGGCCAGCAGCAGGCCACCGGCCAGCGACGTATCGGTGCCCAGCAACGCGTTCTGCACCGCGTTGCCGAGCAGCACGATCAGCAGCACGTCGAACGGCGTGACCTGCCCCAGCGCGCGCTTGCCGCTGAGCCGGACCATGCCCAGTACCACGGCATAGACCACCACCGCGCGCAGGATGAATTCCCACCAAGGCATCGCCAGGGCGAACAGATCGGGCATTGCGGGTTCCCCTGCTGAGCGATGGCCCAGCGTGGCGCAGCTGCGCCCAAATAAAAAGCCCCGCTGACCAGGGGGAGGTCAACGGGGCCGGGGAACGGGTGCTTGGGGAGGAGCCCCCGTTCCGAGATCTGCTCCAGGGGATGGGAGAGATCCACAACAGGCGTTGCGCCTGTCGGGAGTTATAGAAGCACTCCGAACACTAACGGTTCGTGAAGGGGCCCAATTTAATAAGCACCCCTCAGGGAAACATTCATGTTCGAGTCAGAAATATCACGCAAATGAACGAATTCACGGCGTTTTCGGCCTGAATGCGACTCAGTGCGCCTCATCCCAGTTACTGCCGGTGCCGGTATCAACCACCAGCGGCACGCGCAATTGTGCCGCTTGCGACATGTGCTGCACGACGTTGCTGCGCAGCTCTTCAATGAATCCGGTCTCGGCTTCGAACACCAGTTCATCGTGCACCTGCAGGATCATCCGCGCCGGGGCGCCGCTGTCACGCAGCCATTGGTCAACCGCGACCATGGCGCGCTTGATGATGTCGGCGGCGGTGCCCTGCATCGGCGCATTGATGGCCGCACGTTCAGCGCCGGCACGCAGGCCCTGGTTACGTGCATGAATGTCGTTCAGGTACAGGCGGCGACCGAACAGGGTCTCCACGTAGCCCTGCTCCCGGGCCTGCTCGCGCATGCGCTCCATGAAGTCGCGCACGCCCGGGTAGCGGCTGAAGTACAGCGCCACGTAGTCCTGCGCCTGACCACGGTCGATGCCGAGGTTGCGGGCCAGCCCGAACGCGCTCATGCCGTACATCAGGCCGAAGTTGATCGCCTTGGCCGCGCGACGCTCGTTGCTGGTCACTTCTTCCAGGGTGCGGCCGAACACCTCGGCGGCGGTGGCGCGATGCACGTCGGCGCCCTGCTCGAAGGCGCGCACCAGGCCCGGGTCTCCGGACAGGTGGGCCATGATCCGCAGTTCGATCTGCGAATAGTCGGCCGCCAGCAGCTGGAAACCTTCCGGGGCGATGAACGCGCGGCGGATGCGGCGGCCATCCTCGGTGCGGATCGGGATGTTCTGCAGGTTCGGATCGGACGAGGACAGGCGGCCGGTGGCGGCGCCGGACTGGTGGTAGCTGGTGTGCACCCGGCCGGTGTCCGGGTTGACCATCTCCGGCAGCTTGTCGGTATAGGTGCTGCGCAGCTTGGCCAGGCCCCGGTAGTCGAGGATCACCCGCGGCAGCTCGTGCTGCTCGGCAATCGCCTCCAGCGCCTCTTCATTGGTGCTGGGCTGGCCCTTGGGGGTCTTCACCACCGCCGGCAGCTTCAGCTCGTCGAACAGCACCGCTTGCAGCTGCTTGGGCGAATCCAGGTTGAAGCTGCGCCCGGCCAGCTCGGTGGCCTTCTGCTGCGCGGCCAGCATGCGCGAGGACAGGTCCTGGCTCTGCCGGCGCAGTTCGTCGGTGTCGATCCGCACGCCGTTGGCTTCGATGCTGGTCAGCACCGGCACCAGCGGCATCTCGATGCTGCGGTACACGCTGTCCAGGGTCGGTTCGGCCAGTAGCTGCGGCTGCAGCGCGTGGTGCAGGCGCAGGGTGATGTCGGCGTCTTCGGCGGCGTAGCGGCTGGCCTCGTCGATGCCCACCTGCGAGAACGAGATCTGCTTGGCGCCCTTGCCGGCCACCTCCTCGAACTTGATGGTGTTGTAGCCCAGGTAACGCAGGGCCAGCGAATCCATGTCGTGGCGGGTGGCGGTGGAATTGAGCACGAAGCTCTCGAGCATGGTGTCGTCGTGGTAGCCCTGCACGTCCACGCCATGGCGGCGCAGCACGTGCAGGTCGTACTTGCCATGCTGGCCCAGCTTCTTCTTCGCCGGGTCCTGCAGCACCGGCCGCAGCGCGTCGAGCACCTGCGCCAGCGGCAGCTGTGCCGGCGCGCCCGGATAGTCATGGCCGACCGGGATGTAGGCGGCCTTGCCCGGCTCCACCGCCAGGCTGATGCCCACCAACCGCGCGCGCATCGCATCCAGCGCATCGGTCTCGGTATCGAAGCTGATCAGATCGGCCTGCTGCACGCGTGCGACCCAGGCCTGCAGCTGCTCGGTGGTCAGCACGGTCTCGTACTCGCCAGGCGCCGACAGCGCCGGATCGAGTTCGCCCGCCGGCGGCGCTTCGGCGCTGCCACGGGCAAAACCGGCCGCGGTGCCACGCAGGCTCGGCGTCGCGTCGTTGGCCACCGCAGGCGCTGGTACCGGCCCACCCAGTTCCTTCAATGCCTGGGTGAAGCCGTAACGCAGGTACAGCTCGCCCAGCGTGGGCACGTCCGGATCACGCAGGGCCAGCGTGGTCGGGCTGGCGTCCAGCGCGACGTCGGTACGGATGGTCACCAGCTCCTTGTTCAGCGGCAGGCGCTCCAGCGCGGCGCGCAGGTTCTCGCCGATCTTGCCCTTCATGGTTGGCGCGGCCGCGATCACCCCGTCCAGGTGCTGGTATTCGGCCAGCCACTTGGCCGCCGTCTTCGGCCCGCACTTCTCGACCCCGGGCACGTTGTCCACGGTGTCGCCCATCAGCGCCAGCAGGTCGACGATCTGGTCGGCACGCACGCCGAACTTGTCCATCACCGCCGCATCCGAATCCATGCGGCTGCCGGTCATGGTGTTGACCAGTTCGATGCCCGGCCGGACCAGCTGGGCGAAATCCTTGTCGCCGGTCGAGATGGTGACCTTCAGGTCCTGTGCGACGCCCTGCAGGGCCAGGGTGCCGATCACATCGTCGGCCTCCACGCCATCGATGCGCAGGATGCTGATGCCCAGCGCTTCGACGATGCGGCACATCGGCTCGACCTGGCTGCGCAGTTCGTCGGGCATCGGCGGGCGGTTGGCCTTGTACTGGTCGTACAGGTCGTCACGGAAGGTCTTGCCGGGGGCATCGACGACGAACGCGACGTAGGCCGGGCGTTCCTTCAGCGTCGAGCGCAGCATGTTGACCACGCCGAACAGCGCGCCGGTGGGCTCACCCTGTGCATTGGACAGGGGCGGCAGCGCGTGGAACGCGCGGTACAGGTAACTGGACCCGTCGATCAGGACTAATCTGCTCATGCGACGATTCTACGCGCCCGCGCCTGCACCGAGGCGACACGGCAGTGACGCGGCGATGGGGCATAATCAAGGCTCTTTCCAGGCAAAGGCCCCGCCGATGAAAACCCTGATGCTGGCTTCCGTGCTCCTGCTCGCTGGCTGCGCCAGCATGGGCGGCGCCGGCGCGCCCCCGGTGGACGTCAAGGGCGCCGATGTCTCCAAGCGCACCATGGACAACGGTGACACCATCGAGGAGTACCGGGTGTCCGGCCAGCTGCGCATGGTCAAGGTGACGCCGGCACGCGGCGCCCCGTTCTACATGTACGACAAGAACGGCGATGGCCGCTTCGACAACGACAAGGACGGTGTGTCGCCGGTGTACTGGAAGCTGTACAGCTGGTGATGCGACCGGGGTCGGATCCCTTTCCGCAGGAAAGGGCTCTGACCCCATCAAGGCGATCGGCAAGGCCCATCCACGCATGGCGTGGATCTACTGGGCATTTCGGTGGCCCTATCCACGCATGGCGTGGATCTACTGGGCGCCGGAAAAAACAACGCCGGCGCGCATCCTGCGGCCGGCGTCGGGTCCCCTCCCCGGGAACGCTTCTGTATCAGCGGATGACCAGCACCGGCAGCGTGCTGCGCGCCAGCACCTCGGCGGTCTGGCTGCCCAGCAGCACGCGGGTGACACCGCGACGGCCGTGCGAGGTCATCACGATCAGGTCGCTGTTGCGCTGGCCCGCCGTCTCGATGATGCCGTCGGCCGCGTAGCGGTCCAGCACATGCACCGGATTGGCGGTGATGCCCTGCTCGGCGGCCTTGGCCAGCGCAGGCTGCAGCACCTTCTGCGCGCCTTCCTCGCGGTCGGCCTTGTACTCCGGGCTGTTCATGTAACCCACGCTCCAGCCCATGGCGTCGTACATGCCGACGGCCCATGGCTCGGAGACGGTGACGATGTCGACCTCGGCGTTGAGGTCCTTGGCCAGCTCCAGGCCCTTGGCCAGGCCCTTGTCGGCCAGCTCCGAACCGTCGGTGGCGATCAGGATGCGCTTGTACATGGTGGGGCTCCGCGGTGATCTACCCAGTGGGAACGACACCATTACATACCCGATGTGGAGATCGTGCCTTGCGCAGGATCAATCCGGCAGCGCGCAGCGATGCCTGCGCAGCGCGGGTTGATCGGCCGATGCGCGGCCGGGCATCGCCCGGCGCAACATGCCCAGGATCGACACGCGGCTGGGATGCTCCGGTAGCGCCGGGCCTTCCCCGGCGGGCGCTCAGGCCTGCACCGTGATCCGCCAGCCACCCTCGTGCGGTTGCCAGTCGAATTCCACCGGCAGGAACTTCTCGATCAACCGCGCATTGCTGACCAGGTGATCGCTCAGCACATGGGTGGTGAACGCACCGCCGCCCGCCAGCGCCATCGGCAGCAGCAACTGGTCGGACAGGTACTCGCCAACGGCACCCGCGCCGTCCAGGTACTGCTTCACCTGCCCCGCCAGGCGCGCGCCGACCTGCTCGGCGGAGACACTGCGCTCGCCATGCCCGCTGAACACCTCCACGTGGTCGCCATGCCGCACGCGCACCAGGGCAACATTGCCCGGTCCCAGCGCCGGCCGTATCGACTGCACGTTGCGCGGATGGGGGTCCACGCCCAGCGTCTCGGCCAGTACCTGCAGTTCGCGCAGGCCGATGCCGGTGGACAGTCCGGACATCAGTACCTGTGCCTCGATTCCCTGCAACGGCGCACGCACCTCCAGCGACGGCGGCTGCAGCGCTGCGCACGGCTGCACCTGCACCTCCATCACGCCACCGCCTGCCGGATGGAAGCCGTGCTGCAGCAGCTGCATCGACGCCTGCACGCCCATCCGTTGCAGCGCCGGCAGATAGCTTTCGGCGATGAAGTCCGCACTGGGCGCCAGCGGGTTGTGGGTACCGCCTTCCAGGCGCAGCTGCGACGCCCCCTGCGCGCGCCACAGTGCCGGCAGCACGGTCTGCAGCACCAGCGTTGCCGAGCCGCTGCTGCCGGTCGCGAAATGATAGTCGCCAGCGCTCACCGCACCCGGCTCGAAGCGCAGCGAGGTAGCGCCCAGTTCCGCACCGTGCACACACGCGTTGCCGACCCGCGCCGCGGCGTTCACCGCGGTCAGGTGCTGGCGCATCAATCCCGGCTTGCGCCGGATCGCGCGGATGTTGTGCAGCGTGAAGCCGGTGCCGGTGCACAGGCTCAATGTCAGTGCCGAGCGCAGCAGCTGTCCGCCACCCTGCCCGCCATCCAGTTCAATCATGTCCATCTGTCTGTTCCTCCATGCCCGTTGTGTCGATGCCGGGCCCTGCTGCCGTGCGCGGCGCAGTGTACGCCGCGCACGGGTCGCTTCATCCCTTCACGCACACCACCTGGCGCAGCGTGTGCACGATCTCGACCAGATCGCGCTGGGCCTCCATTACCGCCTCGATCGGCTTGTAGGCCGCCGGCGATTCATCCACCACCTCCGCATCCTTGCGGCATTCCACGTGCGCGGTGGCCTTGGCGTGGTCATCCACGGTGATCAGCTTGCGCGCCTGGGTACGGCTCATCACGCGGCCGGCACCGTGGCTGCAGCTGTGGAAGCTGTCCTCGTTGCCGAGGCCACGCACGATGAAGCTCTTGGCTCCCATGCTGCCCGGAATGATGCCCAGTTCGCCCTTGCGCGCACTCACCGCGCCCTTGCGGGTCAGCATCACGTCCTTGCCGAAGTGGGTCTCGCGGCTCACGTAGTTGTGGTGGCAGTTCACCGCCTCGGCCTCGGCCTCGAACGGCTTGCTGATCACCGTGCGCACCGCAGCCACCACGTTGCGCATCATCACCTCGCGGTTCATGCGTGCGAAACGCTGCGCCCAGTCCACTGCGAACACGTAGTCGCCGTAGTGCTGGCTGCCCTCGGGCAGGTAGGCCAGGTCCTGGTCGGGCAGGTTGATCATCCAGCGGCGCATTTCCTGCTTGGCCAGCTCGATGAAGTAGGTGCCGATGGCATTGCCCACGCCACGCGAACCGGAGTGCAGCATGAACCACACGCGCTGCTCCTGGTCCAGGCACACCTCGACGAAGTGGTTGCCGGTACCCAGCGTTCCCAGGTGCTTGAGGTTGTTGGTGTTCTTCAGGCGTGGATGACGCTCGCAGATCAATGCGAAGTCATCCACCAGCTGCGCCCAGCCTTCCACCGCCAGTTCGGGCGGCGTGTCCCAGCTGCCCTTGTCGCGGCCACCGCGGGTCACGCTGCGGCCGTGCGGCACCGCCCGCTCGATCGCGCTGCGCACGGCCGACAGGTTGTCCGGCAGGTCGCTGGCAACCAGCGTGGTGCGCACCGCGATCATGCCGCAGCCGATGTCCACGCCGACCGCCGCAGGAATGATCGCACCGATGGTCGGCACCACCGAACCCACGGTCGCGCCCTTGCCCAGGTGCACGTCGGGCATCACCGAGATCCACTTGTGGATGAAGGGCAGCCTGGCGATGTTCTGCAGCTGCTCGCGCGCCTGGTCTTCCAGCGGCACGCCGCGGGTCCACAGCTTGATCGGTACAGCACCCGGCTGCTGGATCACGTCGTAATTGAGGGTGGTCATGGTGATGTTTCCTTTCATCCAAAGTAAAAACAAAGAAGGTGCGGTGACAAAGGTGGTGGAACATTCCGTCGCCCACGTTGCCGTGGAGGACGGCCGGGACTTGAACCCGACCCCGAAGGGCTTCCGATGTAGTTCCACCTGCATTCCCCGCGCAACGAAAGCGAAGGTGCCGGCAGCACGACAAGAATCTGGAGGAACATCCTGCTCTACCACTGAGCTACCGCCGCGTTGCCGCGGCAGGCGGGAGTCGAACCCGCGACCTGGAGCTTAAGAGGCTGTAGTTCCTCCGGCATTCGCACGGCCGGCGGTGAAGCATCGGCGCCGTTGCCGGTGCCGTTTGAAAAGGTGCGGTGACAAGGGAAGTGGAACGTCTGCTTCCTCACGACAGGCAGGAAACGCGGGACTCGAACCCGACCCCGAAGGGACAACCAATGTAGTTCCACCAGCATTCACCGCAAAAAACGAATTCCTGGCCCTGCCCGGCTGGCCCCATTGCCAGCCGGGCGGTCCGTTGCGGCCTCCCTGCCGCCTTACAACGCCATGTCCTGGATGCGCTGGACCCAGCTGCTGCCGTCCTCGGCCGCAGCGGCGTACTGCGCGATCAGGTCGAACACCGCATCGCTGAAGCCTCCGATGTGCAGCACGTCGCCGCGCTGCACGGTCTGGCTGCTGGCCACCGGCTGCAGGTCGATGCACACCAGCCGAGCCTGTGGGCAGCGACGCTTCAGTGCGTCCCACTGCAGCATCGTCGCGGTCTGGCCGCCGGTGCGGGTGTCACGCCAACTCTCGTTGTCCGACACCATCACCACCAGGTCCACCGGCTCGCGCCGCAGGTTGAGGTAGTGCAACGGCGCGCTGACCGACGTACCGCCGCCGTTGATCGCCAGCTGGCGGGCCAACGTCATCACGCTGTCGCGCGGGTTCAACCGCACGTGGCGCACCTCGGTATCGAACGGCAATACCTTGGCCTGCGGCTGACCGCGCAGCACGCAGGCTGCAACCAGCGCCGCCACGTCCACACAGCGTGCTGCGGTGCTGGCGCCCTTGCGGTAGCCGGTCACCGGCGACTGCATGGAACCGGATACGTCCACCGCCACCACCACCCGCCCCGGCAATGCCGGTGCCGACGCCGTGGCGATCTCCATCGCATCCTGCAGCGCTTCCAGGATCGGCGACGGCAAGCCAGCACCCGCGTGGAAGGCCATCAGCAGCTGGTACGGCAGTACACGGGCACGACGCACCTGCTGCGGATCACGCAGGCGATCTGCGATCACCTGCACCATCGCCGGATCATCGAACACGCCGTTGCGGGCGAACGTGTTGAGGTTCATCCGCATCGACTGCCACGATGCATTGCGGGCCAGTGCCGACCACTGCGCCGCATCCAGCGGCAGGGTGCTGTAGTACTGGAACGGCAGGTCCGGCGGCAGCCCGCGCGGATCACGCTTGAACGCTTCGTAGGCCTGCACCACCGCCGGCAGCTGCGCCTCGTCGTACGCACGACCGATGATCCAGGCATACAGCGCCTTGCGCTCGGCGTTGGCCGGCTTCGGGTGCACCATGCGGATCACATCGGCCAGCGACGGCTGCTGGCCGATCGCCGCACGCACCAGCGTTTCCGCCGACGCCTGCTGGATCCACTCACGCACCCTGTGCTTGGGCAGCGAGCCCAGCGAACGGCGCCCCACCTGGCCGCTGCGCATGATCTGCACGAAGGTGCGCAGCTGGCGGCCGTTGTCGATCACCCGCGGAAACGCAAGAGCGAACGCCTCCGGGTCACGCAGGCTGAGCACCGCCAGCAGCAGTGCCGGCATGTCCTTCATGTGTGCGACCTGGCGGGCGTACAGCGCGGTGCGGGCGATGAAGCGCGGCTCGACCTGCGCGGTCAGCGCCAGCACCTGCTGCAGCTGCGCTTCGGCGTCGCTGTAGAAAGTGTTGTTCAGGCACCCGGTGGCCGCATACAGCGCCAGCGCTGCACGCGGGTCGCGGCGGTAAGCCAGGCCACCGGCTTCATTGACGGTGTCTGCCTGCGGCGGCTGCGGCGTGCGCATCCAGGAGAAGAGCGAAAGGTTGGCCATGCTGATGTCCTCGGCGGGAACAGCCCGCGTCGTGTCTAGCTGGATATAGAGCAATGGCCGTGCCAACTTTTGCTCGAAGTACCCATGCAATTGATTTTCATGAAGTTTCTTGTTGATCGAGCTATTTTGACCAGCGAGCCGTGGCGAAAAGATATATATTTCTGGCGCATCTTTTATAGGAATGGATATGGCGCGTCGGCAGGTGGTCTTTGGCATGCTCGGCACCCAGCTCGACGCGGGCGAGGGCCCGGGGCGCTGGCAGAAGTGGCGCCCTACGGTGTCGCTGGGCATGCATGAGGATTTCCTGCCCGACCGCATCGAGCTGCTGCTGGATGAGCGCCGCTACAGCAAGCTGGCGCGGGTGGTCTGCGAGGATCTGGTGCAGGCGGCGCCGGGCATCAGCGTGCAGCGACACGACACCTACCTGGCAGATCCGTGGGAATTCGAGGGGGTCTACGCCACCCTGCATGACTTCCTCGCCAGCTATCCGTTCCAGCCGGAGGAGGAGGACTACTACGTCCACATCACCACCGGCACGCACGTCGCGCAGATCTGCTGGTTCCTGCTGACCGAGAGCCGGCACTTCCCCGGGCGCCTGTTGCAGACCTCGCCGCCGCGCAAGCAGGACGGCGCCGCCGGCACGTACGCGGTCATCGACCTCGATCTATCGCGCTACGACCATATCGCCCAGCGCTTCGCCCAGCAGCAGCTGCAGGACCGCGACCTGCTGAAGGGCGGCATAGCCACCCGCAACGCCGCCTTCAACCGCATGATCGAACAGATCGAAACAGTGGCCACGCGCTCGCGCGCACCGATGCTGCTGATGGGGCCGACCGGTGCAGGCAAGAGCCAGCTGGCCAAGCGTGTGTTCGAGCTGAAGAAGCTCAAGCACCAGTTGCCGGGTCGCTTCGTCGAGGTGAACTGCGCGACGCTGCGCGGCGACGGTGCGATGAGCACCCTGTTCGGCCATACCAAGGGCGCCTATACCGGTGCTTCCAGCGACCGTGCCGGCCTGCTGCGCTCAGCCCACCAGGGCCTGCTGTTCCTGGACGAGATCGGCGAACTCGGCCAGGACGAACAGGCGATGCTGCTGCGGGCGCTGGAAGAGAAGCGGTTCCTGCCGGTAGGCAGCGACCGCGAAGTGGAGAGCGACTTCCAGCTGATCGCCGGCACCAACCGCGACCTGCAGCAGTCGGTGCTGGAAGGCCGCTTCCGCGAAGACCTGCTGGCCCGCCTCAACCTGTGGACCTACCGCCTGCCGGGTCTGGCCCAGCGCATGGAGGACATCGAACCGAACATCGAGTTCGAGCTGGAACGCTGGTCGCAGGACCAGCATGCGCGGGTACGTTTCAACGTCGAGGCACGCACGCGTTATCTGGCATTCGCCACCAGCCCGGAAGCCGCGTGGCGCGGCAACTTCCGCGATCTGGGCGCGTCGATCATGCGCCTGGCCACCTTGGCGAGTGCCGGGCGCATCCAGATCGAGGGCGTGGAGGACGAGATCGCGCGCCTGCGGTCACAGTGGCGCGGCGGCGATGCGCCGTCACCGCTGGATGCACTGTTGGGCGATGCCGTGGACACGCTGGACCGTTTCGATCGCGTGCAGCTGGAAGAAGTGGTGCGGGTCTGTGCACGCTCGAAGTCGCTGTCCGCTGCCGGGCGCGAGCTGTTTGCGGTCTCGCGCACGCAGCGCGCCAGCACCAACGACGCCGACCGCCTGTGCAAATACCTGGCGAAGTTCGGGCTGGACTGGGAGCAGGTGCGGGGTCCGGTCACACCGTAGCGCCGGGCTTGCCCGGCTGCCACGCACGGCGCATGCTGGCTGCGCGGCACGCTGCCGCCTCCAAGGATGACAGGCATGCAAAACAACAGACCACCCGTCTGGAGCTCCCAGAAGTCCATCCTGATCGCCGCGATCATCGCATTGGCGGTGCTGTTCGGTGCCTACCAAGTCGGCAAGGACATGGCGCTGCGCGACAACGCCCGCGGCGCCGCAAGTCGGTAGCGCCCTTCTGTAGAGCCGAGCCATGCTCGGCTGCTCTCCGCGACCGACGACATCGTGCCAACCAAGGTTGGCACCTACCGGTAGAGGCCTACGCTCAGGCGATCTGCACCACGCGTGCGTTCTGGCACAGCGGGTAGCTGCCAACGAATTCAGCGATCGCATCACGCATCGCCTCGAACGACTGGCCATACATGTACAACGCGGTCTCGCTCGGCCCCTGCCACCAGCTGCAGATCTCGCCCAGGCCATCGATGCGCTCGGACAGCTGTTCGAACACATGGTTCGAATCGCACTGCTCGTACACCTCGTCCGGCAAGGTCAGGCCGTCGAGGTAGATGCCCAGGCCCTCGGTCACGCCGAAGCTGCGATCGGCCTCGCCTGCGCCCTGTATCTGCGAACCCTTCGGTGCACCCAGCTGCTCCAGCAGGTCGATCAGCTTCGGCACGCCCGCGGCATCGACCAGTGCCACTTCGATATCACCGTATTCGACTTCGCCTTCGTCGGACATCGCGGTACCGCCACCGGTGATCCCGCCCAGGTCGGCCGCCTGCAGCAGCGCATCGAGCGGATCCTCGAACAGCTCATGGCGATGCTCGGGCTGCAGCCTGGCGTTCAATTTCACGGTGACATGCAGCGTGGGTTCGGTCATGAGGGCATTCCTGGGAGATGTGGCCGCTATTGTAGAGCCGAGCCCATGCTCGGCTGCTCTTTCCCACCAGAAGCAGCCGAGCATGGGCTCGGCTCTACAAGACCGCAGTCAGCGCAGGAACGGCGGCACTTTCCGTTTCAGCAGCTCCACCAGCACCGGGTCCATGTACTCGTAGTCGTCCGGGATATCCAGGCAGATCACGCGTTTTCCCTTCAGCCACGGTTTGTAGCGGCTGGAGAGGCGGTTGCGGTGGGCGCGCTCCATCACGAACACCAGGTCCGCCCACTGCAGCAGCTCGGGGCTGAGGATCTCCTCGGCGTCGGCGAGCAACCCGGCCGAGGCGGTCTCGATGCCCGGCCACTCGGCGAACACCTGCTCGGCCGTCGGGCTGCGCAGGCGGTTCTGGCTGCAGAGGAAGAGCACGTTGCGGGTCATGACCGCAGCGTATCGGGGTCGGATCCCTTTTCCAACGGAAAAGGGCTCTGACCCAGCGGGGGCATGGAGCAATTCGCCACCGGTTGATGCTGTGCCGTAGTGGGGTCAGAGCCCTCCCTTCGGGAGGGATCCGACCCCGGCAGCGATCAGATCACCGTCAGGTTGGCATACGCCATCACCAGCCACTTGCTGCCGGCGTCGGCGAACTCGATCTGCACGCGTGCGTGGGCGCCGTTGCCTTCGTAGTCGGTCACCATGCCTTCGCCGAACTTGGGATGGTTGACCAGCGCGCCCAGCTTGATCGGCGGCGCTTCGATGGCGGCGTGACCCATCACCCGGCTTGCGCCCATCGAGGCCGGTCGCGAGACCTGCACCTTCGGCCGCACTTCATGCAGCAGCTCGCGCGGAATCTCGCGCAGGAAACGCGACGGCAGGCTGTAGTTGTCCTGGCCATGGATGCGCCGCGATTCGGCGTAGCTCAGCACCAGCTTCTGTCGTGCACGGGTGATGCCGACGTAGGCCAGCCGACGCTCTTCTTCCAGCCGCCCGCTTTCCTCCAGCGACCGTGCGCTGGGGAACAGGCCCTCTTCCACGCCGGCCAGGAACACCAGCGGGAATTCCAGGCCCTTGGCCGAGTGCAGCGTCATCAGCTGCACGCCCTCCTCGCCCGCCTGCGCCTGGCCTTCACCAGCTTCCAGCGCGGCATAGGCCAGGAACGCGACCAGCTCGTCCATGTCCTCGCCCACTTCCTCGATGTCGTCGGCACGGCGCACGAAGCGCGAGGCCACCGACACCAGTTCGTCGAGGTTGTCGGTACGCGATTCCGAATCCAGCGCGTTGCGGCTTTCCTTGCTCCAGTGCTCGCGCAGCTGCGAACGCACCAGGACATGGTCCACGCGCTCGGCCAGGGTCATCTGCAGGGTCTGTGCCTGCAGTTCATTGACCAGCACCAGGAAGCCGGCCAGCGCGTTGCGCGCACGCGCCGCCAATGCACTGCCCTGGGTCACCAGCATGGTGGCTTCCCACAGCGAGATGCCCTGGGCGCGTGCTTCGCGGCGGACTTCGTCCAGCGTGCGGTCACCGATGCCACGCGTGGGCGTGTTTACCGCGCGCTCGAATGCAGCGTCGTCGTTGCGGTTGGACAACAGGCGCAGGTACGCCAGCGCATCCTTCACTTCGGCGCGCTCGAAGAAGCGCATGCCCCCGTACACGCGGTACGGCACCTGTTCGCTCAGCAGCGCTTCTTCCAGCGCGCGCGACTGCGCGTTGCTGCGGTAGAGCACGGCCACTTCGGTATAGCTGCCACCGTCGCGCACCCACTGCCGCGCGCGCTCGACGATGTAGCGCGCCTCGTCCATCTCGTTGTACGCCGCGTACAGGTCGATCGGGTCGCCGTCGCCGCTGTCGGTCCACAGCTGCTTGCCAATGCGGTCCGGGTTGTGCGCGATCACCGCGTTGGCGGCGTTGAGGATGTTGGCGGTGGAACGGTAGTTCTGTTCCAGGCGGATGGTCTGCGCGCCCGGGAAATCGCGCAGGAAGCCCTGCACGTTCTCGACCTTGGCGCCGCGCCAGCCATAGATGGCCTGGTCATCGTCACCGACCACGAACACGTGGCCCTCATGCCCGGCCAGTACACGCACGAAGGCGTACTGGATGGCGTTGGTATCCTGGAATTCGTCCACCAGGATCTCGCGGAACCGTGCGCGGTAATGCGACAGCAACGGCGGATTGTCGCGCAGCAGTTCGTGCGCGCGCAGCAGCAGCTCGGCGAAATCGACCAGGCCGGCACGGTCGCAGCGCGCCTGGTACTCGGCGTAAGCCTGGCGCATGGTTTCCAGCCACGCATCGTTCGGCTCGGGCTGGATGTGCTGCGGGCGGCGGCCTTCATCCTTCTGCGCGTTGATCCACCAGGCAATCTGCTTGGGCGGGTACTTGCCGTCATCCAGCTCCAGCGCCTGTACCACGCGCTTGACCAGCCGCAGCTGATCGTCCGAATCCATCACCTGGAAGCTTTCCGGCAGCTTGGCGTCCTGCCAGTGCAGGCGCAGCAGGCGGTTGGCCAGGCCGTGGAAGGTGCCGATCCACATGCCGCGGCTGCCATGCGGCAGCTGTGCGTCGATGCGATGGCGCATCTCACCAGCGGCCTTGTTGGTGAAGGTCACCGCGAAAATGCCATGCGTCGGCACGCCTTCGACTTCATGCAGCCAGGCAATGCGGTGGGTGAGTACGCGCGTCTTGCCCGACCCGGCACCGGCCAGCACCAGGTGGTGACCGAGGGGAGCGGAGACGGCTTCGCGCTGGGCCGGGTTCAGGCCATCAAGCAAGTGGGAGACATCCATGCCTCCATTTTACGGCATCGACGTCGCAGCTCCTGCGATCACCTGCACGGCCAGTGCCTGCGCCTGCTGACGCAGTTCAGGCACCGCCAGGCTTTCCCACAGGCTGCCGATGCGCAGGCTGCCGAGTACGCCCAGGCGCGCCTGCGGCTGACCACCCGCTGCGCACAGCCGGTCGCCAGGCACGCTGCTGTCCAGGCCCAGCCCATGCGGACCGGGACGGGCCAGTCCATCGGCCTGCAGCTGCTGCAACAAGGGGGTGCGCAGCGCCGAGGCGCGGGTTTCCACGCCCGTGGCGTTGACCACCGCACCGATCATCCATTGCACATTGCCACCGCCCGCCTCGCGACCCGACAGCCGCAGGGCATCCCCGTCGCGCCACACGCGTTGCAGGCGGGCGCGGTGGACGCGCAGCTGGCCGCTGGCCTGCAGCGCCTGCAGCTGCTCGGCCACTGGTTCAGCGATGCGATGTCGGTGTACGTCCCAGTAGCGCACCACGTGGCGCAGGAAGCGACGCTGGTCGGCGGCGTCCAGGCTGCACCAGAGCGCTTGCCCATGCGGGCGGATGCGATCCATCACGCCCTGCCACGGGATGCCATCGGCCTGTGCCTGCCGTGCGTGCTGGCGCAGTGCACGCAGGCGCTGGCGCAGGGTCATCGGCAGCAGCTCCTGCGGGTCGAACGTCGGTAGGCCACCGTGTGCGTGCGGCAACGGCAGCAGGCCATGGCGCGAGATCACGTGCAGCGGCCCGCTGTGACCTGCGGCCGCCAGCGCCAGTACGGTGTCGGCCATGCTCAGCCCGGAGCCGACGATGGCCACGGCATGGTCACCGGCCAGCGTACGCACGCCGTCGTAATCCCAGGCTTCGACCACGTCATCGGCGGGCAGCGCATCGGCGCCGTCCACCGGCAGCGGCCGCATGCTGTTGCCGGTGGCGATCACCGCCTGCGCTGCATGCAGCGTTCGGCCATCGCCCAGCTGCAGCTGGTAACCGTGGTCATCGGCATGCAGCGCCAGCACCGGTTGGGCGATGACCTGCAATCGCGCCGCGCTGGTCGCTTCGGCCTCGCGCAGGCGCTGCTGCAGGTAAGCGGCGAAGTATTGGCGACACACGTAACGTTCGCCCAGCACCTCGCGCGCCTCGCCCGGGTAGGCGTTGGCCGTCTGCAGGAAATCAAGAAAGTCGCCGGGCTGGTCAGGGAAGGCGCTCATCTTCGCCGCCGGCACGTTCAGCAGGTGCTCCGGCCACGGCGTGGCATAGGCGATGCCCTGTGCCAGCTGCGAGGCCGGCTCGAAGATGGCCAGCGCCAGCGGCGCCCGGGCCTGGCGCAACACCTGGATCGCCACCAGCACCCCGGCCGCACCACCACCGATGATCGCCAGGTCCAGTTCGCCATTACGCGGTGAATCAGTCATACGCCGATTGTAGGCCATCGCCCCTGCCCGGCT
Organism: Stenotrophomonas sp. LMG 10879; assembly: GCF_002750935.1. Taxonomy (NCBI): domain Bacteria; kingdom Pseudomonadati; phylum Pseudomonadota; class Gammaproteobacteria; order Lysobacterales; family Lysobacteraceae; genus Stenotrophomonas; species Stenotrophomonas sp. LMG 10879. The sequence goes on from NZ_PEJT01000005.1 coordinate 324,010, forward strand.
GGTGCTGGCCTACATCAACGCATCGGCCAGGCGTGCGATACCCTCTCGGCTGCGCAGCCACGCGGGGCGCTTGCGCCACTGCTCCAGGTCCAGCAGGCGCGACTGGCGCAGATAGTCATCCTCGATGGCGGTCAGCTGCGTGACCAGTTGACGGTCGTAACAGATCAGGCCGATTTCGGCATTCAGCGCGAACGAGCGGATATCCATGTTGATCGACCCGAGCACGGCGATGTCCTCGTCCACGCTCATGTGCTTGGCATGCAGGAACTGCGGCTCGTACAGCGCGATCTGCACCCCGCAGCGCAGCAGCTCATCGTAGTAGGCCTCCTGCGCCCACGAGGTCAGCCGCTGGTTGTTGCTGGCCGACAGGATCAGCTGCACCTGCACGCCGGACAATGCAGCGATGCGCAGTGCACTCAGGGTTGCCTCGTCGGGCACGAAGTACGGCGTCACCATCACCAGCCGGCGCCGGGCAAGATGGATCAGCGCGGCCACCGCATCGCGTGCGTTGCTGTAGGGGTAGGCCGGGCCGCTGGGCAGCAGCTGGGTGGCGATGTCCTCGCTGCACACCGGCACGTCGGCGATGACGTCCAGGCGCTGCCCGGTTTCGATGTACCAGTCGCTGGCGAACACCGCTTCAAGGTGCGCCACCGCCGGCCCGCGCACGCGCGCCACCAGCTCGCGGTTGGGGTGGCCGGCAACGAATTCAGGCCGCGCCAGGTTCTGCGAACCGACATAGCCCACTTCGTTGTCGATCACCGCGATCTTGCGATGGTTGCGCAGGTCCATGCGTCCGCTGCGGCGCCAGCGCAGGCCGCCGGGCAGCATCGCGCGCACTTCGACGTCACGTGACCGCAGCCGCTTGCTGTACGCACGCAGGCCACGCTTGGCGCCCACCGCATCCAGCAGCACGCGGCACTGCACGCCACGCGCTGCGGCACGCTGCAGGGCTTCGACGATGGCCTCGCCTACGGTGTCATCGAACATCAGGTAGTACAGCAGGTGCACCCGGTCCTGGGCCTGGTCGATATCGGCGATCAGGTTGTGCAGTGATTCGTCGTAGTCGGTCAGCAGGTCGACCGCGTTGCCATGCACCGGCATGAAATCGCCCTGGCGCTGCACCAGCGGCACCACTTCGGCACTGGCCGAGTCGGGCTGTGGCGTCCAGCGCAGTCGGCGCTGCAGCGCCTGCTCCTCGCGGATCACCTGCGAGGCCTCGGCCTGCCGGCGGATGCGTTCGCGCGACAGCCACGGGTGGCCAAACAGCAGGTACAGCGGCAGGCCCAGCAGCGGCACGAAGCCGACCAGCAGCAGCCAGCTGCGCGCCGCGCCCGGCGTGGTGCGGGTGGGGATCCAGCACAGCGCCACCAGCCGGATCAGCCAGTCGATCAGCAGCAGATACGAACCCAGCAACCACTCGAACAGCATCAGGCGCGCCCGTCGGGAGGGTGATGGGCCATTCTGCCCAGCGGGGTGGGTGGAGTCGAGCCGCGCCAAGCGTGCCGACCAACGGTCGGCACCCACCGGGGTCGGAACGTGTCGACCGAGGTCGACACCTACCGGGGGCGGGGGGCCACAAAAAAACCCGCCACGAGGGCGGGTTTCTTCGGAGGCAATCAGCAATCCTTGCGGATTACTTGATCTTGCCTTCCTTGTACGGGACGTGCTTGCGCACGACCGGATCGTACTTGGAGAATTCCATCTTCCCCGGGGTGTTCTTCTTGTTCTTGTCGGTCGTGTAGAAGTGACCGGTACCAGCGGTCGAAATCATACGGACCTTATCGCGCTTGCCTGCCATGATCGTCTACTCCTCAGACCTTTTCGCCGCGCGCACGCAGCTCAGCCAGAACGGAATCGATACCGTTCTTGTCGATGGTGCGCAGTGCATGCGCGGAAACACGAAGCTTCACCCAGCGGTTCTCGCTGGCAACCCAGAAGCGGCGCTCGTGCAGATTCGGCAGGAAACGACGACGGGTCTTGTTGTTGGCGTGCGAGACGTTGTTACCCGTCTGCACTCGCTTGCCGGAAACCTGGCATACGCGGGACATGGCGCACCTCGATAGTAAGTTGTGTCAGCCCGTAGCCCGGGAGACGGCGGCCTCGATGGTTGCCCACCACACGTCAAGAGAATCAAAGGGTTACGCTGGCGTTGGGCGGCCGGGGACGTGCTCCCGGGGGCGCCGCCCGGTACGAAACCGGACACAGCGAGCCGCGCATTATGCACGCAATCAAGACCTTGCGCAAGTTACCCACAGGGCACGGCTGAACACGGCGACGGTGGCCCTTGTAGAACCGAAGGTAGCGGCAGGAGCCGCTGCCAACGTCGCTTGCGACGGCCCGTAGGGTGACGGTCAGGACGACCGGCATAGCCCACGCTCGGCTGGGTCATACAGGGAGAAGCAGCCGAGCGTCGGCTCGGCTCTACAACAGCGACAGGGCCAGCTCAACGCAGGTGCGGCACCACCTGGGCCAGCAGGTGCGCATCCTTCAGTGCGCCATGCAGGCCGCGGGTGCCGGGAATACGCAGGCGCTGCAGCACATCGTCGAGCTTGTTGGGCATGCCCGGCCAACGGTTGCGGGCCAGCTTCAGGCTGCAGGTCACGCGGCAGTGCTGGGCCAGCCCTTCGGCGATGCCGGCCAGGCGCAGCTCGTTGTCGAGGAAGCCGACATCGAAAGTGGCGTTGTGCGCGACCATCTCGCTGCCACCCAGGAACTCCAGCAGCTCGGCGGCCTTGCTCGCGAACAGCGGCTTGCCCACCAGCATCGCATCGCTGATGCCGTGCACGCGCTGCGCGCCCCAGTCCACTTTGCGCTGCGGCTGCAGATAGGTGTGGAACTGGCGGCCGCTGAGCTGCCCATCGATCAGTTCCACCGCCCCGATTTCAATCACCCGGTGGCCCAGACGATGCGAGATGCCGGTGGTTTCGGTATCCAGCGCAACGACGCGGCTCATGCCGCACACCTGTGAGCAGCAACGCGCAGGCAGGAGACAAGGGACGGTAGTGAAGGGAGTGCGGTCATGCGGTGCTGGATCCTGGTGCGCGCGCCCGTGCAGCGTGGGCAGGTGATGCGGGATTGTCCCATGCGGCGCGCCAGCGGGTAGGCGGGACGAACACTGCGATACCGGCATACTGCCGTTTCACTGCGGAGGCTCCAATGCGATTGCTGGCCCTCACCTACGGCACCGAAGGCGATACGCGCCCGCTGGTCATGCTCTGCCACGGGCTGATCGCGGCCGGCAACGAGGTCATGCTGTTGGCCGACGGCGGCACTCTGGGCAGCGCGAAAACAATGGGCGTCCCGCACGCGGCGCTGGAAGGCGACATCCACGATGAAGTGGTGGCGCTGGTCTCGCGCGGCAACGGCGTGGCCGCCGCCAGCACCGGGCTGGCACGGATGGCGCTGCAGCACGTCGCCGGCTGGATGCGCCAGGCCGATGCTGCAGCCGAGGGCTGCGATGCGATCATGACCGGCGGCCTGGCGGCGTTCGTCGGCATGAGCGTTGGCGAACGTCGTGGTCTTCCGGTGATCGGCGCCGGCATGATTCCGCTGACGCCAACGCGCGCATTCCGCTCGCCCTTCCTGCCACCCGGGCGCTCGCCGGGATGGTTGAACCGGGCCAGCTACGGGCTGGTCAACGGCCTGATCTGGCGGCAGTTCCGCGGCCCGATCAACGCGGCCCGCCAGCACGCCGGGCAGCCGCCACGACGCTCGCTGTGGACCGGCCTGCCGATGCTGTACGGCGTCTCGCCACAGCTGTTGCCGCCGCCTTCGGACTGGCCGGCCGATCACCTCGTGTGCGGCCAATGGTCGGCACCCGCAGCGCCGTGGCAGCCGTCAGCCGAACTACAGGCCTTCCTCAATGCAGGGCCACCGCCGGTCTACCTGGGCTTTGGCAGCATGACCGGCTTCGACCGCGAACGCGTGTTGCCGGCGCTGTTGGCAGCGCTGGCACCGCGCCGCGTGCTGCTGTTCCCCGGTTGGGTCGGCGTGCCCGACATGGCGCTGCCCGACACGGTGCTGGTGATCGGGCCCACCCCGCATGAAGCCTTGCTGCCGCGCTGCGCGCTGGCGATCCATCATGGTGGCAGCGGCACCACGCATTCGGCCTGTCGCGCCGGCATACCGTCGATGGTGATGCCGTTCGCCGCCGACCAGTTCTTCTGGGCCGATCGCCTTCAGCGGCTGGGTGTAGCGCCTGCGCCGCTGTCACCGAAACGGTTGCAGGCGCAGGCGTTGGCCGATGCACTGGCGTTCGCCGAGCAGGCGGATACGCGCGCGCGTGCAGCCGCGCTGGGCGCTGCGATGGCGAACGAGGACGGAGTGGCATGCGGCGTGGCGGCGATCGAGCGGTCGCTCAGCCCAACGTTTCCACCACCCAATCAATGAACACCCGCAGCCGCTGGCTCATGTGCCGGTTCGGCGGGAACATCACGTGCATCGGCATCGGCGGCAGCTGCCAAGCCTGCAGCACCGGCAGCAGCTCACCGCGCGCCACGTGCGGTTCGGCCATGTAGCTGGGCAACGCGACCACGCCGAGGCCGGCCAGACCCGCTGCCAGATAGGCGTTGCCATCATCGAAGCCGATGGAATAACGCCCCTGCACCTCGAAGCGCTCGGCGCCGCGCTTCGCGCTGAACACGCGGGCGCGGCCACTGCGCGGGCTGAGGAAACCGACCGTGTGGTGGTCCGGCCCTTGCAGCGCGCGCGGGTGTTCCGGCATACCGAACTGCTGCACATAGCCCGGGCTGGCATGGAAGCCGATCGGCAGGCTCGCCAACGGCCGCGCCACCAACGCCGGGTCGGCCGGGGTGCCGCCACGGATCACGCAGTCGACGTTGTCGGCGATGACATCAACCTCGCGGTCGCTGACCCCCACCTCCAGCTGGATCTCCGGATAGCGCGCCTGGAAACCGGGCAGCGCCGGCACCAGCCGCAGCCGCGCGTACGGGCCGGGCACATCGATGCGCAGGCGACCGCGCGGTTGTGCGGCGGCATCGCCCAGGCCGCCCTCCACCTCTTCCAGCTCGGCCAGCAGACGCACGATGCGCGGGTAATACGCCGCGCCATCGGCGGTGACACTGACCCGGCGCGTGGTGCGGTTGAGCAGCCGCAGCCGCAGATGTGCCTCCAGCTGCTGCACCAGCTGGGTGACCGTGGTGCGGCTGAGCTGCAGCGTATGCGCGGCGCGGGTGAAGCTGCCGGTCTCCACCACCCGGGCGAAGGCCCGCATCGCCTCGAAGCGGTCCATGTCAGCGGCCCTGATTATTTGGAATTACCAATCAATCTAGGCGCATCATCGCGGTTTATCCAGACAGCGGCAGCGGGGAGGATGGTCTTCTCCCCCTCTGGAATCCGTCTTATGTCCCACCGTGATGTCGTCTTTCCCGCCGGCCGGCAGGCGCTGTACGAGCGCAATCGTTACTCACCGGCGATCCGGTCCAATGGCTTCCTGTTCGTCTCCGGCCAGGTCGGCAGCCGCGAGGACGGCTCACCCGAGCCAGACTTCGAGACCCAGGTGCGTCGCGCCTTCGACAATCTCAACGCGGTGCTGGCCGCGGCCGGCTGCACGTTCGACGACGTGATCGACGTGACCGTGTTCCTGGTCGACCCGGAAACCAACTTCGAAAAGGCCTGGGCGATCGTGCCGGAGTACTGGGGCGAAGCGCCGCACCCGACCCTGACCGGCATCGGCGTGACCTGGCTGTATGGCTTCCAGTTCGAGATCAAGGTGATCGCGGAGCTGCCTGCAGACCGGTAGTGCCAGCCGCTGGCCGGCAATGTGTCGGGGGTCAAAAAGCGTGTCGACCAAGGTCGACACCTACCGGGGCGGCTGGTCGCGCGAAAGCAGCCGAGCATGGGTTCGGCTCTACAGAAGTGCATCCCGGTGTCGCACCCCACGGACCGAAAGGCGTGCCGACCAAGGTCGGCACCTACCAGAGCAGCAGTCCCGTGCGCGGCGCACCTGAACGGCAGGTTCCGACGAATTCCCGAGGTGGCCATTGATATTGTATCCACCGAAAACCGCTTGCTAGCCTCCCCTCCATGCGCCGGATCGCCCGCCACCTTCGTTCGACCCTGCTGATGCTGCTGATGGCGGCGTTCGTGGTCGTACCGGTGGCCGATGTTCTGGCGTGTGCGGTGGAACCGCACGACAGCACCGTGGTGCATGTGGAGCCGGCTGCCGAAGAGCCCGACGGTGACAGTGACAACGACGGCAAGCACACCGGTGCCTGCAGTCATAACCACTGCCACCACTCCAACCTGAGCCTGCCGGCGAGCACCTTCGCCGCCTTTGGCACGCCGCAACCGGCGCGCTGGATGAATGCAGGCGACGCGGCGACCTATGCGGTCGCCCAGGACGAACTGGCACGTCCCCCCCGGGCGTGAGTTGAGCGCGTCCCGCAATCGCGGGCTCCCGTTTCACTCACAACCGGAATCCCCCTATGTCGATCCTGACACGTCGGTCGCCGCGCGCGGCCGGGCTGGTCGTCGCCGTGCTGCTGGGCCTGATCCCCGCCGCACAGGTCGCCGCACAAGCCGCACCTTCGTATGACACCCTGCTAGAACGTCTCGACCAGCTGCCCGGCACCCGCGTCGGCGCGGCATTGGCCGAGGCGGCCGACGCCCGCGCCGACCAGGCCCGGGCGCTGCCCAACCCCTCCCTTTCCTGGTCCGCCGAAAACGCCTGGGGCACGGGCTCCTACGGCGGCATGGGCAGGGCCGACACCGTGCTTACCCTGTCCCAGCCTTTGGAGGTCTGGGGCCAGCGTGGCGCGCGCGTCCGCGCCGCCCGCGCCGAGGCACAGGCCGCTGCCCTGCGTGGTTCGCAGAGCCGCAGCGATGTCGCCAGCCAACTGGCGGCGATCTACGCACAGGCGGAAAGCGCCCTGCGTCGTTACACCCTGGCCGACGAAGCGCTGACCCTCACCCGCGACGATGCGGCGGCGGTCACCGCCATGGTCAAGCATGGCCGCGAGCCGCAGTTGCGCGCCGTGCAGGCACAAAGCGAAGTGGCCAATGCCAGCGCCGCGCTGGATGAGGCGCAGGCCTTCCGCGATGCCGCACTGGCCCGCCTGGCTGGTGCGGCCCTGCTGGATGCACCGGTGCAGACCATCGACGACAGCCTGCTCGACCGCGCACCGCCGGCACCGCGCGGCTCCACCGATGTGGCACTGGCCGTGCGCGTCGCCGAAGCCGAGGTGGACGCAGCCGGTCGCCTGGTCGATGTGGAGCGCAAGCGTGCCCTGCCCGACCTCAGCGTCACGGCCGCGCAGACGCGTTTCCGCGAGGACCGCGAGCAGGCCTACACGCTCGGCGTCAGCCTCTCGATCCCGTTGTTCGACCGCAACCGTGGTGGCATCCGCGCCGCCAGTGCCGAACAGCGCGCGGCCGAGGCGCGGCTGGACCAGCAGCGCCGTGACAGCGAAGCGGAACGGTTGTCGGCGGTGGCGGGCCTGAAGGCCGCCGGCAGCCGTACCCGTGCAGCCGACGAAAGCGTGTTCGCCGCCGAGGAAGCGTATCGGCTGGCCCGCATCGGCTTCGACGCCGGACGCATCTCGCAGCTGGAGCTGCGCAGCACCCGCAGTGCACTCATCGCCGCCCGCGGCACCGCCGTGGACGCGCGCTTGTCGCGCGTCGGCGCGGAAATCGATCTCGCCCGCCTCGAAGGGCGCGCACCTTTTGTGGAGGCCCGATGAACCTGTCCCGTTCTTTCCCCCTGGTTGGTGGCCTGCTGCTGACCGTAGTGCTGGCTGGCTGCTCCGGCAACGCACAGAACCCGGACGCATCGGATGCCGCCCGCAAGGCAGCAGCCGACGATGGCCATGGCCACGCCGCTGACAGTACCGAAGCCAAGGCCGAAACACGCAAGGTGCCCGACGCCGATGAAGGCGTGGTGCAGCTGACGCCCGAGCAGATCAAGGCTTCCGGCATCGACGTGGTCGCCGTCGGCCGCGGCGGCGGCGGTTCGACGCGGCTGTCCGGCCGGGTCGAACCTTCGATCGGTGCGCGTGCATCGGTCGCCTCAACCGTGACCGGGCGTGTGGAGCGCGTGCTGGTCGCACCCGGCACCGCAGTGAAGCAGAACCAGGCGCTGGCGATCGTGGTCAGCGGCGAAGCGGCGGTGTTCCGCGCCAATGCGGTTGCCGCCGCTGCGGAAGCCGAGGCGGCGCGCCTGGCCCATGGCCGCGACAAGGCGCTGGTCGAGCAGGGCGTGGTCGCCCGGCAGGAACTGGAAACCTCACGCGCGCGCTCGCTGGCGGCGCAGGCGCAGGCCGCGGCCGCACAGGCACAGGCCGCCGCCAACGGTTCACCCGACAGCAGCGGCCGCGTGCGCATCACCAGCCCGGTGGCCGGCATCGTCGGCAACGTGCAGGTCACGCCGGGTGGCGTGGTGGCGGCCGGCAGCCCGGTGGCCGACGTCGCCGATCCGTCGATGAACGAGCTGGTGTTCACCGCACCGCCGGCGCTGGCCGCGCAGGTCAGCCCGGGCATGACGCTGGAAGTGAGCGTGCCGGGCGGCAGCTTCAGTGCCACCGTCACCGGTTCGGCCGCCGATGTGCGTCAGCAGGGCGGCGTAGCGGTAATCCGTGCCACGCCGGTCAATGCCGCATTGCCGCCAGCTGGTTCGCCGGTGTCTGCAGTAGTGGTCACCGACGGCAAGGATGGCGCGTTGAGCGTGCCGGCCGATGCCGTGCAGAACGTGGATGGCAGCAGCGCGGTATTCGTCGCGGTCGAGGGCGGCTTCAAGATGCAGCCGGTGCTGGTTGGCCGACGTGCCGGCGACCGCATCGAGATCCTCGGTGGCCTGAGCGGCAGCGAACGCATCGTCGGCGCCAACGCCTTCCTGCTCAAGGCCGAACTGGCCAAGGGCGAAGCCGAGCACGGGCACTGAGGGCCTTCCATGTTCAAGCTCATCATTGAAACCGCGGTACGCCACCGCTGGCTGGTCGTGGCCCTGGCTGCACTCGTTGCCGCGGTGGGCCTGTTCCAGCTCGGCAAGCTGCCGATCGATGCGGTACCGGACATCACCAACCGCCAGGTGCAGATCAACACCGTGGCTCCGGCACTGACGCCCGAGCAGATCGAGCGGCAGGTGACCTATCCGCTGGAAACCGCGCTGGCCGGCATCCCCGGCCTGACCACCACCCGTTCGCTGTCGCGCAATGGCTTCTCGCAGGTCACCGCGATCTTCACCGATGCCACCGACATCTACTTCGCCCGCCAGCAGGTGGCCGAGCGCATGCGCGAAGCCGCCGAAGCGCTGCCCGAGGGTGCCTCGCCGATGCTGTCGCCGGTCACCACCGGCCTCGGCGAGGTGTTGATGTGGACGGTGGACTTCACCGCGTTCGACCCTGCGAAGCTGGCCAAGCCCGGTGAAGCCGGCTGGCAGGCCGGTGAGGTCTACCGCACGCCGGAAGGCAATCTGCTGCGCACGCCGGAAGAACGCGCCACCTACCTGCGCACCGTGCAGGACTGGATCATCGCGCCGCAGATGCGTTCCAGCCCCGGGCTGGCCGGCGTGGACACCGTCGGTGGCTACGTCAAGGAATACGGCGTGCATCCGGACAGCGCACGGTTGGCCGCGCATGGCCTCGGCCTGGCGGACCTGGTGACGGCCCTGCAGCGCTCCAACGTGCAGGCCGGTGCCGGCTTCGTACAGCGTGCCGGCGAAGGCCTGGTGGTGCGTGCCGATGGCCTGGCGCTGACCACCGACGATCTGGCACAAGCGCCGGTGGCCACCCGCAACGGCGTGGTGGTACGGGTGTCCGATGTGGCCGAGGTCGAACTGAGCCGCGCACCGCGCCTGGGTGCGGCCAGCCGCAACGGCCATGAAGCCGTGCTGGGTACCGCGCTGATGATCGCCGGTGGCAACAGCCGCACCGTGGCCCAGGCCGCCGCCGCGCGCCTGGAACAAGTGAACAAATCGCTGCCGGCCGACATCGTGGCAGCGCCGGTGCTGGACCGCAGCGTGCTGGTCAATTCCACCATCAAGACCGTGGCCAAGAACCTCACCGAGGGCGCGCTGCTGGTGGTGGTGGTGCTGTTCCTGCTGCTCGGCAACCTGCGCGCGGCGGCGATCACCGCACTGGTGATCCCGCTGTCGTTCCTGTTCGCAGTGATCGGCATGAACCGCTTCGGCATCAGCGGCAACCTGATGAGCCTGGGTGCGCTGGACTTCGGCATTCTGGTGGACGGCGCGGTGATCGTGATCGAATCAACGCTGCTGATGCTGGGCCAGCGTCGTGCCGAACTGGGCCGCGCGTTGACCACGATGGAACGCCTGCGTGTCGCGGCTGATTCGGCGCGCAAAATGGCACGACCGGCAGCGTTCGGCCAGCTGATCATCCTGCTGGTGTTCGCGCCGATCCTCACTCTGGAAGGCGTGGAGGGCAAGACGTTCCACCCGATGGCGGCGACCTTCATGCTGGCGCTGGTGGGTGCCTTCATCTTCTCCTTCACCTTCGTGCCGGCGATGGCCGCACTGCTGGTGCGCGAGCCGAAGCTGAAGGACGGCGAGGCGCACCGCGATGATGGCGAGCACGAAACGAAGCTGATCCGCGTGCTGCGTGGGCGCATCGAGCCGATCATCCGCCAGGCCGTCGCGCGGCCACGGTCGGTGGTGGCGGGTGCGGGCCTGATGCTGCTGGTGGGTATTGGTTCGTTCGGCCTGCTCGGCCGCGAGTTCATGCCTACCCTGGATGAAGGCAACGTGGCGATGCAGGCACTGCGCGTGCCGTCGACCTCGCTGGAGCAGTCGCTGGCGATGCAGCTGGCGCTGGAAAAGGCGATTGCCCAGCAACCGGAAGTGGAAACGGTGTTCTCGCGTACCGGTACCGCCGAAGCGGCGATCGACCCGATGCCGACCAACATTTCCGACAGTGTGATCGTGCTCAAGCCACGTGCGGACTGGCCCGACCCGAAGCTGGGCAAGGAAGCACTGGTGGCCCGCTTCGAAAAGCTGGCTGGCCAGCAGCTGGGCAACAGCTTCGAGTTCAGCCAGCCGATCGAGCTGCGCTTCAACGAGCTGATTTCCGGCGTGCGGACCGATCTGGCGGTGATGATCTTCGGCGATGACTTCAGCCAGCTGCAGAAGGTGGCCGACCAGGTGGCGCTGAAACTGCGTGCGGTGGAAGGCGCGGCCGATGTGCGCGTGGAGCAGATTTCCGGCCTGCCCACGCTCAACGTCAAGATCGACCATGTGGCAGCGGCGCAGTACGGGCTGACCGCCGCGGACGTCAGCGATGCGCTGTCTACCGGCATCGGCGGCACGGCGGCGGGCAAGATCTTCGAGGGCGACCGTCGCTTCGATGTAGTTGTGCGGCTGGACGACAGCGCACGCAACGACCCGGATCAGCTGGCCTCGCTGCCGATCGCCACGCCGGCCGGCGTGGTGATTCCGCTGTCCTCGGTCGCGCGCATCAGCGTCAGCGAAGGGCCGAACCAGATCAGCCGCAACAACGGCAGCCGCCGGGTGGTGGTGCAGGCCAACGTGCGTGGCCGCGATCTCGGCGGCTTCGTTGGTGAGGCGCAGACCGCCGTCGCCGAGGTGGCGCTGCCGCCCGGTGCGTACCTGACCTGGGGTGGCCAGTTCGAGAACCTGCAGCGTGCGGAAAAGCGCCTGGCCACGGTGGTGCCGGTGGTGTTCCTGCTGATCGGCAGCCTGCTGTTCATGGCCCTGCGCAGTGGCAAGGAAGCCATCCTGGTGTTCAGCTGCGTGCCGCTGGCGCTGGTCGGCGGCATCCTCGCCCTGCTGCTGCGCGGCATGCCGTTCTCGGTGTCGGCAGCGGTGGGCTTCATCGCGGTGTCCGGCGTGGCCACGCTCAATGGCCTGGTGCTGATGCAGGCGATCCGCGAGCGCCTGGACGCCGGTGACGTGCCGATGATGGCCGCGATCAATGGTGCGTCCAGCCGTATCCGCGCGGTGCTGACCACCGCGCTGGTGGCCATCGTCGGCTTCATCCCGATGGCGATCGCCAGTGGTTCCGGTGCGGAAGTGCAGAAGCCGCTGGCGACGGTGGTGATCGGTGGCTTGATCACCGCCACGGTGCTGACCCTGCTGGTGCTGCCGACCTTCGCCGCGCGCGTGGCGAAGGTGCGGACGGTGGGGTGAGGTGGGAGGGGTCGGAGCCCTTTCCACAGGAAAGGGATCCGAGCCCGAGCCCGGGTCGGATCCCCGCCACCGCGGGGCTCCGACCCGACCACACGGCGGTCAGGCCTTCTTGCGTTCGACGATGTACGCCTGGATCTGCTGTTCCAGTACCGGCAACGGCACCGAGCCCTGCTTCAGCAGCGTGTCGTGGAAGCCTTTGATGTCGAACTTGTCACCCAGTTCCTTCTCCGCCTGCGCGCGCAGGCGCACGATGGCGATCTCGCCGAGCTTGTAGCTCAACGCCTGACCAGGCCAGGAAATGTAGCGGTCCACTTCGGTGGTCACTTCGTGCTCGCTCAGCGCCGTGTGGTCACGCAGGTAGGCCAGCGCCTGCTCGCGGCTCCAGCCCTTGCTGTGCACGCCGGTGTCGATCACCAGGCGCGTGGCGCGCCACATCTCGTAGGTCAGGCGACCGAAATCCTCGTACGGGGTTTCGTAGATGCCCATTTCCACGCCCAGCTTCTCGCAGTACAGCGCCCAGCCTTCGCCATAGGCGGAGATGTAGGCATTGCGGCGGAACTCCGGCAGGTTCTTCTGCTCGGCGGCGATGGCACCCTGCAGTGCATGGCCCGGATCGGATTCGTGCAGGGTCAACGCCGGCAGGTTGTACAGCGGGCGCGACGGCAGGTTGTAGGTGTTGAGCCAATAGGTGCCCATGCCACCCCGGCCGGCGGTCCAGAACGGCGCGATGTCCGGCGGCACCGGCACGATGGTGAAGCGCGCACGCGGCAATGTCATGTACTTGCCGAGCTGGCCATCGGCCCGCTTGGAGATCCATGCGGCACGCGACAGCAGTTCTTCCGGCGTCCTGGCATAGAACTGCGGGTCGGTACGCAGGAAGGTCAGGAACTCGGCAAAGCTGCCCTTGAACTTCACCTGCTTGATGATGTCGTTCATTTCCTTCTGGATGCGTGCCACTTCATCCAGGCCGATGCGGTGGATCTCGTCCGGCGACAGGTCCAGCGTGGTGTATTCGTGGATCTGCTGCTTGTAGTACGCCTTGCCGTCGGGCATCGCTTCGGCGGCCAGGGTGGTACGCGCCTGCGGCACGTATTCGTTGACGAAGAAGGTGCGCAGCTGCTGGAACGCCGGCACCACCTTGCCGCTGATCGCCGCGCGCGCCTGTGCCTGCAGCTTGGCCCGCTCGGCCGCCGGGACGGTGTTGGGCAGCTTCTTGAACGGCGCGTACAACGGCGATTCGGTCGGATCCTTCAGTTCGGCGACGGTGGCGATGGACACCTCGCGACCATCGAGCACCGCACGCGGCACGCTGAAGCCGCGCTTCAGGCCGGCACGCATGTTGTCGGTCTGCTGGTCGAAGTAGCGCGGCACATCATTCAGGCGCGCGATGTAGTTCTGGTAGTCCTGCACGGTCTTCATCTCGCGCCGGGCCATGAAGGACAGGTTCGACCAGAACGAGGAGTCGGCGTTGAACGGCATCTCGTAGCCGCGCAGGCGCACTTCTTCGGCCAGGTTGAACACCTGGTCGCGGTAGATCGCGTAGTTGACCTGGTTGTCGGGCGACAGGGTCTTCGGGTCGATCTTCTTCAGCGCGGCCAGGGTTTCGTCCCATACCTTCAGGCGTGCCTGCTGCGCGGCCGGGCCGACGTCGGGCATGCGGGTGGCGTTGGCCGGGGCGTCTTCGTCCTCGCTGGCCTCGCCGCCGCCGTCCTGGCGCCACTTCCATTCCTTCTCGTACAGCGCGCGGAAGGCAGCATCGGCGGGCGATTCAGTGGCCACGCTGGCCGGCGCGGTGGCGGTGGGCGGGGCGGCCAGGGCCACGGCAGGGGCAGACAGGGCGATCAGCAGGGCTACGGCAAGACGGGTTTTCACGAGCACAGGTTCCCGGGAAGGCAGACCCCGATCATGGCACCCCGCACCGCGCATGGCATGGGACGAAGGTCCTGCCTGCAACGCAGGCAGGGCCGGGAACCGGCCGCAGGCCGGGACCCCAGCGCCGAAGGCGCGCGGTAGCGCGGGGCCATGCCCCGCGAGCGCGCAGCGCGGCCGACGTTGGCCACCATCCCACAGCCGCCGGGCATGGCCCGGCGCTACCGATGCACTACCCAGGCCAGGCCGGGACCCCAGCGCCGAAGGCGCGCGGTAGCGCGGGGCCATGCCCCGCGAGCGCGCAGCGCGGCCGACGTTGGCCGCCATCCCACAGCCGCCGGGCATGGCCCGGCGCTACCGATGCACAGCGGTGCCGACCAAGGTCGGCGTCTACCCGAGCTTCAGTGGCTGGCCTTGTCCCGCTTCCAGCCGCGGTGCTTGATGTCCAGCTGCAGGCTGTACAACGCGGTGAACGCCGGGAACAGGTTCTGCAGCACGCCCACCGAATCCTGCTTGGCCGAGAACAGGAAGTAGCTCAGCGTCATCAGGCTGCCGACCACGCTCATGTACCAGAACAGGCGCGGGATCACCGGCTTGCCGGCGCGCTTGGAGGCGACGAACTGGACCAGCCAGCGGCCGCCAAACATCAACGCGCCGGTGTAGCCGATCAGCTTCCAACCGGTCACATGCAGGCCGGTCCAGTACAACCACGTCAGCGGCTGGTCCAGCCAGTGAAGCTCCAGATCCATCAACGCTCCTCCACCGCGGTGCGCTTGCTGCGGGTGATCAGCCAAGCCACGCCACGCAGGTCGCGGATGCCGACCAGCGCGCGACCGAGATTGTTGTACTTGGACACGCCGGCAGTGCGGTGGCGATGGTTGACCGGCACACTGATGGTCTTCCAGCCGGCACGCTGCATCAGCGCCGGCAGGTAGCGATGCATGTGATCGAAGTACGGCAGATCGAGGAAGGCGTTGCGCTCGAACAGCTTGATGCCGCAGCCGGTATCGGGGGTGTCATCGCGCAGCATGCGCGCGCGGATGGCGTTGGCCCACTTGCTGGCCCAGCGCTTGCTGCCGCTGTCCTGGCGGTTGACGCGCCAGCCGGCGAACAGCTTCACCTGGGCATCGGCGGCACCGCGGGCCTGCAGCAGCTTGGGGATGTCGGCCGGATCGTTCTGGCCATCACCGTCGAGGGTGGCGATCCACGGTGCACGCGCATGCTTGACGCCGGTACGTACCGCGGTGCTCTGCCCGCTCTGCGAAACGTGGTGCAGCACCCGCAGTTCCGGCGTGGTGGCCTTCAGGCCCTGCAGCACGGCCAGGGTGTCATCGCGCGAATGATCGTCGATGTAGACGATCTCGAACGGCAGCCGGCCGCGCAGTGCAGCGGTGATTTCGGCCACCAGGGGCGCGACGTTGTCGCGCTCGTTGAATACTGGGACGACGACGGACAGCTCGGGTTGGCTCATGGGGGGACTCGGCCAAGGAGGGACAAAGACCGCGCATTTTCCGACGCCGAGGTTATCCGAAGATGAATCCGGCAGTGTGAGGATGCGTTCTCACGCGCGATCAGCAAAATACTCGCGGCACCACTGCACCACCGGTGGCAGGCCCTGTTCGATGGGCATGGCCGGTTCGTAGCCAAATGCGTCATGTGCGCGCCGGGTATCGGCCATCGTGCGCACCATGTCGCCCGGCTGCATCGGCTTGTAGACCTTCTGCGCGGGGCGACCGGCGGCCTGCTCGATCACGCCGATGAAGCGCTCCAGCTCGACCGGCGTGTGGTTGCCGAGGTTGAACACCCGGTGCGGCACCGGACCATCAGCCGGATGCGCGAGGGCGCCGAGAATACCGGCCACGATGTCGGAGACATGTGTGAAGTCGCGCTGCATGCGGCCTTCGTTGAACACATCGATCGAACGACCGGCCAGCACCGCGCGCGAGAACAGCAGCGGCGCCATGTCCGGCCGGCCCCACGGGCCGTACACGGTGAAGAAGCGCAGGCCGGTGGCATGCAGGCCATACAGCTGCGCGTAGGTATAGGCCATCAGTTCATTGGCGGCCTTGGTTGCGGCGTACAGCGAGCGCGGCTGGTCCACGCGCTGGTCTTCGGAAAACGGCGGCGTAGCCGAATCGCCGTACACCGAACTGCTGGACGCATACACCAGGTGCTGCACGGCACGGTGGCGGCACAGCTCGAGCATGTTGACGAAGCCGACCAGGTTGCTGTCGACGTAGGCGTGCGGGTTTTCCAGCGAATAGCGCACGCCGGCCTGCGCGGCCAGGTGGATCACCGCCGTCGGCTGTATTTCGTCGAACAGTGCGGCCAGTCCGTCGCGGTCGGTCAGGTCCAGGGTGCGCAGGTCCAGCGTCGGGCACAGCGCGGCCACGCGGTCGCGCTTGATCTGCGGGTCGTAGTAATCGTTGAAGTTGTCCAGGCCGACCACCGACTGGCCCGCATCAAGCAGGGCGCGGGCGGTGTAGGCACCGATGAAGCCGGCTGCGCCGGTGAGCAGGATGGTCATTGCGGTGGGCCTGGAATCCAGCGGTCAATTCAGTGGTTACAAAGTCTGATGGTACGCGCAGGGCCTAGAACAGGCCGAAACGCTTCTTGGCCACATTGGTGCGCCCCGGCTGGATGACATCCTGGATGTTCTTCGCATCGAAGCGGTCCAGCAGGGTTTCCGAATCCTTCTTCAGCTTCAGGTCCATCTCTTCCGGGTACAGCGGCACGATCGCCATGAACTCAATGGTGGTGCCGTCTTCCAGCGCCAACGTGCCGAAGTCGTCCGGAGTGGTGACCGGCGGCAGCACGATGGCGCCATCGAATCCCACGCCCGGTGCATAGGGCTCGGACGGATGGCCGTTGGGAATGGTGTGGCCGAAGCCCAGCCAGGTGTCGTACTCATGCGGCAATCGCGCCAGGGTCTTCAGCATGCGCACCGGCCAGTAGTTGCGCTCGTCCTTGAAGGCGTCCTCGCTGATCGGCCAATCCGCCGGCAGGGTCACCATCAGTTCCATGTGCCGGGGGGCGTCCACCTCATCGGGCACGGACATCGGCAGGTCGCTCATGCCGGAGGTGACCAGACGCAGGTACGGGCACGCATCGGTGGCGGGCACCACATGCACGTCGATGTGCACGATATCGGAGATGATTTCGTGGAAGACGCCGGAGATCGGCCCCAGATGGCGCTCGATGTACGCGCTGATCGCCTCGATGTGTTCTTCGCCGTGGGCCGGGGTGAAGTCCTTCTCGCGGCTGTGCACGAGAATCGGGCTGCCGCCCGGGCTGACGTCGTCTACTTCAATGGTCATGTCCTGCTCCCTGGATGAGCCACGGGGCGGAGCGGCCCACCTGCGGTGGACAACGCGGCCTCCGGCACGCGCGGCGGTGCGTTCCCTGCAATCGACGGCACACGGCAGGAACAGGCCGTGCGCTCATGAAACTGCGCCGGGGTCAGCCCTGGCGCGTGCGCAGCCGCTCCAGCACGCCATCGAGCGTGTCCAGGTTGGCGTAATGGATGATCAGCTTGCCCTTGCCACCGCGGCCATGGTTGATCGCAACGGAGGTGCCCAGCACTTCGGACAGCTCCGTCTCCAGCGAGGCGATGTCGGCCTGCTGCACCTTGGCCACCGGCTGCGGACGGTTGCTCGGCACCTTGCCGGCGGCGAAGGCCTGCGCACGACGCTCGACCTCGCGCACCGACCAGCCCTCATCGGCCGCTTCCTGGGCCAGCTTGCTGGCCAGTTCCGGGGCCAGGGTCAGCAGCGCGCGGGCGTGCCCCATCTCCAGCCGGCGGGTTTCCAGCAGCAGGCGGATGGCGATCGGCAGCTCCAGCAGGCGCAGCAGGTTGGACACCGCCGCGCGCGAGCGGCCGACGGCCTCGGCGGCCTCGGCATGGGTCAGGGTGAATTCGCTGATGAGGCGCTGCAGCGCTTCGGCTTCTTCCAGCGGGTTGAGGTCTTCGCGCTGGATGTTCTCGATCAGCGCCATCGCGATGACGGTGCGGTCTTCCAGCTCGCGCACCACCACCGGCACTTCGTCGAGGCCAGCCAGCTGCGAGGCGCGCCAGCGACGTTCACCGGCGACGATCTCGAAGTTGCCTGCCGGCAGCTGGCGCACCAGGATCGGCTGGATCACGCCCTGCGACTTGATCGAGTCGGCCAGTTCGGACAGCTTGCCCTGGTCCATCTCGCGACGCGGCTGGTACTTGCCCGGCTGCAGCTGGCCTACCGGCAGCTTGCGCAGCACTTCACCGGGCAGCGGCTCGATCACCGCCGTGCTGGCCTGCACCTGGCTGACCGCGCCCTTGGGCCCCAGCAGGGCGTCCAGGCCGCGGCCGAGGCCACGCTTCTTGGCGGCAGGCTTGCTGGTCATCAGACGGTCTCCACGGCCTTGCTGGCCTTGTTGCGTTCGTTGTTGCGGCGGATGATCTCGCCGGCCAGGCCGAGGTAGGCCACGCCGCCACGCGAAGCACGATCGTAGCCGACGATGCTCTGGCCATGGCTGGGCGCCTCGGCCAGGCGCACGTTTCGCGGCACGATGGTGCGGAACACGCGGTCGCCGAAATGCTCGGTCAGCTCGGCCGACACGGCGTTGGCCAGGTTGTTGCGCACATCGAACATGGTGCGCAGCACGCCTTCGATCTCCAGCGCCGGGTTGAGGTTGGCGCGCAGCGCTTCGATGGTTTCCACCAGCGCGCTCAGGCCTTCCAGCGCGTAGTACTCGCACTGCATCGGCACGATCACCGAATCGGCGGCCGCCAAGGCGTTCAGGGTCAGCAGCGAGAGCGCCGGCGGGCAGTCGATCAGAATGTAGTCGTACTCGTCGCGGATCGGCGCCAGCGCGCGCTTCAGGCGCTGCTCGCGCTCGCTCTGCGCCATCAGCTGGATCTCGGCCGCGGTCAGGTCGATGTTGCCCGGCAGCAGGTCATAGCCTTCGGCGGTCTGCACGCGCACGTCGGCAGCGCTGGACTCGCCCAGCAGCAGATCGTAGGTGGAGGAGACCAGCTCGCGCTTGTCCACGCCACTGCCCATGGTCGCGTTGCCCTGGGAATCCAGGTCGACCAACAGCACGCGCTTGGGTGCGTTGGCCAGGGAAGCGGCCAGGTTGACGGCGGTCGTGGTCTTGCCGACGCCACCCTTCTGGTTGGCGATGGCGATGATGCGGGCCATGCGGGTGTGCCTCGTCGACGTGTGCTGGGACCGGTCATTATGCGTACAACCGGGCCCGTGCGGAAATCGTGGATCGCCAACCGCTTGTTCCACAAGGGGCTGGCGGCGGGGTTCAGGGGCCTGTGACGGTGACCAGATGGCGTTCGCCGGCCAGGCCGGGCACGCTCAACGGGACCACCTCGCGCACCTGCCAACCGGCCGGCAGCGCTGCGATCTCCTCATGCGGGTAGACGCCCTTCATGGCCAGCAGCACGCCACCGGGGCGCAGCAGGTGGCCACCGACGCGGACGATGCCGGCCAGGGTGTCCATCGCGCGCGCGGTCAGCTGATCGTAGCTGCCCGGCTCGGCCAGCGCTTCGGCGCGCGACTCGGCCACGCGGGCATTGCCCAGGCCCAGCTGGCGCACCGCCTCGCGCATGAAGCGGGCCTTCTTGCCGTTGCTTTCCACCAGGGTGACCTGCAGGCCCGGGCAGGCGATCGCCAGCGGGATGCCCGGCAACCCGGGGCCGGTACCGAGGTCGGCCAGGCTGCCATCGGCCACGAACGGCTGCATCGCCAGCGAATCAAGCAGATGGCGGGTGACCATTTCCTGCGGATCGCGGATGGCAGTGAGGTTGTAGGTGCCGTTCCAGCGGTGCAGCAACGCCAGGTAGCGCAGCAGCGGCGGGGCCAGCTCGGCGGCCAGGCCCATGCTGGCCAGGCCCTGCTGCAGCGTGGACGCTACGCCGGCGGGAAGATCGTGTTCGCTCATGCCGACATTATCGCCGGTTTTCACTGCAGATTCGGCGATTCACTGCGGATACCAGGCCAATGCGGCACGGAACTGGCCACTGGCCTGCCACTCGTGCAGGTGCCAGCGCGCCGCCTCGCCCAGTTCCGGGTCGCACCAGCGCAGATGCAGCGCGCCATCGGCGGCCGGGGCCAGCTGCAGGCGATGCAGGCCAAAGGAAATGCCCTGCCCGTGCGCCTTCAGCATGGCTTCCTTGGCGCACCACACGCGGAAGAACCAATGCTCGCGGTCGGCCTCGTCCAGGTCCTGCAGCCAGACCACTTCGTCGGGATGGAAGAAGCGCTGGATGATTTCCAGCATGCGCGGGCGCGGCCGCAGCAGCTCCAGGTCCACGCCCAGCCGCACGCCCTCGCCCAGCGCCACCAGCAGCACCTCGCCACTGTGGCTCCAACCGGTGCCGTAGTGGGCCAGCGCGCCGCTCAGCTCCGGCCGGCCCTTGTCGTCGCGCAGCAGCGGCAGCGCGTCCGGCTCGCCGCCCAGGGCCTCTGCCAGCACCTGCCGGGCCTGCGGCTCGCCACGCTGTCCGGGCACATGGGGGCAGCGCCAGACGGTAACCGGACCAAACCGCCAGGGACCGTCGAGGGTGGCTGGCAGGCTCATCCGCACGCGGCCGTCACGGGATTGCACAGCGGGTTCACGGCACTGCGCGTCAACTGGACACGGTTATCCACCGGAGAGTCGATCATGGGCATCATCATCTGGCTGATCGTCGGCGGCATCGTCGGCTGGCTGGCAAGCATCATCATGAAGCGCGATGGCCAGCAGGGCATCATCCTCAACATCGTGGTGGGCATCGTCGGCGCACTGATTTCCGGCTGGCTGTTCGGCGGCGGCATCAACGAAGCGATCACCCTGCGCACGTTCCTGTTCTCGCTGATCGGCGCGGTGATCCTGCTGGCGATCGTCAACCTGTTCACCCGCAAGAGCATACGGTGAACTGACAGGTAGCGCCGGGCCATGCCCGGCGTCTCCCTGCCGCCGCTGCGCTCGCCGGGCATGGCCCGGCGCTACCGCTTCAACCCAATTCCACCCAGGCCGGTGCATGGTCGCTGGGGCGTTCCCAGGTGCGCGGCTCGCGGTCGATGCCCGAGGCCACCACACTGCCCTTCAATGCATCGGAGACCAGATTCAGGTCGATGCGCAGGCCGAGGTTGCGGCGGAAACCCGCTGCGCGGTAATCCCACCAGCTGAACGTGCCGGCCTCGTCGTTGTGCAGGCGGAAGCCATCGTGCAGGCCCAGATGCACCAGCTTGGCCAGCGCGCCACGCTCGGCGGTGGAGGTCAGGATGTGGTTCTCGTTCCACACCTCCGGGTCATGCACGTCGCGCGCATCGGGGGCGATGTTGAAGTCGCCCATCACGATCAGCTTCGGATGCCGCTGCAGTTCTTCGGCGATCCACGCGTGCACCGCCTCCAGCCAGCGCAGCTTGTACTCGTACTTGTCGGTGCCGATGTCTTGGCCGTTGACCACGTACAGGTTGATCACCCGCAGGTCGCCGAAGGTGCCGGCGATGACCCGCTTCTGCTCGTCCTCGAAACCGGGAATGCCGACCTGCACGTCCTGCGCCGGCTCGCGCGACACCAGCGCCACACCGTTGTAGGTCTTCTGCCCGGCGAATACGCTGCGGTAACCGGCGGCGATCAGCGCCGAATCAGGGAACTTGTGGTCCTCCAGCTTGGTTTCCTGGATGCCGACGATGTCCGGGCCGAAGTCCTTGAGCCACTGCTCCAGGTGCGGCAGGCGGACATTGAGCGAATTGACGTTCCACGAGGCGATCTTCATGCGGGCATTCTACCCGGCCCAGCTTTGGTGGATGCCAACCTTGGTTGGCGCTGGCGGGCCCGTATGTCCCGGTAGAGGCCGACCTTGGTCGGCGCTTGGGGTTCACGCGTGCCAACCAAGGTTGGCACCTACCAGAACCCGGTCCCGTCAGTAGAGCCACGCCATGCGTGGCTTCACCGCAGCAGCAACCTCAACAACCCCGCAATCTTCGAATACGGCGGCCGCAGCCGGTCACTGGCCGCCCAGCGCGACTGCCACAACACCGGCAGCAGCTTGCTCATGGCATCGAACCCAGCCTGCCCGTGGTACGCGCCCATTCCACTGGCCCCAACGCCACCGAACGGCAAACCATCAGCGGCGAAGTGCAGCAGCGTGTCATTGACCGTCACCCCACCCGCCACCACCTGGCCGAGGATGCGCTCCACCGTGGCTGTGTCATGGCTGAAGGGATACAGCGCCAGCGGCCGGTCGCGGGACACGATGTCGGCCAGCGCCGCATCCAGGTCCGGATAGGCGCGCACCGGCAGGATCGGGCCGAAGATCTCCTCGCGCATCAGGTCCAGGTCATCCGGCGGGTCCAGCACTACGGTCGGCACCAGCAGCCGCTCGCGATCAGCGCGCGCCTCATCCACCTGCGCCAACGGAATCACCGGCACACCGCATTCGCGCGCCTGCGCCAGATAGCCCTGCAGCCGCCGGTACTGGCCTTCATTGATGATCCGCGTGTAGTCATCCGCATCGCTGAAATCGCCGTAACGCTCGCGCACCTGCTGCTGCAGCGCCTGCACGAATTCGCGCTGGCGCACGCTGTCGATCAGCACGTAATCCGGCGCGATGCAGGTCTGGCCGGCGTTGAACCACTTGCCGGTGGCCAGCCGCGCTGCGGCTTTGTCCAACGGAAAATCGCGGCAGACAATGGCAGGCGACTTGCCGCCCAGTTCCAGGGTCAGCGGCACCAGATGTTCCGCCGCCGCCGCCATCACCTTGCGGCCGACCGCGGTGGAACCGGTGAATACGAGATGGTCCAGCGGCAGCGAGGACACCGCCGCCGCCACGTCCGCCCCACCCTGCGCCACCGCCACGCGCTCGAGCGGGAACACGCTGGCCAGCAGATCGGCCAGGAACGCGCTGGTGCGCGGTGTGTGCTCGGAAGGCTTCAGCAGCACATGGTTGCCAGCGGCAATCGCGGTGGCCAGCGGCACCAACGCCAACGTGACCGGATAGTTCCACGGCGAGATCACCCCGACCACACCCAGCGGCGTCGGCCGCAGCTGCGCGCGGGCTGGCCACAGCTTCCAGCCGGCAGACGCATGACGCGGCTTCGACCAGCGCCGCAGGTGGCGGCGCAGGTGATCGATGGCTGACAGCACGCTCATGCCATCGGCCAGTTTCGATTCGACATGGGCGCGGTGGCCGAAGTCCTCGGCGATGGCCTGGGCCATTTCGTCCAGGCGCGGCTTCAGCGCCTCGCGCAGGCGGCGCAGGTCGGCTTCGCGCTGGTCGAGCGTGGGCCGCTGCGACTGCCAGGCGCTGCGCAGGGTGTGCAGGATGGCGGGGAGGTCGGCGGCTGAGGTGCTCATTCCGCGACTATACGGTGTGCGCACGTGAGGCGGCGGTCTCGATGGGGTCAGATCCCTTTCGCGTGCGAAAGGGATCTGACCCCAGGCGCGAGAGGGCGTGTGGCTTCGGATGCTTGTCAACCGCGATGACGGCATTGAGCGCTGTCTGTTCGCGTCTGCGGAGTTTTGTGCCGCGCGTTGCGCGGTCGCCGAGCATGGCTCGGCGCTACAGGGAAACGAAAAGGCCGTGGTCTGCACCACGGCCTCTCCTTCATCCAATGAACATCATTCTTACTTGGTGATATCCACGTTCTTCGTCTCGCGCAGGAACAGGCCACCAATCACCACCGACATCAGCGCGATGATGATCGGATACCACAGGCCGTAGTACAGGTTGCCGGTACCGGCCACCAGCGCGAAGGAGATCGCCGGCAGGAAGCCACCGAACCAGCCGTTGCCGATGTGGTACGGCAGCGACATCGAGGTGTAGCGGATGCGGGTCGGGAACAGTTCGACCAGGTAGGCGGCGATCGGGCCGTAGACCATGGTCACGTACAGCACCAGCAGCCACAGCATGAAGATCGTACCGGCGTAGTTGATGCGCGCACCGTCTGCCTTGGCCGGGTAGCCGGCGGTGGTCAGCGCGGTCTTCAGCTCGGCACCGAACGCATCGGCCTTGGCCTTGCCTTCTTCCTTGGTCAGGCCGGCGGCCTCATACGAGGTGACGCTGGCACTGCCCACGTTGACCATCGCCAGCGAGCCAGCAGCGGCCGGCTGCACGTCATACGGCACACCGGCCTTGGTCAGCGCAGCGGTAGCCACATCGCAGGAGCTGGTGAACTTGCGCAGGCCGACCGGATCGAACTGGAACGAGCAGGTGTTCGGATCGGCCACGACCAGCGCCGGCGAGCTGCTGCGGGCTTCTTCGATGGCCGGATTGGCGAAGTGGGTCAGGCCCTTGAAGATCGGGATGTAGGTGACGGCGGCCAGCAGGCAGCCGGCGAGGATGATCTTCTTGCGGCCGATACGGTCGGACAGCCAGCCGAAGAAGATGAAGAACGGCACGCCCAGTGCCAGCGCGGCGGCGATCAGCAGGTAGGAGGTGGTGGCATCGACCTTCAGCATGCTGCTGAGGAAGAACAGCGCGTAGAACTGGCCGCCATACCAGACCACCGCCTGGCCTGCGGCAGCACCGAGCAGCACCAGCAGCATCAGCTTCAGGTTGCCGCCCTTCAGGCTGTCACGGAACGGCGTCTTGGAGCCCTTGCCCTCCGACTTCATCTGCTGGAACAGCGGCGACTCGCTCAGCTGCAGGCGGATCCACACCGACACGCCCAGCAGCACGATCGAGACCAGGAACGGAATGCGCCAGCCCCAGGCTTCGAAGGCTTCGTTGCCGAGGAAATAGCGGCAGGCCAGGATGATCAGCAGCGACATGAACAGGCCGAGCGTGGCCGTGCACTGGATGAAGCTGGTGTACAGGCCACGCTTGTCGTCCGGCGCATGCTCGGCCACGTAGGTGGCAGCACCACCGTACTCGCCGCCCATCGCCAGGCCCTGGGCCAGGCGCAGGATGATCAGGATCACCGGCGCGGCGAAGCCGATCGAGGCGTAGTTGGGCAGCACACCGACCAGGAAGGTCGAGATGCCCATGATCAGGATGGTGACCAGGAAGGTGTACTTGCGGCCGATGCGATCGCCGAGGCTGCCGAAGAAGGCCGCGCCGAACGGTCGCACGAAGAAGCCGGCCGCGAAGGCCAGCAGGGCGAAGATCATGCCTGTGGTTTCATTGACGCCACTGAAGAACTGCTTGGCGATGATCGCCGCAAGCGAGCCATACAGGAAGAAGTCGTACCACTCGAAAACGGTGCCCAGGCTCGACGCGAAGATGACCTTCTTGTGTCCCTGGGTAAGTTGGGCTTTCGCCGGTGCAGGTGTTGTGGACATGGGACGCTTTCCCTCTGTAGGTGCCGACCTCGGTCGGCACGCAGTCTAGGTAGATACCGACCATGGTCGGCACTCAATCTCGGCAAGTGCCGACCGTTGGTCGGCACTCGATCAGAAGCTGTATTTCGTAGTGAACTGCAGACGGGTGATGTCGCCCTTGTTGCCGTTCTCGACCTCGCGCTTGCCGTACATCAGCTCGGCACCGACATCGACCTTGGGCAGCGGCGAGTAGAAGATGTTGCCGCGGATGCTCTGCACGCTCTTGGTCACCAGCGGTCCAAGGATGCTGTCGTTGTCGTAGTCGCTGCGCGCGTAGATCAGGTTGGTGCGCAGCTTCGGCGAGAACGCATGGCGCCAACCGACGTAGCCGGCGATCACACCGGTCGGGTTGAGCTCGTCGCGGGCCACGTCATAGGCCGAATCAGCAGTGATGCCCAGGCCTATGTAGCGGGCGATGCCCTCGCCACCGGTGAACTGGTAGTGCAGCGAATCGCTGTCACCCATCACCCACTTGCCGCCCAGGGTCAGGCCACCGGCCACCTTGTCGGCCTTGGCACCGGTGGTCTGGTTGTCGACCTTCAGCTGACGGACGATACCGCCGACACCGAAGGTGCCCCAGTCACCCTTCCAGCCATAACGCAGGGTCAGGTCCGGCAGGCTGCCGCGATCGGAGTTGGCGCTGGCATTGGTCCAGGCGCCGGTGACCGGATTGCGCGTACCGGTGAGGGTGGTGGTTTCCGGATTCTCCAGCGCGACGCTGAAGCCGCCCTTGGTGTAACGCAGCTGGGCCTGGCGCACGAAGATCACGCCATCGGTCGGACCGACGAAGTCGACCGCTTCCGGCAGCGATGCCGCATCCATGAAGTTCGACCAGGTCTGGCCGGCCATCCAGTTGTTCCAGTACATGTACGCATGGCGCAGGGTCACGCCATAGGTGTTGGTGGCAGTCTGGTTGCCCAGCGAATTGCCGAAGAA
Organism: Stenotrophomonas sp. LMG 10879; assembly: GCF_002750935.1. Classification (NCBI taxonomy): domain Bacteria; kingdom Pseudomonadati; phylum Pseudomonadota; class Gammaproteobacteria; order Lysobacterales; family Lysobacteraceae; genus Stenotrophomonas; species Stenotrophomonas sp. LMG 10879. The sequence goes on from NZ_PEJT01000005.1 coordinate 350,225, forward strand.
ATCCATCTCGAAGAACGCGCCGGCCTTGTTGCCCGACTCGCTGACGTTGTCGATGCCCAGGTTGAAGCGCGAGAACTTGGCGTGGGCGTTGTAGTCCACGTCCGAGCGCTTGCCGCTGCCGCCGGCACCTTCCACCGGGGTCTGCCCGGGCAGGTACAGCGCGCGGCCGGTGGCATCGTCGGCCAGCTGGCCATCGCTGGTCTGGGTGGCCAGGAAATCGGCCTTGATGAAGCCGCCGATCTTGACCGTGGTACCCGGCGCCGCGCCGGGGGTAATGGTGGTGACCTGGATCGGCTGCTTGCCGGCAGGCACCGCCGGCTTCTGTTCGGCCTGCAGCGTGCGGACGTCGGTGACCGCCTGCTGGGTCTGCACGATCTGGGTCTGTTGCTGCTGTTGCGACGCCAGCAGCGCCTGCACCTGCCGCTCCAGTTCGGCGACGCGTGACTCCAGTGCCTTCTCTTTGGCGGTCTCGGCGAACGCCATGCCCGGTGCGACCAGGGCGACCAACAGGCAGGCCGCCAAAGGTGTGCGCACGGCTTTCAACGTACGGTGGCTCATGTTGCCCTCTCTCCCAAGTGGCAAGGTGATGCCGCGCGTGGGGCACGGTCGAGCCGAGACTGCGGGGCGTTTGCACGCACCGGCTATTGGCCATTGGTCGAACCCGGGCCTGCAGGGGCCCGACTTTCGACCAAGGTCTAACCGAAGTGGTGACGCGACCGGGGGTGGATGGGGCAAACTGAGGGGGAACGGCTGCGGCAATGCTGCGGCTGCACACACAAAGTCAACGTGCAAGTGAGGGTGCCATGGCTGATCTCTACCCCGTCGATCCGCAGTTCGCCGCCAAGGCGCGTATCGACAAGAATTCCTATGAACAGCAGTACCAGGCCTCGGTGTCCGATCCGGATGCGTTCTGGGGCAAGGCCGCCGAGCGGCTGGACTGGTCGCGCAAGCCGACGAAGATCAAGAACGTCAGCTACGACCTGGCCGACTTCCACATCAAGTGGTTCGAAGATGGCGAGCTCAACGCCAGCGTGAACTGCCTGGACCGCCAGCTGGAAAAGCGTGGCGACAAGACCGCCCTGCTGTTCGAGCCGGACAGCCCGGATGCGCCGGCCCAGCACGTGACCTATCGCGAGCTGTACGAGCGCACCTGCCGTCTCGGCAACGCGCTGCGTAACCTCGGCGTCAAGAAGGGCGACCGGGTCACCATCTACCTGCCGATGATCGTCGACGCTGCCGTGGCCATGCTGGCCTGCGCGCGCATCGGTGCGATCCACTCGGTGGTGTTCGGTGGCTTCGCACCGAACTCGATCGCCGACCGGGTCAGCGATTGCCAGAGCAAGCTGATCATCACCGCCGACGAAGGCCTGCGTGGTGGCCGCAAGATTCCGCTGAAGGCCAACGTCGATGCGGCGCTGAAGCTGCCCGGCACGAATACGGTTGAAACCGTGCTGGTGGTGCGTCACACCGGCGGCGCGGTGGACATGCAGGCACCGCGCGACCGCTGGTTCCATGACGTGGTCGACAGCCAGCCGGCCACCTGCGAACCGGAACCGATGAACGCCGAGGATCCGCTGTTCATCCTCTACACCTCCGGTTCCACCGGCAAGCCGAAGGGCGTGCTGCACACCACCGCCGGTTACCTGCTGTACGCGGCCTACACCCATGAAGCGGTGTTCGACCTGCGCGAGGACGACATCTACTGGTGCACCGCCGACGTCGGCTGGGTCACCGGCCACAGCTACATCGTGTACGGCCCGCTGGCCAACGGCGCGACCTCGCTGATGTTCGAGGGCGTACCGAACTACCCCGATACCTCGCGCTTCTGGAACGTGATCGACAAGCACAAGGTGTCGATCTTCTACACCGCCCCCACCGCCATCCGCGCGTTGATGCGCGAAGGCGAGGAGCCGGTGAAGAAGACCTCGCGCGCGTCGCTGCGCCTGCTCGGCAGCGTCGGCGAACCGATCAATCCGGAAGCCTGGCGGTGGTACTACGAGGTGGTCGGCGACAGCCGCTGCCCGATCGTCGATACCTGGTGGCAGACCGAGACCGGCGGCATCCTGATCTCGCCGCTGGCCGGCGCGATGGATCTGAAACCGGGTTCGGCCACCCTGCCCTTCTTCGGCGTGCAGCCGGCCCTGGTCAACGCCGATGGCGAGATCAAGGATGGCCCGACCGAAGGCAACCTGATCATCCGTGACTCCTGGCCGGGCCAGATGCGCACGGTGTACGGCGACCACCAGCGCTTCATCGATACCTATTTCCGCACCTACCCGGGCAGCTACTTCACCGGTGACGGCTGCCGTCGCGACGAAGACGGCTACTACTGGATCACCGGCCGCGTGGACGATGTGATCAACGTATCCGGCCACCGCATCGGCACCGCCGAAGTGGAAAGCGCACTGGTCTCGCATCCGAAGGTGGCCGAGGCCGCCGTGGTCGGCTTCCCGCACGACGTGAAGGGCCAGGGCATCTATGCCTACGTCACCCTGGTGGCCGAGGAAGCGCCCAGCGACGAGCTGCAGAAGGAGCTGGTCGCCTGGGTACGCAAGGAGATCGGCCCGATCGCCACGCCCGATCACCTGCAGTGGGCGCCGGGCCTGCCGAAGACCCGTTCGGGCAAGATCATGCGCCGCATCCTGCGCAAGATCGCCGAGAACGCGCCGGACCAGCTCGGCGACACCTCGACCCTGGCCGATCCGTCAGTCGTGGCCTCGCTGGTGGACGAACGCAAGGTTCGTTGATTCGCTACCCGGGGTCGGATCCCTTTCCGCAAGGAACGGGCTCTGACCCCAGGGGCTTCGGCCCCGAACAGTTCCCCCTACGGTTCCCCCCGACCATGACCACCCTCCTGATTGCCGATGACCATCCGTTGTTCCGCGAAGCCCTGCGGGGTGCCGTGCAGCGGGTCATTCCGGGCGTTCAACTGTTCGAGGCCGACAGCGTGGAAGCGTTGTATGCGCTGGCCGACCAGCACAACGACGCCGACCTGGTCCTGATGGATCTCAACATGCCCGGCGCACAGGGCTTCAATGCGCTGGTGCACATGCGCTCGCTGCATCCGCACCTGCCGGTGGTGGTGGTCTCCGCACGCGAAGAAGCCACGGTGATGCGTCGCGCACTCGACCACGGCGCACTGGGCTTCATCCCGAAATCGGCCGACTCGGACACCATCGGCCATGCGCTCGGCACCATCCTCGATGGCGAGACCTGGGCGCCGCCGGAAGCACACAACGTGCCGCCGACCGGCAGCGAAGAACGCGAAGTCGGCCAGCGCCTGCGCGAGCTGACCCCGCAGCAGTTCCGCGTGCTGCAGATGCTCGGCGCGGGCCGCTTGAACAAGCAGATCGCCTACGACCTCAACGTCTCCGAAGCAACGATCAAGGCGCACGTCACCGCGATCCTGCGCAAGCTGGGCGTGACCAACCGCACCCAGGCCGTGCTGATGGCCGGCAAGCTGGCGATCGACGACGACGCCATCGTGCTGCCGCCGGAAGAAGACTGATAGTGACGAACTTCAGAGCCGAGCATGGGCTTGGCTCTACAGACTTCATGATGCATTTGTAGAGCCGAGCCCACGCTCGGCTGCTCTTCGTCCGAGTACCGAATCAGCCCAGCAAGGGCCATCGACTCCAGGCATACGGGTACTCCCCAATGCACGTAGCCAGGCCAGCGCGCATCGGATTGGCCGCAATGTAGGTCGCCTGCGTGCGCAGGCATTCATCGCTACGGAGCGCGTGATCGTAGTACCCCGGCTGCCAGATTGGCGCGTTGGCATCAACGCGCCTGCCGACGGACCTTCCACTCCTGGACTTCAGGATCTGCATGCAGCCAGCTAGCGTGCCGGTACGTAGTTCGAACAGCCAATGCAGATGATCCGGCATGACCACCCAGGCGAGGGATACGGTCCGACCGGTCCGCTCAACGGTGCGCAATGCCTCTATCAACAGCTCAATGTTGGTCTTGTCACTGAACCAGGGGCGACGCGCATGCGTCACCGTGGTAAGCGCATAGACATTGCCGGTATGCGACCAGCGACCATAACGGAGTGCGGGACTGGCCATACGGGAAGACTACGGCGCAGCAGAGGATCTCTACATCAGCGAAGTGCTGCGCTGCATGTCAGCCAATGCCCCAATGTAGAGCCGAGCCCATGCTCGGCTGCTTCAGACGTCAGCCGAGCATGGGCTCGGCTCTACAGGTATCCCTGCTTACGCGGCACCGTGCAGGTGCTCGTACAGGATCGTCGCACCGATGATCACCAGGATCACACCACCGATGATTTCGGCGCGCTTGCCGACCATGCTGCCGAGCACGCGGCCCAGCATGATGCCGGCGGTGACCATGGTCAGCGTGCACAGGCCGATGACTGCGGCCATCACCCCGATATGCACGTCCATGAAGGCCAGGCCGATACCCACCGCCATCGCGTCGATGCTGGTGGCGAAACCGGTCAGTGCCAGCTTCCAGAAACCATGGTGCTGCGCCGGATCTTCATCGTCCTCGCCGTTATCCGGACGCAGGCCGTTGTAGATCATGTGGATGCCCAGCGCGCCGAGCAGGCCGAAGGCGATCCAGTGGTCGAACGCTTCCACGTACTGCAGCGCGGCACGGCCAAGCAGCCAACCGATGATGGGCGTGATCGCCTCGATGACGCCGAAGATGATGCCGGCGCGCAGCGCATCACGGAACACCGGCTTGCGCATGGCTGCGCCCTTGCCGATCGCTGCGGCGAAGGCATCGGTGGACATGGCAAAGCCGATCAGGAGGATCGAAAGGGGGGACATTGGTGGCTGCTGAGGTCGGGCAAGGACGGACGCACGGCCTGCGCTCGCGCCCAACCTGATGTTGCGCGCGCGGGCCGCTGGTCTCGCCAACCATCATGGTTGTCCACGCCACGGCGCACTGGCCGAGTATGTTGACGTGGACGATTCCTGCACAGGAATCCGGCTACTCCCCAAGGGGACGCGAAGCTTAGCACCGCGATCCGCGCGTGGCGCATTTCCAGCGAAACGCGCAGGCAGGGCTGGTTTTTATAGCGAAGGCTATATATGAGCCGCGCTTCGCGCAGGAGCCGAGCATGGGCTCGGCTCTACAGGGAGTTCGAGCTACCAAGAACACCGCGCTTCGCGCAGGAGCCGAGCATGGGCTCGGCTCTGCAGTTGCCCATCAGGCATCGCCGTTCCGGGTGTCCCGCAGCGCGCCCAGGAACGCGCGCAGCGACGCCGGCTTGATCGGCTTGGTCAACAGGCGATAGCCACGCTCGCGTGCCATCCGCTTCAGTTCATCGCGGCCATCGGCGGTCAGCAGCGCACCGGGCAACGGATAGCCCGCTGCCTCGCGCAGCGCCACCAGCGCGTCCAGGCCATCCATGCGATCGTGCAGGTGGTAGTCCACCAGCATCACCTGCGGTCGCTCGGCGATCTTCTGCAGCGCCTGGTCCACTGTCGATGCGGTGATCACCTGCACCTGCCAGCGGCCCAGCAGCGCGCGCATGCCATCGAGGATCTCCTCGTCGTTGTCCACGCACAACACGCGCAGGCCTGCCAACGAATCGCTGCGGACCGGCGGCGCTGTCGCCGCCAGGGTGACCGCTTCGGTATAGCCCGGCAGCGGCGCCACCCGCGGCAGGATGATCGAGAACATGGAACCACTGCCAACCCGGCTGCGCGCGTTCAAGCGATGGTCGAGCAGGCGCGAGATGCGCTGGCAGATCGACAGGCCCAGGCCCAGGCCCTGCTCGCCCCAGTCGAACGGCTGCTGGTAGCGGTGGAACTCATCGAAGATCTGCCGCATGTGATGCTCGGGAATGCCGGGGCCGGTATCCCATACCTGCAGTTCCACTTCATCGCCGCGCTGGCGCACCGCCAGCACGATGCGCCCCTGCCGCGTGTAGCGCAACGCATTGGCAAGGAAGTTCTGCAGCACGCGGCGCAGCAGGCGGCGATCACTGCGCACCCAGGTGGTACGCGCGAACAGATCCAGGCGCAGCCCACGTCCGGCCGCAACCGGTGTGTACTGCGCGGCCAGCTCGCGCATCAGCGCACTGACGTCGAATTCGCCGATCACCGGATGCAGGCCGCCGGCATCCAGCCGCGACACGTCCAGCAGCCCATCCAGCAACTCCTCGGCCGCACGCAGCGACGCATCCACGCGCTCGGCCAGGTGCTTCTGCTCGTCGCTGACATGGTCGCTGTCGCGCAGCGCCGAAGCAAACAGTCGTGCCGCGTTCAACGGCTGCAGCACGTCATGGCTGATCGCGGCCAGGAAACGGGTCTTGGACTGCTGCGCGACTTCCGCAACATGCGAGCGCTCGGCCACGCGCTGTTCCAGCGTTTCGTTGGCTTCCAGCAGCGCGCGTTCTGCGTGCTTGTAGTCGGTGATGTCGTTGTAGCTGGTGACGTAGCCGCCGCCGGGCAGTGCCTGGCCACGCATTTCGATCACCTTGCCATCGCTGCGGGTGCGCTCGAACACATGCGGCGAACCGGCGCGCATATAGCCGATGCGACGGTTGATCTGCACTTCGATATCGCCCTCGCCCAGCTCACCACGCTCGGCGTTGTAGCGGATCAGGTCGGCCACCGGGCGCCCCACGTAGAGCATCCCATCGGGGTAACCGAACATGTCCTGGTAGCGCCGGTTCCAGGCGGTCAGGCGCATGTCCGGGTCGACAACGCTGACCCCGGCGCTGATGTTTTCCAGCGTGGTCGACAGGATCTCGCGATTGAAGCGCAGTTCCTGTCCCGCTTCGTCCAGCACCGCCACCACTTCACCCAGGTCCATGCCCGAACCGCGCAGCAGGCTGGTGAGCAGCAGGCGCGCGGAGGCCGCGCCGATCGACGCCGCCAGCAGGCGTTCGGTGAACTGCACCCATGGCCGGTCGGCCGGCGCCGAGGACTGCAGCTCGCGCCCCAGCGACTGCGCCTGTTCGAAGAACGAGCGCCGCGCATGGCGCTCGCCGACCACGCGCGAGGCCAGTGCCAGCAGGTCACCCACATGCACGTGACCCGGCCAACCACCCGCCACGGAGGGCCGTTCGGCATAGGGATCGAGGAAGGGCGCAGCGCGCAGGCGCTCATCCACGCCCGGGCGCCAACGCGCCGATACCAGCATCATCGTCGCCGCGTTGACCAGCAGCGACCAGAACGTGCCGTGGGTCAGCGGGTCCCAGCCGGTCATGCCGAACAGCTGCTGCGGGCGCAGCCAATCGATGCCGAACGGACCGTGCTGCACCCAGCCCGCATCCATCCAGCCGGCCATCGTCATCGCCGGCAGCAGCAGGGTGTACAGCCAGGTGGCGAAGCCGAGCAGCATGCCGGTCTCCACGCCACGACGGCTGGCGCCGCGCCAGTACAGGCCACCGATCAGGCCCGGCGCGAACTGCGCTACCGCGGCGAAGGCCATCAATCCATACGAGGCCAGGGTGCTGTCGTTGCTGCTGCTGCGGTAGTAGCTGTAGGCCATCAGCGCCAGCAGCAGAATCGCCAGGCGGCGGATCCACAGCACGCGCGAAGCGACGTCGGCCGCTTCCTGGTGATCGCCACTGCGACGCAGCAGCACCGGCATCACCAGATCGTTGCTGACCATCGTCGCCAGCGCGATCGAGGACACGATGACCATGCCGGTGGCGGCGGAAAAGCCGCCGATGTAGGCGACCAATGCCAGCGCGTTGCGGCCCTCAGCAAGCGGCAGGGCCAGCACCATCGAGTCGTCGGCCACGCCGCTTCCGGTACCGAACAGACTGATGCCGGCGGTGGCGATCGGCAGCACCATCGCCGAGATCAGCACCAGGTAGCCGCCGAACATCCAGCGCGCGCGGCGCACGTCGCGCACGTCGCCGCACTCCACCACCGCCACGTGGAACTGGCGCGGCAGGCAGATGATGGCCAGGAAGCTGAGCAGTGTCTGCGAGAGGAAGCCCACCGGTGGCAGCCCGGTGAACAGCGTATGCACCGACTCCACCACCGCCTCGTTGCGGTCGCTGAGCCAGACATAGGCGAACACGCCCACCGCCACCATCGCCACCAGCTTGATCACCGATTCCAGCGCGATCGCCAGCATCATGCCGTGGTGGTGTTCGGTGGCATCCACCTGGCGGGTGCCGAACAGGGTGGCGAACAGCGCCATCAGCAATGCCACGTACAGGGCTGGATCGCTGAAGAACCCGGTCGGGCCGGTGTTGCCGGTCAGTACCTGCAGGCTCATCGCCACCGCTTTGTACTGCAGGGCGAGGTAGGGAATGATGCCGATCAGCGCGATGATCGCCACCAGCGCCGCCAGCCGCCGCGAGCGACCGAAGCGAGAGGAAATGAAGTCGGCGATGGAGACCACGTTCTGGCTGCGCGCGATCAGCGCCAGGCGCTCGATGATGCGCCAGCCGAACAGCAGCAGCAGCAGCGGACCGATGTAGATCGGCAGGTAGCCCACGCCGTTGCGCACGGCGGTACCGACTGCGCCGTAGAAGGTCCACGACGAGCAGTACACCGCCAGCGCCAGGCTGTAGACGACCGGTCGCAGCCACGGCCGGTCCGGGTACATCGGCCGACGGTCACCCCACCACGCCACGCCGAACAGCAGCGCGGCATAGGCAACCGAGACCAGCAGCAGGATCCAGCTGGAGACCAAGCGCGTGTTTCCGTCGAAGGAGGGGCCAGTAGATCACGACCGTTGATCGTGATGGTAGGCCACGACGGTGGGTCGCAAATGTGGGTCACGACCGTTGGTCGTGACGGAGGCGTCCGTGCCCACCAACGGTGGGCACCCACCGGCGGAAAAGGTGGGCATCCACTGGGAAATGCTGGGCACCCACTGGCAGATGGTGGGTACCCACCAGAAAACGGTGGGCACCTACCGGGTACCGGCCTTATTCCGCCGGAACGCCCATTTCCTTCAGCAGCTCGGGCGCCGGGTGGACCTTGGCCAGCAGCCAGCGCAGGTAGCGCATGTCCACGTGCACGGCGCGCTTGTAGCGCGGGTCGAACCACCAGCTGGCACTGACCGACTCCCAGTTGCTGTCGAAGTTCAGGCCGATCAGTTCGCCCTTGGCGTTGAGCACCGGCGAGCCGGAGTTGCCGCCGGTGGTGTCCAGGTTGGTCAGGAAGTTGACCGTCTGCGTCTTCAGCGCAGGATCGGCAGTGCTGCCGAAGTCGCCCTTGGCAATCGCGGCCAGCAACGGCTTGGGCGCGTCGAACGGATAGGCGTTGGTGTTCTTCTCGACGATGCCGGCCACGGTGGTCACCGGCGAGTAGGTCACGCCATCGCGCGGGTGCAGCGCTTCCACCTTGCCGTAGCTGATGCGCAGCGTGCGGTTGGCATCCGGGTACACCGCACGGCCCTGCTTGGCACGCCAGGCGAACAACGCCTGCATGTAGGCCGGGCGCAGGCGCAGCTGTTCGCCTTCGCGGGTCTTGCTCTCGTTCTCGATGCGCAGCTGCGCGGCCACCAGCGGGCCGGCCACGGCGATCAGCGGGTCGGCGGCCAGCGCCTTGCCTTCGCGGGCAGCGGCGAAACGGGACAGACGCTGCGCTTCGTCGCCCAGCTGGGTGCCGGCGTACAGCGTGTCCAGCGCCTGCGCCAGCTGCGCCGGGGTACGGCCGAAAGCCGTATCGAACTCGGCCACGCGCTGCGCGTCCGGCAGCTGCTGGTAGCGGGTCAGCAGGGTGGTCAGCAGCGCCTTCTCGACCTCGGGCGCATAGCGGCGCTGTACCTGCTTCAGCACGCCCTCGATCATCGCCTGGTCGCGCTGCTGGTAGCCGCTCTCCCGCTGCGCGTCCGGCTTGGCCGATTCGATGCGCAGGCGCTCCAGCAGCAACGCCGAGCGCAGCAGCTGGCTCTGGCCGGCCATCTGTTCCAGCAGCAGGTCGCGCTCGCCCACCGCCGCACCCTGCGACAGGTTGGCCAGCAATGCCTTGATGTCGCCCTGGTACTTGCGGTCGGTGGCGGCCAGCATCGCCTGCTCGTCGGCTGCACGCTGCGCCTTGGCGTCGCTGCGCAGCAGGCCTTCAAGCTCACCGGCGGCACGCTTGCGGTTGTTCTTCAGCGACTGCAGCTGCGAGGCGTAGCGGGTACGCGCCTGCGCGTCCTTGGCACTGGCGGCCTCGATGGTGTCGATCATCTGCTGGAACACCGACACCCGGCGCGGCAGCACGGTATCGATCTGGCCCGCGAATTCGGCGGCGGTACGATGGCGGTAGGTGATGCCCGGGTAACCGGCCAGCATCGCGTAATCGCCCTCCTTCGGGCCTTCCACCGACATCTGCAGGTGCGCCGGTGCCTGGTAGGGCACGTTGTCCTTGCTGTAGGCGGCCGGCTTGCCGTCCTTGCCCACGTAGGCGCGCAGCAGGGTGAAGTCGCCGGTGTGGCGCGGCCACATGAAATTGTCGATCTCATCGCCGTAGTTGCCGATCGCGCGCGGCGGCGCATAGACCAGGCGCACGTCGCTCAGTTCCAGCTGGGCGATGCGGTAGAAGTCGGTGCCGTAATACATGTTGGCCACCGAGCAGCGCACGCTGCCGTCCTTCTCGCACTCGGCGACGATCTGCTTGCTGGCCGCATCCACCGCGTCGAAGTACGCGCGGCCGGTCTTGCCCTTGGCCTGTGCCAGCACCTGGTCGGTCACCTTGTCGAAGCCGACGGTGACCAGCACGCGGAAGTCCGGATTGGCCGGACGCTCGTCGGCGCGGCCCTTGGCGATGAAGCCGTCGTTGATGAAGTTGTGCTCGGGCGAGCTGTTGTACTGGATCACGCCCATCGCCACGTGGTGGTTGGTCAGCAGCAGGCCATCGGCCGAGACGAACGAGCCGGTGCCACCACCGGCACGCACCACCGCGCTCAGCGGCGGCGCCGTCACGTTGGCCAGATCGGCCGGGTTGCCCTTGAAGCCGGCCGCCTGCAGCGGCTTGGCCAGCTCCGGCAGCTGGGTCGGCATCCACATGCCTTCATCGGCATGGGCGCCGGCGGCGAGGGTCAGGCCCAGGGCCAGGGCGGTGGGAAGGGCTTTGCGTGGCGACATGAGGCAATCCGGTACGACAGAACAGCCCGGGACCATAGCCGCTGGGGGCGGATGGGGCAACGGCCGATGGTTGGGGGCCTGACAGGTAGAGCCGAGCCCATGCTCGGCTGCTCTTCCGTCAGTCCGCGCTGCGCGCGGAAGCCGAGCATGGCTTGGCTCTACAGGGATGCCGCGGCGGGTTATTTTTCCCGCCGCCAGTTCAACGAACCGCGGTTTTCCACCGTGCTCGATTCCACTTCAACGTCGAAGCCGCGGCGCAGCAGGTACTTCAGCGTGATCACCGAACCGGCACCGACCAGCGACACGCCGTAGCCCACGTACAGCTTGGGCGAAATGTACTTGCCGACGCCGATGACCGAACCACCCAGCGCGCGCGACTGGCTGACGCCGGCATCGTCCAGGCCGAGCTTGGCACCCAGCTGCGAAGCCAGCAGGCCGCTGCCGGCCGACAGCGCGGCCGAGGCCGCGTTCACCTGCTGGGTCTGGTCGCTGCTGGCACCGGTCAGGCTGCGCCCCAGCACCAGGTAACCCAGTGCTTCGGACTGCGACATCGCTGGATCGGACCAGACATCGGCACGTGGCTGCTGCGCGCGTCCGGTGACGTCGATGCCGGCGGTGACATCACCGATCCGGCGCTCGGCGCGGATGTTGATGCGCGGGTCGGACACCGCGTTGTAGTTCCAGTTGAGGTTGCCGCGGGTGATGGTCAGGTCCTGACCATAGGCCTTGTAGCGACCACTGACTTCCAGGCCGCCGTTGGCGGTCATCTCGCGGCCGGGCTTGGCCCAGACCTGCATCTTGCCGGTCAGCGCGCCCTTCAGGCCGAAGCCGGTCATCTTGACCTTGTCACCCAGGCTGACAGTCAGCTCCATGTCCAGCGGCGAGGTGCGCGACTCTTCCGGATCGGCCGGGTCCAGCACCACCACGTCTTCGGACACCGAGGTGCCACGGTCCAGGCGCTCCAGATCGATGTCGGCCTCGGGCACGTGCACCGTTCCGCGCAGCTCCATCGCGGCCTTGGCCAGGGTGAAGTCCAGGTTGGGGTTGGCGATGATGCGCAGTTCGCTGGTGTTGGACAGCAGCACGTTCTCGCCGTGGATCTTCAGCTGCAGCGGCTGTGCATCGCCGAACCAGGACAGGCCGCCGTCGACATACAGCGTGCCCTTGCCCGAATTGGCCTGCGCGGTGATCTTGGCCGAGCCATCAGGCTGTGCGACGAAGCTGCCCTTGCCCTGGTCGAAGGTCAGGCCCAACGCCGGGAACTCGCCCTTGAAGTTGCTCAGCTGCGCATCACCGCCCAGCGACGGTTGGCCGCGCGTGCCACGCAGGCTGACGTGGCCCTCGATCAGGCCGGTCGGGCGCACCACGTCCGGCGAGAACAGTTCCAGCCAGTACAGGCGCGACATGTTGAGGTAGAGCTCGCCGTTGAGCGGCGCACTTGGTTCCCAACCGGTCTGCATCTTCGCATCGACGAAGCCGTTGCCCTGGAAGCCCATGCCCAGGTAGCCCTTGATGCTGGCCGGGGTCATGTCCAGCTTCAGCGAGAACTGGTCATAGCGCACCAGCTCTCCACGATTGGCATCGGCCACGCTGGTGTTGCGGTTCTCGCCCAGGCGTACGCCGCCTTCGGCCGAGCGCACTTCCACGTGCCCTTCCCACGCGTTGCCGCGCGGACGGATCTGCGCGTCCAGGTTGAGTTCGCCACGCAGGTAGATGCGCCGGCCAGACTGCGGTGGCAACCACGGCTGCACCAGCGCCAACGGCAATGCATCGCCGCGCACGACCAGGCCTTCGCGCGGCCAGTTGGCATGTGCGCACAGGGCGCCACCGGTCGCAGCGCCCAGGCAGGTTTCGCCCAGCGTGTAGGTGCTGCCGTTGATGGCGAATGCCGCAGGCGCACGCAGTGCCCACGCATCGCCCTTCACCGGTGCGATGCGCAGCGTGGCCAGTTCGCCACGCCATTGTTCGCCCTGCTGGCGAACGCTGCCCTGCAGCTCGATCGCGCCCAGTTCGTTGCGGGTCTGCGCGGCCAGGCGCAGGTTGGAGACACTGCCCTGCGCATCGATGTTCAAGCGCTCCAGCAGCATGCCTGCATTGACCTGCTGACCCTGAATCGCCAGCGTGCCACTGTCGCCACGCCACGGCAGCCGGCCCTTGATGCTCAGGCTTTCAGCGCCGTAGCCGTCCCAGTTGAGATTGTTGCCGACCAGATCGGCGGTGATGTCCGGCGCATCGCGCGGGCCTTTCACCTGCACCTGGCCACGCAGGCCACCATCGGCGCCGGGCAGCAGATCGCTCAGCTGCAACGGCTCGAAGCGCGCATCGATGTCGAGGCGATCGCCGACCTTGCCCGAGGCGGTCACCCGGCTGCTGCCGACGGCCAGTTTCAATTCACCCTGGCCCTGCTCGCCCTGCAGGGCGAACTTGCCTTGTGCATCCACGTTGCGCTGGCGCAGGGTGCCCTTCAGCGAGGGCAGGTCCACCGTGGCCTCCAGCGTGCCCGCGGTGCCCGGCGGCGCATTGGCCGGCGGCGGCAGCTGGCGGCCCTTGGACGCGAGATTGCCGGACAGACGACCATCCCAGCCCGGCGCGAAGTAGCCCGGGTCGAAATCCTTCAGCGTGGCCTTGGCATCCCAGTCCAGCTGCGGTGCCCAGGCCACCTTGCCTTCCACCTGCAGCTGGCCACCCGGGGTCTGCGCCTGCAGTTCGCGGATCTCGGCGGCCTGATCGTTGCCACGCACATCGAAGCGCAGCTGCGCCTTCTGCTTTTCGCGTTCGACATCGGCACGGCCGATCGCCGCCCACGCCTTCAGCGTACCGGCCAGACCGAAGCGCGCTTCCTTCAGCGTCACCGGCACCGGTGAACTGCCGGCAGTGTTCGGGTCCGGCGCCGGCACCCAGGTCAGGTCCTGCGCGATCACCGAGAAGTTCAGCTTCTGCTGGTCTTCCTGGCTGAAATCGGCGGTACCTTCCAGGCGTGCTTCGCCGCCCAGGCCCTTGACCACCAGCGGTGAGACCTTCAGCACCTGGTCCTGCAGCGACACCACCGACGGCGCCAGCTCCAGTTCCTGCTCACCCTGCTTCACCCGGCCCTGCAGGTTGGCGTTGCCACCCTTGCCGGAGGCTGTGAAATCCAATGCCAGCGGCGCGATGGCCGAGCTGGCCAGCGCCGGCGACAACAGCGCCAGGTCCAGCTCGTCGCTGCGCACGGTCGCGTTCCAGGTCGGATCGGTGCGGCCATCGAACACCAGCATCGCGTGCAGCGGCTTCGGCGCGCGACCGGCCAGCGCCACTTCCATATGCGCCAGATCACCGCGCGCGACCAGGCCAACGGTGGCCGCGGTACGGCCGCGCGGTGCCGGCAGCACTGCAGTGACGGTGACGTCGGTGTCGTAATCCTTGGCCGGGATGTAGCGGCCCTGGGCAGTGAAATTGCCCATGTCGCTGTCCACGACCAGCTTGCGCGCCTGGAACTCGCCGTTGGCGATCTCGATGCCACCACGCACGCGGCTGATGTCGATCACCGGCTCGTTGGCCTGGCTGATGCGGAAACTGTCGATGGCGATCACATCGGCCTGGATCGCCAGCGGCATTTCGATCTGCGGCAGTGAATCGGGCCACGACGGCAGCTTGAACGGCTCATCGCTCTTGGCCAGGTTGAGCGTGGCGTTGGTCAGTTCCAGCTTGTCCAGCAGCAGCTTGCGGCCCAGCAGCGGACGCAGGTCCGGTTCCAGGTGCGCGCGCTCGGCGTGGAAATGGATGTCGTCGTAGCGGAAGTCGACGTTGTAGAGGGTCAGCGGCCCGGCCACCGGGCCCTCGACCTTGTCCCAGGTGAAGCTGGCGCCCACCGGCAGGCGCGCCACCACCTGCGCCAGCAGCACATCGCGGCCGGCCACGGTCTGCAGCAGCCAGTACACGGCCAGCAGGGCAACCAGCACCAGGCCGACCACGCCCGCGCCGGACCATGCCCAGAAACGGCGACGGCGGTAGAAGCGCACGCGCCGCGGCGGCGTGTTCGGCGACGGGGTCGGTGCGGGCGTGCTCACAGGTCCGCTCCGATGTTGAGGTACAGCTGGAACTGCGAGTCCGGGTTGTTCAGGCCGTGCGCGATATCCACCCGCACCGGGCCCACCGGCGATTTCCAGCGCACGCCGAAGCCGACGCCGGTATGCAGGTCGATATTGGTATCAAAGGCGCTGCCGGTATCGACGAATACCGCCGCACCCCACGGACCGCCATTGAAGTAGTGCTCGTATTCGGCCGAGCCGACCACCAGGTGCTTGGCACCGAGTGCGTACTTGTCGGGTTTCGGGGTACGCGGGCCGACCTCACGGTAGGCATAGCCGCGGATGCTGCGGTCGCCACCGGCGAAGTAGCGCAGGCTGGGCGGCATCGCCACCAGGTCACTGGTCCAGGTGGTGCCGCCTTCGCCGCGCAGGATCAGGCGGTTGGTTGGTCCCACCGGGATGTACCAGCGCAGCACAGCATTGGCCTGCACGAAGCTGGTGTCCGAACCAACGCCTTCGACGCCGGCACGTACCGTCGCCGTGCCGCTGATGCCGCTGCGCGGGAACAGCTCGTCGTCCACCTTCACGTAATCGGCCACGATCTGCGGATAGACCAGCGTGGACGTGTTGTAGACCGCATCGGTGAATTCGGTGCCCGAGGCGTAGCGCCAGCGCTCGCGCAGCGCGTTGATCGAGGCGATGGCGGTCCAGTTCTCGTTGATTTCGCCGCTGCGGCTGGCGATCAGCTTGAAGTTGCGCAGATCGATGTAGTCGGTCTGCTCGTCGTAGGCACTGGCGGCGAAGGTGTACCAGCCATCCAGCCAGTTGAACGCCGGGATGCGGTAGCTGGTGATCAGGCTCTTGCGCTTCTGCGCATAGTCCAGCTGGGTGTTCATCTTGTGGCCGCGGCTGTTCAGGTAGCGCCGTTCAAGGCCACCGCGCACACCGGCGCCACTTTCGCTGCCGTAGCTCAGACCATAGGAATAGATGCTGCGCTTGGCCCGCGTCAGCTTCACATCGACCGGCACCTCGCCGTTTTCATCGGCCTGGTCCGGGCGTGGCTGGATGTCGATCACGCTGAAGTAATCCAGCTTGGTCAGCGACTCGCGCAGGCGGTCCAGCTTGCCTTCGTGGAAGTAGCTGCCCTGGTCCCAGTACACCAGCGGGTCGAACAGCTTGTCGTCGAAGTAGTTCTGCTCGAAGGTCACCGGGCCCATGTTGTAGCGGCGGCCACTGTCCCAGGTCAGGTCGATGTCGGCAGCGTTGTCCGCGCGGGTGATCTGCACCTGGCGCTGGGTGTAGTCGGCGTCGAAGTAGCCACGCTCGGCCAGGCGCCGGGTCACGGTGATCTTGCTGGCTTCGTACTGGGTATGCTCGAAGCGCTGGCCCTTGCGGGGCTTGAATGCGGTCAGGTCGTCCTGCAGGTACTGGTCGTACATCGCCGGACCGGTGATGTCGATATGCTCGCGGCGCACCAGCACCGGCGGGCCCTTGTCGACATGGATCAGCACGGTGACGTGCTCGTCCTGGCGCGGCGCCTCGACCTTGATCACCGGGTTGTAGTACCCGAACGGCTCCAGTGCCTGGCGGGTCTGCCGCTCGGCCTGCGACAGCAGGTATTCCAGGCGTGACTCGCCCTGCTCCTTGCCGATCGTGTCGAACAACGACAGCGATTCCTGGATGTTCTCGATGATCGCGGCGTCGTCGCCCTTGTCCAATCCCTTGATGTCCACCTTGTCGATGGTGCCGCGCGCATGGGCCACGGAAGTGGCGCAAAGCGACAGGACCATCAGCGGCAGGGCGTATTTCGTTGGCTGCATGCGGCACAGCATACCGACCCGAGGTGACGATGCGAAATGCGTCACGCCAATCGGGATCGGTTGTTAAGTGGCGGTCAAAATACGCGCCTTTGTGGCGATCATCGCAAGCGCATGCGGAAATGCCGGCATCGTGTGCGATGCCGGCGATGATCCCGATGGACAGCGCCGGGTAATGCCGGCCGCTGGCCGGCACTACCGGAAATCCACACCATGGGTGACGGTTGCCCAGTAGATCCACGCCATGCGTGGGCATACCCAGTAGATCCACGCCATGCGTGGATGGGCTACCGATCAGCTCGACAGATGCTCGATCGCCGCGACCTTGCCCAGGCGCTCGCCCAGCATCGTCAGCAGCGCCAGGCGATTGCCGCGCAATGCCGGATCCTCGGCATTGACCATCACCCCGTCGAAGAACGCATCCACCTGCGGACGCAGGCGGGCCAGGCGCGCCAACACGGCCACGTAGTCCTTCTGGTGCAGGCTGGCGCCGGTATCGTCGATGGCGGCAGTCACAGCTTCGGCCAGCGCGCGCTCGGCATCTTCCTGCAGCAGAGCCGCATCGATCTGGCCCGGAATATCGCCTTCGGCCTTGCGCAGGATGTTGCGGATGCGCTTGTTGGCCGCTGCCAGCGCCTCGGCTTCCGGCAGCGCGGCGAAGATCCCGATCGCATCCAGGCGGCGGTCGAAGTCGTACAGCGAGGCCGGCTTCAGCTCGGCCACCGCGTTGAAATGGCTGGCCGGCACGCCCTTGTCGCTGTAATAGCCCTTCAGGCGGTCGAGGATGAAGTCGTACAGCTCAGCCACGTCGGCCTGCACGCTGCGCACGGCCAGCCCGGCATTGGCGCTGGCCAGCAGCGCGCGCAGGTCCAGCTCGAAGCCGCTTTCGATGATCGTGCGGGCCAGGCCCAGCGCGTTGCGGCGCAGGGCGAACGGGTCCTTGTTGCCGGTCGGCTTCAGGCCCGCAGCGAAACCGCCGGCCAGGGTATCCACACGCTCGGCGATCGCCAGCACCTTGCCCAGCGGCGACAGCGCGATGTCATCGCCACCGAAGCGCGGCTGGTAGGCCTCGTCGATGGCCAGCGCCACCTCCGGCGACTCGCCAGCGGCCACCGCGTAGTGGCGGCCGGCGATGCCCTGCAGTTCCGGGAACTCGTTGACCATGCGCGACTGCAGGTCGTTCTTGGCCAGCTGCGCAGCACGCTTGGCCTGCACCGGGTCGGCCCCCACCTGCGCGGCGATCACCTCGGCCAGCGCCGCCACGCGCGCGACCTTGTCGGCCACGCTGCCCAGCTTGGCCTGGTAGGTCACCGTCTTCAGGCCCTCGCCCATCGCCTGCAGGCCCTGCTTCAGGTCTTCGTCGAAAAAGAACTTGGCATCGGCGAAGCGCGGGCGGATCACCCGCTCGTAGCCCTTGGCCACTTCGGCCACGTCCTTGGACTCGATGTTGGCGATGCCGATGAACTTCTCGGTCAGCTTGCCGCCGTCATCCAGCACCGGGAAGAACTTCTGGTTGATCTCCATCGTCTCGATCAGCGCTTCCTGCGGTACCGCCAGGAACGCGCGCTCGAAGCTGCACAGCACTGCCGACGGCCACTCGACCAGGTTCACCACCTGCTCCAGGTTGTCCTCGGTGATGCGCGCGCTGCCACCGGCGGTGGCGGCAGCGGCTTCCACCTCGGCGACGATGCGCTGGCGGCGCTCGGCCGGGTCAACCAGCACGAAGGCGGCACGCAGCGATTCCACATAGTCCTGCGGCTGGGTCAGCCACACGGTCTTGTCGTGCAGGAAGCGGTGACCGCGGCTCATGCGGTCGGCCTTCAGGCCGAACAGTTCGGCCTCGACCACGTCGCCGCCATGCAGCAGCACCAGCCAGTGCACCGGGCGGGCGAAGCCCCAGCTGTGGTCGCCCCAGCGCATCGGCTTGGGGATGGGCATGCCGGCGATGGCCTCGCGCAGGATCTCCGGCAGCAGCGCGGCGGTGCGCGCGCCCGGGGTCACCGCGCGGTGCACGAAGCGCTCACCCTTGTTGTCGGTGGTCTTTTCCAGCGCGGTCCAGTCGATCCCGGCCTTGGCCGCGAACCCCTGCAGCGCCTTGGTCGGCTGGCCTTCGGCGTCCAGCGCGATGTTCAGGTACGGGCCCAGCACTTCGCTGTGCTGTTCCGGCTGTTCCAGGCCAACGCCCGGCAGCAGCACGGCCAGGCGGCGCGGGGTCGACAGCGGGCGTGCATCGCCCAGCTCCAGTTCCACGCCGCGCTTGCGCAGGCCGTCGACGACACCGTCAAAGAAGGCCTGGGCCAGGCCCGGCAGCGCCTTGACCGGCAACTCTTCGGTGCCCAGTTCAATCAGCAGGGGAGACAAGTGGCTCATCGGTTCGATCCTGTGGTGGGGGCGCAGCGCGCGACGCGGCCGGCGCCCCTGGGGGAGTAGGTGAAACGCGTGATGGGAGAACGGGCCGTCAGGCCTTCTTCGCGCCCGGGAAGCCCAGCTTCTCGCGCTGCTCGTAGTAGGCCTTGGCCACCGCCTGCGCCAGCGCGCGCACGCGCAGGATGTAGCGCTGGCGTTCGGTCACGCTGATCGCACGGCGCGCATCCAGCAGGTTGAAGGTGTGGCTGGCCTTCATCACCTGTTCGTAGGCGGGCAGCGGCAGGTTCACGTCCACCAGCTTCTGCGCTTCACGCTCGCAGGCGTCGAAGCGGTGGAACATTTCTTCCACGTCGGCGTATTCGAAGTTGTAGGTGCTCTGCTCCACCTCGTTCTGGTGGTAGACGTCGCCGTAGGTCACCGGCTGCCCATCCGGGCCGTAGGTCCAGACCAGGTCGTAGACGTTGTCGCAGTTCTGCAGGTACATGCACAGGCGCTCGAGACCGTAGGTGATCTCGCCCAGCACCGGCCGGCATTCCAGGCCACCGGCCTGCTGGAAGTAGGTGAACTGGGTCACCTCCATGCCGTTGAGCCAGACTTCCCAGCCCAGGCCCCAAGCGCCCAGCGTCGGCGATTCCCAGTTGTCCTCGACGAAACGCAGGTCGTGCACCAGCGGATCGATGCCCACCGCCTTCAGCGAATCCAGGTACAGCTGCTGGATGTTGTCCGGCGCCGGCTTCATCGCCACCTGGTACTGGTAGTAGCGCTGCAGGCGGTTCGGGTTCTCGCCGTAACGGCCATCGGTCGGGCGCCGCGACGGCTGCACGTAGGCCGCGTTCCAGGTTTCCGGACCGATCGCACGCAGGAAGGTGGCCGGGTGGAACGTACCGGCGCCCACCTCCAGGTCGAGCGGCTGGATGAGCACGCAGCCCTGCTGGGCCCAGAACTGGTTCAGGGTCTGGATCAGGCCCTGGAAGGTGATCGGAACGGTCGGGGTCGCGGACATGCGGACGAGTCTTGGCCGGCAAAGGGGTGCGCTAGTATAACGGCCGACCTGCGGGGCATTCCGTACCCGGAAGGAGCAGGTGGATGGAACATCGGCTGCCCACGGGCACGCCCGGCGAGCCTGGTGCGGTGCCATTGCCGCCCGGTCGCCTGCAGTTCGAACAGGTTGCGGCGGCCCTGCTGGCCGATGGCGTGGTGGCCGCGCACGAGCGCGAGCGCATCCGTTTTTCCGCGCAGGGCGCTCGCAATGCCAGTGAAGTACATCCGCTGGTGCTGCTGTCCAACCTCAAGCTGGCTGCCAGCGACGGCGGCGATCTCAATCTGGAGCGCCTTACCGAGTGGCTGGCCCAGCGCACCGGCAGCCGCTACCTGCGCATCGATCCAACCCGGGTCGACGTCGCCTCGGTCACCGCCGTGGCCTCGCACGCCTATGCGCGCCGGCATCGCTTCCTGCCGCTGGCGGTGGATGGCGAACGCGTGCTGGTGGCCACCAGCGAGCCGCTGGCACAGGAATGGCTGCGCGACCTGCAGCACCTGACCCGCCTGCGCATCGAGCTGGCGGTGGTCAATCCGCTCGACCTGCACCGTTACACGATGGAGTTCTTCGGCGTCACCCGCTCGGTGCGCGGTGCCCGTGGCGACGTGCGTGGCGAGGCCAACACCACCCTGCCCAGCTTCGAGCAGCTGGTCGAACTGGGCCGCACCGGCGACGTCAATGCCGACGACCAGCACATCGTGCACATCGTCGACTGGCTGCTGCAGTACGCCTACGAGCAGCGCGCGTCGGACATCCACCTGGAGCCCCGCCGCGAAATGGGCCGCATGCGCTTCCGCATCGACGGCGTGCTGCACAAGGTGTTCGAAGTGCCACCGGCGGTGATGACCGCCGTGGTCAGCCGTATCAAGGTGCTCGGACGCATGGACCTGGCCGAGCGCCGGCGCCCGCAGGATGGTCGCATCAAGACCCGCTCGCCCGGCGGCCGTGAAGTGGAAATGCGCCTGTCGACCATGCCGACCGCCTTCGGCGAAAAGTGCGTGATGCGCATCTTCGACCCGGAAGCGGCCTTCAAGAGCATCGACCAGCTCGGCTTCAGCCCGCAGGAGGCAGCCGGCTGGACCGCCCTGGTCGAGCGCCCGCACGGCATCGTGCTGGTCACCGGCCCGACCGGTTCGGGCAAGACCACCACCCTGTATTCCACCCTGAAGCGGCTGGCCACGCCGGACGTCAACGTGTGCACGGTGGAAGACCCGATCGAGATGATCGCGCCGGAATTCAACCAGATGCAGGTGCAGACCAACATCGACCTGGACTTCGCCAGCGGTGTGCGCACCCTGCTGCGGCAGGACCCGGACATCATCATGATCGGCGAGATCCGCGACCTGGAAACCGCGCAGATGGCGGTGCAGGCCTCGCTGACCGGCCACCTGGTGCTGTCCACCCTGCACACCAACGATGCGCCCTCGGCCATCACCCGCCTGCTCGACCTGGGCGTGCCGCATTACCTGCTGTCATCCACCGTCAACGGCATCCTCGCCCAGCGCCTGGTGCGCACCCTGTGCCCGCACTGCAAGCAGCCGCACACCCTCGGCAGGGCCGATTGGGCGGTGCTGGCTGATAGCGAAGCTGCATATCCAGATGCCGCCACGCCCTGTCGGCCGGTCGGTTGCCTGGAGTGCCGGCGCACCGGATTCCTCGGCCGCATCGGCCTGTATGAGTTGCTGCCATTGGGCTCGCGCCTGCGCGGGTTGATCCGTGCGGACATGGATCTGGCCGGTTTCAACCGTGCCGCGCGTGCTGAAGGCGTGCGAACCCTGCGCCAGGCCGGGCTTGAAAAGGTGGCACAGGGGCTGACTACAATCGAGGAAGTCCTGTCCGTACTGCCTCCCCCGGATGAATCCAGCGCCCTTCCTGATCCTTGAAACCGGCCGCCCCGTGCCGTCGCTGCGCCGTTACGGGCGCTTTCCGCACTGGATCCGGGTGGCCGCCGGCCTGGAGGAACACCAGACCGTGGTGGTCGACGTCGAGCATGGCGCCGACCTGCCCGATCCGCGCGACTTCGCCGGCGTGCTGGTAACCGGCTCGGCCGCCTTCGTCACCGACCACGCCGAATGGAGCGAGCGCAGTGCCGCCTGGCTGCGGCAGACCGCGCACGACGACGTGCCGGTGTTCGGCATCTGCTACGGCCACCAGCTGCTGGCCCACGCGCTGGGCGGCGAGGTGGCCTACAACCCCGCCGGGCGCGAATCGGGAACGATTGAACTGGCACTGGACCCGCAGGCCGCGCAGGACCCCTTGTTCCAGGGCCTGCCGAGCCACTTCGCGGCCCATGCCACCCATCTGCAGACCGTGCTGCGCGTGCCTGAAGGTGCAGCCGTGCTGGCACGCTCGCCGCTGGATGGCTGCCACGCCTTCCGCTGGGGCCGCCAGGCCTGGGGCGTGCAGTTCCATCCGGAATTCGCCACCCACCACATGCGTGGCTACGTGCGCGCGCGCGCCGACTGCATCGGCCGACATGGTGGTTGTGCGCGCAGCATCGAGCGCGCGGTCAGCGCCGCCCCGCTGGCCCGCCAGCTGTTGCGGCGCTTTGTCCGCCAGGCCCGGCTGTCTTCAGCCCAGCCGGTGGCAAAACAGGGATAATCGGCGGCACGGGCACACCGCCCGGCCCCTCCTGTCCCTCCCCGGATGTCCATGAAAGAGATTCGCAAGCTGCCAGCCTCGGCGGGCGCCCAGTGGTTGCTGGATACGTTCTCGCTGTATCGGCGTGCGCCGCTGCAGCTGGCCCGGATCGGCCTGACCTGGCTGCTGGTGAACTGGGTGGTCACCCTGCTGGGGACGATGCTGCCCGGCACCGCCGGCCTCGCCCTGCAGATGATGACGCTGGTGATTTCACCGGTGATGTTCGGCGGCATGCTGTACGCCATGGGTGAGATCGACCAGGGCCGTCCCGGCCTGGCCACCCATCTGCTGCAGCCGATCCGCGATCGTCGTGTCAGCCACCTGCTGGTGCCGCTGGCGATCCAGGTGCTGGCCGTGCTGCTGCTCGGCGCGCTGCTGTACCTGATGATCGGCCGCGAGGGCTTCACCGCCTTCAGCGACACCATGACCAAGATGCAGGAACTCGGCCGCAGCGGGCAGCAGATCAGCCCTGAAACCGCCGCCGAACTGGTCGCCAACCTGCCGGCGCAGCGCATCGCGCTGTGGATGCTGCTGGTGTTCTGCACCGCCGTGGCGCTGACTCTGGCGATGTTCACCCAGCCGGCACTGGTGGTGTTCGACCGCCAGAGCGGCATGCACGCGCTGCGCCTGAGCCTGCAGGGCTGCATCGAGAACATCGGCGCCACTGCCGTGTTCACCGTGCTCGGCCTGATCGCCGCGTTCTGCGTCTACGTGCTGTTCGTGATCGTGGTCCAGCTGGGCATGCTGATCGGCGGCCCATTGGCGGCGGCATTCATTGCGCAGCTGGTGTTCACCACGGTGCTGATGCCGCTGTATGTCGGCGCGGTCTATGCGGCGTGGAAGCAGATGTTCGTGCATCGCGGCAGCCGCGGCGCACCGCCGGTGCCGCAGTCGCCGCCTGCCAACGACGTCTTCCACGCCTGAGCCGGGCTCAACGGTAGCGCCGGGCCATGCCCGGCGGATGGATATCACTTCGCCCCACGAACGCCGGGCATGGCCCGGCGCTACCGGGAATCAGGCCGCAGGCTTCTTGACCACCGAAGACGGCACCAGCCAGCGCGCGGCGTGGATGCCCAGCTCGTACAGCAGGCACATCGGGATCGCCAGCATCAGCTGCGACACCACATCCGGCGGGGTCAGGATCGCAGCGAGCACGAAGATGCCGACGATCGCGTAGCCGCGCCCTTCCTTGAACTGCTGCGGCGTGATCCAGCCCAGCAGCACCAGGATCACCATCGCCACCGGCAGTTCGAAACTGCCGCCGAAGGCGAAGAAGATCGCCAGCACGAAATCCAGGTAGGCATTCGCATCCGGGGTGATCGCGATCACTTCCGGGCTGAAGGTGGTGAGGAAGTGGAAGACCGCCGGCAGCACCAGGAAATAGGCGAAGGCGCAGCCGGTATAGAACAGCAGCACCGACGAGACCAGCAACGGCATCGCCAGGCGCTTCTCGCGTGCATACAGGCCCGGCGCGACGAACGCCCACAGCTGGTACAGCAGCCATGGCACGGCCACGAACAAGGCCACGAAGAACGTCAGCTTCAACGGCGCGAAGAAGGCGCCGGCCGGGTTGGTGGCGATCATCGTCTGCCCGTTGGGCAACTGCGAGATCAGCGGCTCGGCCAATGCGTTGTAGAGCTTCTGGGTGAACGGCAGCAAGCCCAGCAGAACCACGCCCAGGCCAAGCAACGCACGCACCAGGCGCGCGCGCAGTTCAACCAGGTGTTCCACCAGCGAACTTTCGCCGAAATCGTGTTCGCTCATGACGGGCGCTCCGTGCGCGCAGGCGTTTCGGCCGCGGTATCAGCAACGGTATCGCCCGCAGGTTCGGCAGGGGTGGGCGCGGTGGCAGCACCTTCCGGCGAAGCCACCACCGGCTCGGTCGTATCCATCAGATGCGGGGGCAGTTCAGCCGGTGCCGGTGCACGCACCTGCTGCGCCAGCGTGTCGCTGTGCTGTTGCATCTGCTCGGCTTCGCGGCGCACGGCTTCGCCGCTGGCACGCAGCTGGTTCTCGGTGTCCTGCATGCCCTGGCGCACGTCCTGCATCTGCCGCTTGATGTCTTCGGCCTGCAGTTCGCGTTCCAGTTCCTGCTTGACCGAATCCCATTGATTACGCGCGCGGCGTACCCACAGCCCGGCGAAGCGGGCCGCCTTGGGCAGGCGCTCAGGTCCGAGCACCACCAGGGCGACCACCGCGATCACCAGCAGTTCGCTGAAGCCGATATCAAACACCGCAACCGCTCCGGATCAACGCGCGTTGCGGTCGTGCTCGTCCTGCGCGGCGCGCGCGGCGTCCTGGCTGCGCGACTCGTCGCCCAACTGTGCGTTCGGCTTGTCTTCGTCGTGCATGCCCTTCTTGAATTCCTTGACCGCCGAGCCGAGATCCTTGGCACCACTGGTCAGGCGCTTGGTGCCGAACACCAGCAGGACGATGGCGAGTACGACCAACCAATGCCAGATGCTGAAACTGCCCATAAGTCGCTCGTTACGTTAGTGATCAGATTGCCGAGCATAGCGCACCGGCTGTAAGCCGGCGCACGTGACGAAAGTCAGTTGTTGCCCAGCGTTTCAGTGCGGATTTCACCGTCATTGACCGGCTGGAAACCCTGCTGGGCCGGCGGCGGGGTCTGCGGCACGGCCTGCAGCGGCGCCGTGGTCGCTTCAACCGGTGCCGCAGGTGCTGCCTGAACAGGCGCCGGGGCGGGCGCTGCAGCGGCGGCCGGACGCGGTGCGTCATTGCCACCGTTGCGGTTGTTGCGCGCCGCGTAGGTCGCCTCTTCCAGGCGATCACGGAAAGCGACCACATCCATTGACGGCGAGCCCGCCGCGCGTCCCTCGAAGATCATCCGCGGCGTGGTGTTGCTGCCGTAGGCGTCGAGATTGGCGGCATCGTCGATCTGCAGGATCGCACCATCCAGGGCGACGCCTGCGAACAGGCCACGGGCGCGCGACCACGACCAGATCTCAGCCTTCAACTGGCCATCGGTGGCGGCGGCGGCATTGCGGCCCACCGGACCGGCGGCCACACCGGCATCGGCGCCGAGGGTGAACTTGCCGTTGACGAGGTTGTCCAGGCTGCGGTCGTTGCGGAACACCAGCACCACGTCGGAGGACTGCACACCGGCCTGGAAGCCGATGCTGCCGCCGGTGAGCTTGATGAATACCGGGTTGGACCACGCACCGTTGGGCATGCGCACCGACATCAGGCCGTGGCCACGGCGTCCGCCGATCACCAGACCGGCCTTGATCGTGTCGGGAATGACGATGACCGCGCGGCCTTCGTCGAGCAATTTGTCCGGAATGCCCTGTTCAGGGATTCCCTGGATTTCAGCCAGTACACGCACCGCGTTGCGGGCGCGCTGGTCTTCCTGCGGTCCGGCCATGGCCTGGCTGGACAGCAGGCTGGCGGCGATCAGCAGGGCTTGGATCGGGCGACGCATGGCAGGCTCCAGAAGTCAGTCCATAGGAAGATATAGCAAGTGACTGAAATTAGTAGTGTTGTGATGAATCCCCAATGAGCGTTGCCTGCTCACATTGGCCTCAGCAATGACATCGATGCGAAGCCTGCATACCGACGTGACGATGGAATCGGCGACAATAGCGCCCATGCTCGACGCACCCGATACCGCCGTATTGGCGGTCAACCTAGGCACGCCCGAGACGCCGACGGCTCCCGCCGTTCGTCGTTACCTGGCCGAATTCCTGTCCGACCCGCGCGTGGTCGCCCTACCGGCACTGCTGTGGCAGCCCCTGCTGCGCGGCCTGATCCTGCCGCTGCGCAGTGGCCGTTCGGCCGCCAAGTACGCTCAGGTGTGGCTGCCGGACGGCTCGCCGCTGATGGTCCACACCCGCCAGTTGGCGCAGGCGATGCAGGCCCTGCTGCCGACGCTGCGCGTCCGCCACGCGATGCGCTACGGCGAACCGGCACTGACCACCGAACTGGATCGGCTGGCCGCCGAGGGCGTGCGCCGCATCGTGGTGTTGCCGCTGTATCCGCAGTATTCGACCACCACCACCGCCTCGGTCGAAGACCGCGTGGATGCGTGGCAGCGCAGGAACCCGCAGATCACCGTCAGCCTGGTGCAGGATTATTCGATTGATCCGGACTGGGTTGCGGCCGTCGCCGGCTCGATCCAGCGCTATTGGCAGCAGCACGGTCGCGGCCAGAAGCTGATGTTCTCCTTCCATGGCATTCCGCAGCGCCTTGCCGATGCCGGCGATCCCTATCCGCAGCGCTGCGAGGCCAGTGCACGCGCGATCGCCGCGGCGCTCGGCCTGGGCGCGGATGACTGGCAGATGGGTTACCAGTCGCGCTTCGGCCGCGAACGCTGGCTGCAGCCCTACGCCGAACCCAGCCTGTGGGAGCTGGCAGAGGCAGGGGTGAAACAGATCGACGTGGTCTGCCCCGGCTTTGCCACCGACTGCCTGGAAACGCTGGAAGAAGTCGCGATGGGCTTCACCGAGACGCTGGCCGAACGCGGCGCACAGATGCGCTACATCCCCTGCCTCAACGCTGAACCGGAACACGCCCGTGCACTGGCACGGCTGGCCGTGGCCTCGCTGGCATGACCCTGCAGCCGTTTGAACTGCAGATCGCGGGCGTACGCGTTGCCGGCCTGCGCCGTGCGGGCGACGGACCGCGCGTGCTGGCCCTGCACGGCTGGCTCGACAATGCGGCCAGCTTCGTGCCGCTGGCGCCGCATCTGCCGCAACTGGACCTGGTGGCGATCGACCTGCCCGGACACGGCCACAGCGCACATCTGCCCACTGGTGCGGTGTACACCACGCCAGCGGCGATCACCCATGTACTCGATGTCGCCGACGCGCTGGGCTGGGACCGGTTCACCCTGATGGGCCATTCGATGGGTGCCGGCATCGCCAGCCTCACTGCGGCGGTCAGTGATCGCATCGAACGCCTGGTCGCCATCGAGGCGCTCGGCGGCCTGCGTGGGCCGGAAGAGGACACCGCCAGCCGTCTGCGCGAACACGTCGATGCCACCCGAGCACTCGCACGCAAGCAGCTGCGCGTGTTCCCCGATCTGGCCGCACCGATCCGCGCGCGGATGATGACCAACCAGCTCAGCGAAGGCTGCGCACGCCTGCTGGTCGAACGTGGTGTCGAGCCGGTCGATGGCGGCTATCGCTGGTGCAGCGATCCGCGCCTGATGCTGCCCACCGCAATCCGCCTCAGCGAAGGCCAGATCGACAACCTGCTGCAGGCCATCAGCTGCCCGACCCAGGTGATCTACGCCACGCCTGCGCAGTCGTACTATCCCGAGCCGATGCGCAGCGAGCGCCTGCAGCACCTGCGTGATGGCCGCTTGGCGGTATTCCCCGGCAATCATCATCTGCACATGGAACACCCGGCACAGGTTGCCGCGGTCATCGATGCATTCCTGAGCGGAAACAGCAACGCGCGCTGATCATCGTCGGCTGCGCGGACTTCACTCTGCGCCACTGCGGCCGATAGAACGGTAGTGGGCCCCTGCGCCCACAGCACGCAGGCCCTTTGTGCCTGCGGCTTGTTCCTGGTTCTGCAAGGAAGACCGCATGTCCCGTCTGCTGCACCGTCATCCACAGGATGTGGTCACGGTGTCTGTCCTCCGCGTCGCTGCCTGCGCCGCATTTTCCGAATTTCCCGACCGTGCCGTCGTTGCGCTCCTCCGCGCTGGGCGTTGCAGGGTCGCTGCCGTCCGTTGATCCAGGAGTTGCCGATGTCCATTGCGTCCTCCCGCCCCCCCGACCAGGGCCGTCCCCCTTATCTGCAACAGCTGGCACAGCGGGGCGATCGTCGCCTGCTGCTGGGCAGCGTGGTATTCGCAGCGATTGGCCTTGTGCTGGCCGTGCGCGGTACGTCGCTGCCCGCCGCCAGCGCCGTTGCCGCCGCGGTACTGCCAGCCGCCTGGCTGGGCTGGCGCCAGGCCGGCCAGGCCATCGCCCGCAACGGCCTGGCGGTAGTGCTGTCCCTGCAGTTGAGCCTGCTCTGCCATATCGGCGGATTGAATGCCGCGTTGCCGACTGCACTGCTGCTGGGCGTGCTGCTCACCCAGCGTGACCGCCTGCCGTTGTGGCTGGCCGGCGCCATTGGCGTCACTGCAGTGCTGGCGCCGTTGCTGGACGGAGCGGCCGTGCTGCCACCGCTTTTGAATGCCACTGCCCTGGCGGCGCTGACGCTGGTGCTGGGCCAGACCGCCGCACGCCTGCGCCAGCAGAGTGAAGCGCTGGGTCACGGACCGCACCGCCTGGCCGCATTGGCACGTGACATCGCCACGGGCGCCGACCTCGGTGCACACAGCGATGCACGCAGCTACGCACCCGGCTCACTGGCCCACGCGTTGGCCGATACCGCGCGCCACGTGCAGGCGCAGCGCGGCCGCGAGGCCGAGGCGCACGCCGAGAACGCGCAGATCCGCCAGGCACTGGACGCCTCGCGCACGGCGATGATGATTGCCGACAACGATCACGTCATCCGCTACGTCAACCGTTCGGTGGTGGCGCTGCTGCGCAACCAGCAGGCCACGCTGCGCCAGGCGTTCCCCGATTTCGACGCCGAGCGGCTGGTCGGCAGCAGCATCCATCGTTTCCATGCCAACCCGGACCGCATCCGCGGCATCCTCAACGGGCTGCAGGTGACACATCACGGCAAGGTACGGATCGGGCCGGTGCATTTCGCCCAGGTGGTCACCCCGGTGTTCGATGCACAGGGCGCGCGGCTGGGCTTCGCGGTGGAATGGCATGACCGCACCCATGAGCTGACGCTGGAGAATGCCGTTGCCGGGATTGTCGATGCCGCCGCACACGGTGATCTCGAACAGCGCCTGCAGGCGAGCGAGGGCGCCAGCTTCCTCGACGGCCTGACCGGTGGCATCAACCAGTTGCTGGATACTCTGGGCAGCACGGTCGACGAAGTGCGGCAGATGCTCTCGGCGATGGCCAACGGCGATCTCGATCGCCGCATGCAGGGCGAGTATCACGGCGCATTCGCCGCCATCCAGCGCGACGCCAACGCCACCGCGAGCCAGTTGGCACGCATGGTCGGCCACATCCAGCACTGCGCCACCACCATCAGCACGGCCGCCAGCGAGATCGCCGCCGGCAACGGTGCCCTGTCCGAGCGCAGCGAACGACAGGCTGCGCATCTGCAGGAAACCGCCGCTTCCATGGAAGAACTGACCGCCACCGTGCGCCAGAATGCAGCGCACGCGCGACAGGCCAGTGAGTTGGCCGCCTCCACCCAGGGCGCGGCAAGTGATGGCAACCACGCCATGCAGCGGGTGGTCGACACCATGCAGGCCATCGAAGGCGCGTCGAAGCGGATCGGCGACATTACCGGCGTGATCGACGGCATTGCCTTCCAGACCAACATCCTGGCGCTCAACGCAGCAGTCGAAGCGGCACGTGCCGGCGAGCAGGGGCGCGGGTTCGCGGTCGTCGCCAGCGAGGTCCGTGTGCTGGCGCAGCGATCGGCCGCCGCCGCCCAGGAGATCAAGGTCCTCATCGACGAGGCAGGTCGTCAGGTCGGCGAGGGCGCCCAGTTGGTGGCCGATGCCGGACAGCGCATGCAGGGCATCGTCGGCGGCGTGGAGAACGTAAGCCACCTGATGCGCGAGATCTCGGCGGCATCGCAGGAGCAGTCCACTGGAATCGAGCAGATCAACCAGACGGTGGTGCAGATGGACCAGGCCATGCAGCAGAACGCGGCCCTGGTGGAAGAGGCCACTGCAGCGGCACGTGAACTGCAGTCGCAGGCAGGCGCACTGAACCAGGCGGTATCGGTGTTCCGGCAGCGCGAGACGGCGTTGATCGACTGAGCCGACCCTGCGCCATGCTCCATGGAAGACGGCGCCCGCAGGGCGCCGCCTTTTTGTTGGGCGCGGTTCGCGGCAGGGTTCGTTGGCTCAACGGGTGTGAAGGCGATCCGTTCAAGGCTGCCCGCGACACGATGATGAAGGCCGAGGGCACCTGCCGCTGCGGCGAAGTAAGTCCCCCCGCCGCCGAGCTGTACACAAAGCGGCGCCCTCTGGGGGCCGCTTTTTTGTGCGTGTGTGGAGGGCACATCCGGCCCCGCTGTTGGTAGTTGCCAACCTTGGTTGGCAGCACCGTACGCGGCGGCGGCATCCACGCATCTGCCGGCCCGCGGCCGGCACTAGCGAATATTTCCTGCGCACAAAGAAAAACCCCGCTGCGTGAGCAGCGGGGTTTTTTGGGTATAAACCCTGGCGATGACCTACTCTCGCATGGCTTAGGCCACACTACCATCGGCGCAGCTACGTTTCACTTCCGAGTTCGGGATGGGATCGGGTGGTTCCATAGCGCTAATTTCACCAGGGAGGCGGT